>JAGFIV010000041.1 GCA_024103275.1 Flavobacteriales bacterium
GGGAGCGTTTCAGCACCGTGCTGAACCTGCCGGGCGACATCGCCAGCGGGGTGTACCTGGTGAACATCACCGTGAACGGGGAGGTGACGACCAAGCGCTTGAGCATCGTGCGGTAGGCGCAGGATAATTGAACGAAAAGGGCTGCCTGGGGAACAAGGCGGCCCTTTTCGTTTGGGTCCGATTGCTGGATGGAGGCCAGCGTTCCACGCATGGGCGTCCACCCCGCGACGGGCCCATGGCCCCGGCAGGCGGGGTGCGGAAACCCGTGGCCCGGTTCCCTTGAGGTCCGGCTTTCGGGCGATCCATCCCCTTCCGGGCCGGGGCTGCGGCCCGGGCCGTTCACACCAGGGCGGACACATCCTGCCCATTGATCATCGCCAATTCACCTGAAGCATATACATTCGCCGCCGATACCCTTTTGGGTCCGTGATGCTTGTGCTTTTCTATCTCTTGGCCGCCGTATCCGTCATCGCAGCGCTGGTGGTGGTGGCGGCGAGGAGCCCGGTGACGAGCGTGATCGCCCTGATCGTGTGCTTCCTGAGCATCGCCGGGCATTATGTGCTGCTGAACGCGCAGTTCCTGGCCATGGTGCACGTGATCGTGTACACCGGCGCCATCCTGATCCTGATGCTTTTCGTGATCATGCTGCTGAACATGAACGAGGAGGTGGAGAAGCGCAAACCGCTGCTGGCGCGCATCTCGGCGGTGGCCACGGGCGGGCTGCTGTTGCTGGTGCTACTGGCGGCCACGCGCCAAGGCCTCGACCTGCAGGCCCCGGCCTCCTTCAATGCAGGGGTGGGCCTGGTGAAGAACATCGGCAACGTCCTTTTCAGGGATTACCTGCTTCCCTTTGAGCTGAGCAGCGTGCTGTTCCTCTCGGCCATGGCCGGTGCCATGATGCTGGCCAAGAAGGACGGCACCGAACACATCAACCTGCCCCCGAGCAGCGAACCTGAGGAAGCCTGATGGAAGACGTGGTGACCGCCATACGCGTGGTGCCGTTGGGCCACTACTTCGTCCTGAGCTTCCTGCTCTTCGGCATCGGCGTGGCCGGTGCGCTGTTGCGCCGCAACATCCTCATCATCATCATGTGCCTGGAGCTGATGCTCAACAGCGTGAACCTGCTGCTGGTGGCGCTGAGCGCCTGGTACGGCGACGCGGGCGCGCAGGTGATGGTCTTCTTCATCATGCTGGTGGCCGCCGCGGAGGTGACCGTGGGGCTGGCCATCCTGGTGCAGCTCAAGCGCAATGCCGAAGGCGTGGACATCAACCAACTGAACCGGCTGAAATGGTGAGGATGGACCTGCTTGCCACCCTGGTGCCGGCGCTGCCCCTGCTGGGCACGCTGGTCACCGGCTTCGGCCGCCGCAAGCTGTCGGCCTATGCCGCGGGCGGCCTCGCCTCGGCCATGGTGGGCCTCTCCTTCGTGTGCAGCCTGGTCCTGTTCCTGGGCCACGACGGCGGCACGCACATCGTGCACCTGTTCAACTGGATCACCGTGGCGGACATGAACATCCCGTTCGCCTTCCAGATCGATGCCCTCAGCCTGTGGATGATGCTCTTCGTCACCGGCGTGGCCACGCTGATCCACATCTACTCCATCGGCTACATGCACGACGACCCGCGCGTGGCCACCTTCTTCGCCCAGCTCAACCTGTTCACCTTCGCCATGATGCTGCTGGTGATGGGCAGCAACTTCCTGGTCACCTTCATCGGCTGGGAGGGCGTGGGCCTGTGCAGCTACCTGCTGATCGGCTTCTGGTACACCAATCCCGGGTACAACTATGCCGGGCGCAAGGCCTTCGTGATGAACCGCATCGGCGACGTGGGCATGGTGCTGGCCATGACGCTGATGTTCCTGCAGTTCGGCACCTTGGAATACGCCCAGATCATGGACAAGGCGGGTTCCTTCGGTGCCGGCAACCCCATCCTGGTGATGTGCACGCTGCTGCTCTTCCTGGGGGCCACGGGCAAGAGCGCGCAGATCCCCCTGCTTACCTGGCTGCCCGATGCCATGGCCGGCCCCACGCCGGTGAGCGCCCTGATCCACGCGGCCACCATGGTCACCGCCGGCGTGTTCCTGGTGGTGCGCAGCTCGGTGCTGTACGAGCTGGCCCCCTACACGCAGGAGGTGGTGCTGTGGATCGGCGTGGCCACGGCCCTGTTCGGTGCCACGGTGGGCCTGTTCCAGAACGACATCAAGAAAGTGCTCGCCTATTCCACGGTGAGCCAGCTGGGCTACATGTTCGCCGCCGTGGGCGTTGGCGCATACAGCGCGGGCATGTTCCATGTCACCACGCATGCCTTCTTCAAGGCGCTGCTCTTCCTGGGCGCGGGCAGCGTGATCCACGCCTTGGGCGGCGAGCAGGACATCCGCAGGATGGGCGGCCTGCGCAACAAGACGAAGACCACCTACATCACCTTCCTGGTGGCCACCTTGGCCATCGCCGGCATCCCGCCGCTGAGCGGCTTCTTCAGCAAGGACGGCATCCTGGCGGGCACCTTCGAGGGGCACCCGGTGGCCTGGGCCATCCTGGTGCTGGCGGCGGTGTTCACCTCCGTGTACATGTTCCGCCTGCTCTTCCTCACCTTCTTCGGCACCTACCGCGGCACCGCATCCCCGCATGAGAGCCCGCGGGTGATGACGATCCCCCTGGTGATCCTGGCCGTGCTGAGCGCCATCGGCGGGGTGCTCAACATCCCGCACGTGTTCGGCGGCAACGAATGGATGAAGCAGCACCTGATGACGGCCGTGGACGGCGTGCTGAACGAGCACCTCTCCATCACCGCGGGCACGGAGTTCACCTTGATGGGGATCACCCTGGTGCTGGTGCTGCTGGGGGCCTGGTACGCCTGGAAGCTGTACGGCGGGAAAACCACGCTGGACGGCGAGCCGGACGACATGCCATTCCTGAAGCGCCTGATCGCCCGCAAGTGGATGCTCGATGAGCTGTACGCTTACCTGGTGGAGCGGCCCTTCGGGTGGTTGAGCCGCCATTTCTTCAGCATCGGCGAGGACAAGCTGGCCGTGCCGCTGACGGCAGGCGTGGGGGAGACCTCCTACCGCTTCGGCGATTGGCTGCGGAAGATCCACACCGGGAATACAAGCCTGTACCTGTTCGCCATGATGCTGGGCGTGGTCGTGTTGTTGCTGATAACCTGGATGGGCGCGTGATGGAATTGTTGGCCCTGCTCCTCATCCCCTTGGTCGCCGGCAGCATCCTGCTGGTGGCACGCCCGGCGGCCGCCACCGCGCGGGGGCTGGCGTTCACCTCCACGCTGCTCACCCTGGCGGTTGTGCTTTGGCTGTGGTACAACTGGACCGGCGATGCCGTCACCGTGCTCTCGCGCGACTGGGTGCCCGCCTGGGGCCTGCGGCTGTCCTTCGGGTACAGCGGCATCGGCCTGCTCATGCTGGTGCTCACCGGCGTGCTCTATCCCTTCATCATCGCCACGGGCTACAAGCAGCCGGTGGGCGACGCCTCCCTGGTGAACGCGCTGCTGCTCTATTGCCAGGCCGCGCTCTTCGGCGTCTTCATGGTGCAGAACGCCATCCTGTTCTACATCTTCTTCGAGACCTCGCTGATCCCCATCTTCTTCCTGTTGTTGCGGTGGGGCGGCGAGCACAAGCGCGCCATCACCGTGCGCTTCTTCCTCTATACCCTCATGGGCGGGCTGGCGCTGCTGTTCTCCATCGCCTACACCACGTTGCAGGCGCCCGGCCACAGCGCCGACTTCAGCGCGCTGGCCGCCGCGAACATCCCCTTGGCCACACAGAAGTGGTTGTTCTGGACCATGTTCCTGGCCTTCGCCATCAAGATGCCGGTGTTCCCCTTCCACAGTTGGCAGCCCGAGACCTATACCATGGCCCCCACGCAGGGCACCATGGTGCTCAGCGCCATCATGGGCAAGATGGGCATCTACGGCATCGTGGCCTTCCTCTATCCCATCCTGCCCGAAGGCACGGCCTATTGGCAGGACTTCGTCATCTGGCTGTGCCTCATCGGTGCGCTTTATGCCGCGGTGATCGCCTTCCGGCAGGAAAACTTCAAGCGCCTGGTGGCCTACTCGTCCATGAGCCACCTGGGCCTGATGGCCGCCGCGCTGTTCACCTGGAACGCCTACGGCATCAGCGGCGGGCTGTACCAGACCTTCGCCCACGGCGTGCTGATGATCTGCCTGTTCTACATCGTGGGCATGATGAACCTGCGGGTGGGCAGCAACCGCTTCGCCGACATGGGCGGGCTGAAGACGAGGATGTTCCGCTTCGCCCTGATGTTCATGCTCATCGTGGGCAACGCCATCTCCATGCCGCTCACCCAAAGCTTCCCCGGGGAATGGCTCATGTTCAACGGCCTGTGGCAGCTCAACCACTGGATGGCCCTGGCCGGGGTGGTGCTGATCATCCTCGGGGCCGTGTACATGCTTTATGCCTACCAGCGCGTGCTACTGGGCCCGGACCGGGACGTGCCCATCGCCGATGCCGACGACCAGGAGCATTTCTTCCTGGTGCCGTTGATCCTGATCATCTTCCTGGTGGGCCTGTTCCCCAACCTGGCGCTGTCGCTGGTGGACGGGCCGGTGCAGCACTTGTTGAACGCAATCCCCCCGCTGCCATAAGATGAGCGCGCTGATCCTGATCTCCGTGCTGGGCGTGGTGCTGCTCTACCTGGGGCTCTTCGCGCGAAAGGGCATCCTGGCGCCGGTGGGCATCATCGGGCTGCTGGGCGTGATGGCCTTGTTCTGGACGGGCTGGCACATCCCCCACGCGTGGCTGGGCGGCATGCTGGAGTTCGACCGGTTCAGCATCGCGTTCAACCTGGGCATGGCGGCCATCACCGTGCTCATCTTCCTCTTCGGCCCGGACTACTACGAGCGCATGGAACGCCATGTGGCGGAGCAGTATGCGCTGATGCTGTTCTCCCTGGCCGGGGGCTTCATCCTGAGCGCGTACCACAACCTGCTGATGCTCTTCCTGGGGTATGAGATCCTGAGCATCCCGTTGTACGTACTGGCCGGTGCCAAGAAGTACAGCCTGCGCAGCTCGGAGGCCTCGCTGAAATACTTCCTGCTGGGCTCCTTTGCCTCGGCCCTCATGCTCATGGGCGTGGCCCTGCTGTACAGCCTCACCGGCAGCTTCGACCTGGCCAGGCTGGGCGAATACATGGCCGGGCACGGGGAAGGCAACCTGGTGCTGGGCTTCGGCCTCTTCTTCGTGGTGGTGGGGCTGGCCTTCAAGGTGGGTGCGGTGCCTTTCCACTTCTGGGTGCCCGATGTGTATACCGGGTCGCCCACGCTGATCACCACCTTCATGGCCTCGGTGGTGAAGATGGCGGCCTTCGCGGGCTTCTACCGCCTGATCGCGGCCACGGGCATGCCGGGCAGCCTGGCCACCACGATGGCGCTGCTGGTGCTGGCCACCCTGCTGGTGGGCAACGTGGCGGCGCTGCGCCAGACCAACTTCAAGCGCCTGATGGCCTATTCCAGCATCAGCCATGCAGGTTTCCTGCTGTTGGCGCTGCTCTCCCACGGTGGGACCCAAGGCGGCGGCCTTTCGGTGGGCGGCACGCTGCTGTTCTACACCTTCACCTACTCGCTGGCCACGGTGGGCCTGTTCATCCTGTTCATCATCGCCAAGCGGGCCAATCTGGGCGCCGAGCACAACGGCATCTTCCAGGGCCTGTGGCACGCCAACCCGTGGCTGGCCCTGTGCGGCCTGGCGCTGCTGCTGTCCATGGCGGGCATCCCGCTCACGGCGGGCTTCATCGCCAAGTACCAGGTCTTCCTGCTGGCCATCGGGGCCGGTTGGCTGAAGGTGATGGGCTTCGGGGTGCTGATGGCGCTGCTGGGGGTGTACTACTACATCATGGTGGCGAAGGAGATGTTCACCCCGGCCGCCCAGCCCACCACCTTCGTGGCGGCACGGCTGAACTGGCTGGTGATCACCCTGTGTACCGCCGGCATCCTGTTGCTGGGCCTGTGGCCTTCGCTGGTGACGCTGTGACGCCATTTCCGCAGGGCCGCCACACCGGGGCCTTATGGGGCCCGGGCCGTGTTCATGCGCGCCGATCGGCGATCCTTGCCCTTCCCCCGCAGGTCCTATCTTCGCTGCACCGCCTGAAGCAAACCACGGCGGGCATAGATGAGCAAAGTAGTGAGCGGTGCGGATGCGGCCCTGGACGGCTTGCAGGACGGCATGACGTTGATGGTGGGCGGCTTCGGCCTGTGCGGCATCCCCGAGAACCTGATCGCGGCACTGGTGCGCAAGGGTGTCACCGGCCTCACCTGCATCAGCAACAATGCGGGCGTGGACGATTTCGGCCTGGGCCTGCTGCTGAAGAAGCACCAGATCAAGAAGATGATCGCGAGCTACGTGGGCGAGAATGCCGAGTTTGAGCGGCAGCTGCTCTCGGGCGAGCTGGAGGTGGAGCTGACCCCGCAGGGCACCTTGGCCGAGCGCTGCCGGGCCGGCGGGGCGGGCATCCCCGCCTTCTTCACCCCCACGGGCTTCGGCACCGAGGCGGCCGAGGGCAAGGAGACCCGCGAGTTCGACGGCAAGATGTACGTGATGGAGCGCTGGCTGCGTGCCGACTTCAGCCTGATCAAGGCCTGGAAGGGCGATACCAACGGCAACCTGGTGTACCGCCATACCGCACGCAACTTCAACCCGCCGATGGCCATGGCCGGCAGGATCACCGTGGCGGAGGTGGAGCACCTGGTGCAGCCCGGTGAGCTGGACCCCGACCAGGTCCATACGCCCGGCATCTTCGTGCACCGCATTTTCCAAGGCGAGGCGTACGAAAAGCGCATCGAGCAGCGCACCGTGCGCAAGCGCGCCTGAGGCCATGGCAGCGGGCCCCCGGTACCGAACGCCTCACTTTCGTGCCGGCCGCTGCGGTACCCCGGCGACCGCCGCAGGCGGCCACGTGGCCCTTTCCAAGCGGGAAAGCCCCGCGCCCAGGGAGCGGGTGCCCGACTCGGTGGTGGTGAAGCCGCAGGGCGACGATGAGTTCCTCGAACGATGGCACACCGCCCCGGCGGACGTGCGGGGCCATGCGTTCCGGGTGGAACTGATGCTCCGGCTCCACGCCGACCGGCCGCCCTTGACGGGCAACAGCATGGTGGAGGTGAACGCCCATGGGGAAGCGGTGCACCGCGACGATGCCTTGGTGCGGTGCATGCGCAACACCGAGGCCCCGGACAGCCTCACCACCGTGCGGGCCATTCCGCAGGTGCCCGTGGATGCCGAACGGGTGGTGGTGTACCTGTGGGGCTGGAACCCGCACCACCAAGGCTCGGCGGGGTCGGGGTGCCTGCGCGTGTACCGGATGGCCGGGAACTGACAAAGGTTAATCGCGTTCCTGCCGTTGCTCAGGCCCCGGCCGGGCGAATGGGGCCAACTTTGGGCTGAAGGCTGAAGCGTCCGCCCCAGCGCGGCCACGGCCGGCCCTGTTGAACGCAAAAAATCCGGACAGATGGACCACAACACAAGGGAAGAACTGAAGAAGGCCGCCGCCATTCGCGGCGAGGCCTGCGTGACGATCTCGCTGAACACGCACCGCACGGCGCCGGACTACCTGAAGGACCCGATCCTGCTGAAGAACCTGCTCAAGGAGGCCGGGGACCGGCTGGAGGACGAATTCGGCAAGAAGGTGGCGGAAACGGTGATGGCCAAGCTGAACGCCATGGCGGACAAGATCGACCATGCGCACAACCTGGAGGGCCTGGTGCTCTTTGCCAACCAGGAAGTGTCCGGCCATGTGAAGCTGCCGGTGGCGGTAACGGACCGGGTTTCCGTGGACGACCACTTCACCACGCGCGACCTGGTGCGCGCCCTGCAGCAAGGGGCGGAGTACTACATCCTGTGGTTGAACCGCGACTGGGCGCGCCTGGTACACGCCTTCAACGGCCGGCTGGTGGAGGAGGTCAAGGGCGGGTTCCCGATGCGCAACCACGTGGCGGGCCACGACGCGGCCAAGCAGGTGATGGACCGGGACTACGGGGCGCTGATCAAGGAATTCTTCAACCGGGTGGACAAGGCCCTGGTGAAGGTGTTGAACAGCGATCCGCTGCCCGTGGTACTGGCCACCGAGGCCCGGAACGTGGAGCATTACCGGGCCGTGGCCGACAAGCAATCCTTCCTGAAGGGCGATTTCAACCCCACCCACGACAACCTCGCGGTGCACCACTTGGTGGAAGAAGCCTGGAAGGTCTACGCGCCCATCGTCCGTGAACGGTACAACGCGCGGGTGCAGGTGCTGGACCAGGCGGTGTCGGCGGGCAAGTTGCACAGCGACCACAACGATGTATGGCAGGCGATCAACGAAGGGCGCGGGGATACCTTGTTCATCAAGGAAGGGCTGTTCCAGCCGGCCATGCTGGTGGAGGAGGGCATCGAGCTGCTGCCCGCCGGAGAGCGCGAACGCCACGGCGCCGTGGACGACATCATCAACGAGATGGTCCAGCGCAACCTGGCATTCGGCGGCGATGCCGTCTTCGTGGAGGGCGATGAGCTGGACCGCTTCAACGGCCTGGCCCTGGTGACCCGCTACTGAGGCCACGGGGTGATCGGGGCCGTGGCCCGACGAACGGTGGCTGCGGGCCGGGCATCGGTGCAATGAACGGCGGCTCCCGGGAGTTGTACAGGGGCATGGACCTTGTTGAACACCCCAAACCGCCCCGCCCATGGCCGCCGCGATCGTCCTCATCCTGTTCACCCTGCTGAGCCTGCTCATGGCCCCCGGCCATGCCTGGGAGAACCTCACCTTCGCCGACCGCAATGCCATGGTGTTCGAGCACCGGCACCGGGCCTACGGGGCCTACCGGCTGCGAAGGCGCTATGATCGGCACCTGGCCGCGGGCCTTTGCGCGGCCCTGGGCCTGCTGGCCTTGGTGGCCCTGGGCGCCAAGTGGCTGTCCTCGGGCACGGCAACGCTTCCGCCGGTGAACAAGGGCCCGGTCATCGACGATCGGCTGGCCCGCATGGTCTACTTCCCGCCCGGGCCGCCCGCCCCCGCGATGCCGGCGGCTGCCCCGGCCGTCAAGCCGAAGGCCGTCGGGAACAAGGAAGTGCCCCCGTTGGTGGAAGGCGGGGTCGGGAGCGCCATTCCCGCGCCCCCGCCCGTGGATCCCACCATGCTCGGCACGGGTGGCGCGGCGGAAGGCCAAGACCCCGGTAACGGTGGGCAGGCGGGGATCGGCTGGGAACCCGGGGTCATGGGGGACGGCGCGAACGCGGGCGGATGGGGCGCGAAGGTGTACGAAGGCATCGAAGTGCAGGAGCTGCCGGAGTTCCCGGGCGGCGAGGCGGCGTTGGCGCAATGGGTCAACGGGAACCTGGACTACCTGCCCGATCGGCCCGGCCTGGAGCTGGTCTTCGTCCAGTTTACCGTGATGCGCGATGGCCGCGTGGAAAACGTGCAGGCCGTCAAAGGCCGCAACAAGGCCCTCCGCGCGGCCGCCGAACGGGCCCTTCGGCGCATGCCGCGGTGGCGGCCGGCGCGCATGAACGGCGAGGAGGTGCCTTGCCGCCTCACCTTGCCCATCAGGCTGGAGACGCGGTAGCTTTGCCCCATGAAATGGTTCGCCTTGATCATGAGCCTGATCTACGTGGTGGTGGGGGCCTTGCTCTTGCTGGATGAGACCTTCTTCGCCCAGATCACCCGCTTCCGCGCACCCTTGGGCATCCTCCTGGTGGTCTATGGGGTGGTCAGGGGTTTCATGTGGCGGCGCAAGGTGGCCGAAAGCCGGAAGAAGAGTGGGTAGCCGGGGGGTGGTCCTGTGTTGCACGGGCATCCTGCTGCTGGCGGGTTGCCGCTTTGAGGCACCCGACCCCACCAAGGACGACAAGCCCACGCAAGGGCGGGTGATGATCTTGGCCGATGCGGATTGCCGGGCGGTGGTGGAGCAGGAGCTGGGGACCTTCCATGCGTTCTACCGCAAGGCGGAGATCACCGTGCGGTACCTGGATGAGGGTGACCTGCTGAAGGCGATGATGAACGACAGCGTGCGCTGCGTGATCACCACGGTGGAGCCCGGCCGCGAGCAGGATGCCTACTACCGGGGGCGCAACATCAGCACGCCCATCGTGCCGCTGTACCGCTCGGCCATCGCCGTGGTGGTGGGTCCCGCCAGCAGGTTGGGGCCATTGGACGTGGCGGGCGTGGCCCGGCTGCTGGGCAAGGCCGGCGGCACCCCCGGCGCGGACACGCTGCAGGCCATCTTCCCCGGGAAGGGCAGCGGACTGGCCCGGCTGCTGAAGGACTCCCTGGGCATCGGCCACATGCAGGCCCGGGCCTTGCCCGACATCAACGCCGTGGTGGAGCAGGTGGCGCAAAATCCCCGGGCCGTGGGGTTCCTGCCCTTTGAGGCCATCAGCGACCTGGACAACCCCTCGGTGCGCGCCCTGCGTGAACGGCTGCGGCTGGTGCCCGTCGCCAAGGTTCCGGGCGGCACGGCCGTCCTGCCGTCGCAGTCCACCGTGGCCGACGGTTCCTACCCCTTCCTGCGCACCGTCCATGCCATTGTTACAGAGGGGAAAAGCGGTCTTGGCACCGGTTTTGTTTCCTTTGTTGCCAACCATAAAGGACAAAAGATCATCCTCAAGCTGGGCATCGTCCCGATCACGATCCCTGAACGCATCATCGAGATCGTCCCGAACTAGCCACCCTGCATGAAAGCCATCCTCACCATCGGCCTCGCCGCCGCCGCCCTGGGCACGTTCGCCCAATTCCCCGAAGCCGCCAAGCTCACGGAGCGGGAACAGTACGAAAAGGCCACCTCGGCCTTCAAGGCCATCCTGGAAGCCTCGCCGAACAACGGCGAAGCCTGGTTCTTCCTGGGCGAGAACAATTACGCCAACGACCGGCCGGACAGCGCGGAGGCTGCCTATCGCCGGGGCATCGAGGTGAACCCGAGCTTCCCGCTGAACCACGCGGGGCTGGGCAAGGTGCTGCGCGGCGAAGGGAAGACCGCCGAGGCGCAGGCCCAGTTCGACCAGGCCATCGAGCTGGCCACATCGAAGGCCAACAAGTACACCAAGGCGCAGCAGGCATCGGCCTACCGCGAAGTGGCGGAGGGCCTGCTGGCCGGGGACCGGCCCGATTTCAACGCGGCGATGCCGCTGTTCGACCAGGCCATCAGCCTGAACCCCAAGGATGCCAAGGCATACATCCTCAAGGGGGACGCCTTGTTCCAACGCAATCCGCGCGATGGTTCGGCACCGCTGGAGAACTACAAGAAGGCGATGGCGCTGGAGCCGCTGTCGGCGCTTCCCGTGGCGCGCAAGGGCTTCATGTACTACCGGGCGCAGAACTTCCCGGTCTCCATCGATGAGTATTCCAATGCCATCGCCCTGGACCCGCTGTACGCTCCGGCCTACCGCGGCCGTGCCGAGGCCTACTTCAAGAACCGCGAGTTCGACAAGGCCACCGCGGACATGAAGAAGTACCTGGAGCTGAACGCAGGCAACACCAGTGCCCGGGTGCGCAACGCGCAGTTCCTGTTCCTGGTGGAGAAGTACGACGAGAGCCTGCAGGAGATCCAGGCGCTGGAAAAGGAGGGCGTCCACAACATGACGCTGAAGCGGCTGAAGGCGTTCGACCTGCTGGAAAAGGGGGATGCCTGGGCGGCGGATGCGGCGATGAAGGCCTATTTCGCCGAGCAGCCCAAGGAGAAGGTGATCAGCGTGGACTATGAATATGCCGCCAAGATCGACCAGGCCCTGGCCAAGGAAATCATGAAGGACAGTGCCGCTGCGGCGGCCAAGGGCATCCCGGCGGTGCCTTACGATTCGCTGGCTGGTGCGTTGTACCTGAAGGCCGCGGGGATGGATGCCTCCAAGGAATACCTGTACCTGGAGGCGGCCAAGGCCTTCACCGATGCGCGCTGCTATGCCCGGGCGGTGGATGCGATGCGGACCAAGGTGAAGGGCCCACGCCCCGAGGTGAACGACTGGTACTACCTGGGGGCCATGGCCAACCGGGCCAAGATGTTCCAGACGGCCGACAGCGCCTGGGCGCAGTACATCAGCAAGCAGCCCAACATCTACCAGGGCTACCTCTACAGGGCGCGGTCCCTGGCCGGCATGGACACCGCCGATGTGAAAACCTGGTCCGCGAAGCCGTACTACGAGGAGGTGATCCGCAAGATGAAGCCCACGGAGGTGGACCGCGCCAAGGCGGACCTGGAGGAGGCGTACAACTACATGGGGCTCTATTGGCTGTACAATACCACGGCCCCGGACCGCGCGATGGCGAAATGCTGGTTCGAGAAAGTGGGCGCGCTGAATGCGGGCACCAGCATCACCAAGCAGGTGAACGACGTGTTCCTGAAGATGAAGGAGCTGAAGGACGTGAAGCCGGCCGAGGACTGCAGCGTGGAAGCGCAACCTTGATCCCGCCGGGTGCGACGGCCGGGGCATTGAACCTTGGCACAGGCGGCGCGTATGAGGTGCCTACCTTAGCGGCAAGGAGGGGACAGATAACACACGTTTGACCACATGTATGAGCTTATCCGTGATTTTCCGGACCAACTGGACGAAGCGATCACCATTGGCCAGCAGGCCAAGCTGGGTGCCCGCAAGGGGCCTTATGCCCACGTGGTGATCACCGGCCTGGGCGGCAGCGGCATCGGCGGACGCATCGCGGCGCAAGCCGTGGCGCATGAAGCCATCTGCCCGATAGAGGTGTACAGCAACTACTACCTGCCGGGCTACGTGGGCAAGCATACGCTGGTGATCGCGTGCAGCTACAGCGGCAACACGGAGGAAACGCTTGCCGCGATGCACCAGGCGCTGGAAAAGGGGGCGCACGTGGTGTGCATCACCAGCGGCGGCGCCATGCTGGAAGAGGCCAAGGCCAAGGGCTTGGACCACATCGTGATCCCCGGCGGCAACCCGCCGCGCACCATGCTGGCCTATTCGCTCACCCAGCAGTTCTTCGTGCTCAGCCATTTCGGCATTATCCACGGCGATTTCCAAGGTTCCATCGCCAAGGCGGCCGGCCTGCTGCGGAACGACCAGGAAGCCATCAAGGCGGCGGGCGAGGACCTGGCCAGGAAGCTGTTCGGCAAACGGGCCGTCATATACAGCGAGGCCTCCACGGAGGCGGTCTGCGTGCGGTTCCGGCAGCAGCTGAACGAGAACAGCAAGGAACTGTGCTGGCACCACGCCATCCCGGAGATGAACCACAACGAACTGGTGGGCTGGGCCGGGGGCGACAAGGGCATCGCGGTGGTGATCTTCCGCCACAAGGACGACCATGAGCGGAGCCAGATCCGCATGGAGATCAACAAGGAGGTCTTCGCCAAGTACACCGCGGACATTCATGAGGTATGGAGCCAGGGCG
Source organism: Flavobacteriales bacterium (assembly GCA_024103275.1). Classification (GTDB taxonomy): domain Bacteria; phylum Bacteroidota; class Bacteroidia; order Flavobacteriales_F; family PHOS-HE28; genus PHOS-HE28. The sequence goes on from JAGFIV010000041.1 coordinate 13,347, forward strand.
ACGACCGCTTGGGCCGGCAGATCTATTTGATCCACCTGGGCGACTGGGCCAGCTGGTACCTCGCCGAACTGAAAGGCGTGGACCCCACCGAGATCGCCGTGATCAACATGCTCAAGGGCAAGTTGGCAGGGATGAAGTGACGCGCGCCACCCGGGAAAGCGCGGCCATGCGGGCCAAGACGTGCAAGGAAGGCCCATGGCCTTGCCCTTTTGGTGAAAGCGGCTTCAGGCTCTAATACACCATCAGCCGCGGCTCGGTCATCTCCTCCATCGCGTAGCGGACGCCCTCGCGCCCCAGTCCGCTGTCCTTCACGCCGCCGTAGGGCATGCTGTCGATGCGGAAGCCCGGCGTACCATTGATGATCACGCCGCCGACCTCCAGTTCATCGTGGGCCCGCTTTACATGGGCGAGGTTGTTGGTGAACACGCCGGCCTGCAGACCGTAGCGGCTGTCGTTCACGCGTTGGATCGCCGCGCCGATATCCTTCACCGGTTCGATCACCGTGAGCGGGCCGAACACCTCGTCGCGGTCCACCTTCATCTGCGCGTTGGTGTTGGTGAGCAGCGTGGCGGCGAAGACGTGGTGTGCCTCATCCAGCACCTTTCCCCCGGTGAGCACGCGCGCGCCGCCCTGCACCGCTTCGGCGCACCAGTCCTGGATCCGTTGGAAGTGCCTGCCGTCGATGATGGGACCCACGGAAACTTCCGGGTCCGCGGGATCACCGGCCTTCAAGGCCTCGAATTCCTGGACCAGCATTTTGCTGAAGGGATCGAACCGCGGTTCCGTCGCGAAGATGCGCTGCGTGCTGATGCAGGTCTGGCCCGCGTAGAGGTTGGCGCCCATGGCCACGGCCTTGGCCGCCGCGGGCAGGTCGGTGCCCTCGTCGATGATCACCGCCGCGTTGCCGCCTAGTTCCAGCGCCACCTTCTTCCTGCCGCTGATGGCCTTGAGCTTCCAGCCAACCGCGTCGCTGCCGGTGAAGCTGAGCATCGCCACACGATCATCCTTCACCAGCGATTCCGCCACGCTGTTGTCGCACAGGAGCACATTGAACGCGCCTGCGGGCCAGCCGATCTCCGCGATGAGCCCCGCCAAGAGCAAGGCGCTGAGCGGCGTGGCCGATGCGGGTTTCAGGACCACGGGGCAGCCCGTGGCCATGGCGGGCGCCACCTTGTGCAGCACCAGGTTCAGCGGGAAATTGAACGGGGTGATCGCGGCGACCACGCCCACGGGCACACGCTTCGTGAAGGCTGTTTTGCCCGTACCCTTTCCGAAGTCGAGCGCCACGCTTTCCCCGGTGAAGCGCAGGGCCTCGGCCGCGGCGGTGCGCACGGTGACCAGCGCACGTTCCACCTCGCCGCGCGCGTAGCCGATGGGTTTGCCGGCTTCCTGCATGATGGTGTGTGCGAACAGCTCCGCCTTCTCCTCGATCCGTTGCGCCAGGTTTTCCAGCGTGGCGCTTCGTTCGCCGGCGCTCAGGGCCCGCAAGGCCGGTGCGCTGGCCGTGGCCGCCGCGATGGCCTGGTCCATCTGCGCGGCCGAGGCGCGCGGCAGCCGGGCCAGCTCGGTGCCGTGGTACTTGTCCAGGACGGTGATGAAGCTGCCGTCGCCCTCCGGCTCCCAACGCCCGTTGATGTAGTTCCCGACGGCGAAAGTGGCCGGCGTGCGGGTGGTCCGTTGCTTTTCAGGTGTGGGGATGCTGCTTGCCATGGTGTGAAGGTACTTGGATGACAATCGTTAGGCCGGAATGTTCAGGTGATGGATCTTTGCCGTGTTATCGCCCGCCACATGCCCATCCTGCGCTTCCACTGGGATTTCCTCGGCCCCGACGCCGAGCCCACCGCCAAGCATTTCTGCCACCACCTGGAGGAGTTCTGCGAAATGCACGACATCGCCGATCCGCGCACGTTCACCACCATGGAAGGCAGGTGTTGCGTGGCCTCGCTGGAATGCGACGAGAAGCACATGATCCTGGTGCGCGACCATCTGCGGCCGAAACGCGCGGAGCGGCTGGGGTGAAGGAGTGCAATTGGCAAATTGCCAAAGGAGCATCAGCCCGGCACCCGGCGCAGCACCTTCTGCTTCCGGCTTGTGGGATGCCGTAATACCGTTTCGAAATCCGCAAGGCCCTAACCTCACATCCGGCTCATGGGGCCACACGCTTACTCTCCCGCGCATCATCAATTTCAAGTCTCGATCGTCTGTCGGATGGATCCCAGCCAAGGATCGGCATAACCCGTGTTCTTGGTGTACTTCGTCCACGCCATCGCCACTCTCCCCAAGCTAAGGCCGTATGTGATGGTTCCATTCGCGGCCCGCAAGCCCGCCATGCCTTGTGGCCCGGCGCTCGAAGTTTCCCAGGCGGCAAGAAAGCCGAACCAGTAGTGGGATACGAGGCTTGCCCCATTCCATTACTTTCGACGGCCAGGATCAACTGGAACAGTCATGAGGAACTTGATACTCGCGTCAATGACAATCCTTGCCCTGATGGGCATACAGCCCAAAGCAAAAGCCCAGGCGCCGAATTATGTGATCGCACTGGACGGGAGCTCGGACTACATCGATCTGGGAACAGCCGTCGCGAACAACATCCGGACCATCGAGTTCTGGTTCAAGCCCAACATGGATGTTTCACCGTCATCGAACATCACCGGCTATTCTTTCATCGTGCGCAACGATGGGAGTCAGTTGCACGAATATGGGTTCTATATCCGCGGAACGAATTGGCCCAGTGGACGCGGCTATTTGTATTTCTTCACCCGCGAGAGCGGTGCGCTGCATGAAATAAGGTCCGATACGAGCTATTGGGATGCCGGGAAATGGCACCACGTATGCGGCACCATCGATGCGTCCGCAGGAATGAAACTATACATCGACGGGTCCTTGCAGGGCCAGGCCGATCCCACCGGTACTGCGGCGATCATTTCAAGCGGGAACCCCACCCGGATCGGGACCTGGGGCAGTGCCGGCATCCGGTATTTCAATGGGCAGGTTGATGAGTTCCGGTTCTGGAGCAGGGCCTTGTCGCAGGACGAGATCCAAGCGCGCATGTGCTATTGGCTGATCCCGGCCAATGAGGTAGGCCTTCTGGATTATTGGAAGATGAACGAGGGCGGCGGCACCGTGGTGATGGATGCCGGGGTTGGTGCCCACAATGGTATGAACCACGGAGGGTCCTATGTCCAAGAGGACCTGTGTTTCATCGGCAACCTCGGGTTGGGGGAGCAGGTGGACCGGCAGGCCATGTACATTTCACCCAACCCGCTTTCCGTACGGACCACCTTTTCGACCACGGGCTATTGGACGAATGCTTCCTTGACCGTTGAGGATCGCTACGGACGGATCGTCCTGCAACACATGGGCATTACAGGGCGGACGGTCAACTTGGACCGTGGCAACCTTGCCAGTGGAATATACTTCGTGCGGATGATGCAAGGGGGGCGTGTCGTGTCCACCGGGAAGATCGTGATTGCCGACCGCTAAGGCCGGGCGCTGGCGGAGCGGTTGGGGAGCCGGGGAGTAATTGGCCAATTGCCAAAGGAGGATCAGCCCAGCACCATCCGCAGCACCTTCTCCTTCCAGCCGGTGTAGGGCGGATATTGCACGCCCGGCTCGGGCAGCCCACCTGCCTTTACGATGCTCTGATGGTGCGTGAACAGGTCGAAGCTGGCCTTGCCGTGGTAGCGCCCCATGCCGCTGTTGCCCACGCCGCCGAAAGGGAGGTTCACGTCGCCGAAGTGCAGCATGCAGTGGTTGATGCAGCCGCCGCCGAAGGCGATCCGTTCGGTGAAATGGCGCTGCACCCGGCGGTCCTTGCTGAACACGTACAGCGCCAGCGGCGTCGGGTTGCGGCGAATGATGGCTTCGGCCTCCTCCACGGTGTTCCATGGGATCACCGGCAGTACGGGTCCGAAGATCTCCTCGCGCATCACGGGACTGTCCAAGGGCACGTCGGTGAGCACCGTGGGCGCGATGTAGCGCTCGGCGGCATCGTGCTGCCCGCCCACGCGGACGGTGCCATCGGAGAGGAAGCGCTTCACCCGGTTGAAATGCTTGTCGTTCACCAGCCGCGCGTAGTCCGGTGAACGCTGCGGCTCCTTGCCGTAGAACACCTCCACCTGCTTGGCCATGGCCTCCAGGAACGGCCCCATCACCTCGGTGTGTACCAGCGCGTAGTCCGTGGCGATGCAGGTCTGCCCGGCGTTGAAGAACTTGCTCCAGGCGATGCGCCGCACGGCACGTTCCAGGTCCACACGGCGGTCCACGATGGCGGGGCTCTTGCCGCCCAGCTCCAAGGTGACGGGCACCAATTGTTTGGCGGCCTGTGCCAGGATGCTGCGGCCCACGGGCACGGAGCCGGTGAAGAAGATGTGGTCGAAATGAAAGCTGTCGATCAACGGTGGCACCACTTCACTGCCGATGCCTTGGACCACCATCACATGCTCCTTCGCGAACGCCTGGCCGATGATCCGTTCCAGCACCTTTGCGGTTTGCGGGGCCTCCTCGCTGGGCTTCAACACGGCGCAGTTCCCGGCGGCCACCGCGCCGATCAACGGGACCAAGGCCAGCACGGCCGGGTAGTTCCACGGGGCGATGAGGAGCACCACGCCCAAAGGCCGGGGATATACTGCGCCGGTGGCCGGCCACAGCGAAAGGTTGTTGGGCACGCCCTGGGGCTCCATCCAGGCTTGCAGGTTCCGCAGGGCATGATCCAGCTCCGCATGCACCTGGCCGATCTCCGCCATGTAGGCCTCGAAGCGCGGTTTGCGCATGTCGGCCTGCAGCGCGGCGAGCAGCGCCTCCTCGTTGTCCTTCAGGGCACGCTTCAGGGCACGGAGCACGTCGCGGCGGGCGCGGTAGGGAAGCGTGGCGCCGCTGTGGAAATGGCGACGTACTACTTCGAGGTCCGTGGGGAAGGAATTCTCGTGCATGGCAGCAGGAGAGCAAGGTAGTCCGGGGCGGGGATTACGCGGCCAACAGGAAATCCCCCCCTTCCACCAAGCCGCGCGAAGCCAGGAATGCCGCGATACGGTCGCCGGAACCGCGCTGGGAGATCATGGAGATGATGAACGCCTGACCCGGGGGCGGGAGCTGGTGGTGTGGGATGAACGTATAGCCCGGCACCGCGCGCTGCCGCACGTCGGTGAAGGCTTGAACGGCAATGCCCTCGGCTTCCAGCAGGGCCGCCCTGTTCCGGCAGATGCCGCTTGTTCCGGCGATGATCACCGGCCTGCCGTTCAGGTGACGTTGCAGCCACCGGGACAGCCATTTCATCTTGGTGGCGTAGAAGACCTCGGTGCTGTAGTGGGGATGCGTGCGGCTAAGGCGTTGCGCATGGTCGTTCCAAGAGAGCAGCACCTCGGGCAGCTTGGCGAAGCGCACCCCGGCGTGCATCCAACGCAGCCACAGCTCGTGGTCTTCCGGCAGCGGTGCGGTGCTGTAGTTGCCGTGGTGTTCCACCAGCTCGCGACGGAACATCACGGAGGGGTGTGCGAGCGGAGCATCCACGAAGCGCTTCACGTAGTGCTGTTGCGGTGAGATGATGCCGTTCTGCCATTGCACGAACCATCGCATGCCGCTGCTGCGCTCCACCGTGGTGGCGAAGGCCGTGCGCGTGCCCAGCACGCCGATCTCGGGATGATCTTCAAGGAACTCGATCTGCTTGGCCAAGCGCTCGGGATGGCTGCTGTCGTCCGCGTCCATGCGGGTGATGTAGCGCCCCCGGGCCTGCTCCAGCCCGCGATTCAACGCATGGGCGATGCCCACCCGCTCTTCCTGCACCAGCCGGATGCGCGGATCACACTTCGCCCAAGTTTCCGCCATGGCGGTACCTGCATCCGATGAGGCGTTGTCGATCAGCAGCAGCTCCCAGTCGCGGAAGGTCTGCCTGGCCATGCTCGCGATGGCCGCATCCAGCGTGGCCGCCGCGTTGCGGAAGGGAAGGAGGATGGTGATGGCGGGCATGGATGTGCGGCAGGGCGAAGGTGGGGTTTCCAGGGGTGCTGAAAACTTGTTGATCAGTGGTTACGGTTGCTATGGGATTGGGTCTATCTTGCTGCCAGACCTTTGACGGCAATTTCGCCAACTGCAACATGACGAGTGTAGAGATCTGCGCCGGGGCTGGCGGCCAATCCATAGGCTTGGAGCGAGCGGGATTCGGGCACGAAGCCTTGGTTGAGATCGATGATGCTTGTTGCGCTACCCTGCGCATGAATCGCCATGAATGGAACGTGCTGCATGGCGATGTCACCCGCTTTGACGGTCGCCCCTACCAAGGTGTTGAATTACTGGCCGGGGGCGTTCCCTGCCCTCCGTTCTCCGTGGCGGGAAAGCAGCTCGGGGCAAAGGACGAACGCGACTTGTTCCCGGAAGCGCTGCGTCTGACGGACGAGATACGGCCTCGTGCCGTCATGTTGGAGAATGTGCGCGGCTTTCTTGACCCGGCCTTTGAGAGTTACCGGACCAAATTGTTCAGCCAGTTCCGGAAACTCGGCTACAAGCCTGCTATCAAGTTGTTCCAAGCTTCGGATTTCGGCGTGCCGCAATTACGGCCGCGCGTGGTGATCGTGGCTTTACGATCCGAGGATGCGGACCACTTCGACTGGCCGGAGAAACATCCTTATGCAGCACCTACCGTAGGTGATACGTTGGTGGACCTGATGGCCTCTAATGGTTGGGCCGGTGCAAGGCCTTGGGCGGCCGGAGCCCAAGCCATTGCGCCCACCATCGTGGGTGGAAGCAAGAAACATGGAGGGCCCGATCTTGGTCCGACACGTGCGCGCCGCGCTTGGGCAGAGCTGGGCGTGGATGGACGGACGATCGCCGATACTGCGCCTGGGCCGGATTTCACGAGCATGCCGCGCCTCACCGTGCGCATGGTTGCACGGATCCAAGGATTTCCTGACAGTTGGCATTTCAGCGGGCGAAAGACGGCTGCCTACCGGCAAGTTGGCAATGCTTTCCCTCCACCAGTGGCAGAGGCGGTGGGGCGTAGCATCATTGAGGCGTTTGAATTTGCGGCTCACCGAAGTATGTTGGTAGCCTAATGGCGAAAACAGGCAAAGGCGCTCGGGCGAAGCTCAGGAGCTTCTTTTTGGAGCATGTAGGCGTAGTGCTGGATAGCGAGAGATTGCGTGAAGTGTCGGGAGGGATCAGTGAATGGGCACGCCGAGTTAGGGAGTTGCGGGATGAGGAGGGTTTTGATATTCAGACCCATAATGACCGAAGTGACCTGAAGCCGGGGCAATATGTCTTGGTATCCACCAAGCCGAAACCTGCATTTGAACGAGGGATTTCCAAAGAAACAAGAGCATTCGTCCTTGACCGGAATGGGTTCACCTGCCAGATGTGCGGAATGGCGGCCGGCGAACCACATCCGTATGATCATGGTCGAAAAACGCGCTTACACATCGGCCACATCATCGACAAGTCCATGGGAGGTGATGACAGTCCGGGGAATTTGCGGGCAATCTGTTCAGTATGCAATGAGGGTGCTTCCAATTTGACCCTGAACCGCCCCGATGCCATCAAGCTGATCGCCCAGATCCGCCGTGCATCCGGGAAGGATCAACTTGATGTATTGGACTGGCTGATCGGGAAATTCCCGGACCAAGCAAGGAGGAGACTGAAATAGTTGACCTTGGGGCAGTCACTTGTTGGTGATGGCCGCATCCAGCGTGGCCGCCGCGTTGCGGAAGGGAAGGAGGATGGTGATGGCGGGCATGGATGTGCTGGTGGATCTATCGGCAATTGCACGTCGGCTCATTTGAAAGCACGCAGGAATGCTGATGGACTGATAATGCGTATGCCTCGGAAGGGGTCCATGGAAAGCAAGTCCAAGTCACCGGTAATGATCAAGTCGGCCGATCCGTCCAATGCGGTGTTGAGCAGATGATCGTCCTTGGGATCTCGGCACATGGGTTGCCTTGAGCGTGGGTGGATCATGTTGCCGGAGAGGTACAATAAGGCGATAAATGCCGACCCCAATTCCGGTGGCACCAGCTTCTTGAACTTTGGCCGATCTAGAACATCTTGAAGTTCCGCGATTGAACCCTCTGAGATCAATAGCACGGCTCTTCCTGATCTGATGATGTGGACAAGGCCGGGAAAAGAGCGGGTGGGCAGATAGCTCACCCAAACATTCGCATCGACAACAAGCCTAGGCCTTCTTGGAAGCAGCATAACGCTTTGCCCTCACGGCATCCACTTCTTCGAGGACCTCCTGTACGGTGAGTTTATCCTTGACCTGGGAGCGGATGGCCAGCATCACGTCCGCGAGATGCGTGTGCGGTTTCTTCAATTCTTCCGCTTCGATCACACCCAGGTCCACCAATTGGCTGATCAAGGCTTCCGCCTTATTGGTCTTTGCCCGTACCGCATAGGTTTTCATGTGGTAAAGATACAGGTTGGCCTGCTGCGGTAATGGGCCATGCCTGTTGCAACACGGCGCATTACTTCCCCAGCTCCCCCGGATCAAAACCGGCGCGGATCAACGCGTTCCGGGCGGAGATGAAGGCCTTGTCCGACACGTTATGCGGATGTACCGGCACTTCGGTGGCCCGGCGCAGTTGCTCCAGCAGTTCCTCGGTTTCCTCTGCGGTGAGCTTTTCGCAGACATCGTACATGCCGCCGGGGGCTTCCTCCAGTTCATCGTGCTGTTCCAACACCTGGCGCACCAGGCGGAGCACCTCGGGCGTGGGCGGCGTCACCATCAGGGCGGTGAGCGCGCCGTGGTCCAGGCGCAGCTTGGCGGCCAAGGGGAGCGGCTCGCCGCCGTTGGCCTTCTGCGCCGCCGGGAAGAAGATCTTCTCCTCCATCTTGATGTGCTTCAGGAGGCCCGTACGGAACTGATGGTAGAGGTCCATTTGCACGGCATCAGGCCGTGCGGTGGCCTTATCGAGCAGATCGTCCAGCCGCCGATGGTCCTCGGTGAAGAATTGATGGAGGGGCTTGTTCATGGCGGTGGCAAAGGTCGCCATGCAAAGGGAAGAGCCGAGGGATGCACACAGGCAGCACGGTGATCATTGATCACCAAGTGGCTTCAATGGCATCCAGCATGTGCAGCAACCGGGCCTTGTCCGCCTCAGCTGCGCGCATAGATCAATTGCTTGTCCCGGTCCACGAAGGATTTCACATAAGGGCTCAGTGCCTTGGTGGTCACCGGGTCCACACGACGGTTCAGCAGGGCTTCGATGTCTAGGCACATTTGGATGAAATGCAGGCCGATGGGCCTGGAATGGTCCAGTTCCACCAGGATGTCCACGTCGCTTTCCGCATCCGCCACACCCCGGGCGAACGACCCGAACAGATGGGCCTGTTTCACGGGCTGTTCGGCGAAATACGCGCGGAGCATGGCCAAGGATTCCTCATCCAGCCTCATGATACGAAGGTGGCGCCACTGCGGGCCCGCCATGCGCCCGTAGCAAGTCCGGCACACTGTCGCCTATTCCCCGAGCCGTTCCGAGTGACCCAAATTGCGCATCAGCACCTCGGCCTTCTTCGCGCCGATCTCCTGCGCCACCTCTTCCGCCTTGGCCTCGCGGATGCCCTGGATGGAGCCGAAGCGTGTGAGCAGCTTCTGCGCGGTGGCGGGCCCGATGCCGGGGATGTCCTCCAGGCCGGTGCGTATGATGCGCTTGCTGCGCCGGCCCCGGTGGTGGGTGATGCCGAAGCGGTGTACCTCGTCCCGCATCTGCTGGATCAGCCGCAGGCTGGTGCTGCGTTTGTCGATGTGCAGCGGGTAGGGGTCATCGGGGAAATAGATCTCCTCCAGCTTCTTCGCAATGCCGATCAGCGCCACCTTGCCGCGCAGGCCGAGGCGGTCAAAGACATTCAGCGCCGCGTGCAGCTGGCCTTTGCCGCCGTCGATCACCACCAATTGCGGCAGCGGCTCGCCTTCGGTGATCAGCCGTGCATAGCGCCGTTCCACCGCCTCTTCCATGGTGGCGAAGTCATCCGGGCCCTCCACGGTGCGTACGTTGAAATGGCGGTAGTCCTTCTTGCTGGGCTTGGCATCCTTGAACACCACGCAGGCGCTCACCGGGTCGGTGCCCTGGGTGTTGCTGTTGTCGAAGCATTCGATGTGGCGCGGCAGCTCGGTGAGGCGCAGGTCCTGCTTCAACTGCTCCAGGATGCGGTCCGTGGCGGCCTCGGGGTCCACCAGCGCCTCCTGCTTCTGCTTCTCCAGCATGAAGTAGTTGGCGTTGCGCTCGCCCATTTCCAGCAGGTGCTTCTTGTCGCCGCGTTGCGGAACCGTGAAGGAGAGGCCGGGCATCTCAATCCCCGGGTCCATGGGCACGATGGCCTCGGGCGCGTTGCTGCGGAAACGCTGCCGCAGCTCGGCGATGGCATATTGCAGCACCTCCTCGTCGGGCTCTTCCAGGCGTCGCTTCAGTTCCACCGTCACGCCGTGCACCACGGCGCCGTCGATCACCCGCATGTAGTTCACGAAGGTGCTGGTGGAGTTGCGCACGAAGCTGAACACGTCCACGTCGCCGATGTCGGGGTTCACCACGGTGCTGCGCGCCTGGTATTTTTCCAGTTGCTCCAGCTGGGCACGCAGCTCCGCGGCCTCCTCAAACTCCAGCTTTTCCGCATGCGCCAGCATCCGTTGCCGCAGCAACTTCACCACCCCGCCGATGCGGCCCTTCAGGATCTGGCGGGCCTGCGCCACGTTGGCATCGTAATCCTCCTCGCTCTGCAGCCCCTCGCAGGGCCCGCGGCAATTGCCCATGTGCCACTCCAGGCAGCGCTTGTACTTGCCCTTGGCCACGTTCTCCGGCGAAAGGTCGTAGTTGCAGGTGCGCAGCTTGAACAACTGGTGCACCAGTTTCAGGGCGGTGCGCATGGCACCCACCGAGGCGAACGGACCGATGTATTCCGAACCGTCGTCCACCGGGTTGCGCATGCCTTCGATGCGCGGGTAGTGCTCGTTGCGGATGCGGATCCAGGGGTAGCTCTTGTCGTCCTTCAGCAGGATGTTGTAGCGTGGCTGGTATTCCTTGATCAGCGAGTTCTCCAACAACAGCGCGTCGTAGGGTGTTTCGGTGACGATGGTGCGCAGGTCCGCGATCTTGCCCACCAGCAGGCGCGTCTTGCCGTCGGGGTGGTTCTTGGCGAAGTAGCTGCCCACACGGCTGCGCAGGCTGGTGGCCTTGCCCACGTAGATCACCGTGCCCTCCGCGTTGAAGAACTGGTACACCCCCGGTTTTTGCGGCAACAACGCCACTTTCCCCCGGACATCGAATTGGTCGGACATCGGCTGCCGCAAAGTTACGGAGGCGGTGCAGGGATGGCCCCCGCGACGAATACGGCGGGGCGATGGCCCGGGCCACCTGGCCGGTGTGCCGCATGGACATCTTGCCTCCTCCAAGCCGCCATCGTGGACTGATCCACACCTTTGCATCGTGGGAACCATTCATTTTCATGACCTGGGCCTGGTGGACTACGCCGAGGCCTGGGAGTACCAGAAGCGCCTTTTCCAGGCCATCCAGGACCGTAAGCAGGCCAACCGCGAACTGCCGGAGGAACGGCGGACGCCCACGGAGGATCACCTGCTCTTTTGCGAGCACCCGCACGTGTACACCTTGGGCCGGAACGGGCGGCCGTCGCACCTGCTGATGGACCGCCGGCAATTGCAGGAGGCGGGCGTGGCGTTCTTCCCCATCGACCGGGGCGGCGACATCACCTACCACGGGCCGGGCCAGATCGTGGGCTATCCCATCTTCGACCTCGACCACCATTTCCACGACATGCGCCGTTTCATCGCCACGCTGGAGGAAGCGGTGATCGGCACCTTGGAAGCCTACAAGATCAAAGCCGGACGCATCGAGGGGCTCACTGGTGTATGGCTCGATCCGGAAGATCCCGCCAAGGCGCGGAAGATCTGTGCGATCGGGGTGAAGGCCAGCCGCTGGGTGACCATGCACGGCTTCGCGTTCAATGTGAACACCGACCTTTCCTTCTTCGACCACATCGTGCCCTGCGGCATCGCTGACAAGGGCGTCACCTGCATGGCGAAGGAGCTGGGCGGGCTGGTGGGCATCGAGGGCGTGAAGGAGCGGCTGAAGCTGGAGCTTGCCGACCTGTTCGAGGCGGAGTTGGCCGGTTGAGGGCCGTGGACCGGCAGGGATCCGGGCCTCCGACATCCGTTCCTCGCCATGGCATGGCCTTTCCAACCGGCCTCCGTGCCCATCTCCGGTTATCTTCGAGGCGCAACCCGATCGCCCATGCGCATCCTGTTCAAGATCCTTTCGTGGCTACTGGGCATCCTGGCCGTGCTCACCGCCGCCTGCTACGTCACCGGCAACGGACACATCCCCCGGGGGGTGATCTACACCTACCTCAAGGGGCGCACAGGTCCGGAGATCGATGACCGCAACTTCTTCCCCTACGCCAGCATCCCCGCGGAAAACCCGCAACCCTGGCCCAAGAGCGCCCGCTACGGCACACTGTCCCTTTCCGATGCCCAGGTGAAGGCCTTGAACCGCCTGAACACCGTGGGCTTCGTTGTGATCAAGAACGACAGCCTGCTCTTCGAGGACTACTTCGAGGGCTGGCGCGATGATTCGGTGAGCAATTCGTTCAGCGTGGCCAAGAGCTACATCAGCGTGCTCACCGGCGTGGCGATGCAGGAGGGCCGGATCACCGACCTGCAAACGCCCGTGGGCCAATACTTGCCGGAATTCGACCGGTTCGATCCCTGCCACAAGGGCATCACCCTGTGGAACCTGCTCACCATGAGCACCGGCCTGGACTGGAGCGAGAGCGGCAGCAGCCCCTTTAGCGACAACGCCAAGGGCTATTACGGCTACAACGTGCGCAAGCTGGCCATGGACCAGCCCTGCCGCGAGGAGCCCGGCAAGGAGTTCGACTACATCAGCGGCAGCACGCAGATCATGGCCGACGTGCTGCAGAAGATCTACGGCAAGCCCTTGCCGGAGCTGATGCGCGGGAAAGTGTGGGGGCCGCTCGGTGCGGAACACGAGGCCTTCTGGGGAAAGGACCGCAAGAAAGGCGATTTCAAGGCGTTCTGCTGCCTCTATGCCACCGCCCGCGACTTCGCGCGCATCGGACAACTCTGGCTGGACAGCGGCCAATGGAAGGGCACCCGCATCGTGCCGTTGGAGTACTGGAAGGAATCCATCACCCCGGCCAAGCTGATGGACAAGGGCGAGCCCAACGCGCGCTACGGCTACTACTGGTGGCTGGCCACGGTGGACGGCATGCCCATGTACTACTGCCGCGGCTTCCACGGCGAGTACGTGGTGGTGGTCCCGCAGGAACGGCTGGTGATGGTGCGCACCGGTGCGAAATGGGAGGAACACAACGACACCGGGCACCCGAAGGACGTGTTTGAGTGGACGGAGATCGCGCGGAGTTTGGCTGGACGTTGATAGTGCGCTCTGGGGAGGTGATGGGGGTGGTAATGGAAGTAGGGAAGTAAGGGAAGCAAGGGAAGTAAGGGAAGCAAGGGAAGCAAGGGAAGCAAGGGAAGTAAGGGAAGCAAGGGAAGTAAGGGAAGTAAGGGAAGCAAGGGAAGCAAGGGAAGTAAGGGGTGTAAGGGAAGCAAGGGAGGTAAGGGATGTAAGGGAAGTAAGGGACGAGATGGGTGGGAAGCATTCCCGGTACAAAATCACAGGCAACAGCATACGGATGACGACTGAAGAGCAGTTTTCCAGCTACGACCCGAAGGAGTTTGACTGGGACTTGGCGGGGTATTTTGAAGAGGGCCCTTCCATCTCCACCGTGTCTGAGCCCGGAGGGCATCCTGTGAAGGGGTTCAAGGACCTTTGGGTCTGGTCGCAGGGAATGGAGTTGACCACAATGGTCTATCAACACACCAGCGCCTTTCCCAAGGAGGAGATGTATGGCCTTACCTCGCAGCTGAGGAGGGCGGCGGTTTCGGTGCCCTCAAATGTGGCCGAAGGATGGGCGCGGAACAGGATGGGGTACTTGCAGCTTGGCCTGACCTATGCCAGAGGCTCCGTCGCGGAAATTGAAACGCAGGTCCTGATCGCCATCAACCTGGGCTACGTTGGTGAGGGGAATGCCCAACCCGTACTTCGTTTGTTGAATGGGTTGAGCAGCGCCCTGCTGAAGTTCATGGTGAACCTGGAAGCGAAGAAAAGAAAGCGGTAGCACCCACCACTACACTTTCCTTGCCCGCCTTACCCACCTCACCCACTTTACCCACCTTACCCACTTTACCCACCTTACCCACTTTACCCACCTTACCCACTTTACCCACCCCCACCGCCATGCGACCCGACCACCCCACCGACCTCTCCAAGATCCTCTTCGTCGACATCGAGACCGTGCCGGCCGTTCCCTCCTTCGGCGAGCTGGACCCGCACATGGCCAAGCTCTTCGGCGACAAGACCCGCTTTGAGCAGGAGCGCAGCGGCAAGGGCGTGGAGGAGGTCTACGATGAGCGCGGCGGCATCTTCGCCGAGTTCGGCAAGATCGTCTGCATCGGCGTGGGCGCATTGAAGAAGGAGGGCAACGGCCACGCGCTGCGCGTCACCTCCTTCCACGGCGATGACGAACGCGACATCCTGGTCCGCTTCACCGAGCTGCTCAACAAGAGCTACAGCACCGACGACCACTGGCTGTGCGGCCACAACGGCAAGGAGTTCGATTTCCCATGGATCGCGCGGCGCTGCGTGGTGCACGGCATCAAGCTGCCGAAGCTGCTCGATGTGGGCGGCCTGAAGCCCTGGCAGGTGGGCTTCCTGGACACCATGCAAATGTGGAGCTTCGGCGACCGCAAGAACTTCACCTCGCTCGCGCTGCTCACGCACCTGCTCGGCATCCCCACGCCCAAGGACGACATCAGCGGCGCCGATGTGGCACGGGTGTACTACGAGGAAAAGGACGTGGAGCGCATCGCCGCCTATTGCCGGAAGGACGTGGTGGCCACGGCCCAGCTCTACCTGCGGCTGACGGGAAGGGAAATGGTGCGGCCAGGGAACGTGGTCCCGGTATAAGAACAGTTGTGGCCACGGGAAATATGCCTGCTGCTTCTCCCATGGAAGTACCTATGACCTGGAATCCGGGCCGCCATTTCGTTGAATGGATGCTCTTCCTGTTGGTGTTCGTGATATCGTTCCACGACGCCTGGGTCATCGGCGGCGGCAATACCTACGACTTTTTCTGGTGCTCCTGGGACGGGCTGGGCTACTACCAATGGCTGCCGGCCGCCTGCATCGATCGGAACCTCGACTGGATGATATGGACCTATCCGGTGGCGGAGGGCAGGGCCATCAGCTTGTTCACCTTGGGGGTGGCCTGCTTGCAACTTCCGTTTTTCCTGGCAGCCCATGGTCTTGCCCTGTTTTTCGGCTATCCGGCCATGGGGTTCGACCCCCCTTACGCGGTTGCCATGATGGCTGCAACAGCAACCTATGCGGGCATGGGCGTGGTGCTTGCCTACCGACTGGCGGCGCGTTTTGCCGACCGGACCAGTGCACTATTGGCCGTGCTGGCCATTTATGGGGGCAGCAATTTGTTCTTCTATGCGGTGCACCAACCATTGATGTCGCACGTGTACTCCTTTTTCCTGGTCACCTTGTTCTGTTGGACGGCCCTGCGGGTGATCGATGGACCGAAAGGGGCGGATGTCGTGTTGTTCCTGGTGTCCGGGGCGCTGCTGGTGCTGGTCCGGCAGGTCAATGTCTTCGTGTTTGCCTTCCCGTTCTGGATGGCGTGGACCTCTCCGGGAGGGCTTTGTGGTGCCTGTGGGAACCTGGTCCGCAGGCGTGGCCCATTGATCCTGGGCATCCTGCTCGCCTCACTGCCCTGGATACTCCAGTCCATGTATTGGCACCATATCACCGGCCATTGGTACGCCAATGGCTACGCTTACAAGCAAGAGTTCTTCGAGTTTGGCAAGATGGTACCTGGCATGGTGCTGTTCAGCCCGCGGAACGGCTGGTTCGTGTACAGCCCGATCTTCCTGCCGATGATGGCCATCCTGTTGGTGCATGCATGGCGGAACACGGCAACGGCCAGGCCGGTCTTGTTGATTTTCCTGCTGACGGTGCTGCTGTACAGCGCGTGGTGGTGCTGGTGGCTTGGGGGAGCGTATGGCTACCGGGGGTTGGTGGACCTGTATGGCTTGTTTGCGATTCCCATGGCTTGGCTCTTCCGTTCCGTGGTCCGCCGCACTTGGGCCGTCCGTGTGGTTGCCGCGCTCTGTCTGTGGGCGCTTGTCAGCCTGAACTTCGGGATGATGCGGCACTACGAATTCTATTTGTACAGTGAGTACGGCCATTGGCCGGAGATCTTGGCGATCGTTGGTAAGATCGCAGCGGGCAATTGATCTGGATTGAATGGGGCTGAACAGGATGACCGAACGCATTTCGTGGTGGCGGTCCGGGTTGGGCCTGTTGGTGGCGATCCTGCTCTTCGCCGCTGGTATTTGGTCGGTACCGTTGGCCATCTTCGGTCCCGACCGTGCCCTGATCCCTGGCGACCTGGGCGATGCGCGGTTCAACAATTACATCCTGGAGCACGGCTACCGGTGGATGACCGGCCAGGAGAGGTCCTTCTGGGATGCGCCCTTCATGTTTCCGTGGCAGAACACGGTGGTCTTGTCGGACAGCCACTTGGGCACCATGCCCTTCTATTCGACCTTGCGCGGCATGGGCTTTTCCCGCGAAGGGGCGTTCCAGGGTTGGCTCCTGCTGATGTTCGCGCTCAACTATTGGATGTGCCTGCTGGCCATGCGTAAATGGGCGGGCCATTGGGCATTGGCGGCTTGTGCGGCGTTCATCTTCGCCTTCGGCATCTTCAACATCGGGCAGATCAACAACCTGCAGATGATGCCGCGGTTCATGGCCCCGCTGGCCTTCCTGTTCCTCTGGAGGCACCTCTCCACCGGTGCGTTGAAATACGTGTTGCTCACCACGCTTGCCGTGGTCTACCAATTCTACTGCGGTGTTTACCTGGGCCTTATGTTGGTGTATGGCTTGTTCTTCCTGGCCGTGGCGCATGCTGTGGCCTTTCGCGGGCCGTCCTTCCTCCACCGGTTCAGGCAATGGCGGTACAGCGTTGCATGGCTGGTCGCCCTGGCGGGCGGCCTGTTGCTTTTGGCCCCAATGATGCTGCATTACCTGGAGCTGCCCAAGGATGTGGGGGATCGCACGTTCGCCTCCATCCTGCCTTCCCTTCCGCGGCCTTCATCCTATTTCTTCACGCATCCGGCGGCCATGTCGTGGCGGTCCCTTTCGTATCACGGGGTGGATGCCATCCCGGAATGGTGGCGCCACTTTCACTTCATAGGCATCCTGCCTTGGCTGGCCGTGCTGGCTGCGCCGTTCGTGTTGTTGTCCAAACGGGTCGCGGCCCGGCACCGGCGCATGGTCGCGGCCGCTGGGGCCGGATTGGTCCTCAGCATCCTGTTCACCTTGCATGCCGGGGATTTCACGCTGTACCGCCTCTTCTTCGCCCTTCCTGGCTTTTCAGCGGTCCGGGCGGTGGACGGGTTCATCAATGTGGAAGTGCTTTTCTTCCTGGTCCTGTTCGTATTGGTGCTGCGCCCCTTGTTCCGTGGGAAATGGACGGCCGTGGTCCTCAGCCTGGTGTTGCCGGTGGCCGTGGTCCAGGACAATCGCTGGGATGTGGGATGGCTGAAAAGCTTCGACAAGCATGACTCCAGTGCGCGGGTGCAGGACGTGGGGCGGCGGATCCTGCGGGAGTATGGTGGACCGGAAAGGTGGGATGCCATCGCCTATGAACCACCGATCGGATGGAAGACCAGCGGGGAAGAGTCCCACTTCCGCTTGATCACCCTCCACATCGATGCCATGCTCGCCGCCCAGGAACTGGGCATCCCGGTGGTGAATGCTTACACCAGCGGCTACCCGGGCAACTACCTGTCATTCTTCGACCACATGGACCACAGGGCGCTTGCCGAATGGTGCGCATACAATGGCGTGGCCACGGACCGCATCCAGGAGATCCATGGCCTGGCCGTTCCCGTGGCTAGGATGGACACGGTGGCCATCCGGGCTTCCAATGGGAAATACCTGTGCGTGGAACCGGACGAAGACACGGTCAAGGCCGACCGGAACAAGCCATTGGAATGGGAGACCTTCATCCGGTTACGGATGGAGGACGGCAGGGTGGCTTTCCTGGCCCATACCGACCGGTTCCTGTTCGCCGACCTGGAAGGCGAGGGATACCTGCGGGCAAACGGGTTGGACCTGGGTGATTTCGGATTGTTCATGCCCGGACCCCGGCCGGACGGGGCGATGGTCCTGAGAACTTTTGATGGACGCTATTTGGCGCTGGACCCGGCCACTACACGGCTTCAGGCCGTCGCAGACACGGCGGGGCGATCGGCGGCATTCACGGTAGGACCGGCATACTGACCGGTTGACGGCATCAGTTCCCGTCCTCGTCCAGATGTAGCCGCTCCAGGACGATCTCGCCCAAGTAATAGCTGGCCGTACCATCGGAACCGGTCACATAGGCACCCGGCTGGCAATCCCCGCGCACCATGGAATATCGGGTGGCACTGGCCATCCAATGATGATACCGGAAGTTGCCGTGCAATTCGAAAGTCCCATCCTCCTTGGCGATGGTGTACCACGGTACCGACCAATCCTCGTTCCAGCCGTAAACGGCTCCTCCCGGTACCGGCTTCCGGTCCCGGTCAACAAGGCGTCCATAGATCTTCGCCGTGTGGAACGAGGAGTAATTGTAGTAGTTCGGCAAGGCTTCACAATGGCCTTTACGGGCCGTCAGGTCAAATTCCTGGAAGGCCTTCGCCACCGGTTTCACGGTTCCTTCCAATGGCGGCAGCGCCGGATCCACTTCCGTCCAACCCTTCCGGTCCATCACTCCCATGTAGCTGGGATGGAACCGCTGCCAGGCCACATCCTTGAACTGCCACCAGGAATAGCCGATCCCCCCGCAGGCTAGCGTTTGTGCCACGGTTTTCCGGGCAAAAGCCAATTGGGTGCTGTAAGGCACGGAGTCATTGTCCGCGGGAATGGCCGTTTCACCGATCATCCACGGTTTCTTCACGTATTCCCCGTACCAATGGATTTCGTTGCGCACCTGTTCGGGTTCATACTCGTAGGGGTGGAATGAGATGAAGTCCACGTCCAGGATGTTGGGGTCCCACGAAAAAACTTCGGGCAAACCTGCCAGACCGATGGTGGTTAGCTGATCGGGCGCATGCTTTCGCATCAGGCCTCGCCAGTGCTTGACGATGCGGTGGACCTCATCCTTGGGACGATGATGGGGCCTGTCGAAGTAAAGCGGTTCATTGAACAGGTCGTAGGCCATGATCACCGGCCGATCCCTGAACCGGTCGGCCAGGAGCAGGCATTGCTCCACGAACCTGGGCTGGTCCACCCGCAGCCGCACCAACAAGATCACCTTCAGCCCCGTGCGTTCCGCCACTTGCAACAACTCGTCCATGGCTTGGAGGTACCGGTCTTCATGTTCCCTTGACAAGGCGAACAAGGAATCCACGCCACTGCCATACCGGGCTTGGAGATATACGGGTTCATCGGGGCCCAGCTCAACGAGGTCCGATGCGATGCCCACGATCCGGACGGTATTGAATCCCAATTGCCTGATCAAGCGGAATTCGGCTTCTATCAGCTTCAGGGTGGAGTCACGTGTGCTGAACCGGAAAAGATCCGCCCTCTCATAGTTGCGGCATGGTGCGGCCCAACAGGCGGTGTCGTTCCACTGCAGGTCGGCGATGTAGTTGAGTGCTATCGGAAAGAATGGTTTGCCGTCCAGTTCCATGTGGCCATCGGCCATCCGGATGAAGGATGAAGGGCCCGGCTGGCCACAACCCGGGAGGTACAACCAGGCACAAAGCGCGGTGGACAACAAGATCCAGTACTTGCCGGCCGCCATTACGCCATGCCGTACTTAAGGATGCACCAGATCGCCCGGAAGCCGTCCCGCCAGCCGATCTTCTTGCCTTCCGAATAAGTGCGCCCGTAATAGCTGATGCCCACCTCATAGATGCGGACGCCCTTTACCCGGGCCAGTTTGGCCGTCACCTCCGGTTCGAAGCCGAAGCGCTGCTCCTTCAGCTCAAGGCCCTGCGCGATGTCCGTGCGGATCAATTTGTAGCAGGTCTCCATGTCGGTCAGGTTCAAATTGTTGAACGCATTGGAGAGCTGCGTGAGGAACTTGTTGCCGATGCTGTGCCAGAAGAAGAGGATGCGGTGTGGATGGTGGCCCATGAAGCGCGAGCCGAAGACCACGTCGGCGAAGCCTTCCACCACGGGACGGAGCAGGTCGTTGAATTCGCGCGGGTCGTATTCCAGGTCGGCATCCTGCACGATCAGGTATTCGCCCGTGGCCTCCTTGATCCCGCGGTGGATGGCCGCACCCTTGCCCATGTTGCGCGGCTGCTGCACGAAGCAGATGCCCATGCCGGGATTTGCCGCCATGTAGTTTTCCACAGCCTGTACCGTGCCATCGGTGCTGCCGTCGTTCACAATGATCACCTCCTTGGCGATGCCGTTCACCAGCTCCACCTGCCGCACCTTGTCCAAGATCAAATGGATGGTACGCTCCTCGTTGTAAGCGGGGATAATGATGGAGAGGCGGCGTATCGCCATGGTCGTCCTTCCGGCGCCCCATCATGGTTGCGCCTGCTTATGGTCCTGCAAGGTTACTTCTGATCTGCTTACCCGGAGCGTTCGACCCTGATCATTCCTCCCTTCGCTGGAAGAGATGGATGGAATACGGGCCACCGCCAAGCGTGGTGGTGGGCGTGTCGGGCCTGATGTCGGCCACGCTGTGGAATCGGGGGTTGTCCGCCAGTGCGTCCAATCCCATGCGTCCTTCGTTTGCCGCGAAATGCGCGTCCCAGACGATCCAGTCGCCGGGCCGCATCAAAGGCCCGTCCAAGGCGGCCTGATCCAAAGGATGCACAGCCTCGTCGGGGTTCCATGGATCGGTCCTCGTCAGGAGGAAGATCAACGGGTCCCAGGCCACCAATCGTTCACCCGTCCTCCACTGTTGCAGGATGGTCTCCGCCGCACGGCGTTGCACGGGTTCCACGTCCCCCACAGGTACGGGAAGCGGTTCGCGCCTCACCAATTCATGATAGCCGGTATTGGCCGTAAAAAGGCAGAAAACACCGAGCAGTAGGCTGCTCCATTGCTTCACCGGGATCCATAGGCGCCACAGGGCGGCAAAGGCGTGGATGGCGAACAACACCAGCAAGGGCACGGTGGTGGCGACTACGCGCAGCAGGCCCATGGAGCCCATCCCCCCGCGGTACCACGCAAAACTGTGCAACGCGAAGATCGCCACGGCGGGAACCAAGGTGAGCAGGGCCATTCGCAAATGCTCCTCCCGCCGCTCCTTGTCGCGCCAGATCAACACGGCCATGGCCGCCGTGGCGGCCATCAGGATCCGCACCATCACCACGCCGAAACGGCTGTCCAGGTTGTCCACGAACAGCCAGGGATCCCCCCTGCCGTATAGCGTCTTCCCCAGGTACGTCCGGTCCGTGGCCAGCGCCCATGGCTCGCCCAGCAACAAGCCGCTGGCCATGGAGTACAGCACAGGCCCGGCCAACAGCCAGGGCAAGGCGCTGAAATCGCGGCGCAGTATCACCACGAGCATGACGCACGGCGCAAAGGCTGCGTATTCGGGGCGGACGAAAGGGAGCAACGAGGTTGCCGCCATGGCCGCGGCATGCCGATGGCGGAGCAGCAGGAGGATGATCCAGGTGCAGCACAGACCGAAGAGCACTTCCGTCATTCCGGCCACCAGCACGTGCACGTAAACCGGGACCATGAACAGGAAAATCGGGACCGGCCAGGCCCAAGCACGCTGCCCGGGCTTGTTGATGATGGCCATGATGACGGCACACGTGGCGGTGGCACAGATCGCGTTGAACAGGGTGGTGCCCCAAGGGCCCATCAGGGCGAAGGGGGAGGCCAATAAGGAGAACAGGGGCTTGCCCCATAACGAGAGCGCCACTTCGGCATGCTGCCAGAAATAGCGGGCATGCAGGTAGTGCGCCGCTCCGTCGCCGGGTTCGGGGATCCCGGGGGACATCATGCGCGCCACCAGGAGCAGGGCTGCCAAACCTGCGGCCAACACCAAAGGCCCATAAAAGGACCTTGCGTTTGGGCGCTGTGTTATCGGGCCATCCATGTCCGGGATGGTCAATGTGGTCCTTGCGGCCGCGCAACATCTGCGTTGCCGGCAGTGCCCAAGGCGTTTGTGGAAAGCCTCCTCCCGTGGATGCCGGTCACGCGTTCCGCTTGCCGGGCTTGGAACGGGACCGGGTTGGCGGAGCATACCGGGGAATGGATGGAAGGGTTGGAGGGGAATGTGCCCATGCCGCCAAAGCCGTGATCTTCTGCAATGTGTGGACAGGTGCCGAACACGAGCCTGTCCGGATCAAATGGGTGGCTGCTTGAATCCATTTCCTTCCGTGCGGAAATAAAGTACGCCATCCGGCATGGCTGCCTCCAATTCCCCCGGTGGGTCCACGATGATGACCTTGCGGCCCAGCCGGATGAGCTTTTCCGCCCTATCGGGTTCGGGCAGCAAGGTCAGGACTTGGTGGCCATGCAGGTACATCATGTCCATGGTGGCCGGGAAGGGAACGTTGTACACGACCACCCCGGTACCGTGGTCGGGGCCGACGAACGCCTCCAATCGATCGATCACCTCCAGGTTGTGGAGATTGTCGCCGCGCAACCACCAGATGAACCCGTCCCGCCGGGCCTGTTCCGTATGCCATTTTTGGATGCGCTCCAGATCCAGCAATGCTGCTGAGGTGGCTATGGTGAGCACGATCATGGCCCCCGCGCGGGTCCGCGCGGAGGGGAGGAGCTTCGCCAGTGCCTGGATCACGACGGCCATTCCCACGAAGAAGAATGGAATGATCAACATCGGGAATGCACTCATCTTGGTGGCGGCCACGGTGTAAAATCCGTAGGTAAGCACCACGCTGACCAGGGCCATCAACCGGACATCCCGGCGGATGCTGGCCGCGATGCCCAGGAGCAGTGCGCCAAACATCATCCAGCCCGGGAATCCATGGAATTGTTCCTGGATGGATCGGAAGTAGAAATCCCAACCTCCGCCATGGTCCTCGACGGCGGTCCATAGATGGAGGGAATTGAGCTCCATCTCATAGGCCATCACGTCGGGGAAGCGGACCCATGCGCTGATCTGCCATGGGATCAACACCGCGATCCCCGTCAAGAAAGCTATCGTCATCCACCGGAATTCTTCCTTGCGCTCTGCCTTGCTGGTCGCGGCCATTACCGCCCATCCGCCCATCAGCAGAAAGCCCGGAAGCCATTTGGTAAGTGCGGCGCAGCCCATGAACAGCCCGATCACCACGGCCTTCCACCAGGTCATGGAACCGCGCCAGTGCATCCACCCCCAAAAGGAACCGCCCACCAGTGTAATGAAGATGGCATCATTGTGGTCCAGCATGGCCGACCCCAGCACCAGCATCAGGATCCAGTAGGACCAGGCCATGAGCACTGCGGCGATGAAGGCGACCCGGCGGCCGTGCATGGCCCGGCCGATCCCGTACGTGAAAAACACCAGCGCGGTCGTGAACAGGGCACTCGCCATGCGCGCAGCCCAAACCGAGTTGCCGAACGCTTTAATGCCGAGTGCCATCATCCACAGGAAGAAGGGTTGCTTATGCAGCCAGATGTGGGTGCGGTCCCAAGGCACGATGTCCAACCCCAGGGCCGGGTCGGTGTACAGCATCGGCGTGAACGGGTGTTCAATCATGTTCTTGGCCACCACGGCATGGATGCTTTCATCCCAATTGTTCAAAAAGGGGTCCAGCTGGGCCACCATGGCCCGCATGCAAAAGGCGGACAGGAGCACCAGGCCCAGGGCCCAATGATCACGGTTCTTCAAATGGGCAAGACAAGCCAACAACGTGGCTGCGGCCGAACCGGCGATCACGCCCTGTTCAACCGGACTGAAGTAGGAACCAAGCATTTACTGCGCTGGTGTGTCCCTGATGGTCGATCCTAAAGCACCATCTCCTTCACGCCTTCGGCCACCACCAGCTTCCCTTCGGTCTTCGCCCGCACGTCGTCCACGCTCACCCCGGGGGCCAGTTCCTTCAACACGAACGCACCGTCGGTGATATCGAAGAAGCCGAGGTCGGTGAGCACACGTTTCACGCAGCCCACGCCGGTGAGCGGCAGGCTGCAGGGTTTGAGCAGCTTGCTCTCGCCGTGCTTGTTGGTATGCATCATGCACACGATGATGTTCTGGGCGCTGGCCACCAGGTCCATGGCGCCGCCCATGCCCTTCACCATCTTGCCGGGGATCTTCCAACCCTGAGCTTTTCTGTACATGTTCCGGAATCCATTTTTTCCTGCTCAACTTGATGGAAGTGTCAATCAGGTCTATAGGTGAATCATTGGCGAATGTAGTAGTTCGTCTATACAACCCATATCAAATGACGATCAGGGAGCTGGCCTGCGCTTTTCCGACCTCATGGACAAGTAATCTCGATTTCCCGGATATGGGTGTTTGAAAGGTGGTAACGCGTTCTTCGCTGATTCCATAGGTAGAAGCCGCATTTGCCGCCAGGAGGAACGGGTTGGACATAGCGGGCAACCTCTATTCGGGTTCCGGAAGCCAACCGGACCCAATACCTCAATTCAACGGCATCGTATCGGATGTAAGCCCCGGTACTATCGAGGACCTCCGTTACCAGCATAATGTGGGAAACGGGATCCTCGGTTTGGACCTGCGCATCAAAAATGAGGCAGACACCTGATGCACCCCTTGGGCAAGAAATGGGCAAGTGAATCCATTCTGCATTGCTTACAGTCGAGGGAACGGTAATTTCCGGACCCGCAGTCCACACGCAAGGTGTGTCGCGTACCAAGAGGTAGGCCCCACTTGAAGAACTATCTGAAATTTGGTATCCATCCAAGTATTCATTCAGAATTTCCCGGTTAACGATGCGAACATCGTCCGGGTCGTTCTTGTTCAGGTCAGTGCGCATTACAATAGGTGGATAGCCTTCGGCGATCTGGTGGAAAGCCCAGGCCGGTGCGAAGTGTTCGGACCCGGAAAGCAATAACGGACGGCCAAGCTGGCGTCGCAACACTTCCACCTCATCCATGAATCGCAGAGGGAAGGTCTTTTCATACGAATCCACCATTCGGCTGAAATTCAAGGTTTGAAGTGTTCGAGCTGGGAATACAAGCAGCAGAATTGCCATATATCGCCAAGCCGATGAGTACTTGCCCAGCACTTCCAGTGTATGTGCCACGATAAGGATATACAAGGGGATAAAATGCAATGCAGCCCGATCCTGCGGGTAATTAGTTCCAATGAATCCGGCCATTGCCCAACGTGAAAGCACATCCATGGCAAGTACGGCAATTAGTAAAACGAATGTTGATCGCCAAATGCGGGTTCGGGAAAGCTGCCAAATGGCAACTCCCGTGCAAATAAAAATCGGAGCCACTAGTATTCGTATAAAGGAATTGCTTCCATGGTTGAAAATGGCATTGGCCAGGGATTGCACCGTTACATGCATGAACCCCTGTGTTCCTCCGAGATAAAGCAGACCTTTACTGCGCAAGTCAAACGCAATAATGGCGGAAATGGCCAGCACTGCAACTAAAGGAGTCAAGTATAATGCCAAGTTAACGCAGTTCCTTGTCTGCTTCAAGGGGGGGCTGATGCAGGAAAGCAGCACGGACAACAGGAGCAACACGGCAGCAGTAGGCAAGAGTGATAAGTCCGCCAGAACGGACAGTGAAGCGGCCGTGACCATCAATATTAGCTCCCGGGTGCGGCCTTGGCGGGAATAGGCGGCAAGACCGTATAATGCCCAGATCCAGCCGGCCATAGCGGGTCCATATCCACGGAACAAGGCAAAAAAATCCAACAGGAACGGGCAGAGCGCCAACGCAAGAAAAGTACACCATCGCAGAATTGAGGTGAAATTCCTAGAAAAGGCCCAGCATCCCCACGCATAGATGGGAAAGGAAAGCACACTTCCCCAGCGGATGCCCAATGGGAAATAGCCCCAAAAGCGATAGCCAAGGGCTCCGAATAACGAGTTCAGGAAGTGATTCCCGGCATCCGTATGGGACAAAAAGGGAAGAAACTCACCCGTGTATGCATAGAACCAAAATGAGTTACCCTCGTCTTGGATGAAAGGAACCAGAATGGCACGCGCTATTACGTACGCCCACACCGCCAAGATTGTGGCAACAAGAAGGAGGGCCTCACACCGGGCCAATCCCTTACCGGCCTCTCCATCGGCTTTGGCTTTAGTGCCCATAGGGGCAAGCAAAATGGGAGAGCATCTGTGTTAGATCACCATCTCTTTCACCTCGCCCTTCACCACCAGCCGTCCTTCGGTCTTAGCCTGGATCTCCTCCACGCTCACGCCGGGAGCGCGTTCCTTCAGCAGGAAGCCCTCGTCGGTGATATCGAAGAAGCCGAGGTCGGTGAGCACGCGCTTCACGCAGCCCACGCCGGTGAGCGGCAGGCTGCAGCGTTTCAGCAGCTTGCTCTCGCCGTGCTTGTTGGTGTGCATCATGCACACGATGATGTTCTGGGCGCTGGCCACCAGGTCCATGGCGCCGCCCATGCCCTTCACCATCTTGCCGGGGATCTTCCAGCTGGCGATGTCGCCGTTCTCGGCCACCTCCATGGCGCCCAGCACGGTGAGGTTCACCTTCTGGCCGCGGATCATGGCGAAGCTGGTGGCGCTGTCGAAGATGGCGGAGCCGGGCAGCAGCGTCACCGTCTGCTTGCCCGCGTTGATCAGGTCGGCGTCCTCCTCGCCGGCGTAGGGGAATTCGCCCATGCCGAGGATCCCGTTCTCGCTCTGCAGCGTCACGTTGATGCCCTTGGGGATGTGGTTGGCCACCAGCGTGGGGATGCCGATGCCGAGGTTTACATAGTAGCCGTCCTTCAACTCGCGCGCGATGCGCTTGGCCATCTCGTCCTTGCTCAGTGCCATGTATTGATCGGTAGTGTGGGGCCGCAGGGGCCGTATGCATTGGAAGTAGCCAAATGTACGGTTGTCCGGAACAGCGGCTGGTCGCGGCTACGGATGTCGCAGGACCGCCAGCCCCGCCCACCGCCCCATGGCAAAGCAGCCTTGCAGCAGGAAGCCGCCCGTGGGCGCATCCCAGTCCACCATTTCGCCGATGGTGAAGAACCGCGGATGATCGCGCAGGGAGAAATCCGGGTTGAGCGCATCGACGGGGATGCCGCCCACGGTGCTGATCGCTTCGCCGACCGGTCGCAGGCCGGTGACGGGAATGTGCAAGGCTTTCGCGTACCGGGCAAAGAGTTCCGGATCCCGCGATGCCTCCTTCGGCGTGAACGCCTTGAGCAGCGCGTGCTCCATGCGGCCGAGGTGAACGGCCTCCGCAAAATGCCCCGCGGCCTTGTTGCCGATCCGCTCCAGCAAGCGGGCCTCGGTGCTGTCCGGCTTCAGGTCGATCACCAGTTCCTGCACGCCATCGCGCAGCGCAGGCACCACGGGATAGATCGCATTGCCCTCCAGCCCGTGCCGCGTGATGGTGGCCTCGCCCCACGCGCTGTTGGAGCCCGCGGTGATGCGCACGTTCTTCAATGGCTTGCCCTCATGCGCCTGGATGAACGCCGCAGGCCACGCCACTTTCACGCCGCAGTTCGAGGGGCGGAACGGCAGGACCTCCACACCGATCCCGCGGAACAGCGCGGGCCAGATGCCCGTGGAACCCGTGACCGGCCAGGATGCGCCGCCCAAGGCAAAGATCACGCGGTCGGCCTCCGGCAGGAATGCTCCTTCCTTGTTCTCCACGCGCACCTTCCCCTCGTGGAAACCGGTGAACGCATGCTCCGTGTGGATGCGCACGCCCAATTGGCCCAACCGGTCGAGGATGCGCTCCAGCACCTGCACCGGCTTGATCCCCTTCCGCGGGAACACCCGCCCGCTGCTGCCTTCCCAGGTCCCCACGCCCAAGCCGTCCAGCCATTCGCGGAAGGCTCCGCTGCCGAATGCGCGCAAGGCTTCATCGAGAAATCCGGGCGGGGAGTAGTGCTTCATCAACTCGTCTCCATCCACCGCGTTGGTGAGGTTGAAGCCGCCCTGCCCCGCCACCAGGAACTTGCGGCCAGGCTGCTTGCCATGCTCGTAGAGGTCCACCTCGGCGTGCGGCGCCAGGGTGGAGGCCGCCATCAGCCCGGCCGGGCCGCCGCCGATGATCGCGATCCGCAACGCCATGGTGCAAATGAAACGCCAACGATCCTTCACGTGTGGCCATTTTTGCACGCGCATGGTTTTTCGGGCAACGTATTCCCTGCTGCTTGTATTGGCCTTGACCTGGGGAGGTGCCGCCCAAGCGCAGGTGGTGAACATCGAGAGCCGGCGCTTCATGATCGACACCGTGCCGTGGACGGGCTTCGTGAACTTCCGCTTCAACGTTTCCGAGAACGGACAGCGTTCGTTGAACTTGGGCCTGAACGGCGCGGTTCAGCACATCGATGGGCCGCACCGTTGGATCTTCATCAACGACCTTGCCTTCAGCCAGGTGGAGGCGAATGACTTCCTCAACACCGGCTTCCAGCACCTCCGCTACAACTACCGCAAGGATTCGCTGTGGACGGGCGAGGCCTTCGCGCAGGCCCAGTACAACAAGCCCCTGAAGTTGGACCTGCGGCTCACGTTGGGCGCCGGCCCGCGCCTCACCGCGCTCAACACCAGGAAGTGGCAGGTGAACCTCGGCACCGCATTGATGCTGGAACGCGAGACCATCACCGACGGGCCGGTGGAGGTGGCGGGCCGCAGCAGCAGCTATGCCGCGGTCACGCTCAAATTCTCCGCCATGGTCAGCCTCACCGGCGTGGTGTACTATCAGCCCAAGGTCTTCGATGCGAGCGACCACCGTGTGGCGTTGGAAGGCGCATTCCTGGTACACGTCACGAAAAGGATCACCATGGAGAGCCGCATGAACCTGTTGCGGGACACGGAACCTCCGGAGGGCGTGACCGGCCTGACCTACAGCTGGACCAACATGTTCGGCTACCGGTTCTGAAGCGATGGCCTTCAGTAGGGGCCGACGATCGTCGGTCCTTACTTGAAGGCCGCGATCCCGGTCACGTCGTGGCCGGTGATCAGCAGGTGGATGTCGTGCGTGCCTTCGTAGGTCACCACGCTTTCCAGGTTCATCATGTGGCGCATGATGGGGAACTCGTTGGTGATGCCCATGCCGCCGAGCATCTGCCGTGCCTCGCGTGCCACGGTGAGCGCCAGATGCACGTTGTTGCGCTTGGCCATGCTGATCTGCGCCGTGGTGGCCCGGCCTTCATTGCGCAATGTGCCCAGGCGCCAGGTGAGCAGCTGTGCCTTGGTGATCTCGGTGATCATCTCGGCGAGCTTCTTCTGCTGCAACTGGAAGCTGGCGATGGGTTTGCCGAACTGGATGCGTTCCTTGCTGTAGCGCAAGGCCACATCGTAGCATTCCATGGCCACGCCCAGCGTGCCCCACGCGATGCCGTAGCGCGCGCTGTCCAGGCAGCTCATGGGTGCGCCGAGGCCGTTGCGGCCGGGCAGCAGGTTGGCCTTGGGCACCTTCACGTTGTCGAACACCAGCTCGCCGGTGGGGCTGGCGCGCAGGCTCAGTTTGCCGTGGGTGGTGGGTGTGGTGAAGCCCTCCATGCCGCGCTCCACGATCAGGCCATGGATGCGGCCCTCGGTGTTCTCGGCCTTGGCCCACACCACCGCCAGGTCGGCGAAGGGCGCATTGCTGATCCACATCTTGGCACCGTTCAGCAGGTAGTGGTCGCCCTTGTCCTGGAAGGTGGTGACCATGCCGCCGGGGTTGCTTCCGAAGTCGGGCTCGGTAAGGCCGAAGCAACCGATCTTCTTGCCCTGTACCATGTCCGGCAGCCACCTCTTCTTCTGCTCCTCGCTGCCGTACTTCCAAATGGGGTACATGGCCAGCGAGCCCTGCACGCTGCACAGGCTGCGCAGGCCGCTGTCGCAGCGCTCGATCTCCTGCATGATCAGGCCGTAGCTGATCTGGTCCAGGCCGGGCCCGCCATACTCGGCCGGGATGAAGGGGCCGAAGGCACCCACGTCCGCCAGGCCGGGGATGATGTCCTTGCTGAACTCCGCCTTCTCGAAACGCTCCTCGATGATGGGCTTCAAGTGCTTGCTCACATGCTGGCGCACGGTGTCGCGGATCATCTTCTGCTCCTCGGTGAGCAGTTCGTCCACCAGGTAGTGGTCGTGCGCTTGGAAGAGGTCGGTGGCGGTGCGCGGTGTGGCTTGGGCGGTCGTGCTCATGGGTTTCCTGAATGAGGGTGCGAAATTACTCAGCCCGTGCCAAGGGCTTTGGAACGAAGGAGGCGGGGATCGGTGGAGGCCCTGTGGCAGCTTGGCCCTGGCGGCCATGCCCCCGCTCCAGGGTCTCCCCGGATGGCGGCCGCGTCCCCAGGCAGACAGAATCGGCCCCGGAAACCGGGCGGCCGCGCACCGGTTATTTTTGCATTCCGATGGACCAGCTTCGGGCGGTGGATGCCTTGTCGACGGGATGGGTGGCCGGCATATTGCTGTTGGCGGTGGGCGTGCTGGCGTGGGTGAACATGGTGTCGCACCGCCAGTGGGTGGTGTTGCTGCGGTCCTTTGGCGCCATGCGCCTGGGGCGCCACCGCATGCGGGAGGAGCTCGACATGCGTGACCGCACGCTTACGGGCCTGGCGGTGATGTCCACCATGATCATCGCCTTGTTCGGGTACCAAGTGCTGGTGTTCCGGGGTTGGATCGGACCGGGGGTCCAGGGTTTCCTATGGTCATTCCTGGTGGTGGGAGGGGGGTTCCTGGCGCAGATGGGTTTGTTGGCCGCCGTGCGCCTGCTGCCCGCGCGCGACGGGGGGCTGACGGAGTATTTGTACACGATGATCGTCTTCCACGTGGTGCTTGGCCTGCTGCTGCTGCCCGTGGCCACGGTGATGGCCTTTCCCGCCCGGGTGGCCTGGCGGGAAGGGGCCTGGCTGCTGGGCGTGGCGGTGGTGGCCGCCACATTGCTTTTCCGGTGGGTACGGGCACTGGCCACGGGGCTGGGCAACGGCACCCCCTTGCGATACATTTTCCTGTACCTTTGCGCGCTCGAACTCCTGCCTGCCGCACTGGCCTTGGAACAGGTCCGGGGTTTGGTTCCCCTGATGGCTCACCATTAAGCTCCGTGGAACTTGAAGATCAAGAACATTCTCGTCACCCAACCGGCGCCCACCGACGAAAAGTCGCCTTACTTCGCCTTGGCCAAAAAGCACGGGTTGAAGATTGATTTCAAGCCGTTCATCAAGATCGAGGCCGTGCCGGGGCAGGAATTCCGGCAGGAACGCATCAACATCCTGGACCACTCGGCCATCGTGCTCACCAGCCGCAATGCGGTGGACCACTTCTTCCGCATGTGCAAGGAGCTGCGGATCACGGTGCCGGAAAGCATGAAGTACTTCTGCGTGAGCGAGAGCGTGGCCTACTACGTGCAGAAGTACATCGTCTACCGCAAGCGCAAGGTCTTCATCGGAAGGCTCACCTTCAGCGACCTGATGGACGTGATCAAGAAGCACAAGGACGAAAGGTTCCTGGTGCCCTGCTCCGATATCCAGAAGGCGGAGATCCCCATCCTGCTGGACAAGGCGGGGGTCAATTACACGAACGCGGTCTTCTACCGCACCGTGGCCAGCGACCTGAGCGACATGCGCAACGTGCACTACGACATGCTCGTGTTCTTCAGCCCGGGCGGGGTGGAAAGCCTGAAGAAGAACTTCCCCGACTACAAGCAGAAGGACACGGTGA
Source organism: Flavobacteriales bacterium (assembly GCA_024103275.1). Lineage (GTDB taxonomy): Bacteria > Bacteroidota > Bacteroidia > Flavobacteriales_F > PHOS-HE28 > PHOS-HE28. The sequence continues at coordinate 45,157 of JAGFIV010000041.1, forward strand.
TCGCCGCCTTCGGCCCCACCACGGCCAAGGCGGTGCGCGATGCGGGCCTGCGGCTGGACATCGAGGCCCCCATGCCCGAGGCCCCTTCCATGACCGGTGCCATCGAGCTGTATCTGAAGAAGGGGGAGCGGTCCGCCGACAAGGCTCCCAGGCCGTCCGCGGTGGGAAAGGCGGCGGCCAAGGCCAAGGCGGCCACCGTGAAGGTGGCGGCGAAGAAAGCGAAGAAGTGACCGCGGGCCGCACGGGGTGCCCCGCTCCCGCATGGCAATGACCGGGCGATGCGCGCCACATTCCGCAAACACGAACGATTGACCGGCCGCGACCGGTTGAAACGGGTGGCCACCACGGGCCATGTGATGCGCGAGCATCCCTTCCGGCTGTCGGGCGTGGTGTTTCCCCCGGACGGGCCGTCCCCCGCCCCGGCCCAAGTGGCGTTCGCCGTGCCCAAGCGCCATGTGCCTTCCGCCGTGGACCGCAACCGGGTCCGCCGGCACATGCGCGAGGCCTATCGCCTGAACAAGCACCGCTGGCATGGGCAGCTGGACCGCGCGCAGGTGCGGTGCGATTGGCTCGTGTCCTTCCACGGCGATGCACCGGTGGGCTGGGAGGCAACGTCACGGATACTGATCAATTTGTTCGATCGTTGGATCCAAAGGCATGTCGGCACTGGTCGGTAAACTGTTCATCCTGATCATCCGCGGCTACCAGATCATGATCTCCCCGCTGCTGCCCGGCGCCTGCCGCTATACGCCCACCTGCTCCCAGTACGGGGTGGAGGCCTTGCGCAAGCATGGGCCATGGAAAGGCGGGTGGCTGACGTTGAAGCGCTTCCTATCTTGCAATCCTTGGGGCGGCCACGGCCACGACCCGGTGCCCTGAATCGACCACGACCATGAGCAATCCGTTCACAAACTGGAAGAAACCGGCCATCGGCCTGGCGATCATCGCCGGGGGGGCCTTGGCCATCGCCGCCGGCGACAACTACTTCGAGGTGGGCAAGAACCTGGAGATCTTCAACGAGCTCTACAAGGACATCAACATCTACTACGTGGATGACGTGAACCCCGGCGAGCTCATCGGCACGGGCATCGACGCCATGCTGGAGAGCCTGGACCCGTACACGCAGTACATCCCCGAGAGCGACATGGAGAACTACCGGATCATGACCACCGGCCAATACGGGGGCATCGGGGCCATGATCAGGAAGAAGGGCGACGGGGTAATGGTGAGCGAGCCCTATGAAGGCTACCCGGCGATGACCGGCGGCCTGCGCGCCGGCGACCGCATCCTGGAGGTGGACGGGCATGACACCAAGGGCATGGACACCGAGGAGGTGAGCAAGCTGCTCAAGGGACAGGCCGGCACCAAGGTGAAGGTGCTCACCTCCCGCAACGACCAGGCCCCCGAGGAGCATGTGCTCACACGCGAGGAGATCAAGATCCCGGACGTGCCCTACAAGGCGATCATCGATTCGGTGAACCACGTGGGCTACATCAAGTTGAACAGCTTCACCCAGACGGCGGGCCAGGAAGTGCGCAACGCGCTGAAGGAACTGAAGGAAAAGGGCGCCCGGAAAATGCTGTTGGACCTGCGCGGCAACGGGGGCGGCCTGTTGCGCGAGGCGATCAACATTGTGAACATCTGGGTGCCCAAGGGCCAGACCGTGGTGGAGACCCGCGGCAAGATCGCCGAGTGGGACAAGACCTACAAGACGCTCAGCGAGCCGATGGACGTGGAGATGCCGCTGATGGTGCTGGTGGACACGGGATCGGCATCGGCCAGCGAGATCGTGGCCGGTTCGTTGCAGGACCTGGACCGCGGGCTCATCATCGGCCACCGCACCTTCGGCAAGGGCCTGGTGCAGCAAACGCGCGACCTGTTCTACAACAGCAAGCTGAAGGTCACCGTGGCCAAGTACTACATCCCCAGCGGGCGCTGCATCCAAAAGATCGACTATGCCCAGCACGACAGCACGGGCAAGGCGGTGATCAAGGCCGACTCCACCATCCGCGCCTTCAAGACCGCCAACGGCAGGCCCGTGTATGATGGCCGTGGCATAGCGCCCGACGTGGCCGTGGACCTGCCCGAGGTGCCGCGCGTGGTGGGCAGCCTCTACACCGGCGACCTGTTCTTCGACTTCGCCAACCGCTACCAATGGAGCCATCCCTCCATTGATGCGCCGGGGAAGTTCCAGATCACCGACGCGATCTACCAGGAGTTCACCGACTTCGTTTCCGGCCAAAAGTTCGAGTACCACACCACCAGCCTGAACGACCTGGACAAGCTGGTGGCGGATGCCAAGAAGGAGCGGTACTACGACAAGGCCGAGAGCGCGATCGATGCGCTGCGGGAGCGGTTGGACCCGGACCTGCCGGAAACGCTCAAGCGGTTCCGGCCGGAGATCGAGGAGGTGCTCAAGAGTGAATTGGTGGGCCGGTACTATTTCCAGACCGGCAGGGCCCAGGCCATGCTGGGCAACGACCCGGTGGTGAAGCGGGCCTTGCAGGTGATCAACGGGCCTGAGTACGGCGGGTTGTTGTCGGGAACCGCCAAGGGCGGCAATTGATCGGGGCCGTCACGGGAGGCCGGCCATGGGCATCAGCGACGCCGGTGACAGGCACCGCCAGGTCCACATCGGGGCGCTGGCCATGGCGCTGGCCATGCTGCCCTGGTCCGAGTTCCTGCTCAGCTTGTCGCAGATCATCATGGTGGCCAACTGGCTGTGGGAAGGCGTGGCGCGCCGCGACCTGGGCGGACGCTTCAAGCGGTCCTTCGGCCGTGCGGAAAGCGCGGTGTTCATCTCGTTCCTGGGGCTGCATGCCTTGGGCCTGCTGTGGACCACCGACCTGGCATGGGGCCTCGACCTCAACCGGATCCTGCTGCCGGTGCTGGTCTTCGGTGGGGTGCTGCCCTCCGTGCCCCGCTTGTCCGCCCGCGAGCTGAAGGGCCTGTTGCTGACCGGTGCGTGGAGTGCCACGGCCAGCACGCTGGCCAGCCTGGCCTTGCGCCACCAGGTGCTGGCGGAAGGCCTGTACCGGGACCTGTCGCCCTTCATCAGCCACATCCGCCTGGCACTGATGCTCTGCTTCAGCATCGCGGTGTTCGTGTACTACTGGCCGCGCCAGGCGGGCCTGCGCATCGCCCATGTGCTGGCCGTGCTGTGGTGCCTGTGGTTCCTGGACCAGCTGCGCACCCTGATCGCCCTTCCGGTGCTGGCGGCCTTGGCCTTGTTCGCGCTGTGGCGCCTGGGCCGGCATGCGGGGCTGGCGTGGAGGCTGGGCGCCCTGCTGCTGTTGCTGGGCGCAACCGGTGCCGCCTCCCTCTTCCTATGGTCGGTATACAGCGACTATGTGCGGGTGGACCCGCGCGCCCTGGAACACCTGGATGAACGCAGCGCCGGGGGTGAGGTCTACTACCACGACCTGCGCAATCCCTTGCGGGAGAACGGCCACTATGTATGGATAAACGTGGCCGACAAGGAGCTGGAACGGACTTGGGAACGGCGCAGCGCATTGCCTTTCTGGGGCGAGGACAAGCTGGGCCAGCCGCTGCGCTTCACGCTGGTGCGCTACCTGGCCAGCATGGGCCAGCGCAAGGATTCAACCGGTGTGCAGGCGTTGACGGATGCGGACGTGGCCCGGATCGAAAATGGCATGACCAGCGTGGTGCAGGGGCGAAGGGGGGCCATGCGGGCGCGCATCGGGCAGGTGCTGTACGAGCTGGAGGCCTATCGCACCCAAGGCGACCCGAACGGCCATTCGGTGACCATGCGGATCGAGTTCGTGCGCGCGGGGCTGCACATCGCACGGAACAACTGGCTCACGGGCGTGGGTACCGGCGACACCCAGCTGGCGTTCAATGCGGCCTTTGAGGAATTGCACAGCCCGTTGGCGCCGCGCTGGCGGTTGCGCGCACACAATGAATACCTCACGCTCTTCATCAGTTTCGGCGTGTTCGGCTTCCTGTGGAGCCTGTTCTCCTGGTGGTGGCCGGCCTTCCGCAACCGGGCCTGCGCCCATCCGCTCTTCATCGCCTGGGCCATCACCTTCCTGCTGTCCTGCCTTTCGGAGGACACCATCGAGACGCAGATGGGGGCCACCTTCTTCGCGCTCTACTACGCGCTGTTCGTGTTCGCCGCGCCGCGTGTGCCGGCCAGCACGGACTGATATTCCCGCAGCGTTTTTTCCGCCATGGCCTGCTTGGTGAAAAGCGCGAGCCGCCGACGGGCACCCCCCGCCAGTCCGGTGCGCAGGGCATGGTCCGTGAGCAGTTGCATGACCGCCCGTGCCAGGGCGGCGGCATCGCCCACCGGGCAAAGCAGGCCGCTTTCGCCGTCCTGCACCACCTCGGGGATGCCGCCCGCGGCGGTGGCCACCACCGGCACCCCGGCGGCGAAGGCATCCAGGATGGAGGTGCCCAGGCCCTCGGTGCGCGAGGTCATCACCAGCATGTCCAGCTCCGGCAATACGCGGTCCACATCATCGCGGAAGCCGGTGAATTGCACGATCCCTTCCAAGCCCTTGTCCTTGGCATGCCGCTCCAGCCGGTCCCGCAGCCCCCCTTCACCGACGAGGGGGAAGCGCACATGCGGCATGCCCTTGTGGACCAGGGCGGCCATGTCGATGAAGGTGAACAGGTCCTTGTGCGGCGCCAGGGCAGCAACGTTGCCCACCAGCGGCACGCCCGCGTCCAGGCCGAGCAGGCGGTGCAGCCGCCCGTCGGGCCCCGCCGCGAAACGGGCGGGGTCGATGCCGTCATGCACGGTGCACAGCACCCCGGGGCGCGGCACCCCGCGCGCCATGATGGCCTTGATGGCATCGCTCACGCACAGGATGCGCTTCACCGAGGGATGGCCATATTTCCAGCGGGCGCTGAAGCCGCTGCTGATCGGGAAATCCACGCGGCGGCTCACCACCAGCGGCAGGCCCATGCCGAAAAAGGTGTTGGCCAGGATGGCCGCGGTGTGGCCGTGGGAATCGTGGGCATGCACCAGGTCGGCCTTCCACCGCCGGGCAATGCGCGCCAGCCGCCGGGCGTTGGGCGGGTCGAAGGAGGCCCGGAAGCCCAGGGCACGGTGGTCGATGCCGATGCGTGCACACTGCTCCTGCATGGGCGACCCGTGCGCGCACACCACCAGCTGGGGGATGCCGGCGGCCTGCAATTCCCCGGCGAGGTAGGCCAGCTGCTGCTCGCCGCCGCGCCAGCTGCGCGCCGTGCTGAGGTGCAGGATGCGCGGGCGGCTCATGCCTGCTCGCGCCACAACTGGCGCAGTTTGGCATACTTCAGGAACGTGGCGTGGGCGCTGATCCTGGCGATGACAAAGCCGTACCACCCGTCGCGGAAGCCCCCGCGCAACAGGTAATCGCCGATGAACTTGGCCGCCGGGCTGAGGAACAGCTTGGTGAAACCGGCCCGCTTCCCCCGCCCGAACAGGCCTTGCGCCCCGATGGTGGTGAACAGGTCCACCTGCCGGATGTGGTCGCTGATGCTTCCGTAGCTGTAATGAAGCAGGTCTCCCCGCAGGGGCGTAACGGACACTCCCGGCCCCAGCTCCAGTGTTTCATGCACGAAGGCGCCTTCCCACCGCGCCTTGTCCTTGGGAAAGATCCTGATCTTCGTGTCCGGGTACCAGCCGCCGTGGCGGATCCACGAGCCGCAGTAGTTCGTCATGCGCGACAGGCTGTACGCGCCGGAGAGCCCCTGTTTCCGCGCTTGGAGGATCGAATCCCGCAGCTGTGGCGAAAGCGCTTCGTCCGCATCCACGGAAAGGATGAAGCCGCCCCGTGCCAGCCCGTTGGCGAAGTTCTTCTGATCGCTGTAGTTGGTCCAGGGCCGGTGGGTGACGGAAGCCCCGTGCGCCCGCGCCAGCTCCACGGTATGGTCGCTGCTTCCGGAATCCACGATGATCACTTCGTCGACGGCACCGGCCAACGAGGTGATGCAGCGGACGATGTGGGCCTCCTCGTCCTGGGTGATGATGACCGCGGAAAGTTCCACGGCGCCGAAGTTAGACCGTCACGTGCTTTGGGTTCAGTGGGCCACCACGAAGCTGCCCCGGGCCACCACGTTGCCTTCCCGGACGATGTGGTACACGTACATGCCCGCACCCCACCGGGCCGTGTTCAGCGTGAGCATGCCGCCGCTGAAGGCTTGGTCCGCCACGGTCCTGCCCGTCATGTCCACCACCCGGGCGTGCAGGGTGCCGGACATGGGCAGGGACAGGTGCAGCACCTGGTCGGCGGGCTGCGGGTACGGCAGGGCTGCCCCGGGGTGTTCAACCTGCGCCACCACGCTGGCGGGATCCACCAGGTTCACGCAGTAGTCCTCGGTCTCCCCATAATCGTACATCAGGCACCCCGTGGATGCAGGGGAGGAATCCTTCATCAGGATCCGCATACGCGCCGGGCCGGGGGTGGCATTGGCCGGTACCACGACCGTTCCGTCCAACGGCTGGGACGTGCTGTTGGTCGTGCCTTGGTACATCAGTTCGTCCGGCGTGAATTGGCCGTTGCGGTCCAGGTCGATCCACACGGTGAAGGATTCCTGGTAGGCAAACCAGGAATAGCCCGGGAGCAGGTGGATGCTGTGGCTGTCGCCGATCCGCAGGTCGGTGGATTGCCCGGTGACATCGACCCCGGCGTAGCCCCCGTCGCTTCCCGAAGGGCGGTTGATGTCCCCGATCTCCACCAGGGCGATCCATTCGTATGCGGTGGTGCCGCCCTTGCTCGTGCAGAACACCCCCTCCAGGCACTGGCCGCAGCCGGGGATGTGGAGCACCACGCTGGCGGACCATCCCGAACCGTCCCCCGCGCAGGTACTGCCCATCTGGATCTCGATGTCCGAGCACGGGTCCAGCCCGGTAATGGCCGTGCTGTTGCCTGTCAGGGCGGACAGTTCGGTCCAATCCGCGGCCCCCACTTCGCGGTAGCGCAGGTCATACGTGTCGGACGCGAGCACGGTGCCCCAGGTGATGGTGGCGCCCGTGGTGTCCACGGCCTGTGCGGTGATCGACAGCGGGGCGGTGCAGCACCCTTCGCTGGTATAGAAGAAGGAGGGGCCGAAGTCTCCTTGGCCTTCGCCGCAGTCGGCGGCCATTTGGAATTCATAGGCTTGGCAAGTGGCCAGCCCCGACAGGTCCAGGCTGTTTCCGGACAGGCCGGGCAACACGGTCCAGGCGCCGTTGCCTTGCTGGCGGTAGCGCAGCGTATAGGTGCCCGGCATGGCGCTCCAGTTGACGGTTGCCGAACCGATGGCATCGCTGGCGGCGGACAGGTTGTAGGGTGCGGGGCAAGCCTCGCAACTGTCCATCAGGATCTGCACGCTGTTGTACGCGTTGATGCGCCCTCCGGTCACGGTCTGCCCGCCCAGGTTGCCCACGTGGTCCACCCCGGCGAACAAGGCCTGGCGGATGCGCAGGGCCGCCTCCACCGGATCGTTATGGGCCAGGGCGGCCAAGCTGGGGCAAGGGACGCTGTACATCAGGGCGATCACTCCGGCCGTAAGGGGGCTGGCGAAGGACGTGCCGCTGGGTGTACCGGTACCCCCGCCCATGCTGGTGGTGAGCACGCCCTGCCCCGGTGCGCCCAGGTCCACCGTGGTGGCCCCGTACCCGGAGAAGGTGCGCATGTCCTGATTGTTCGTGGCGGTCACGCTGATCATGAAATCGCTGGGGCAGGCCGTGGGCAGGTCGCCCACTTGGTCCACGTCCACGTTGCTGTTGGTGGTGGAACCGCAGTTCAGCACGCCGGCCGCGCCCAGGGTATCATACATGGCGCACCAGAGCGGCGCCTCCGACGGCTGGCCGCCGTTCACGCCCCAGCTGGCGTTGGTGGCCACCACGAATGCACCGCGCGCACCGCCGCTGCTGTTGTACAGGCGGCGCATCACCAACGGATAGGTATAGGATTCGATCACGTTGGCCTCTTGGGTGTTGCGGTAGTGCACGGGCATCATCTTCACATGCCAGTTGGCACCGGCCACCTGGTTGCCGTTGTTGCCCGTCGCACCGATCATGCCGGCCACTTGGGTGCCGTGGCTGCCGCTGTACACCTGGTCGTTCCCGGACTGCGGGTTCCAGCCCCGCACATCGTCCACGTAGCCGTTGCCGTCATCGTCGATGCCGTTGCCCGGTATCTCGGCCCGGTTGGTCCAGGCATTGGCCGACAGGTCGGGATGCGCCAGGTCCGCTTGTTCGATAATGGCCACCACAATGGTGTCGCCTGTGGCCGTTACCCCGCCCGTGGTGATGTCCCAAGCCAGTTCGCTCTGGATGTTCTGGTGCCACCATTGCTGGGTGAACAGGGGGTCGTCCGGGGTGGTTTGCCGTTCTTCGATCACGTGGTTGTTCTGGGCCAGTTGCACGCCCGGGTGTGCCTGGAAGGCCCTGACCATCTCGGCCTGGCCGATGGCCTGGGGATTGAACCGGTACAGCCAGGCCCGCATGGGGGCGGACACTTCACGTTCCACCTGTACGCCGGTGGCCAGGCCATGGATGCGGGCCAGGTCGTCGGCCACGGCCTTGGCTTCCACGCCGGGCCGCAGCATCACCAGCACATCGCCGGGCACAATGGGGGCTTGTGCGCGCGCCTGTGGCGCAGGCGATAAGAGCAACAACAAGGGGAATAGAGGGGTCAGTATCCGGTGCATCACGCAAAGTTAGACGCGGACCGGGTGCGACGCGTGGCCCGGCCTGCCAGCATGGCCGGTCGGTTGAAAGGCTGAAGGTGCCGCCAATGTGGGGGAGGCGGTCACCCGCCGATGCTCACCATCGGGCGCGAGCTCAGGTCGTGAAGCACCTCCGCCTGCTTGTCGGGCTGGAAGCGTGGCAAACCGCCGAGCATTTGGTGTTTGGCCAGCACGTTGGCCTCGATCAGTGCCGAGAGGTCCTGGCCGCTGCGCAGCGGGGTTAACAGGTCGGTCTCTTCCCGTGCGAAGAGGCAGTTGCGCATCTTGCCCTCGGCCGTCAGGCGCAGGCGGTCGCAGCTGCCGCAGAACGGTTCGGTCACCGTGCTGATCACGGCGAAGGTGCCTTGCCAGCCTTTCACGCGGTAGGCCTTTGCGGTGCTGTGCGGTTCATCATCCAGCTTCTCGATGGGGAAGGCGCTGCCGATGCGGCCGAGCATCTCGGCGTAAGTGTACACCTTGTCGCGGCCCCAATGGTTGCCCGCGAAGGGCATGAACTCGATGAAGCGCACATGCACGTTGCGGTCGCGGGTCAACCCCACGAAGCGCGGCAGCTCGTCCTCGTTCACGCCGCGCATCACCACGGTGTTCAGCTTCACGCGCAGGCCGCTGGCGATGGCCGCCTGGATGTTGGCCCACACCTGGTCAAAGCCCTCGCGCCGCGAGATGGCGCGGAAGCGGTCGGGATTGAAGGTGTCCAGGCTGATGTTCACGCTTTTCAGCCCGGCGGCGATCAGCGGCTCCAGGAAAAGGTGCAACCGCATCGCGTTGGTGGAAAGGCCCAGCTTCACGGGCAGCTTCGCCAGGTCGGCCACGATCCCCGCCACGTCGCGCCGCATCAGCGGCTCGCCGCCGGTAAGGCGCACCTTGGTGATGCCGTACCGCTCCACGAAGAGCGTGGCCAGCGTGCGGATCTCCTCGCGCGTCATCAGCGCCTCGTTCTTCAGGAACTGCTGTTCCTCGGGCATGCAGTAGGCACAGCGCAGGTCGCACTTGTCCACGATGCTGATGCGCAGGCTGCGGTGCGTGCGGTTGAAGCGGTCGGTAAGCGCGGGCATGGCGGGGACCAAAGGTAGGGAGGGCCATGTGCGGCTACCTTTCCTGCCTGAAACGCACCGGCATGGACCGCGCTGATCTCTCCTTTATCCTGAACCATCTGGGCGAGGACCGCGAGGCCGGCTACCGCGCAGTGGTGCCGCCCATCGTGCAGAGCGGAAACTTCACCTACCCCAACGTGGCCGGGTTGCGCGCCGCCATGCGGCAGGAGTTCGACAGGCCCGTGTACACACGTGGCGCCAACCCCACGGTGACGATGGTGCGCCGCAAATTGGCGGCCTTGGAGCACGCGGAGGATGCGTTGTTGTTCGGCAGTGGCAGCGCGGCCATGGCAGCGGGGATCCTGGGCTTCGTGAAGGCGGGCGACCACATCGTATGTGTGAAGAAGCCTTACAGCTGGACCGCCAAATTGCTGGGCCACCTGCTACCGCGCTTCAATGTGGAAACGGACTTCATTGATGGCACCAACCCGGAGAACTTCCGCAAGGCCGCCCGGCCCAACACGCGGATGTTCATCACCGAAAGCCCCAACTCCGTCACTTTCGAACTGCAGGACCTGCGCGCCGTGGCGGCCATTGCCAAGGAACGCGGCATCCTCACCCTGTGCGACAACAGCTACAGCAGTCCGCTGTTCCAGAACCCGATCGACCTGGGCATCGACCTGGTGGCACACTCCGGCACCAAGTACCTCAACGGCCACAGCGACGTGGTGTGCGGCGTGCTGGCGGGAAGCCGCGAACACATCCGCCAGGTGATGGCCGGTGAGTTCATGACGCTCGGCGCCATTCCCTCGCCGCACGATGCCTGGCTGGTGATGCGCGGCCTGCGCACCTTGGAGCTGCGCGCCCACCGCAGCGCGGACAGTGCCGAGAAGGTGGCGCGTTTCCTGGAGGCGCACCCCAAGGTGAAGCAGGTGAACTGGCCCTTCCTGGAAAGCTTCCCGCAGCACGGTCTCGCGAAGCGGCAGATGAAGCGCTGCGCCGGCCTGATGAGCATCCGCGTAGCCGCCGCTGACGTTGCCGCCGTGGAGCGCTTCTGCGACACCCTGCAGCGCTTCCTGCTTGCCGTGAGCTGGGGCGGGTACGAATCGCTGCAGTTCCCCACCGCCGCCGTAGTGGACCCCGCCGCGCCGTCCGGCGAGCTGCCCTGGGACCTGGTGCGGCTCTACGTCGGCTTGGAAGACCCCGAAGTGTTGATGCGGGACCTCGACCAAGCCTTGGCCAAGGTCTGATCCGCAACCAAGGAACGCCGTGCCATCCAATGATGGCGGAATGCCGGAAGTTCAACTCTCGAGGGCCGAAATGAACTGCTCCGGTGCAACTTGGATCTCGTTCAAGATCTTCCGGATCAACGGACGGCTGATGTCCTGGCCTTTATATGGTGCGGCAACGTGGTGTACCGTCCATCCGGATGCCGATAGAAGACATGACTTCCCTTCCGCCGGACGATCACAAAACCCCAGCTTAGCAAACAACGCTCAAGGGTTTTCGCGCCAACGATGGGCAGGCTGCTCATACCGCGATGGAGAACGACTGCAGGCCGACGAACTGGGGAAGGCCATCAATATCTTCCGGAGTCATTTCCTCCATGCACAATTCCACCACCTCCTTCAGGTTCGCCTGCAATTCATCCAAGCTTTTCGCTTGCGTGTGGGCTCCCGGTATGCTGGGTACCATGCCGATGTAAAGGCCGGTCTCCGGGTCGCGCTCGACGTGTGCCGTCAGCTGTATTTGGCGCATCATGATCAGCTTCGCTCAAGGGTAACGCGAATCCGAGGTGCCTGCCATGCCGGCCGTTTTCACCAACTTTCGCCCATGCCCTGTGCTGAAAAACCCCGCTGCCCCTGGTGCTTGAAGGATGACATCTACAAGCGCTACCACGACGAGGTGTGGGGCGTGCCCGAGCACGACGACCGCAAGCTCTTCGCCAAGTTGATCCTCGATGGGGCGCAGGCCGGGCTCAGTTGGTACACGATACTGATCCGCAGCGAGGGCTACCGCAAGGCATATGAGAACTGGAACGTGGGGAAGATCGCACGCTACGGTGAGAAGGACATTGCACGGTTGATGAACGATCCCGGCATCATCCGCAACCGGGCGAAGATCAAGGCCTCCATCGCCAATGCGCAGGCGTGGCTGAAGATCATGGAGGACGGCCCCGGCAGCTTCGACCGCTTCCTCTGGAAGCACGTGGATGGCAGGACCAAGGTGAACCGATGGAAGGAATCATCGCAAGTGCCGGCCTCTTCACCGGAAAGCGATGCCCTGAGCAAGGACCTGAAGAAGCACGGATTCAAGTTTTGCGGCACCACCATCGTCTATGCCTTCATGCAGGCCTGCGGCCTGGTGGACGACCACTTGGAGGGGTGCTGGCGCCGGGGCGCGTAATTTTCCCGGCCTTCCGCGAGGTTGGTGCAGCCCATGCGTATCCCCGTTGCCCATAGCCGCATCCGGCGTTACCAACGCGGCACATGGAGCGGCCCCGATGATATCGTGGTGGTGGAGGAGCCCTTGGAGATCCGCCTGGGCCATGGCCCCATGGAGGATCGCAAGGAGATGCGCCTGAGCGTGACCATGCGCACCCCGGGGCAGGACGAGGAGCTGGCCTTGGGCTTCATTTTTACCGAGGGCATCATCATCGCGTTTTCAGAGGTGCTTCGGGTGGAATACTGCGAAAACGTGAAGGAGGAGGAGCGGGGCAACGTGGTGCGGGTGGAACTGCACCCCGACGTGCAGTTGGACCAGGCGCGCTGGCAGCGCAACTTTTACACCACCAGCAGCTGCGGGGTGTGCGGCAAGACCAGCATTGAGGCGGTGCATGCGCAGCGCGTACGCACCATTCGGCCATGGGGCCCGGTTGACCCCGCGGTGGTCACCGCGTTGCCGGGGCGCATGCGCGAAGCACAGGTGATCTACAAGCACACGGGCGGCATCCATGCGGCGGCGCTTTTCGACCGGGAGGGCAAGCTCCTGCTCATGCGCGAGGATGTGGGCCGCCACAACGCCGTGGACAAGGTGATCGGAGCATGGCTGTTGTCAGGGCGATCGGATCCAGCAGGCGACCCCGGACAACCGGCAACCAACAACTGCCAGCTGCTCGTCAGCGGCCGGGCCGGCTTCGAGCTGGTGCAGAAGTGCATCATGGCAGGCCTTCCCCTGATGGCCGCCGTAGGGGCGCCATCCTCCTTGGCGCTGCAGCTGGCGCGGGATTCCGGGCTCACGCTTATCGGCTTCCTCAGCGGCGACCGCTTCAACATGTATTCCCCTGCGGGAGAGCTGGATACGAATTGACGATCACCGGACACGCCTTCCGGGAGGGGCGTGATAACTTGCAGGCCCGGCGGAGCTTGTCGCACCGGCAGGCAGGCGGGGCGAACAGGTCCGCCGATGGGATGTTTCCTGTTGAACACGACGCACGGAGCCACGGCTCCGCCAAACGCATCGGCCTGCATGAACCAACTGAACGCACCATGGAAATAACACCGGAACGGACCGTGGGGTCCATCGTGGCCGAAGACTACCGCGCCGCAGCCGTCATGGACCGATACCGCATTGAATATTGCTGCCACGGTGGGCGGTCGTTGCAGGAATCCTGCGAACGCCTGAAACTCGACCCGCGGCAATTGATGGACGAGATCCGTGCAGCATTGGCGGCCATGCCTGCAGGCGTGGATGATGCAGGCACATGGCCACTGGACCAGCTGGCGGACCACGTGGAGACTGTGCACCACCGCTATGTGGAGGAGCGCGGCCCCATCCTCAAGAACAACCTCGCCAAACTCTGTGAGGAGCATGGGGAAGCACACCCGGAGCTCTTTACCATCCAGGACGAATTCAGTACCTGCCTGGGTGCCATGGCGATGCACATGAAGAAGGAGGAATTGCTGCTGTTCCCCTTCGTGCGCAAGTTGGCCAAGGGAGCGCGGACGGGCGAGCCGATCAAGGCCGCCCGCTTCGGCAGCGTGGAAAACCCGGTGAAGGCAATGATGGAAGACCACAACGACGAAGGTGCCCGCTTCCGGCGCATGCGCGCCGTGAGCGACAACTTCACCGTGCCCGCCGATGGCTCTCCGCTCTACACAACCACATTCAACATGCTCAAGGAGTTCGAGCACGACCTGCACCGCCACATCCACCTGGAGAACAACATCATGTTCCCCCGGGCCATTGAAATGGAGAAGCACGTGACGTATGTCCCCCAATAGGCTCCCGGAGCTGCAAGGCATCAGGCATGACCACCAGGATGTGCTGGAACTGAGCCGGAAGATCCGGGCGGGCATGGGGGCGGATGTGGCACCGGACCGCATCCAGCGATACTGCCGCCGCTTTCTCAAGTGGCACCTCCGGCCGCATTTCGAGGTGGAGGAACGGGCGCTGTTCCCCATCATCGGCATGGACCATCCCTTGGTGCGCAAGGCCATGGCGGGCCACCGGCGGCTGCAGCGCCTGATCAACGGCCGCGGCGACCCCGAAGTGGCGCTTTCGCTGATCGAGGAGGAATTGGAGGCCCAGGTACGGCTGGAGGAGCGGGAATTGCTGGCCTGCATCCTGGATGCGGCCACGCCCGGCCAGCTGGCCGAGGTGATGAGGGCCCATGCAGCCCTGCCGGAGCATGCCCTCCACGGGCACGACGTATTCTGGAAGTAGGCGCGGCGGCCGGGATCCCGAACGTCGGCGACACGGCTTTTACCGGGTCTTCAGCAGCCAGGCGTGGCTTTGCCGGCCATCGGCGCTGGACCACAGGTAGCACACGCAGGACGACGGATCATCAGTCAGGGCCACCACGTCGGGGTGGTCGGCGCTGGCGAAGAACAGGTGGATGCGCCCCTTCTCACGGTCGATCCAGGCCTGCGGCAGCTCGCCCTGTTCCACGATGGTGACCAGGACGCTCTTGGCGATGCTGAGCCCCGAGGCCGGCTCCCCCTTGAACAACAGCAACCCGGGATGCTTGCGCGACCGCCTCCGAAGCTTCACGGCCTCCACTTGGCCAATGGACCGCTGCCCGGCCCTTCGGGCGGCAGGCTTTTCGCGCATGGCAGGCCCGGAGGGGAGGTCTTTATCACCAGTCATGTGCAGGGGCCGCTTGGGGCAAATATGGGAGATCGCCGCCGATCAGTCCGTGGCCGCGGGTGCATGTCCCTTGGACCGGCGGTCCTTGGCCGTGCGCCGCAGCCAGCCCGGTGCCACCGCCGCGCCCACGAAGAGGTAGAAGTAATAGGTGAACAAACGCCACAGCAGGGCCACCACCACCAGCAGGGCGCCGGCGGGCATCAGGTCGCGCATGAAGCCCACGAACGCGAATTCGGCGGCACCGCTGGCACCCGGCGTGGGGCTGATCAGCAGGATCACCCACAGCACGATCTGCCGGGCATACATCAGGATATGGCTGCTCACCGGGAAGAAGGCGGCGACGATGAAGTTGAGCACCAGGAAACGCGAGCCCCACGAGCACCAGGTGGCCGCAATGGCCTTCAGCCAGAAGGAAAGCGGCCTGCCCTTGTAAGCCGCACTGGCAGCGATCAGGTCGTCGCCCGCCTTGGCCATGTGCGGCCGCAGGCGGCGCACCCAGCGGTGCTTGAAAAGGCTCACCAGGAAGTATTTGATGGCGCGCGGGCGGAAGAACACCGAATAGAAGATGGCGATCTTCATCACCGCGATCAGCGCATAGCCGATCCAGAACAAGGCTTGCACGGGCAGGCCCCACAGGGCCTCGTCCAGCTCGGGCGGGAACAGGCGGTCCATGCCCACCAGGAGGAACACGGCCGGGGCCACCACCAGGAAGAAGATCTCGTCCAGCATGGCCGTCACCAGCGCGATGGCGGCGCTGCGGCCCAGGGGCATGCCGTCCTTGGCCATCACATACACGGCCACGCTGGTGCCGCCCACCACCGCAGGGGCCGCGGCCGTGGCGAACTCCCACAAGGCGATCACCTGGAAGGAACGCTTCCAGCCAAACTCGCCGTTGGTGAGGATGCGCAGCCGGATGATGTAGCCCAAGTCGCGCAGCACGTTGGCGGCCAGCGCCGCCGCCAGCAACCACCAGCCCCAGCGCGCCAGCCGCACGCTGCGCAGGCGCTCCAGGCCGCTCATCAACCGGTAATCGCCGCGCATGGCGGGAACGAACTCCGCAGGGTCGCCCAGGTCGGGCACCCCGTTGCCATTATGGTCCACCCAGGCGTGGTCGCCCATGCCGTCGGCCACCCGTTCGAAACCCTGCTCGCGCAACTCGCTCCACAGCAGGAAGACCACGGCCAGCAACCCCAGCGCCACAGGCAGCAAGGTGCGCCAAAAGCGGAACGACCGGCGTACCTGCTGCTCCTCGCGGGCATCCATGCCCAGCTCTTCCTGTGCCACCTTTGCCACGGGGCCAAGGTATTCCGTGTCCGGGGTCCTTGTCCATCCACCCACGCCATTCATGGACCGCCGATCGTTGGCCCTCGCCGCACTCTTCCTCGTCAACCTGCTGTTCGGCATCAACTACGTGGTGGCCAAGGACCTGATGCCCCGGGTGATCGACCCTTCGGGGTTCGTGGTGCTGCGCGTGGCGGGGGCCAGCCTGCTGTTCTGGCCGATGTGGATGATCAGGCGGGAACGGGTGGCCCGCTCCGACATCAAGCGGCTGGTGCTGTGTGGGCTTACCGGCGTGGCCATCAACCAGCTGATGTTCTTCCACGGCCTGATGCGCACTTCGCCCGTGCATGCCAGCATCATCATGGTGGCCACGCCCATCCTGGTGCTGGTGCTCAGCGGGGTGCTTATCGGGGAGCGCATCACGCGGGCCAAGGCGCTGGGCGTGGCGCTGGGCGCCGCCGGTGCCCTGGTGCTCATCTTCATGGGATCGCGGGCCGATGGCACCGCCTCCGTGGCGGGCGACCTCTTCATCTTCATCAATGCTGCATCCTACGCGCTGTTCCTGGTGATGGTAAAGCCCCTGATGGCCAAGTACGAGGCCACCACGGTGATGAGCTGGTGCTTCCTGGTGGGCAGTCTGGTGATCATTCCGTTCGGTGCGGGCAACCTGGGGGCCGTGGACTGGCATGGCCTGACCACGGCCGACATCGGCGGGCTGCTCTTCGTGGTGGTCATGGTCACCTTCGTGGCCTACCTGCTGAATACCTGGGCCCTGCGCGCCGTGCAGCCCAGCGTGGCCGGTTCGTTCATCTACCTGCAGCCGGTGCTGGCGCTGGTGGTCACCTGGCTGTGGCTGCCGGACGAACTGGGCCTTGGCTGGCCGCAAGCGCTGGGTGCCGCCTGCATCTTTCTGGGTGTTTGGCTGGTGGGCAAACGGGAGCGGGGGTGAGGAAGTTGCCAATTCGCCAATTCGCCAATTCGCCGGTCCGGCAATGTGACGAAGGCCATCGCTACCTGATCCATCGGGGCACCGGCCTTACCTCCTTACCACCCCCACCCCATCACGCCATCACCCGCAGCGCGGCTACATTTGTGGCCCATGCTACGCTCCATGACCGGCTTTGGCCGGGCCGAAGGCCTTGTTGGTGGGAAAAAGGTCACCGTGGAACTGCGTTCCCTGAACAGCAAGCAGCTGGACCTGCAGGTGAAGCTGCCTGCCCTGTGGCGCGAGAAGGAGATCACCCTGCGCCAGTGGGCCGGGGAGCGCGTGCTGCGCGGCAAGGCCGACCTGTACATCGGCATGGAGAATGCCCAGGAGGCCAAGCGCACGGCCTTCAACGCCGACCTGATCCGCGCCTACTACGCGGAGCTATCCGACGTGGCGCGCACGGTGGCACCCGGCCAGGAAACCGACCTGCTGGCCCAGGTGCTGCGCCTGCCTGACGTTGCCGCGCCGGTGAAGGAGGAGTTCGACCCCGCCGAATGGGAAGCCGTGACCGCCTTGGCTGAACAGGCCTGGAAGGCCTTCGAGGGGTTCCGCGTGGCGGAGGGCACCAAGCTGCACGCCGAGCTGAAACAGCGCACGGCCAATATCACCGCGCTGCTCGAGGAGGTGGCAGCCATGGACGGCGGCCGCATCCGCCGCACGCGCGAACGCCTGCACGCCCGCCTGGAGGAGCTGCAGGCCACGGTGGACCAGGAGCGCTTTGAGCAGGAACTGGTGTACTACCTGGAGAAATTGGACGTCACTGAGGAGAAGCTGCGCCTTTCCACCCATTGCACCTATTTCCTCTCCACCATGGCGGAAGAGGAGGGGCAGGGCCGCAAGCTCGGCTTCATTGCCCAGGAGATGGGGCGCGAGATCAACACGCTCGGCTCCAAGGCCAACGATGCGGCCATGCAGCAGCGGGTGGTGCTGATGAAGGACGAGTTGGAGAAGATCAAGGAGCAGGTGCTGAACGTGCTGTAGGCAAGGATGGAGCAGGGCAAGTGCATCATCGTTTCGGCCCCGTCCGGCGCGGGAAAGACCACCATCGTACACCACTTGCTGGGGTGCGGCCTCGGGCTGGACTTCTCCGTCAGCGCCACCAGCAGGCCCCGGCGCGGCCAGGAGGAGGACGGCAAGGACTACTTCTTCATCACGGCCGGGGAATTCCGCCGCCGCATCGCGGCCGGTGCCTTCGTGGAATGGGAGGAGGTGTACCCGGGCCGCTTCTATGGCACGCTGCGCAGCGAGGTGGAGCGCATCTGGGCCGCCGGGCAGCATCCCATCTTCGACGTGGACGTGGTGGGCGGGCTGCGCCTGAAGGACATCTTCGGGGCGCGTGCCTTCTCCATCTTCGTGTCGCCGCCCACCATCGAGGCCCTGGAACAGCGGTTGCAGCTGCGCGGCACCGAGACGCCGGAATCGCTGCGCACCCGGATGGGCAAGGCGGCCGAGGAGCTGGCCTACAGCGTGAAATACGATCACGTATTGATCAACGACGACATGGGCCAGGCATGCCGGGAGGCGTACGAGGCCGTGCGCGGTTTCCTGCAAGCACCATGAAGATCGGCTGCCTCTTCGGAAGCTTTGACCCCCCGCATGCGGGCCATGTGGCCCTTGCGCGCCACGTCAGGCAACGTCAGGGCCTGGACGAGGTGTGGCTGGTGGTCACCCCGCAGAACCCCTTCAAGAAGGACCGGCGGCTCAGCCCCGAAAAGCACCGCTTGGCCATGGTGCGCCTGGCGGTCCAGGGCATCGAGGGCCTCGGCGCCAGCGGCGTGGAGCTGGACCTGCCCCAGCCCAACTACACCGTGGATACCTTGGATTTCATGCGCGAACGGTGGCCGCAGAACGAATACGCCCTGATCATCGGCAGCGACAACCTGGCCGGCCTGCACCGATGGAAGGATGCCTCGCGCCTGCTGGAGAAGACCAAGGTGCTCGTCTATCCCCGGCCGGGGCTGGAGGAGCACCTGGCGCAGGCCGACCTGCTCTACCACCCCTCGGTGACCTTGCTGCCCGATGCCCCGCAAATGGCCATTTCCTCCACGGGAATCCGCGTCCGGCTGCGCAACTGGAAGCCGGTGGACGGCCTGCTGGACCCCAAGGTGCTGGCCTACATCCGGCAGAACGGGCTCTACGCCGAGTAGGCGCGGCCGCGCATCAGGCAGTCTCCTCCACCAGGCTGCGGATGCCGGCATGGCGGAGCAGATGGTCGCGCAGCACGGCCAGGCCGCGCTGGTATTGTGTCTCGTTCACGATCTGCAGGTCGCACAGGTGGCGGTAGGGCAGCAGGTGCTCCCGGTAGGCGGGCATCACATGGTGTTCCCACTGGTACAGGACGTGCTGGCGGTCGTAGCCCCGTTCGCGCCGGTCGCGCTGGATGCGGCGTTCCAGCTGCACCTCCTCGCTGGCCTCCATGTACACCTTCAGGTCGAACAGCTCGCGCAGGCCCGGGTGCTGGAGCAGGAACAGGCCCTCCACCAGGACCACGCGGGCCGGGCGGATCTCCATCCATTTGCCGGCCATGCCGGGCTGCTCGTAGGTATATTCCTGCCGGTACACCGCCTCGCCCCGTGCCAGGCTGCGCAGGTCGTCCGCCAACAGGTCCAGGTCCAGCGCCGTGGGAAGGTCCCAGTTGATGCGCCCGTTGGGGTCCGTGCGCTGCCTGTCCAAAGGCAGGTAGTAATCGTCCTGCGATACGATGCAGGCTGTCCCCGGGGGCAGCCCGTCACGGAGTGCACGCACCAGGGTGGTCTTCCCCGAGCCGCTGCCCCCGGCCACGCCAACCAAGTAGGGCCTGCCGTGCATCAGGGGCGAAAATAGGGCAGGGGGCGCGGGGTGGTGAAGCCGGGGGGGCAAGAATGCGCGAAAGCCTCGCCAAGCGGGGGATGTGGCAGTTTGGCACGCCGTTGGAAAGGGAGGTGCAACCTTTCAAGACCCACCAGCGATGAAACCAGACAAGGGACGTGCGGCGAGGTTGAACGCCATCGCCACCCGGATGATGATCGAGGGCAATGTGGAGCGCTACCTGCATGCGCTGCGGCTGATCTTCATGCTGCGCCACCGCCATGCCGCCCTGGCCTGACGCCGGCGGGCCGTGCGGGCGGAAGGGCGTTCCACGGCCTTCCAGCGGGCTTTCGGCGAAAATTTCAGGGCGGGTGGATCCTTTTTCACCCGGCGCCGTTGAAAGCCTTATGACGAAGAAGGACAAGATAGCCTTCATCAAGAGCAGCAAGCGCAAGTCGCATGTATACAACGACCTGCAGCGGTACTCGGACCAGCAGCTCGATGAGCTGATCCGGGAGATCGTACAGGGGCTGGTCAGGGAAAGCGAGCTCATCGCCAACGCCTACATGAACGGCTACCGTTGAACAAAGCGCACGCGCTTCCCTCTTGAGGGGGCTCTAAACGGACAGGTGGCAAGGCCCCGGCAGCAGCGCCGGGGCTTTTCCACGCCCGGAAGTGGCCGCCCACGATCCCCCCACCAGGCTTATGGTGCTCTTTTACCGCCTCCCCTTCGGCATGGCCGGCGGCGGTGCCTTCTTCAGCTGTCCGTTCTCGTACTCGATGCGGGAAACCTCTTGCCCGCGGCTGTTGTACCGCACCAGGGGCCCGTGGAGGCGGCCTTCGCGGTAGTTCATTTCCTGCGCCACCCGGCCCCGCTGGTCGTACACGGTGCACTTGCCGTGGGGCGTGCCATTGAGGAACATTTGCTCGCGCACCTTCACGCCCTTCTCGTAGTAGGTCCATTGCCCGGTGGGCGCTCCTTTGGCGTACATGCCCTCGCTCAACAGCACGCCCTTGTCGTTGTATTCCTGCCAGCGCCCGCTGCGCAGCCCGTCGGTGAAGGCGCCCACCTCCTGCAGGTGGCCGTTCTCGTACCAGCTTTTCCACGGGCCGTTCTTCATGTTGTCTTTCCACGTGGCCAGGTAGCGCTCGTTGCCGTTGGGCAGCCAGCCTTGCCAAATGCCGTCCATCTGGCCCCCCTTGTAGGCTCCCTTGTCCTTTTGCCGCCCGTTTTCGTACCAGCTTTCCCACATGCCCTCCTCCTTGCCGCCCGCATAGTTGCCTTCCTGCAACTTCTGCCCGCCCTCGAACCAGGTGGTCCACAGGCCGTCCTTCGCGCCCTCCTTCCATTGGCCCCGCTTCCAGTTCTGCCCGCCGTCGTAGTAGTACACCCACTCACCCTCCTGCTTGCCGCCGCGGTACAGGCCGGTGGCGCTCAGCTGGCCATTGGGGTACCAGAATTTCCACAGGCCGTCCTGCTGGCCCGCCTTGAAGTTGCCCAGCATGTCCCGCGCGCCGCTGGCGGTGTACCACGTCCAGGTGCTGTCCTTCGCGCCGTGGGCGAAGAAGCCGGAAACCTTCACCTGGCCCGAGGGGAAATAGCTCGTGAAGGACCCGTGCAGCTTGCCCTTGTCCCAGGTTTCCATGGTCTCCGGGGCATTCGCGGAGGTCCAGTAGGCCCAGGGCCCGTCCTTCACGCCCCCGACCCAGTTGCCTTTTGCCTTCAGGTTGCCGGCGGGCCAGTATTCGCGTTGCTCGCCGCTCAGCACCCCCAGGTGGTAGCGGCTTGTAGTGGCGGTATCGCCGGAAGGGTAGTAGGTGCGGATGAAGCCCTCCCCCTTCACCAAGGTGCGGGTGCTGTCGCGGTCCCAGGCATCCAGGCTCAAGCAATCGCCCTTGTCGCAGAGCTCGGCGAGCATCTTCCTGCCGTCGGCATAGAAGTAGTTCCACGGCCCTTGCTTGGCACCCTTGGCGTAGCTGCCTTCCTCCATCAGCTGGCCGTTGCGGTAGTAGCTGCGCATCAGGCTGTCCTGTTTGCCCTTGCGGATCCAGCCGTCGTGCTGCACCTGCCCGTTGTCGTAGAAGATCACCACGTGGCCGTCGCGTTCGCCGCTCTTGAAATCGGCCACCTCGGTGGGCCGCCCTTGCCGATCCCAGAATTTCCATTCGCCCCACTCGCGGCCGTTCACCATCAGCCCCTCGCTTTTCTTCACCGTCTTCAGGCTGTCCCAGTGGTCCACGTAGGGAAGCACGGTTTGGGCCATGGCGGCGTGTGCCAGCAACAGGAAGGCGGCTGCCGGAAGGGCGTTGCGGAGGTGGCTGCAGTGGCTGCGGAAAGGCGTTGGGGGCATGTGGCCAAAAGTAGGGATGCCTGGTGCACCCATGCGGTTGTGGAACGCAGGACGGCGCCGCTTGGTACGGCCCGGTCCCCGATTGCCGCCCGTTGGGCCATGATGCCCAGGGTGTCCGCCATTCCATGATTTACCGCACATTTTTCCCGGGGTTGCGTATACCTTGCGGCATGGTGCGCATGAAGTTGGGGATGCCGCGGAAGCTGCGCGTGTTCGCCGGGCTTGTGGCCCTGGTGTTGCTGCTGGCCGGGTGGACGGCGGCCACCACGCCGGTAAAAGGCCCGCACAGCCCGCTGGAGCTGGCCTTCATGCGCGAGCAGATCTCGGGCCTGGAGGTGCAGTTCGGCACCTATTTCGTCACTGCGGGCCGCTGCGCGGGCTGCCATGGGCACGACCCCAACGGGGTGACGATGATCGCCGGCGACGGGGAGGATGTGAACGTGGTGGACGACTGGCGGAGCACCATGATGGCCAATGCGGCCAACGACCCCTTCTTCCTGTCCAAGATGCAGCATGAGGGCCTGGTGAACCCGCAGATCAAGGAGCAGATCGAGCATGGCTGCCTGAAGTGCCATGCCCCGCTGGCCGTGTTCGAGCAGCAGATGCTGGGCAACCCGCCGTTCACCGCGGCCAGCCTGGACACCAGCGTGTTCGCCCGCGACGGCGTTTCCTGCCTGGCCTGCCACATGCAGAACCCGGCCTCGGGCGGCCATGTGTTCTCCGGCAACCTGGTGTTCGACAGTGCGCGCGTGTGGGGCCCTTACACCGACGAGCAGATCAACCCGGCGATCATGCAGTACTTCGTAAACTACACGCCGGACCAGGGCTCGAACATCCTGGACGGCAGCGTGTGCGCCGGATGCCACACGGCCATCAATCACCCAGTGGACCTGGAGGGCAACCCCACGGGCACGTCGTTCTATGAGCAGACGCTGTGGCAGGAGTACAAGAACTCGGTGTACTACGGCACGGAGCAGAACTGCCGCAGCTGCCACATGCCGCGCATCCAGGACTCGGTGAAGCTGGCCTCGGAGTACATCTACCTGCCGGGGCAGTCGCCCTTTGGCAAGCACCACCTCACCGGCGGCGGGGTGTTCATGCTGAAGATGATGAAGGACCACATCGGCGGGTTCGGCCTGCCCGCCACCCCGGCCCAGTTCGACAGCACCATAGCGCGCAGCCTCGCCCTGCGGAAGACCTCCATGACCATGGCGTTGCAGACCGTGGACCGCACGGACGACACTTTGTTCGTGGACGTGGCCCTCACCAACCTTACAGGCCACAAGTTCCCCGGCGGATTCCCCAACCGGAGGGCCTTTGTGCAGGTGCTGGCCATCGGCGCCATGGGCGATACGCTCTTCAACAGCGGCAGCTGGGACGGCACCTATGAGGTGGTGGGCAACGACCTGCCCTATGAACCGCACCACGACGTGATCACACAGGAGGGCCAGGCACAGATCTATGAATTCGTGATGGGCGACGTGAACCATGATGTCACCACCACGCTGCTGCGCGCCGTACACCGCCTGAAGGACAACCGCTTGGTGCCCGTGGGCTACAGCCTTTCGCACCCCAGCCAGGACACCACGGCCGTGGCGGGACTGGCCCTCACGGATCCCGATTTCAACCGCGATGCCGACGGGGTGGAGGGCACGGGCGGCGATATCGTGCACTACCACATCCCGCTGGGCGGGCATGGCGGCGCGGTGGAGGTGAAGGCCCGCGTGTGGTTCCAGCAGGTGCCGCCGCGCTGGAACGATGAGATGTTCGGCTTCCACGGCGCGCGCATCGACAGCTTCCGCACCATGTATTTCAATGCGGACAACACGCCGGAGCTGGTGATGGCGGACTCCACCGTCGTGCTGGGCACCGGCGTGGGCGTGGCCGGCGGCGGCGTGGTGCGCATCTTCCCCAACCCCACACGGGACGGCGTGGTGCATGTGCCATCGCCGGATGCAAGGTGGATCAAGGCCTACGATGCGGCGGGTAAGCAGGTGCCTTTGGTGACGCAGCGGAATGCCGCGGGCTGGCGCTGCATCCTGCCGATGACGCCGGGCGTGTACCACTTGGTGGTGGGCACCTCGCACGGGGAGCAGTTGGTGCGTGTGGTGCGGACCGGGGAATGAAAGGCCTTTTAGTGCCGGGTTATTGGCACGGCACCTGGTACATCCATCAGTGCGAAGTTGTCAACCAGGGTTTTCCCACTGGTGGTGGGTGTTCCAGCCGTGTTCTCCGTAACTTTCGGGACGGATGAACGAAAGATTCCCGGCATCGGTGAAGGCGGTCCTGTGGTCGTATGATGTGGACAAGCTCGATCTGCAGGCCCATAAGTCGCACATCATCACAAACGTGCTGAACCTCGGCACCCATGATGCGGTGTCTTGGCTGTTCGCGACCTATTCCCGGGATGAGATCGCTGCCCAGGTGGAGCATCCAAGACCGGGTGAATGGAACCGGAAGTCATTGAACTATTGGGCACTGGTGTTCGGGCTGGAACCCAAGGTCACAGCGCGGTTCGCATGATCCATTGGTCCGTGCTGGATAACGAGCGGCAAGCGGCCTTGCCGCGATTGCGGTTTGCGCAGGCACAGCACTTCTACTTGGCGGGCGGAACCGCCTCTCCCAACGCAGGGTCTCCGCCTCGGGACCCTGCGGTTCCTCGGCCTCAATTCAGTGCTGAAGCCCAGGTGACGCAGGGTCCCTTTCAGGAGACCCTGCGCGAGGGGAGGGGAAGTTGGCCGATGTGGCCGACATCGGATGCATGAAGTTGTCCGACATCACAGGGCGTGCGGCCATGAAGGACTATGTGGACCTTTACTTCATCCTGCAACGCATCCCGCTGGAGAAGTTGTTGGAACCATGCAGCCGTAAGCTGCCCCGATTGGATCGCACGCTGATCTTGAAGTCGTTGGTTTTCTTTGACGACCTGATTCCGGAGCCCATTCTGTTTGCCCCAGGGCAGCAGGTGACATTTGACCGCGTGAAAACCTACCTGCGCGATCAGGCCAAGCGTGCATCTTGATCCTTCCCCGCCCGCGTTCGGCAAAGCCTGGCATATCCACGACGCTCGCCTCCATCCACATTCATCCCGTGAAATCACTCGGTGGTTTCGCCGTGCAGCAAGTACGGCTTACGGACCGCGGCCTGGAGCACGACCGCCGCTGGATGCTCGTGGACCCGCAAGGCAGTTTTCTCTCACAGCGCGAATGCCCTGAAATGGCCTGCCTGCACACCGCACCGGCAGCCGCTGGATTCACCGTCACCGATGTGCGGAACGGATCGGTGCTGCACCTGCCGTGGGAGTTGGAAAGCGGCCCGTCCGTTCACGCGCAGATGTGGAACGATGCCGTGGACCTACTGCTCGCGGATCACGGGGTGAACGGCTGGTACAGCGAGGCCCTGCAACGGCCGGTGCGGCTGGCCTTCATGCCGCAGCGCACCGTGCGCATCACCGACCGCACCTACGCCGAAGTGCGGGTGGCCCTCAACGATGCATTCCCGGCCTTGGTCATCTCCCAAGCCTCGCTCGATGACCTCAATGCCCGCCTGTCCACGCCGGTACCGATGGAACGTTTCCGCCCCAACCTGGTGATCGCCGGCGGCGCGGCCTTTCAGGAGGATACATGGCGGACGGTCCGGATCGGGCCCGTGCGCTTCCACCTGGTGAAGCCTTGTGCGCGTTGCGTCATCCCCAACACGGACCAACGTACCGGCGTACGCTTGAAGGAACCGTTGCGCACCTTGGCGAGCTACCGCACCGTGGGCAACAAGGTGCTTTTCGGGATGAATGCGACTTTTGATGCACCCGGACCGCTGCACGTCGGTGATCCGGTGACGTACGACGGATGATGGAGCGAACGGGCGCAACGGCATGATCCACGAGATCCTCGGCAACAAGGCCACGCGGCTCTACATCATCCTCGGTGCCTTCTTCGTGGCCAGCGCCATCGTGGCGGAGATGATCGGCGTGAAGCTCTTCCAACTGGAGACCGCGCTGGGCATCGGCAAGGCCGACTTCACGCTGCTCGGCCAGCACCACCTCAGCTTCGTGCTCAGCGTGGGCGTGCTGCCCTGGCCCATCATTTTCATCATGACCGATGTGATCAACGATTACTTCGGCGTGCGCGGCGTGCGCTTCCTCACGCTGATCACCGCCGGGTTGATCGCGTTCACCTACATCCTGATGTGGTTCGCCATCCGCATGCCGCCGGACCAAAGCTGGTGGATCACCAGCAGCACGGCGCAGGGCGTGCCGGACATGCAGGCCGCGTTCAGGAACATCTTCGGCCAAGGCAACAACATCATCATCGGCTCGCTCACCGCCTTCATCATCGGCCAGCTGGTGGATGCCCGCACCTTCCGCGGCTTCAAGCGCATCACCGGCGACCGGCGCATCTGGCTGCGCGCCACGGGCAGCACGCTCATCAGCCAACTGGTGGACAGCGTGGTGGTGACCTACGTGGCCTTCTGGGTCTTCAAGGACATGCCCTTCGCGCAATGCACGGCCATGGTGGTCACGGCGTACGCGTACAAGTTCGTGGTGGCATTGCTGGCCACGCCGTTGATCTACTTGGTACACGCAGGCGTGGAGCGCTACGTCGGCAGGGAGCGGGCGCTGGCCATGCGCGAGGCCGCCATGGCGTTGCGGGCGGCCTGATGGGTCACTTCGCCGCTGCCGGTTGCCAATGTTCCACCTTGTTCACCACGGGCTTCAGGGCGTGCAGGTAGTCGTAGATCGCGCCGAGGTCCTGCTCGGTCATGCCGCCGTACATGGTCCAAGGCATCACCGTTTGGAAATCCCCTGCCTTCCAGTCCACCGCAGTGGGCACGTAGCTGCTGTCCGCGAACTGCCTGAACTTCCGGATGAAGGTGGCGCGGTCCCATGAGCCGATTCCGGTCTCCTTGTCCGGGGTGATGTTGGCAGAGCGCACGATGGCACCGTTTGGGAACTGGAACTCAAAGCCGCCTGCGAAGGGCTCGCCCACGGCCTTCCCGTTTTCCATCTTCGTATGGCATTCACGGCAACCGGCCGCATTGACCATATAGGCACCATAGCCGGGGTCCGTTGGCGCGGGCAGTGCCATGGGTTGTGCCGGCTCCGGGATGGTGTGCATGATCACGTTCATGGGGAAGTCGGCCTCGGAGGCTTCCGGATGGCTCTCGATGGACGGCAGGCTGCGCAGGTAGATGATCAGGCTGTACACGTCCTCGGGGGTCAATTTGTTGTAGTACGGGTAGGGCATCACCGGGAAGAACGGCTGGCCATCCTTGCCGATGCCGCTGGTGATGGCGCGGTACAGTTGGCCGTCACTCCAAGTGCCGAGGTTGAAGGGGGTAAGGTTTTTCGAGACGAACCGCCCGGGGAAATTCATCGCCTGGTCGAACACTTCGCCGCCCTTGCCCAGGGTACCCGGTTCGATGGGGGCGGAGAACTTGCTCCAGTCGCGCGTGCTGTGGCAGTCCATGCAGACCGTCACATGGTTGGCCAGATAGTGCCCCCTGGCCACGCGGGCCGGCGTGGCCTCCACCCGCAGGTCCTTCGGCACCGGGATGTCGGGCATGGCCTGGGTCACGTAGGTAATGCCGGCCACCGCCACCAAGGCAATCGCGGCCACCGCGATCAAAAGGAATTTGAGCAGCTTACGCATGGGTCCGTAGATTTGGGAGATTGAATTTATTGCCCCATGGACCGCTTCGACGCGGTGGTTGATAATTTAATCCATGGCCAAAAAGGACGTCACAAAAAGGGACCTGCTGAAGGTGGAACGCAGCGCCGTGCGCGAGGAACGCAAGCAACAAGGTGCGCTGGACGGACGGTTCCGCGAGAAGGTGGAAAAGAGCAAGAAGACGTACAGCCGCAAGCGGAAGCACAAGGATGAATGAATTTCCCTGCAATGATCCTTCGCTCCTGATCCCCACGCAGGGTCTCCGCACCCCAGTGATTCCAACGGACCTATGCGGGACCCTGCGATTCCCACATGAGTATTTCGCGTCCAGATTGGGGGCGCAGGGTCCCTTGCAGGAGACCCGGCGCGAGGGTGGGACTTCATCCCCACGCAGGGTCTCCGCTCCAAGTGATTCAAAAACACTCAGGCGGGACCCCTGCGTATCCCGACCTACCCCAGCACGTCATGGTAATGCGTGAGCGGCGCAGGGCCGGAATCGCCCTGCAGGTAGAACCCCATGCTGGAATGGGGATAGTCGATGGCGTTTTCCGCCAAGGACCACTTTCCCGAAACGGGGTTGGCGTGGATGTAGTCCAGCTTTTGTTCCAGCATCCGCCGATCAAGGCATTCGCGGATGTCGGTAGAGGTCTCGAAAACCCGATGGAGCTGGCCTCGCGCGGCATCTCCCTTGCGCACGGCCGTGCGTAGCCTGAGCAATGTACCCGACCGGCCGGCCGCCTTCAATCGGGTTACGATTTCATAAGCGAGGAACCGCTTGGCGTTCCCCAACAGTGCGTTGATACCTGCACCTTCCGGTGCGTGGATCAACAGGTGGACATGGTTTGGCATGATGACATAGCCCATAATCCGGAAGCCCTTGTTGTGCGCCAGATGCATCCAGGTGTAGATGTGGTCATGGCAGGCGGTCTGTTCGATCAACGGCAGCCATCTATAGCACGTGAACGTGCAGAAGAAGATGGCGCCATCGGTGTGTTGCGCCCTGCGGACCGCCATTGCGACAAGGTAAGCAGAAAGATTTCGTTCTTGTTTTCCCCACGCAGGGTCTCCGCCCCTCCCCCAGTGATTCCAACGCACTTATGCGGAACCCTGCGATTCACACAAGAGTCTTTCGCGTTCTTATCGGGGGCGCAGGGTCCCTTGCAGGAGACCCTGCGCGAGGGTGGAATTGGAGCGCAGTGCCGTGCGCGAAGAACGCAAGCAGCAAGGTGCCCTGGACGGACGATTCCGCGAGAAAGTGGAAAAGAGCAAGAAGACGTACAGCCGCAAGCGGAAGCACAAGGATGAATGAATTTCCCTGCAATGATCCTCATCCCCACGCAGGATCTTCGTTCCAAGTGATTAAAAAACACTCAGGCGGGACCCCCTAATCCCCACGCAGGGTCTCCGCACCCCAGTGATTCCAACGGACCTATGCGGGACCCTGCGATTCCCACATGAATATTTCGCGTCCAGATTGGGGGCGCAGGGTCCCTTGCAGGAGACCCTGCGCGAGGGTGGACCACCAAGGCCGCACCCGTTCAGGCAAGGTCGCTGTGGTCCGGTGGGTTACGGTATGTGGTATTGCGAACGACGCGGCGGTCGCACCGGCGCCAGTTGGCCGTACTTGATCCGCGGCCCGCGTATCTTTAGGCCAAACCCGAAGGATCATGACCGCCGAGCTGCACGACATCTTCATCGACGGGAAGAAGGCCAGCCCCGGCCTGCCCGATGGCATGAAGAACTACCTGATCGACATCGACGGCACCATCTGTGAGGACATCCCCAACGAGGAGCCGGAACGCATGGCCGACGCGGCGGTGTTCAACGGGGCCGTGGAGGCCTGCAACGGCTGGTACGACCAAGGGCATGTCATCACCTTTTTCACCTCGCGCACGGAAGAGCACCGGGCGGTGACCGAGGCCTGGCTGAACAAGCACGGCTTCAAATACCACGGCATCCTCTTCGGCAAACCGCGCGGCGGCAACTACCACTGGATCGACAACCACCTGGTCAGTTCAGCTTTGTTCAAGGGGTCCTATTCGGGTTTAGAATCAGTCTGATCTGAGTACGGCACCCCCGGAAGGCCGCGCCTTCGGCGTACTGTTGTGCTTGGCAATCGCTACATTCGGAACCATGTCCAAGAACGTTTCTTCCCTCTCCGGCCGCGACGGCAAGGAGCTGACCGATCCGCTGTGGGAGCGGTTGCAACAAGCAGCCAAGCAACAAGGCGGATCGCCCACCGATGCACAAGTGACCGCCATCGCCGACGACTTCCTCATCGGTGAAGCCATGGCCTTCGGCACCACCACGTTCTACGACTTCCTCAAGCGGGACAACCTGGGCAGGAAGGCTTACGTGTGCAGCGGCAGCACCTGCCTGGTCGCGGGTACGCAAGGGCGGGTGCGCGAGGAGCTGGCCAAACATTTCCGTCCGGAGGAGATCGGCGAGATGTGCTGCCTGGGCCGCTGCCACGAGAACAGCGCGTTCCACGTGGACGGCCGCAATTACAGCGGCCCCAGCATCGGGCATGTGGAGGACGTGGTGAAGAAACGGGACGAACAGGGCGCCTGGCGCCAGGCGAACGGAAAGCACCACGTGGGCACCTCCATGGAGCAGCCCATCCTCACCGCGCCGATGCCCGCGATCGAGGAGTTCTACGGCCTGTGGGAGCGCGTGTTGAAGAGCGATGGCGCGGACCTGCTCAACGAGATCAAGGCCTCCAAGCTGCGCGGCCGCGGCGGCGCGGGCTTCCCCATGGGCATCAAGCTGGAGGCCACACGCAATGCGAAGGACACCACCGGCAACGGCACGCCGCGCAAGTACATCGTCTGCAATGCGGACGAGGGCGACCCGGCGGCCTTCAGCGACCGCTACCTGCTGGAGCAGCGCCCGCACTTGGTACTGCTGGGCATGATGATCGCCGGGTTCATCGTGGGTGCGGACACGGGCGTACTGTACATCCGCGCGGAATACCCCGAGGCGGTGGAAAGCGTGAAGGAGGCCATCGCCGCCATCGAGGCCAAGGGCTGGATCGGCAACGACATCAAGGGCAGCGGCATCAACTTCCGCTTCAAGGTGATCATGGCGGCGGGTGCCTACATCTGCGGGGAGGAAACGGCCCTGCTGAACAGCATCGAGGGCAAGCGCGGCGAGGTGCGCACGCGCCCGCCCTACCCGGCGGAGAAGGGCCTGTTCAACCGGCCCACCGTGGTGAACAATGTGGAGTCGCTGGCTTGCGTGCCCTGGATCATCCGGCATGGCGGGGCCGCCTTTGCCAAGCTCGGCAGCGCCGAGACCGCCGGCTCCAAGCTGCTCTCGCTGGACAGTTCATTCAACCGCCCCGGCATCTATGAGGTGGAATGCGGCACCCCCCTGCGCAGGGTGATCGACGAGCTGGGCCAGGGACTGAACAAGAAGGTGAAGGCGATGCACATCGGCGGACCACTGGGCGGCATCGTGCCCATGCACAAGGTGGACAGCCTCTCCATCGACTTCGAGAGCTTCAAGAAGGAGGGCTTCATGCTCGGCCACGCCAGCATCCTCTGCATCCCGGAGACCTTTCCCATGATCGACTACCTGCAGCACCTCTTCGAGTTCACCGCGGTGGAAAGCTGCGGCAAATGCTATCCCTGCCGCATCGGCAGCAAGCGCGGCGAGGAGTTGATCCACGGGGCGCGCGAACACGGCCGACCGATCGACCGGCAGCTCTTCAATGACCTGCTGGAGACCATGGAGATCGGCAGCCTCTGCGCACTCGGCGGCGGGCTGCCCCTGGGCATCAACAACGCCTTGCAGTATTTCGGTGATGAGCTCAAAGCCAACTTCAAATCCTGACATCATGTCCGACGTGGCCTACATCGACGGGGTGGCGTATCCGATCAATCCGGGCGAGAGCATCCTCGCCTTCCTGCGGCGCCACAAGGGCGGCGACCACGTGCCCACGCTCTGCGACGCGCCCAACCTGGAGCCTTTCGGCAGCTGCCGCGTGTGCTCGGTGGAGGTGGCCCTGAAGGCGGACGGCCCCACCAAGGTGATGGCCAGTTGCCACACGCCGGTGGGCAAGGGGCAGTACATCAAGGCGCACACGCCCCGCATGGAGCGCCTGCGCAGGAACCTGGTGGAGATGGTGCTCACCACCTACGACACCGAAAAGCTCAAGACCGAGGACCACGGCCGCAATGAGCTGTACAACGTGGTGAAGCAGACCGGCTTCGACATCGACAGCGTGCGCTATCCCAAGGGTGCCATGCCGCTGGATTTCATCGGCAGGGAAGCCGCCTTCGCAAAGGACCGTTCGCACCCGTACATGGTGAGCGACCTCAGCAGCTGCATCCACTGCTTCCGCTGTGTGCGTGCCTGCGACGAGGTGCAGGGCGAACAGGTGCTCACCATGGCCGGGCGCGGCTTCAACAGCTACATCGCCAAGGGCACCGCCGAATCGTTCATGGACAGCGACTGCGTGAGCTGCGGCGCCTGCGCGCAGGCCTGTCCCACCAGCGCCATCACCGACGTGTTCATGAGCAAGGAGAACGTGCCGGACAAGGTGGTGCGCACCGTGTGCACCTACTGCGGCGTGGGCTGCAACCTGGACGTGAACGTGAAGGACAACACGGTGGTCAGCATCCGCGCGCCGTACGATGCCGAGGTGAACAACGGCCACACCTGCCTGAAGGGGCGCTATGCCTTCAGCTTCTACAACCATCCGGACCGCCTGCGCACACCGCTGATCAAGCGCAACGGCCAATTCGAGGAGGCCACGTGGGACGAGGCCTACGACTACATCGTGGACAGGCTGGCGGAAATCCGTTCCGGGCACGGCCCGGACAGCATCGCCGGCATCAGCAGCGCGCGCTGCCCCAACGAGGAGAACTACCTGATGCAGAAGTTCATGCGGGCGGTGATCGGCACCAACAACATCGACTGCTGCGCGCGCGTATGCCACAGCCCCACGGCGGCCGGCATGCAGCGTACCTACGGCACGGGCGCCGCCACCAACAGCATCGAGGACCTCAAGCATACCCATGCCATCCTGCTGATCGGCGCCAACCCCACCGATGCCCACCCGGTGACCGGTGCACGGATCAAGCAGGAGGCCATGAAGGGCAAGACCCTCATCGTCATCGACCCGAGGCGCATCCACCTGGCCCGCTACGCCCACTTCCACCTGCAGCTGAGGCCCGGCACCAACGTGGCCCTGCTGAACATGATGATGCACTACATCATCAAGGAAGGCTTGGTGGACAAGGCCTTCATCGAGGCGCGCACCGAGGGGTGGGAGGAGTTCCGGAAGGAACTCATGGACCTGGACGTGGCGCGGATGGAGGAGGTGACCGGCGTGGACCGCAACCTGGTGCGCGAGGCCGCCATCGCCTACGCCAAGGCCCCGGCCGCCATGAGCTTCCACGGGCTGGGCGTCACCGAGCACTCACAGGGCACCTTCGCCGTGATGCAGATCGCCGACCTGGCCATGATGACCGGCAACATCGGCCGCCGCGGCGTGGGCGTGAACCCCTTGCGGGGGCAGAACAACGTGCAGGGCGCGGCCGACATGGGGGCGCAGCCGCACCAGGGCGCCGGCTACCTGGACCTCACCGACCACGGGGTGCAGCAGCGCTACGAGGAGCACTATGGCGTGCCCATGCCGCCCATGCCGGGCTTCATGATCCCGGACATGTTCAACGCCGCCATCGACGGTCGCCTGAAAGCCTTGTGGCTGATGGGCGAGGACGTGGTGCAGTCGGACCCGAACACGCAAAAGGTGATGCGCGCGCTGGACAGCTTGGACCTCCTGATCGTGCAGGACCTTTTCATGTCGGAATCAGCCCGGCATGCCGATGTGATCTTGCCGGCCTCCAGCTTCCTGGAGAAGAGTGGGACCTTCACCAACGGCGAACGCCGCGTGCAGCGCGTGCAGGCCGCCGTGGAACCATTGGAGGGCACACGCCCGGACGGGCAGATCATCGTGGACGTGAGCGAGCGCCTTGCGGAACGGCTGGGCATGTCCAATCCCTTCAACACAGGCACGGGTGCCGCACCCAGCATAGCCAAATACCAGCGGCACGAGAAGGTGGACGGCGGCACCCGTGCCCGCACTACCTACCATCCGGCTTGGGTGCTGGAGGAGATCAGCGCCCTGGTACCCTTTTTCAAGGGCATCCGCTGGGAGATGCTCGGTGAGAACGGCAAACAGTGGCCCGTGGCCGCCGACGGCACGGACACGAAGATCCTGCACCTGGATTCCTTCAAGCGCGGGAAGGGCAAATTCTTCGCGCCCCACTGGACCGAGACCAAGGAAGTGCTCACCCACGGCGAGGCGTACCCCTACATCATCACCACCAACCGCGAGCTGGAGCACTACAACGCCGGCACCATGACGCGCCGCACGGCCAACAGCGCGATCCTCACCGAGGACGTGCTCCTGATCAACCCGGCCGACGCGGCCGGGAACGGCATCGGCGACGGCGACATGGTATGCGTGGAAAGCCCGCGCGGCAAGGTGGACATCAAGGCCCGCATCACCGACGAGGTGAAGCCCGGCATCCTCAGCAGCACCTTCCACTTCCCGGAGATCATGCTCAACGTGATCACCAGCGACGTGCACGATAGCGAGGCCAAGTGCCCCGAGTACAAGGTGGTGAGCTGCCGGATCCGCAAGGCGAAGAGGGCGCACACGCGGAAGGCGGGGGAGGTGCGTGTGAAGGCGTGAGGCTTTCTTCTGGGCGTGCCGGCGCTCGAATGCAGCGCCGTCGGGCTATCCGCAGTAGTCCTCGCCGACGACGGCTGCGGGCTACTTGCTGCTATCCCTCACGCAGGTTCCGGCAACACCCTCCGCACCGCTGCCACTCAACCCCGGGGGTAGGGCCTCTGCCGGATAGGGATCCCAACGGTTTTCTGCGGGACCCGGCCAATTCCCGCATGGATCTTCGTGAAGGGAATTGGCGCAGGCCTGCCGTAGGAAGCAAGGCAAGAGGAAGGGAACGGAACGGAACGGGAGGAGAAGTGGGATCAACCCATTCATGGCCATGAATGGGTCCATATGGTTTTGTGCTTGAAACACATCTGGATGTGGGGCCTATTCCGGTATAATACGCTGAGTGCCAGCTGCCAAAATCCATTCATGGCCATGAATGGATCCGATGCGGACCTAGCATCCGAACAACGTTCAGTACCCGGATCCCCGCCAAATCCGCGGGTGCAAGCTTGGAGTACCTTCGCGCCCTCTTTCCCCCGTCCATGAAATTCTCCACCAAGTGCATCCACGCGGGCGTGGAGCCCGATCCCTCCACCGGGGCCATCATGACCCCCATCTTCCAGACCAGCACCTACGTGCAGGCCTCGCCGGGCCACCACAAGGGCTATGAGTACAGCCGCACGCACAACCCCACGCGCACCGCCCTGCAAAAGGCGCTGGCCGCGCTGGAGAACGGCAAGCACGGCCTCTGCTTCGCCACAGGCATGGCCAGCATCGATGCCGTGGTGAAGCTGCTCAAGCCCGGTGACGAGGTGGTGAGCACCAACGACCTCTACGGCGGCACCTACCGCCTCTTCACCAAGGTCTTCGAACCCTTCGGCGTGAAGTTCTCCTTCGTGGACATGAGCGACCCGGCCAATGTGGCCGCCGCCATCACGCCGAAGACCAAGTTGGTGTGGGCGGAAACGCCGACCAATCCCACGCTGCGCATCGTGGACATTGCCGCCTTGGCCAAGCTCACCAAAGGCAACGGCATCCTGCTGGCCGTGGACAACACCTTCGCCTCGCCTTACCTGCAGAACCCCATGGACCTGGGCGCGGACATCGTGATGCACTCCGTGACTAAGTTCCTCGGCGGCCACAGCGACGTGGTGATGGGCGCCCTGGTGGTGAATGATGATGCCTTGGCCGAACGCCTGGCCTTCATCCAGAACAGCTGCGGCGCCACGCCCGGGCCGCAGGACTGCTTCCTGGTGCTGCGCGGCCTGAAGACCCTGCACCTGCGCATGGAGCGCCATTGCGCCAACGGTCGTGCCGTGGCGGAGTTCCTGGCGAAGCATCCCAAGGTGGGCAAGGTCTACTGGCCCGGTCTGCCCGACCACCCCAACCACGCCGTGGCCAAGCGCCAGATGCGCGACTTCGGCGGCATGATGAGCTTCACCATCAAAGGCGACCGCATGGAGGACGCCAACCGCTTCCTCAGCACCTGCAAGCTCTTCAGCCTGGCGGAATCCCTCGGCGGCGTGGAATCCCTGATGGGCCACCCGGCCAGCATGACCCATGCCAGCATTCCCCGTGAAGAGCGGATCAAGACCGGTGTCACCGACTCGTTGATCCGCCTCAGCGTGGGCGTGGAGGACGCGCAGGACCTGATTGACGACCTGTCGAAGGCCTTGGCCTGATCCAGGCAGGGAACCGTTTGGAACCCAAGGGTGGACCCGTCTTTAGGCACCTTGTGGCGTGAAGAAGGGAGGCATCCTTCGTAAATTTGGGCTCATCCAATCGTGTAAGAACCTGAAATGACCCGGACTTCCCTGTACACCTTGGCGGCGGCGCTGCTCCTGCCGTCGCTTTCCCTACGTGCGCAGCAATCCGACTTCCACTGCGGTGCCAACGAGCTTGACCGGATGGGCAGCCTGGTGATCGGGCATCCCGACCGCCTGCAACAGATCGAGCAGGCCCGCACGGAGTTGGAGCACTTCACCCAGGCCTGGGAGCAGGACGCATCGCGCGGTGGCGGCCAGTACGTCATTCCGGTGGTGTTCCACATCATCCACAACAACGGTCCGGAGAACATCAGCAACGAGCAGGTGTATGATGCCGTCAGGGTGATGAACGAGGATTGGAACAAGCAGAATCCGGATTGGATGAACGTGCAGCCGGAGTTCCTGGACCGGGTGGCCGATATGCAGGTGACCTTCAAGCTGGCGAAGAAGGACCCCAATGGGAATTGCACGAGCGGGATCACCCGGACTGAAAGTGTTCTGACCAACGACGGGGGCCAAGAAATGAAAAACTTGATCCACTGGCCGCGGGAAAGCTACCTGAACATCTGGGTGGCGGCGAGTGCGGGAGGGTCAGGCGTGGCGGGCTATGCCATGTATCCCTCCTCGGTGGCGGGGTCATGGGGTGCGGCTGCGGACGGCATCGTGATCATGAGCAGTTATGTGGGCGCCATCGGGACGGGTAGCCCCATGCGTTCCCATTCCTTGAGCCACGAGGTGGGCCACTGGCTGAACCTGATGCACCCGTGGGGCAATTCCAATGACCCCGGTGTCGCCTCCAACTGCAATACGGACGACGGTGTCAGCGATACGCCGAACACCATCGGTTGGACCTCTTGCAACTTGCGCGGGGCCACTTGCGGTTCGGCACTGGACAACGTGGAGAACTTCATGGAGTACTCCTATTGCAGCAAGATGTTCACCAACGGGCAGAAGGCACGTGTACACGCCGCCCTGAACAGCAGCACGGCCTCGCGAAACAACCTGTGGACGGCATCCAACCTGGCACTCACCGGCGTGAATGACGCGCCCCAGCTCTGTGAGGCGGACTTCATCAGCAACCGCAGGGTCGTTTGCGTGGGTCAGACGATCACGTTCACCGATATCAGCTTCAACGGGGTTGCCGGGCGGAGCTGGACCTTTGAGGGGGCCACGCCGGCCACGGCCGAAACGTCCACTGCCACGGTGAGCTACAGCGCCTCCGGAACCTATGACGTGACCCTGACCGTGAGTGACGGCTCGGGGTCGCTCACCACCACACATGCGGGATATGTCACCGTGCTGCCCGAACCCGGGGCTGCCACGCCGTTGGCGGAAAGCTTCGAGAACATGAGCAACCTCGACCCCTCCATCTGGCACGTGGCGGACCAGAACCCGGGCAGCTTTACCATCTCGGGCTCGGCCGCCTATACCGGTTCGCAGAGCTTGCGCCTGACCAACAACACTGCGCGCAGGGGCAACCGCTATGAGCTAATGAGCACCACCGTGGACAATTCCTCGGGCACCCCATTGAGCATCTCCTTCCGCTATGCCTTCGCCAAGCGCACCAATTCCAATAACGATGCGTTGCGCGTGTATGCAAGCCGTGATTGCGGTGAGACCTGGAGCATGCGCAAGGCCCTGATAGGCAGCAACCTGGCCACTGCCCCGAACACGAACGGCACGTTTACGCCCAATGGACCCGATCAGTGGGCTTATGTGGAACTGGCCCCGCTGACCGGCCTGTTCGAGATCGGCAGCCTGCGCCTGAGGTTCGTGTTCGAGAGCGATGGAGGCAACAACTTGTGGCTGGACGACATCAACCTGAACAGCGGGCAGGTGGGCATCGATGAACTTGGGACCGGTGCGGCCAGGGCCATTTCCGTGGTGCCGAACCCGGCACATGACCGTGCAGAGGTATCGGTAATGCTACGGAACAACGGTGCGGTGAAGGTGGAACTGGTGGATCTGCTGGGCCGCCCGGTGCGCACGGTGGACCAAGGGACGCGGCCGGCCGGCATGGCCCGTTGGACCGTGGACCTGAACGGGCTTCCCGATGGCCTGTATTTCGTGCGGGTCCAGCAGGAAGGCGGGGTGCAAGTGGCCAAGTTCACCAAGGAGTAGGCTACGGCGGCAAACGGGAAGGCAGACGTGCCCCATGAAGAAGCCCCGGCACTTTGTGCCGGGGCTTCTTCATGGCCGGATCTTCCGCAGGCTACTTGTAGCCCACCAGGATGGCCACGCAGCCGACAGTGAGCATTCCGTTGCCGCCTTTGGCGGAGGCGGGCACGTCGATGTGCACCGTCAATTTCTGGGTGGTGGCCACCTTGAAGTCAAAATGGTCCAGGGGGGCATCTCCGGTGCTTTCCGTCAAGGTGTTGCCGGATGCATCGCGCAGTTGCCAGTTCACCTGCCCGAGGATGGGGTGGGCGCAGATGGCCAACCGGTATTCCTGTCCGCTGTAGAAGGTCAGGTCCACTTGCGCCTCCTCGCCGGGTGCCAGTTGGGCGGCGTTGAAGGTCTCGTTGAACTTGTACGGTGCCATGGCAGGCATGCACTTGTTCTTGGCGAAGCTGCGGCACTGGGCCCGGGAAGCAGCCGGCAGGGCCAAGGCCAGCATCAGCGCGAAGAGGGGTATGAGGTGCTTCATGGCAGGTGTTCAATTGATGTAGCCGGCGCGGATGCTTGCCGCCGCCTCGCCGATGGACTTGAGTTGTTCGTCGGTGAGGGTGGCCACGGGCGCCGTCCCCCCGATGACGGTCACGCCGCCGTCCTGTGTCACGGTGCTGTTGCCCGTGGGCATGGCCACCCCGGCAAAGAGGGCATCGAGCCTTTCCAGGTCGGTGAGCACCGCGGCCACGCTGGCATCATCGGGGCTGTAGGTGCGGATCAGGTCCAGCAGGTCCTTGAGGGAAAGGCGCTGCTCGGCCACGCGCTGCCGCAGCTCGGGCGTATCGTGCTTCAGGCACACCTGCGTGGCGATGTACAGGCCCTCCACCCAGCCGCCGGCCACCATCAGGGCGCTGATGTTGTCCCGTTGGTTTTCCTTCAGGTACCCGTCCACGTCCAGGTAGGTCTCGCTGATGATGTTCAGCAGTGAATCGCGGTTGCTGCGGTTCTGTTCCAGGCGGTCCACCACCTCCTGGTTGAAGGCGTTGTTGATGTCCAGCTTCTTGCCCAGCTTTTGCGCGCAACTGGTGTAGAGCATGCTTTCCTGGGTGTTGTTGTACACGCTGGCATAGCTGAGGTCGGCCCCGTAGATGCCCAGGTTGAGCGCCTGCTTGCTGGCCGAGGTATAATTGTCCACGTTCTTCACGTCGTTGAGGATGCTCTTGTCGTACTCGGCGCCGGCCTTTTGCAGCAGGCCGGCGGTTTCCATCGGCGACGGGATCGAGTGGAATATGTTGCGGGTGCGCTGGGACCGGAGGACGGCGGTGGAATCGGTGTCGGTGGTGAGGGTCTCCGCCGGCTGGCCGGGACCGCTGCATGCGGCCATGGCCAGGCATGCCGTCAGGGAGAGGATGATCGGTTTCGCACGCATGGTCGGTCTCCGTTCTGGTTGGGGAGGATTGCGGTAAAGATCCCCTTTCCCGGTGAGTCATCAGTGGGCTTCGAGCCAGTTTTTCCCCACATTCATGTCAACAACCAGCGGGACGTCAAGTTTCATCGCCCCTTCCATCAAGGTTTTCACATGGGCCTTGAGAACGGCCTCCTCATCCAGGTGGCAGTCGAACACCAGCTCGTCATGTACCTGCAGCAACAACTTGCTGCGCATGTTCTTCCGCACCAGCCAGTCGTGTATGCGGATCATGGCCAGCTTGATGATGTCGGCGGCGGTGCCTTGCATGGGCGCGTTGATGGCCACCCGCTCGGCGGCGGCCCGCACCGTGTTGTTGGCGCTGCGCACGTCGGGCAGGTAGCGGCGGCGGCCCATCAGGGTTTGCACGTAGCCGTGTTCGCGGCAAAAGGCGATGGTCTCGTCCATGTAACGCTTCACCCCGGGGAACTCGGCGAAATAGCCAGTGATGATGCCTTGCGCCTCGGTGCGCGTGATGCCCAGGTTCTGGCTCAGGCCGAAGGCACCCTGCCCGTACGCGATGCCGAAGTTGACGGCCTTGGCGCGGCTGCGCTGCTCGCGCGTCACATCCTTGATGGGCGTGTTGAACACCTTGGCGGCGGTGGCGGCGTGGATGTCGAGCCCCTTGTGGAAGGCCTCCTGCATGTGCTGGTCGCCGCTCATGTGCGCGATGATGCGCAGCTCGATCTGCGAGTAGTCGGCGCTCAGCAGGCGGAAGTGTGCGTCGCGCGGCACGAAGGCCTTGCGGATCTCGCGCCCCTTCTCCGTGCGAATGGGGATGTTCTGCAGGTTGGGCTCGTCGCTGCTCAGCCGCCCGGTGGAGGCCACGGCCTGCCGGTAGTTGGTGTGCACGCGGCCGTCGCGCGGGTCCACCGCCTGCGGCAGCGTGTCCACATAGGTGCCCTTCAGCTTGCGCAGGCTGCGGTAGTCCAGGATCAACGGGATGGCGGGATGTTCGTGCGCCATGGCGCTCAGCACGTCCTCGCTGGTCTGGTACTGGCCCGTGCGGGTCTTTTTCGGTTTCTCGCCGCCCAGCTTCAGCGTGTCGAACAGCACTTCGCCCAATTGCTTGGGCGAGTCGATGTTGAAATGGACCCCGCAGGCCTCGATGATCTTGTCCTGCAGTTCCACCAGGTCGCGGCCCAGTTCCTTGCTGAAGGCTTCCAAGGCCCCGGTGTCCAGCCGGATGCCTTCGCGTTCCATGTCGGCCAGCACGCGCACCAGCGGCATTTCCACCTCATGGAACAGCTTCTCCTGCCCCATCTCCTTCAGGCGCGGGGCCAGCAGCCCGTACAACTGCCAGGTGATGTCGGCATCCTCGGCGGCATATTCGGCGGCCATCTCCACGGGCACCTCGCGCATGGTCCTTTGGCTCTTGCCCTTGGCGCCGATCAGGTCGGTGATGGGCTGCGGCCTGTAGTTCAACAAGGTCTCCGCCAGGTAGTCCATGCCGTGGCGTAGGTCGGATTCCAGGAGGAAGTGGGCCAGCATGGTATCGAACAAGGGGCCCTTCACGCGCACCCCGTAATTCTCCAGCACCAGCATGTCGTACTTCAGGTTCTGCGCCACCTTGAGGATGTGCACACTTTCCAAGGCATCGCGGAAGGGCGATACCACCGCACGGGCCTCTTCCTCGTCCTCCGGAACGGGTACGTACCAGCCTTCGTGGGCTTTCCAGCTGAAGGACATGCCCACCAACCGCGCGTTCAGCGCGTCCAGTCCGTCGGTCTCGGTGTCGAAGCAGAACCTTTTCAGCCCGGCCAGGTGCCTGGCGAGATCATGGACCTCCCGGGCGGTGGCCGCGATGCGGTAATCATGGGGCGTGTTGCCCAGATTGCCCATGGGGCTGTGGTGCCCGCCGGCCGTCCCGCCGTCCATCTCCTCGCCGGTGAACATGCTCATTTGGGCCTTTGTGGCGGCCTTTTTCCGGGCGGGTGCCGACGGAGTGGCCTCCGGTGCATCGCCGTCGCCCAGTACGCTCTTCAACAAGGTGCGGAATTCCAATTCGCCGAACACCTCGCGCACCTTTTCCTCGTCCGGCGGGTCCAAATGCAAGGCGTGGTGGTCCAACTTTACCGGCGCATCGGTCGCGATGGTCGCCAGCTTCTTGCTCATCAATCCCTGCTGTGCGTAGGCCATCACATTTTCCTTCTGCTTGCCCTTCAGCTGGTCCGCGCCCTCAATCACGCCTTCCAGGCTGCCGAACTGCCGGATCAGCTTGGTCGCGGTCTTCTCGCCGATCCCCGGTATGCCGGGAATGTTGTCCACGGAGTCGCCCATCAGGCCCAGGATGTCCTTCACCTGCTCGGGACGTTCGAGGCCCCAGCGTTCGCACACCTCCTTGGGCCCATGGATCTCGGGCGGCGCCCCGCTGCGGCCCGGCTTGTAGATCAGGATCTTGTCGGTCACC
Organism: Flavobacteriales bacterium; assembly: GCA_024103275.1. GTDB lineage: Bacteria > Bacteroidota > Bacteroidia > Flavobacteriales_F > PHOS-HE28 > PHOS-HE28. Next base: position 87,478 of record JAGFIV010000041.1, read on the forward strand.
AGCTGCCCGAAATCCTTGTCGGGCGTCACCATGTAAGTGGTGTAGCCCTCCTTCTCGGCCTTCTTGGCCATGGTGCCGATCACGTCGTCGGCCTCGTAGCCGTTGCTTTCGATCACCGGGATGTTGAAGGCCTCGATGATGCGGCGGATGTACGGCACGTTGCTGCGGATATCGTCGGGTGTCTCGTCGCGGTTGGCCTTGTAATCCGGAAAGATCGCCAGCCGTTCGGCGGGTGCGCCCACGTCGAACACCACGGCGATGTGCGTGGGCTTTTCGCGCTTGAGCAGTTCCAGCAATGCCAGGGTGAAGCCGAAGGCGGCACTGGTGTTGAGATGCTGGCTGTTGATGCGCGGATTGCGGATAAAGCTGAAATAGGCCCTGAAGATCAGCGCGTAGGCGTCCAACAGGAAAAGGCGCTTGTCGTCGTCGTGGTTGGAGAGGGCTCCGTTGTGTTCGGCCATGGCAGGGGTAGAGGCGGTGAAGGTACTCTGGGCTTTCATGTCGGACATGGTGGCCAAGCGGACTGAAGGATCAGGTGGCGGCACCCGGCGGAGGCGTTGCATGGCCGCCTACTTTTACCCCCGCCGATGGTTGGCAGGGGCGTGGTGCGCGGGGCGGTGTTCGTGGCATTGGGGGCCACCTTCTATGGCGTGCTCGGCAACGTCATCAAGCTGGCGTACCGCGATGGCTACACCACGGCGGAGGTCACCGGCGCGCAATATGCGTTGGGCCTGGTGGGGCTGTTGCTGGTCAATCGCTTCACCCGGGGAAGGCAGGGTGGTCCGGTACACCTGTCCGGGCGTGACGCGCGGCAGCTGGTGCTCGCCGGCACGGCCATCGGCATCACCAGTGTCAGCTACTACATCTCCATGCTGTACATCGACGTGTCCGTCGCCATTGTGCTCATGATGCAATCCGTGTGGTTCGGCATCGTGCTGGAAAGCGTGATCAACCGGCGGTTCCCCGGATGGCGCAAGGCGGTCGCCACGGTGGCCATCCTGGGGGGTACCCTGCTGGCCACCAATGCCCTGGGCAGCCATCGCCCGCTGGATGCCCGGGGTGTCCTGTGGGGCCTTTTCTCCGGGGCCACGTTCACCTTCATGATGTTCACGTCCAACCGGATCGCCGTGCATGTGCCGCCGCTCCGCAAGAGCCTGCTGATGCTGCTTGGCGGCAGCACCGTGGTGGCCGCCTTCGTGCTGATGGCCCAGATCGGGCCGCACCACATCCCGGCCTTGCGGTCTTGGCTGCCGGGGCAGGGCCTTGGGGCCGTACGCGCGTTCAACCCGTCGATCTTCCTGTCCTACGGTCCCGTGATCGCCCTTTTTGGCACCATCATCCCGCCGATCTTCTTCAACATCGGATTCCCCAAGGTGGGGTTGGGCCTGGGCAGCATCGTTTCCTCCCTGGAGCTGCCGGTCTCGGTTTCCGTGGCCTTCCTGGTGCTGCATGAACAGGTGGTGGCGGTGCAGTGGACGGGCATCGCCCTGATCCTGGCGGCCATCGTGTTCATGAACGCGCGCGGCGCCGCCCGGTGACCACCACCCGCTTCCTTTCCTTGCCCGGCCATCGCAAGCGCGCCAACTTGTGCTTGTGCTGCGTATATTTGCAGCCGTTTCGGTGCGGTGATATTGCGGAAGAGGGGCCCACCCCTCTTTTTTGTTACCGCAGCGGGCGGCCCGGAAGCCATGATCACATCCGCGCAATTGCAACAGGCCCTGCTCCGGCAGATCGACGGCACCACGTGTTTCGTGGTGGCGGCCGAGGTGCGCGCGGGCGGCAAGGCGGTTGTGGAGGTGGACCGTGACGAGGCCTCCATCACCTTGGCCGAGCTCACGGCCATCAACCGGGGCCTGCGGGATGAATTCGGTGAGGCCCTGGACGACGTGGAGCTCCAAGTGGGCAGCCCGGGCCTGGGCCGTCCCTTCAAGGTGGAGCGCCAATACCGGAAACACCTGGGCCGCAACGTGGAGGTGCTGCTGAAGGAAGGCGGGGCCCTGGAAGCGGTGCTGGAGGGTTTCGACCAGGCCGGCATCACCGTGCGTGTCCTGCTGCCCGCCAAGGTGAAAGGCCGCAAACCGAAGCTCTCGGAGCAAACCACGGTGATCCCATTCACCGACATCAAGGCCGTGCAGGCCGTCATCACCATCAATTGAACCAGTGCAATGAGCACAGTGAACCTCATCGAATCCTTCTCGGAATTCAAGGATCTGAAGAACATCGACCGGGTGACCATGATGGGCATCCTGGAAGATGTGTTCCGCGGCGTGGTCAAGCGCAAATACGGGGAAGAGGCCAACTTCGACATCATCATCAACCCGGACAAGGGCGACCTGGAGATCTGGCTGAACCGCGAGATCGTGCCCGACGGGGAGGTGGAGGACGAGGGCCTGCAGATCGCGCTTTCCGAAGCACTGAAGATCGAGCCCGACTTCGAGGTGGGCGAGGAAGTGAGCCAGGAAGTGAAGATCGCCGACTTCGGGCGGCGCAACATCCTTGCGCTCAAGCAAAACCTGCAGGGCCGCATCATGGAGCTGGAGAAGGACCACATCTACGTGAAGTACAAGGAGCGCGTGGGCGAGATCATCACCGGCGAGGTGTACCAGGTGTGGAAGCGCGAGACCCTGGTGCTGGACGACGAGGGCAACGAGCTGATCATGCCCAAGGACCAGCAGATCAAGACCGACTTCTTCAAGAAGGGCGATACCGTGCGTGCCGTGGTGTGGAAGGTGGAGATGCGCAACAACAGCCCGGTGGTGCTGCTGTCGCGCGCGGCGCCCGAGTTCCTTGAGAAATTGTTCGAGCAGGAAGTGCCTGAGGTGGCGGACGGGCTGATCACCATCAAGCGCATCGTGCGCGAGCCCGGTGAGCGGGCCAAGGTGGCGGTGGAGAGCTACGACGACCGCATCGACCCGGTGGGCGCCTGCGTGGGCATGAAGGGGAGCCGCATCCACGGCATCGTGCGCGAACTGCGCAACGAAAACATCGACGTGATCAACTGGACCTCCAACGAACAGCTCCTGATCCAGCGCGCGCTCAGCCCTGCCAAGGTGGGCGAGATCAAGCTCGACCCCGTGAACAAGCGCGCCGAGGTGTACATGAAGCCCGACCAGGTGGCCCTGGCCATCGGCAAGGGCGGCCACAACATCAAGCTGGCGGGCCGCCTTTCAGGCTACGACATCGACGTGTACCGTGACAGCGATGAGGTGACCGATGACGTGGACCTGGACGAGTTCAAGGATGAGATCGAGCCGTGGATCATCGAGGCCCTGAAGGGGGTGGGGTGCGACACGGCGCGCTCGGTCCTGGAAGTGGCCCCGGATGAACTGGCCCGGCGGACCGATCTGGAGGACGAAACGGTGGCGGAGGTGCTCCGCATACTGAAACTGGAACTTTCCCGATGAACGGGCGAAGGCGGCGCAAGGCCAAATGATAGATACTGAATGAGCGAAACGGCAGAAAAGGCGGTACGATTGAGCAAGGTCACGCGGGTGTTCAACCTGGGCGTGCACACCGTGGTGGAGTTCCTGGCCGCCAAGGGCCATGTGGTGGAAGCCTCCCCGAACGCAAAGATCACCGGTGAGCAATACGCGTTGCTGGAAAAGGAGTTCGGCCAGGACAAGGCTGAAAAGGCAGCCAGCAAGCAGGTGATCCAGGAACGGCAGGAGCGCGAGGTGGTGGCCTTGGCCAGCGCGCCGGAGACGGCCGAGGCTCCGGTTGCCGATGCCGCGCCCACCGCTGCCGTGCCCCCGGCCGAAGCCCCTGCGCCCGCCGTGGAGGCCGATGCCGGGAAGAAGCAGGAAAAGCCCGCCAAGGAGCAAGAGGCCGCCCCGGCGGCCCCGGCGGCCCCTGAGACCGAAGTGGTCAAGGCCAAGACCCGGAAGATCGCCGGGCTGAAGACGGTGGGCAAGATCGAGCTGGAACCCAAGAAGAAACCCAAGGTGCCCATGAATGAGGAGCCGGCAGCCCCGCCGGTAGCGCCCCCTCCGGCCCCTGAAGAAAAGCCCGCCGCCCAGCCCCCTGCCAAACCGGAGGAGCCCGAGACCATCCGGGTGCATGTAGAGAAGTTGGCCGGCCCGAAGACGGTGGGTCGCATCGAACTGCCCGTGGAACGCGAGCGCAAGCCGTCCGACAAGGACAAGGAACGCGGGCGCCGCAAGCGCATCGTGCGCACCGGGCCCGTGAATGTGGGCCGGGTGGTGCAGCAGGAACAGCGCAAGGCGGCGGCCACCAAGCAGACCGAGCTGGACGAGAATGCCGTGAAACGCAAGGTGAGCGAGACCTTGGCCCGCCTGACCGGCACCAGCCAGAAGAGCAGGGCGGCCAAGCGCCGTGGCGACAAGCGCCAGGAGCGTTTCCAGCGCCGGGAAGAAGAGGACAAGGCACGGCAGTTGGCCGGGCAAACGCTGAAGGTGACCGAGTTCGTCACCGCCAGCGAACTCGCTTCCATGATGGACGTGCCTGTTACCGACATCATCAAGGCCTGCTTCTCCCTGGGCATGATGGTGAGCATCAACCAGCGCCTGGACGCGGAAACACTCTCGGTGATCGCCGACGAATACGGGTTCAAGGTGGAGTTCGTGGGTGCCGAGGTACAGGATGACACCATCGGCGAGCCGGATGATCCGGCACGGGTGAAGCCGCGTGCACCCATCGTCACCGTGATGGGCCACGTGGACCACGGCAAGACCTCACTGCTGGACCACATCCGCAAGGCCAACGTGATCGCGGGCGAGGCCGGCGGCATCACCCAGCACATCGGGGCCTACCGCGTGACCCTTGAGAACGGCAAGCAGATCACCTTCCTGGACACGCCGGGCCACGAGGCCTTCACCGCCATGCGGGCACGCGGCGCGCAGGTCACCGACATCGCCATCATCGTCATCGCGGCGGATGACAGCGTGATGCCCCAGACGCGCGAGGCCATCAACCACGCACAGGCGGCAGGGGTGCCCATGGTGTTCGCTTTCAACAAGATCGACAAGCCCCAGGCCAACCCGGACAAGATCCGCGAGCAACTCTCGCAGATGAACATCCTGGTGGAGGAGTGGGGCGGCAAGTACCAGACCCAGGAGATCAGCGCCAAGAAAGGGACGGGTGTGGAACAGCTGTTGGAGAAGGTGCTGCTGGAGGCCGACCTGCTGGACCTGAAGGCCGACCCCGGCAAGCGCAGCAGCGGCGTGGTGATCGAGAGCACCCTGGAAATGGGCCGCGGCTACGTGACCACCATCCTGGTGGAAGGCGGCACGTTGCACAAAGGTGATGTGATCCTGGTGGGCCAGCACAGTGGACGGGTACGCAACATGTTCAACGAACGCGGGCAGAGCGTGGATGAGGCCGGGCCTTCCGTGCCGGTATCCATCCTGGGGTTGGATGGTGCGCCCAATGCAGGCGACCGGTTCCAGGTGATGGAGGACGAACGCGAGGCCAGGCAGATCGCCACCCGCAGGCAGCAGCTCCAGCGCGAGCAGGGCATCCGCACCCGCAAGCACATCACCCTGGACGAGATCGGGCGGCGGTTGGCCATCGGCGATTTCAAGGAGCTCAACATCATCGTCAAGGGCGACGTGGACGGCTCCGTGGAGGCCCTGACCGACTCGCTGCTGAAGCTCAGCACGGAGAACATCAAGGTGGACGTGATCCACAAGGCGGTGGGCCCCATTGCCGAGAGCGACGTGCTGCTGGCTTCCGCCTCCAACGCCATCATCATCGGCTTCCAGGTGAGGCCCACGGTGGGTGCGCGCAAACTGGCGGAACAGGAAGAGATCGAGATCCGGTTGTACTCCATCATTTACGATGCCATCGAGGAGCTCAAGCAGGCCATGGAAGGCATGCTCGCGCCGAAGGAGGAAGAGAAGGTCATCGGCACCGCCGAGGTGCGCGAGACCTTCCGCATCAGCAAGGTGGGCACCGTGGCCGGCTGCTATGTGCTCGATGGCAAGATCACCCGCAACAGCAAGGTGCGCCTGATCCGCGAGAGCATCGTGGTTTACACCGGCGACCTGGCCGACCTCAAGCGCTTCAAGGACGACGTGAAGGAGGTGACGCACGGCTACGAGTGCGGCCTGAGCATCAAGAACTTCAACGACATCAAGGTGGGCGACCACATCGAAGCCTTCGAGGTGGTGGAGGTGAAACGGACCTTGGGCGATTGATCGGCAGCGGCCATCACTGGGCCGCGCACCTATTTCGGTGCCGTCGGCAAGCGCGGCGGCTCGATCTCATCGGGTACGATATACAAGCCCGGATATTCGGCTTGCAGCTGTTCCCGCAGGAACTCGGCCCCCACCCGGTCGCGCAGGTCGCCTACGCGTACCCTGAAGTTCGGTGCCAAGTAGCTGAGGTAGGCGGACAGGTCCGGGTGCTGCAGCAGGAAATTGCGCCGCACGGTCTCCGCCGTTGCGCGGTCGCCCAGAAAGATTTGCACCCTGTAGCCCATCAACGGCTGTTTCTTGGCGGCATATTCACCCATCAATGCCTTGATGCGCGCGCTCTCGAAGACTTGCACCTGGCCCGGGCGGACACTGTCCTGGAGCAGGCTGTCCTGTGCGGCCCGCACTTTGGTGGCCGGCTCGAACAGGTGGGGGGCCGCCTGCGCGCGTGCCGACAAGGCCGCAGGGAAGGCGAGCAGCAGGAAAAAGGTCCGCATGGGAGGGGCAAATGTACCGGACCGGACCGGCCGGGCAAGAAGCGTGCTGCAAAGCCGGTGCCGGGCATCGAGCCGCGGTGATGTCGGCCGGAAAGGTCCGGGTGAATGGGGCCAACATGCGCGGACCATGACAGACTTATGACGCTCCTGGCCGTGATGGGCGCGGGTTTCGCCCCTGACCGTCAGGCTTTAGAATGATTCTAAATAGGGCCGCTTGGCACCGGGTCGGGGGCCGGGCCTTACGCGCGTATCGCTTCGCGGCTACTTTTGCCCGGCGCGGATGGGTTGCCCGCCGCCCACTAAATCGTTTGGAATGTCCCTTGTTTACAGGCTATTAAACCGGCCGTCCAGGTTATTCGGGGCGGCTGCGATCTTTACATTCCTGTTGATCGGCACCGCTGCCCACGCCCAGGTGGACGAGGCGGAATACGGGGCCGGCGAGAAACTCTTCAAGGCCAACTGCGGCAGTTGCCACAAGCCGGACAAGGACATGACGGGCCCCGCCGTGGCCGGTGCCAAGGAGCGGTGGGACGGCAAGGGCGATGTGCATGCCTGGATCAAGGACAGCCAAGGCTACATCAAGAGCGGCAACGCCCACGCCAAGCAGCTTTTCGAGGACCACAACAAGATCGTGATGCCGCCGCAGCCATTGACGGATGCGGAGATCGACCAGGTGCTTTACTACGCCGACAACTTCGCCACGGTCAACGCCAAGAAGGCCCCGGCCAAGGAGGCCCCGGCGGCGGGCACCGCCGAACCGGCCGTGACCTGGCCCTGGTGGCTGGTCATCGGCGCACTGTTCTGGATCGTGCTCTTCTCCCTGGGCGGGGTGCGCAAGCAGCTCGCCAATGCCGTGCGCGAGAAGCAGGGCCTTCCTCCCGAGAAGGACCTGAACACCTGGGGCCGCATCCGCCGCTGGGCCTCGCGCAACAAGGGCTGGGCCTCCGTGGTGGTACTGCTTTTCGTGGTGTGGATGACGGTGCTGCTTTGGAACTGGATGTTCAACATCGGGGTGTACGGCGGTGAGAAGAATGCGCATTACAAGCCCAGCCAGCCCATCGCCTTCGACCACAGCCTGCACGCGGGCAAGGACAACCTGGCCATCAACTGCCAATACTGCCACAGCGGGGCCTCCAAGAGCCGCCATGCGGGCATCCCCAGTGCCAACGTGTGCATGAACTGCCACCAGGCCATCAGCGAGGGGCCCAAGACGGGCACGGAGGAGATTGCCAAGATCTATGCCGCTGTGGGTTGGGACCCGGGGACGATGAAGTATTCCGGTGAGCAGAAGCCCATCAAGTGGAACAAGGTGCACAACCTGCCGGACCATGTGTATTTCAACCACTCGCAGCACGTGGCGGTGGCCAAGCTGGAATGCCAGCAGTGCCACGGCCCCGTGGATACCGAGATGGACCAGGTGCAGCAATGGAGCCCGTTGACCATGCGGTGGTGCCTGGACTGCCACAACACCACGGAGGTGAAGGTGGCCGGCTCGGACAACGGCTATTACCAGGAGGTTCACCGCCGCTTGACCGAGACCCCGATGGGCCGGCGGGAATTGAAGAAGTATTTGGAGGACGAGAAGATCACCGTTCGTGAGCTTGGCGGGTTCGAGTGCGCCAAGTGCCATTATTAAGATCCATCAGCCACAGACAGATGTCGAGCACGAAGCGTTACTGGCAGGACCTTTCCGAGCTGGAGCCCGCCAGCACCCCGGTAAAGACCGCAGCGGAGGAGTTCAATGAGCCCATGCCCCTGGACCAGGTGCTGGCCGATGGGGGCATTGCCGGATCCACCACCAGCCGCCGCGATTTCCTGAAATTCCTCGGATTCTCCGTGGGGGCCGCCGCCCTGGCCGCCTGCGAAGCCCCGGTGATCAAGAGCATCCCCTACGTGAACAAGCCGGAGGAGATCACCCCCGGCGTGGCCAACTGGTACGCCAGCACCTATTACGATGGTGAAGATTTTGCCAGCGTGCTGGTGAAAACGCGCGAAGGCCGCCCCATCCATGTGCAGGGCAACCCCCGCTTCGGCGTGAACCGCAACCCGGCCACCGGCCGCTCGGCCGTCAATGCCCGCATCAACAGCAGCGTGCTTTCGCTCTACGACAGCGAACGTTTGGCCGGGCCCATGGAAGTAACCGACGGAAACCCGTCGCAACGCTCGTGGGAGCAGGCGGACAAGGCCATCGGCGATGCCTTGGCCAAGGCCAGCGCGGCCGGCAAGCGGATCGTGCTCCTCACCGGCACGGTCATCAGCCCCAGTATCCAGGAGGCCATCAAGGTGTTCAAGGCCAAGCACGGCTTGAACATCAGCACCGGCGACCCGGCGGTGAGCGCCACCGTGGGCGGTGCCGTGGACCATGTGCAGTACGACCCGGTGAGCTACGCCGGCATCGCCAGTGCCAACCTGAAGACCTACGGCAAGTGGGCCTTCCCGTCCTACGACCTTACCAAGGCCGATGTGGTGGTGGGCATCGGCGCGGACTTCCTCAGCAACTGGGGCAGCACCACCGAAAACACTTGGCAATACACCAGCCGCCGCCGCCCCGAGGACGCCACCACGGCACGCCCGATGAGCCGCCACTGGCAGTTCGAGGCACGCATGAGCATGACCGGCGCCAATGCCGACCGCCGTGTCGCGGTGCGCCCCAGCCAGATCCCCCAAGTGGTGCTGGCCCTGCACGATGCCGTCGCCTCCGCTACCGGAAACAGCGGTGCCGGCAAGGGACAGCTGCCCGAGGGCATTGCCGCCGCCGCCGCCCAATGTGCCAAGGAACTCTTGGCCGCCAAGGGCAAAAGCGTCGTGATGTGCGGGGTCAACGAGGAAGGCATCCAAGTGTTGGTGAACAGCATCAACACCATGCTGGGCAACTACGGCAGCACCATCGACATCCGCAACGAGTCCCCCTTCTTCCGGGGCAACGATGCCGCCATGGCCCAATTGGTGAAGGACCTCAACGCCGGTACCGTGGGGGCCATCCTGATCCACGGCACAAACCCGGCCTACACCCTGCCCAACGCGGAAGAGTTCAAGGCCGGCATCAAGAAGACCGACCTCAGTGTGTGCTTCAACAGCCATGCCGATGAGACCGCCTCGCTGTGCAACTGGATCACCCCGGACCACCACTGGTTGGAGAGCTGGGGCGATTTCAACCCCAAGGCCGGCACCTTCGCCTTGGCCCAGCCCACCATCAGCCCGCTCTTCGACACCCGCCAATGGGGCGAAAGCCTGCTGAAATGGAGCGGTGTGGGCCAAGACTGGCACACGTTCGTCCAGACGGTCTTCAAGGGCATCTCCACGGCCTCCTGGGACCAATGCCTGCACGATGGCACCTTCCCAGGGAACGCCATGGCCACCGAGCCCACGGCCTTTACGGCGGACCTGGCCGATGCCGCCCGGCGGGCAACCGACGGGGTGAAGGAAGGGGAGTGGGAAGTGGAGGTGTACACCACCGAGGCCCTGGCCAGCGGCCTGCATGCCAACAACCCGTGGCTGCAGGAGCTTCCCGACCCCATCACCAAGGTGACCTGGGACAACTATGTGAGCATTTCCCCGGAAGACCTCAGCACCCTCACGGGCAAGTCCTTCAAGCAACTGTACATCGGGCAGGAAAGCCCCGCCCAGGTGTTGAAGGTCACCGTGAACGGCGTGGCCATGGAGCTGCCCGCAGTGATGAGCCCCGGCCAGGCGCCGAAAACCATCTCGGTAGCCCTGGGCTACGGCCGCGGCGCCAACGGGGAGCGCGTGGGCCGTGCGGCCTGCCTGCGCAATCCCGATGGCAGCCCGGCACCGGTGGGCCAAAACGCCTATCCATGGTCGGCGCTGCGCGGCAACACCATGCGCTACGAGGCCTACGATGCCTCCGTGGAACCTACCGGACGCACCTATGCCATCGCCCTTACGCAGACGCAGATGACGGGCATGGACCGCGGCAGCATCGTGAAGGAGACCACGTTCACCGTCTGGGCGCTGAACAAGCCGGAGGAATACAACCCGCCCCATACGCTGGCCGTGCATGAGGACGTGAACAAGGACGGGAAGATCGACGCACGGGACCAGGTGCCCGCCACGTCCATCAACCTGTGGGCAGACCACCCGATCGAGGAGGTGGGCCACCGCTGGGGCATGAGCATCGACCTCAACGCCTGCATCGGTTGCGGGGCGTGCATCACCGCCTGCAACAGCGAGAACAACATATCGGTGGTGGGCAAGGACGAGGTGCGGCGCAGCCGCGAGATGCACTGGATGCGCATCGACCGCTACTACACCAGCGACACGCATGAGGACACCGAAGGCCTGAGCTGGGCCGGCAAGCTGGCGGCGATGGAGCGCCCCAGCGCCGACCCCACGGTGATCTTCATCCCCATGATGTGCCAGCACTGCAACCATGCGCCGTGCGAAACGGTGTGCCCCGTGGCGGCCACCACGCACAGCGAGGAGGGCCTGAACATGATGGCCTACAACCGATGCATCGGCACGCGCTACTGCGCGAATAACTGCCCTTACAAGGTGCGCCGTTTCAACTGGTTCAACTACGTCACCGAGGACTTCGGCCAGGTGAACCCCGCCTGGGACGAGCTGGGCCGCATGGTGCTCAACCCCGACGTGGTGGTGCGCAGCCGCGGGGTGATGGAAAAGTGTACGCTGTGTGTGCAGCGTATCCAGGAAGGCAAGCTGGAGGCCAAGAAACAGGGCCGCCCGGTGAAGGACGGCGACATTCAGACGGCCTGCTCGGCCGCATGCGGCTACGGAGCCATCGTGTTCGGTGACCTCAACGACGCGGGCAGCCAGGTACGCAGCGGGCGTGACAATCCGCGCGGCTACGAGATGCTCGAGGAGATCGGCACGCAGCCAAACGTCAATTACCTCGTGAAGGTGCGCAACAGTTCGGAGGGAGATAACCACCAAGCCTAAGCAAGAGAGACCGGCAAATGCATCAAGAAGCAGCGATAAGACCACCGCTCATCCTGGGGCACAGGACCTACGCCGACATCACGGCCGACGTGGCGGCACCGATCGAGAACAAGGCCCCCACGGCCTGGTATGTCCTCACGGCCATCGCAGGGATCATCGCCTTGTACGGCGTGGGATGCATCCTCTACCTGATCAGCAAGGGCATCGGGGTGTGGGGCCTGAACAAGACGATCAACTGGGCCTGGGACATCACCAACTTCGTGTGGTGGGTGGGCATCGGCCACGCCGGCACGCTCATCAGCGCGGTGCTGCTGCTGTTCCGCCAGAAATGGCGCATGGCCGTCAACCGCTCGGCCGAGGCCATGACCATCTTCGCCGTGATGATGGCCGCCGTGTTCCCCATGATCCACATGGGCCGCATCTGGCTGGCCTACTTCGTGTTCCCCCTGCCCAACCAGTTCGGCTCCCTTTGGGTGAACTTCAACTCGGCCCTGCTCTGGGACGTGTTCGCCATCTCCACCTACTTCTCCGTATCGGTGGTCTACTGGTACATCGGCCTGATCCCCGACTTCGCCACCCTGCGCGACCACGTTTCCAAGGCCTGGCAGAAAAGGCTGTACTTCATCCTTTCCTTCGGCTGGACGGGCAATGCCAAGGCGTGGCAGCGCTTCGAGGAGGTGAGCCTGGTGCTGGCCGGCCTGGCCACCCCGCTGGTGTTCTCGGTGCACTCGGTGGTGTCCATGGACTTCGCCACCTCGCTGGTGCCCGGTTGGCACAGCACCATCTATCCGCCCTACTTCGTGGCCGGGGCCATCTTCTCCGGCTTCGCCATGGTGCAGACCCTGTTGGGCGTGATGCGCAAGACCCTGAAGCTGGAGGCCTACGTCACCCGCAAGCACGTGGAGTACATGAACATCGTGATCATGGTCACCGGCGGCATCGTGGCCGTGGCCTACGCCACCGAGTTCTTCATGGGCTGGTACACCGGGGTGGAATACGAGTACTACACCTACATGTCCGTGGGTGCCGCCACCGGCCAGTATTCATGGGCCTTCTGGGCACTGATCATCTGCAACATCATCGTCCCGGCCACCTTGTGGTTCAAGAAGGTGCGCACCAGCTTCTTCTGGTCCTGGATCATTTCCCTGGTGGTGAACACCGGGATGTGGTTCGAGCGCTTCGACATCATCGTGCTGTGCCTGCACCGCGATTACATGCCCTCGGGCTGGACCATGTTCTATCCTTCCTGGGTGGATGTGGGCACCTTCCTGGGCACCATCGGCATCTTCTTCACCCTGTACCTGCTCTTCGCGCGCTTTTTCCCGGTGCTGGCCCTCAATGAGTTGAAGACCATCCTGAAATCCAGCGGGGAGAGCTACAAGGGCGAAGTGTTACCCAAATCACAGCATTGATCGGCATGGCCAATAAAGTCATCTATGCGGTCTACGAGGACCCCGAGTTGCTGAAGGATGCGGCGCGCAAGCTGGTCACGGCCGGCGTGCGGGTGAAGGACGTGTTCAGCCCCTTCCCGATCCACGGCATCGACCCCATCATCGGGCTGAAACGAACCCGGATGGGCATCGTCTCCTTCATGTTCGGCGCCTTCGGCCTGTCGCTGGCCATCCTGGGCACCTATTACATGGCGATATACGACTGGCCGATGAACATCGGCGGCAAGCCCAACCAGTTCTACTACCAGAACGTGGCTGCGTTCGTGCCGGTGTTGTTCGAGTTCACCGTGCTTTGCGCGGCCCATGGCATGGCCATCACCTACCTGATCCGCAACAAGACGCTGCCGGGCATGCCCGGCCGCAACCCCGATCCGCGCAGCACCAACGACAAGTTCATCATCGAACTGCGCACCGAGGAGAACCATGGGCACGCGCCCGAGGCCATCACCGCGATGCTGCGGGAAACCACCGTGTTGGAGATCAACGAGCGCCAATACTGAGCATGAGCAAGACGATCAACCCGGCCATCATCGCCGTAGCCACGGGTGCCATGGCCCTGCTGGGCGGCTGCACCAGCGACCCGGACAGCCCGGGCCTGGAGTACATGCCCGACATGTACCGCAGCCCGGCCATCGAGGCCTATGTGGATTACGGCCAGGACCCCTACTACTTCGGCGACAGCCTGGCGAAGGCCCAGCGCAACACCATGAGCGCACGCCTGCCGGTGGAGGGCACCATTCCCTTTGCCGGCCACGAAGAGGATGCCGCGTACAATTTCCCGTATGCCTACCCGCGCACCGAAGAAGGGTACGAGGCTGCGGGGCGCGAGCTGCACAGCCCCATTCCCATGACCGAGGCCACGGTGGCCCAGGGCAAGGAGATCTACGACATCTTCTGCATCGAGTGCCATGGCGCCAAGGGCCAGGGGGACGGCACGGTGGTGAACAAGGGCAACTATCCCCCGCCTCCGGCCTATGACGGCAACCAGCTGAAAGACCTGCCCGAGGGCAAGATGTACCATTCGATCTCCTATGGGCGCAACATCGCCATGGGCGCCCACGCCAGCCAGCTCAGCCCCAAGGAGCGCTGGCTGGTGATCCAGTATGTGAAATACCTGCAGCACGGCGGCAAGATGCCCGGAGAGGCCCCGCAGGCGAGCACGACCACGGCCGAAGCCCAGTGAACAAACCAGCAACGATGAATTTCACCATTAGCAAGCGGGCCAGCACCCTCACCTTGGCCCTGATCATCATCGGCCTGGTGTTGGCCGTCATCGGCGTGGCGGGCGATCACACCGACCACCGGCAGTATTCCTGGGCCGCGTTCTACACCAATGCCCTGTTCTTCTTCTTCATCGCGTTGGGCACGCTCTTCTTCTATGCGCTGAACCACGTGACCGAGACGGCGTGGACCGTGTTGGTGAAACGGGTCTATGAGGCCATCGCCACCTATTTGCCCTGGGGCGCGTTGGCCGTGCTCGTGGTGCTGGTGGCCGGTTCCATGGGGCTGCACCACATCTTCCCCTGGATGGACGGGCGGGTGCTGGATGCGGGCGACCCGGATCATTACGATGGCCATATCGCACACATCTCGTCCTACTTGAACAAACCCTTCTTCTGGTTCCGCGCCTTGCTGATACTGGGCGTGTTCGTGTTCTTCACCCGCTGGTTCCGCAAGCACAGCATCCAGATGGACGGCGAGACGGGCGACACCCTGGTGCGCTCGCACTGGAAGAACTACAACCGCAGCGTGGTGTTCATCGTGTGTTTCGCCTTCTTCAGCTCCGTGCTGGCCTGGGATTGGGTGATGAGCATCGACCCACACTGGCACAGCGCCCTGTTCGGATGGTACGTGTTCGGCGGCATGTGGTGCAGCGCCATGATCACCGCCGTGATCTTCGTGCTCTACCTCAAGGGCAAGGGCTACTTGCCGCAGGTGAACGCCAACCACCTGCAGGACATGGGCAAATGGGTGTTTGCGGTGAGCTTCCTGTGGAGCTACCTCTACTTCGAGCAGTTCCTGCTCATCTGGTATTCGGACGTGCCGGAGGAGGCGGCCTATTACTTCGGGCGCCTGAACCATCACCCCTGGCTTACGTGGGTGACCTTCTTCGCCAACTTTGCCCTGCCGATGGTACTGCTGATGAGCCGGGATGCCAAACGGTCGCCGAAATACTTGATCTTTGTCGGCGTGCTGATCTTCATCGGCCATTGGCTGGACACCGTGCAGATGATCATGCCGAGCTCATTGGCGCTGCACTTCGAGCGCATCGGGATCCTGGAGATCGGGTTCTTCGCCCTGTTCCTGGGGGTCTTCATCCGCATGGTGCTCACCGCATTCACCAAGGCACCGCTGACGGTGGTGGCCCATCCGTTCCTGGAAGAGAGCGTCCATCACCATATTTGATCACCAGGCGCTAATCGAGCTAATCGGACCTGAAAATGATGACTTTGTTGATACTAGCCGTGCTTGTACTGGGCTTCATGGTGGTGCTCCGCCTGAGCCGCATCGCCGACCTGAGCCGTGAACTGGGCGGGCTGCGCGAAGAGAACATACCGGAGCGGGAAAACCGGATGTCCGGGCGGCTGATGTGGGCCTTCGGCGTGATCTACATGGCGGCCTTCATCTGGATGCCCATCCACTTCCACGATGTCTTCCTGCCCGTGTCCGGCAGCGAGCAAGGGGTGTGGATCGACCAGATGTACGATGTGAACTGGATCGTGCTTGGTTTCGTGTTCTTCCTCACCAACATCGCCTTGTTCTATTTCGCGGGCCGGTACTACCACCGTGCCGACCGCAGGGCATACTGGTACCCCCACAACAACAAGCTTGAAATGGTGTGGACCATCGTGCCCACGGTGACCTTGGTGGCCGGCATCATCTACGGCATCATCGTCTGGAACAAGATCACGGCCGCCCCGGAGCCTGGCACCCTGCAGGTGGAGGTGTATTCCAAGCAATTCGACTGGACCTTCCGCTATGCCGGCAAGGATGGCAAGCTGGGGGCCACGGACTACCGGCTGATCACCGCCGAGAACCCCCTGGGGATCATCACCCGGAAGACCTTGGCCGACCGGCTCGCGGCATTGAAGCAGGAGGCGGCCGAGGCCACTGCGGCGCGTGACAAGCAGATGGAAACCCTGCCGAAGGACGTGCTGGAGGAGAAGAACAAGGAGATCGCGCACCTGAACCGCACCGTGGAGCGGCTGCTGGGCCTGCAAAAGCTGATGGAGGACGACATCGCGGTGAACGGCGACAACAGTTCCTACCTGCACGGGGCCGACGACAAGGTGACCAAGGAGTTCCACCTGCCGGTGAACACGCCCGTGGAACTGCTGTTCCGCAGCCAGGACGTGATCCACAGCGCCTACCTGCCGCACATGCGCTCGCAAATGAACACGGTGCCGGGGATGACCACGCGGATCAACCTCACGCCGACGATCACCACGGACAGCATGCGGTTGATCACGGCCAACCCTGAGTTCGATTACATCCTGATGTGCAACAAGGTGTGCGGGGTGTCCCACTACAACATGCAGTCACCGCTCACGGTGGAGAAGAGCGGGGCCTTCAAGCTATGGAACATCATGCTGCCTGTGTTCGACCGCAGTGGGGGGTCCACCGCCATGGCAACCCCGCAAGAGGCTGCGGCCACGCACACCGCAGAGGCGGGAACCGAGGGAGCCGCCCAGGAGCAGGCCGCCCCGGAAAACGAATAAATAATTGAATTGAGCTGATGAGCGCCGCAATCAATCCGTCGATGGAAAGCAGCCGTGAACACGCTGGTTTCCATGAGCACGAACAAAGCTTCGTCTCGAAGTACATCTTCTCGCGGGACCACAAGATGATCAGCAAGCAATTCCTGATCACGGCGATGGTGATGGCCACGGTGGCGATGATCATGTCCGTGATCTTCCGCCTGCAGATCGCCTTCCCTGGGGAGAGCTTCGCCTTCACCCATTTCTTCCTGGGCGACAAATGGGCGCCCGGGGGTGTGATCAACCAGTCCATGTTCCTGGGGCTGGTCACCATCCACGGCACCATCATGCTGTTCTTCGTGCTCACCGGCGGCCTGTCAGGCACCTTCAGCAACCTGCTGATCCCCTTGCAGATCGGCGCGCGCGACATGGCCAACGGGTTCATGAACATGCTGTCCTACTGGTTCTTTCTGGCCGCCTCGGTGATGATGCTCTCCTCGCTGTTCGTGGAAAGTGGGCCCGCCATGGGCGGCTGGACGGTGTATCCGCCGTTGAGCGTGCTGCCCGAGGCCGTGTCCGGTTCCGGCACGGGCATGACCCTCTGGCTGTTCAGCATGGTCCTGTTCATCATCGGCTCGCTCATGGGCAGCCTGAACTACATCGTCACCGTGCTCAACCTGCGCACCAAGGGGATGAAGATGACGCGCCTGCCGCTGACGGTCTGGGCATTGTTGCTTACCGCCATTGTGGGCGTGCTGGCGTTCCCCGTGCTGGTGAGCGCCGTGCTGCTCTTGATCATGGACCGCATGCTGGGCACGAGCTTCTACCTGAGCGAGATATACATCGCCGGTGAAGCCCTGGACAACCTGGGCGGAAGCCCCATCCTGTACGAGCACCTCTTCTGGTTCCTCGGGCACCCCGAGGTGTACATCGTGATCCTGCCCGCCTTCGGCATCGTGTCGGAGATCATCTCCACCATGAGCCGCAAGCCCATCTTCGGGTACAGGGCCATGATCGGGTCGTTGATGGCCATTTCCTTCATGAGCTTCCTGGTTTGGGCGCACCACATGTTCGTCACGGGGATGAACCCATTCCTGGGCGCGGTCTTTGCGTTCACCACCACCTTGATCGCCGTGCCCAGTTCGATCAAGGTGTTCAACTACATCACCACCATCTGGCGGGGCAACATCATCTTCTCACCGGGGATGCTGTTCAGCATCGGCATGGTGTCCACCTTCATCGTCGGGGGCCTCACGGGCATCATCGTGGCCAACGCGGCCTTGGACATCCAGGTGCACGATACCTATTTCGTTGTGGCCCACTTCCACATGGTGATGGGCGTGGCTTCCATTTTTGCCATGATGGGGGGCGTATACCACTGGTTCCCGAAGCTGTATGGGCGAATGATGAACAACCGCTTGGGCTATTGGCACTTCTGGCTGTCCCTGGTCGCGGCCTACGGCGTGTTCCTGCCCATGCACTACGTGGGCTTGTCGGGCCCGCGCCGCTATTACGAGTACACGGAGTTCCCCATGTTCCAAGGCCATTTCATGGACCTGAACGTGATCATCACCATTTTCGCGGCGATCGGTGGGGCCTCCCAATTGATCTTCTTCTACAACTTCTTCCGCAGCATCTGGTACGGCCAAAAGGCACCGCAGAACCCGTGGCATGCCAATACCTTGGAGTGGACCACGCCCGTGGAACGCCTGCACGGCAACTGGCCGGGCCCGCTGCCTGAGGTACACCGCTGGCCCTATGACTACAGCAAGCCGGGCAAGCCGGAGGATTACGTGTTGCAGACCGTCCCATTGGAGGCAGGTGAGGAGGAGAGTTGATCGCCGGCAATGGCTCCTGAAGCCGTGAACAATACGGGAAAGTCCGCGCCGCGTGCGCGGACTTTCCCGTTCAGGTCCCTGCTGCCCGTGCTGGCCGCCGTTGGAGGCATGGCGGCCGCAGTGCCCCTACGGGCGCAATTGTTGGACAGCCTGGCCCTGTTTGCCGGCCAGCGGCCAAGGTTCGTGGCCAAGCTCGACTCCCGGGGTTCGTTCATCAGCAACAGCAACGTGCGCATGTTCGGCATCAAGGTGGGAGCGGAACATGCCGGGAGGTTCCAGTACGGGCTGGGTTATTCCTTCCTCGCCAGTCACGTGGAAAGCCCCCGCACAGTGGAAGGCCGGGCCGGCATCCCCGTGCGGCTGCACATGGGACTGCTGGTGCCATACGTGGAATACGCCTTTTACCAGCGTCGCGCGTGGGAAGTGCGCATTCCGGTGCAGCTGGGCCTGGGCCGGGCCGGGTTCAGCTACCCCGATGCGGCGGGTGTACGGCGCGTGTTGCGGCGCTCCTTTGTCCTGTTCTATGAGCCGGCCATGACGGTGCAGTATCGCTTCCTGCGGTATTTCGGCGCCAGCGCGGGCTGGGGCTTCCGCCTGCAACTGGTCCGCACCGGCCTGGGGGAAACCCTCTCCGCGCCGGTGTACCTGGTGGGGCTTAAAGTGTTCATGGGTGACCTGTGGGCGGACCTGAAACGGATGGAGGGCGATTAACTTTGGCTCACCCATGCCGGAACAGTTCGACTTACGCCGGGAGCAGCATTCCGCCTCCGACAAGGAGATGGAGCAGGTATTGCGACCCAGTCGCTTTGAGGAATTCGCGGGGCAGCGTGCCGTGACGGACAACCTGAAGGTGTTCGTGCAGGCCGCCAAGCTGCGCGGGGAAGCCTTGGACCACCTGTTGCTGCACGGCCCTCCCGGCCTGGGAAAGACCACCTTGGCGGGCATCGTGGCGCATGAGATGGGGGTCAACATGCGCGCCACCAGCGGGCCGGTGCTGGACAAACCCGCGGACCTGGCCGGACTGCTCACCAACCTGGAGCCGAACGACCTGCTCTTCATTGACGAGATCCACCGCCTGAGCCCCGTGGTGGAGGAGTACCTGTACAGCGCCATGGAGGACTACCGGATCGACCTGGTGATCGATGCCGGACCCAATGCGCGCACGGTGCAGATCAACCTCAACCCCTTCACCCTGGTGGGTGCCACCACCCGCAGCGGCCTGCTGACGGCACCGCTGCGGGCGCGTTTCGGCATCAACAGCCGCTTGGATTACTACGACGCGGAGACGCTCACCGGCATCGTAAAGCGCTCGGCGGGGCTGCTGCAGGTGCCGATAGGGGAGGATGCGGCCCTGGAGATCGCACGCCGCAGCAGGGGCACCCCGCGGATCGCCAACGCGCTGCTGCGGCGGGTGCGCGACTTCGCGCAGATCCAAGGTAACGGCTCCATCACCATGGCCATCGCCAAGCACGCGCTGAAGGCATTGAACGTGGATGCACACGGGCTGGACGAGATGGACAACCGCATCCTGCTGTGCATCATCGAGAAGTTCGGCGGCGGCCCCGTGGGCCTGAACACCGTGGCCACGGCGGTGGGTGAGGAAAGCGGCACCATCGAGGAGGTGTACGAGCCCTTCCTGATCATGGAGGGCTACATCATGCGCACACCGCGCGGCCGCCAGGCCACCGAGCGGGCATACAGGCACTTGGGCAAGGCGCCGGCAGCCAGGCCGGGCAGCCTGTTTGAATAGGTGCGGCCTCCGCCCGGCCGTCATTGCGTTCCCCTCCATGGACGATCCCAGGACCCGTTCCCTCCAGATCAAGGCCAAGGCCTTGGAACTGGGCTTCCTGGCCTGTGGCGTGGCCCGGGCGGACCGCTTGGCGGAGGAGGAAAGCAACTTGGAGCGTTGGTTGCGTGCGGGCCACAACGGGCAGATGGATTGGATGGCCCGCAATGTGGGCATGCGCCTGGACCCGCGGGAGCTGGTGCCCGGGGCGAAAAGCGTGGTCAGCCTGGCGTACAACTATTTCACCGGGGCGAAGCAGGCCGACCCGGATGCGCCCAAGCTGAGCATGTATGCTTTCGGCCGCGATTACCACAAGGTGGTGAAGCAGCGGATGAAGCCCTTGATGGCGTTCATCAAGGAGCAGTACGGTGATGTGGCCATGCGCTGCTTCACCGACAGCGCGCCCATCCTGGAGAAGGCCTGGGCCCAAAAGGCGGGCATCGGGTGGCGGGGCAAGCATACCTTGGTGATCCGCCAGGGGCAGGGCTCCTATTTCTTCCTGGGCGAGATCGTGCTGGACCTGGACCTGGAACCCGACGCACCGGCGACGGACCATTGCGGCACCTGCACCCGCTGCATCGATGCGTGCCCCACGGAAGCCATTACCCCGTACGGGCTGATCAGCAACAAGTGCATCACCTACAACACCATTGAGCTGAAGGGACCCATTCCGGGGGATGCGGGAGACTTCCGGAACTGGGCCTTCGGCTGCGACATCTGCCAGCAGGTATGTCCTTGGAACCGCTTCAGCACACCCCATCATGAGCCCGATTTCGCGCCGAGGCGGGAGCTGATGGAGCTGACGGCCGATGAATGGCATGCCCTCTCCGAGGAGCGCTATGAAAGGCTCTTCTTCGGCAGCCCGGTGAAACGTGCGAAGTACGGCGGATTGATGCGCAACCTGGCCTACCTGCGGGCGCGCAGTGGACCATCCATGGCACAGGGCAGCGCCGATAGCTGAGGCCGTGGCACCGCTCAACCCCGCATGGATCGCTGGAACACCTCCAGGATCACTTCCTTGTACATGTGGCCGAACGTGGCCAAGCACCAAGCTTTCAGCAATAGCTGGTCGCGGGCACCCACCCATTTGGCGGCCTTCACCAGTTCCTTGCGGAAAAGACGGGGGTCAAAGCTGACCTTCTGGAGCACTTGCTGGCTTAATTCCAGCATCTTCCTTCCGTTTTCCTTCATGGCGGTTCCGGATTGTAACGGCTTGCAGGTCCGTTGGGCGGGATGAAGATAAGCGGGTCCGTTTCCTTTTGCAACACCGGGAGGTGCTGGTTGAAAACTTCACCCCGGTGTACCTGATGCTTGAACAATGAAAAACGCCAGCTGGGGTGCGATCATTGCGCACCCGGCCCGATTCACGGTACGAGCGCTTCCTCCACCACCTGCTTCACCTCATACTGGTCCGCGCCTTCGGTGCTGTACACATAGGCCACCAAGGCGCAGTTGGACGGCACGAGCACATTGGTGGGCATGCCAAACGAGAAGGCCAGTTCCACGGTGTCGCCCACGGCGGGGCCGGCTGCAAGGAACGGCTGGCCCCAAGGGCTGTTCAGGGCGCCGCGCAACACATGGCGGTGTTCGTAGTCCGGCACGTCAGGCGGGTTGGCCTGGTTGTTCAACTGCCAGTCGATCACATGGTCCTCGGTGATGTACAGTGTGATGTTGTGCGCCGTGGACAAGGGCTGGCGCACCACGCCTGTAACGGTCCCCGAGATGGTGTTGGCGGCACCGTCGTAGTTCAGGTCCCGGATCTTCAGGTCCACGGCTGCTTCCTGGTCGATCATGCCGGCCACGGCGGAAGCCCAGGTATAGCGGCTGATGGCCCGCGTGCCGTCGATCACCTTGCGGTTCACCATGCCTTTGGGCAGGGCGTCTATGCCAAAGGTGGTTTCATAGGCATTGCCCGCCTCGGTGCGGAAATCGGTGTCGTACCAGTTGTCGTCAAGGGGTTCCACGGGCTGGGCGAAGGTGGTGGTCATGTGTACGCCCACCACCACCAGGCGGTCGCCATAGATGCTTTTCAGTTGCATGGCCCTCACGGCGGCGTCCGGGCAGTTGTTGCACCGGAATCCGGTGCAGTCCTCCAGCAGCACGTTGCGGGTCACCGTGTTCCCCGGCGGGGGCGTGGGCGTGGCCAATTCACCCTTGGGGCTGTCCACGATGTCGCAGCTGCTGAAGGCGCTGATGGCCAGGAGGAGGAGAGCTTGGCGGTGCATGGGGTCAGAACGTTGTGGTGATGGAGGCGGTCAGGCCATTGGCGGCGGGCACCACGCGGCACACGCCGCCCACGCAGAAGATGCCTGCCCGCTGGCGGCCATAGCTGAATGAGATGCGGCTGCCCCCGCGGATGTAGCCCACGCTGCCCACCGGGTAATGCGTGCGGTCCTTCTCCACCGGGTTGCCGTAGTTGTACTGGTCCATGACGGCCAGGAACCAATGCGGGCTGAAGGTGAGCTCGGCCAGTGCCGTGGCCCAGTCACCTTGGTCCTGTCCGGTGCCCAGCTGTTGCAGCTCGAAGCGCAGGGCCGTCTTGTCGTTGAAGTTGTGCAGGCCCTCCAGGATGAACATGTTGGCGTACACGGTCGGCTTGCCGGGCTTGCCCTGCACCACGTCGATGTCGTAGACCAGGTTCAGCCACGTGAGGGCCAATTCCCAGTCGGCACTGAATCTCTTGCGCAGCTCCACGTTGAGGTCGCTGAAGTACTGGCGTGGGCCCATGGCGAAGAACCTGGTTCTGTATCCGCGCAGGCGCACGGTGTCGTTGGGCAGGGCGGTGCTGTCCAGGCTCCAGGCACCGCTCCAGTTCACGGTCACTTTGGTGCCGTATTTCCCGCCGAGTGCGCTTCCACGCTTGAATTTGTAGAAGACTTCCCCGGAATACGCGACCTCCCCGTTGGGCTGGGTGGCGTAGGGGTAAAGGGTGGCGGGCAGGTTGTAGGAATGCTGCTTGGCCAAGGTCGGCAGGTAGTTGATGTTGAGGTCGAAGAGGGTGGGGGCGCCGCGGTCGCTTTGGAAGACCATGTTGTCGTAGGTGTGGGCCCCGGCGGTGACCCCGAGCCCGCTGACGCTGTAGGTGGCGTTCACCATCAACGCTTGGCCCGGCTTGTAGATGAAATTGTTGCTTCCGTTCGGGTCGTTGATCTTGTACGCATACTCGCTATACAGGTCCCAGCGCGGGGTGGTGTAATGCAGGCGCCCCGCCCACACCCCCACGTTTTCCGGAAGTTCCAGCGTGGGGTCGCGGTCAGCTTGGAATTTGCTCACGAAGGAGGCGCCCAGCGAAAGGTTGTTCCCTTTTTCGGCCCAGCGGGCAAAGAGCCGCGGGAAGGCCTCGGTAAGCGACACTTCCCCATCGATGCCGCGCACCAGGCCAACCCCCTGGACGGTGGTCCGGTTGAAGGCGAAGCGCTGCGTGCCGATGATGCCCTTGAGGAAGATGCCCGTGTCCGGGCTGAACTTCACGCGTACGCCGTCCATGGCGTTGTCCACCCCCAGGTAGCGTTCCTCGTAAGATCGGAAGGCCAGGCCTTGGCCGAACTGTTCGTAGAAATTACCGGCCGTCACCTCCAGGCCGTCCTTCCGGAACGTGGCGTAGCGGTAGCCGATGCCGGTGCCGTTCCAGGCCTCGCCGGCCGGGTAGCCCAGCAGGGCGGGCTCGTAGCTCTCGAAGCGCACCCCCGCCTCGATGTTGTTGTTGCGGTACACCAGGTTGGTCCAAGCGTTGAGGCCAAAGTCGGACGGGGGTTTCACGGCCCCGATCTCTTCATCATCGTTGTACAATTGGCCGTCCATGCTGAAGTTGCCATGGACCTGGCCGCCTTCCTGGGCTGCCAGCCCTGAAACGATGAGCAGGGCGGCTGTTGAGGATAGGATGCGGTTCGTCATGCTCCGGTATCGGTCGCGGGTTCAGGACAAGGTAAGGGATAAATGCACCGCCTGCGGGGCCGCGCCCGCGATCAGCCCTTGCCGGCCAGCTTTTTCACCTGTTGGTAAAGCTGCTTCTCGTCGCCGGGCTCGTAATTGTTGTGCTGCCACACGATGTTGCCCTTGCCGTCCACCAGGAAGGTATGCGGGATGTTGTTCACGTTCAGCGCGCGCTTCAGGTCGCCGTTGGGGTCCAGGAAGATCTCGTAATCCCAGGCCTGGCCGTTCACGTAGGGCTTCACCCGGTTCATGCTGCGGGTGTCGTCGATGCTCACCGCCATGAGCTTCACCCCGGTCTCCTTCTGCCAATCGGGATAGAGGTCGTTGATGGCATTGAGCTCCCGCTTGCAGGGTGCGCACCAGGTGGCCCAGAAGTTGATGATCATGGGCTTGCCGCCGTTGTTCCAGGTGGCCGTGGAGACCTTTTGGCCGTTCATGTTCTGCACGGTCACGTCCGGAAGCTTGCCGGACTGGGCACTGGCCAGGACGGAGATGAGCAGAGCGGATAAGAGGAAGAGGTTGCGCATGGGGCAGGGATGTTCAATGGCTTTCGGTAAGGGCAAAGATGGGGCCAAAGAAAACAGGCCGACGAGCCTGTATCGGTCCGTCGGCCTGCTCCAATGAAGGGTGCCTTTTTTTACTTGTTCAACGTGATCGTGCGCGTGGCTTGCTGGCCGTTCGCCTCCAACCGCAGGATGTACACGCCGTTGTCCAGGTTGCCCAGGTCGATCGTTTCATGCTGGATGCCGCCGGTAGGCTGCAAGGTGCGCCGCATCACCACCTTGCCCACCATGTCCGTGACGGTGGCATTCACCGTGTGGCCCAGGTCCATGTTGTATTCCAATTCCACCAGCCCACTGGTGGGGTTGGGGTATACGTTCAGGGAGCTGGTCAACGTGTTCTCCGTCACCCCGGCGGAGGCATCCTCCACCCCGAAAAACTTTGTGTCTTGGGATCCGAACTGGCCGCCTTGGAAGATCACTTGGTTGCCCACCTTGACCTTGTAATAGCCTTGGCCATAGCTGCAGCAGAAGCCATCACCGTATTGATCGTACACTTCCAGCCGGTAGCAGTTCCCATCCTCCAAATTCCAGGTGTAGGTGTGCAACGGTTGGCCAGCACCGCTTGGGTAAGGCCCTCCATCGGCATAGATCGACCCGTCGGGTTTGAACAGTTTCCAAGTGGTCTCGTTCCCGTAGTTGTCGGTTTGCAGCTCGAAGGTCACTTGGGTGCTGTTCGCCACGTATGTGCTTGCCAACACCAGTTCACTCTTGGTGTTGTTGCTGGCATTGTCATCCGCGCTGGTGATCTGGAAGGTGACCTGCGTGTTGCCGGTGGGGGTATAGCTTGCAACGTTCACGAAATCCACGCCGTAGGTGGGCAGGTTCCCCGTCCAGTCCACCGTGCCCAGCACGTTGCCGGCACGGCGTACCTCGATGGTGGCGCTGGTCAGTGGCTCGGTCCCCATGTTCTGGATCCGGGTCACCAGGTCCATGGGCCGGTTGGCGCAGCCGCGCAGCTTGTCCACCAACGGCAGCAGGGCCGCATCCGTGGGGTGTTCTGCATTCTTGCAGCTGGAAACGGAATTCCACAATTGCGAGGTGGTCAATTGGCCCACCTCCGTGATGATGCGGTTGGGGCAGATCTTGTAGATCGTGGGGAAGTAGCCGATGTCCAGGTCGTCGGCAATGTTCGCATCGTCTATGATGGGATACGGTGTTCCCGCCACCCAATTGCCCCAGCTGTTGCTGGTGGCTTGGTACAGGTCTTGCACCGTGGTGGTGGGATCCCCTTCGATCATGAACAACCGGACCTTGTTCTCCGTGGTGCCTGGTCCATATTGGTTGTACAGGTTCGCAAAGGCGTGGGAATTGTGGTAATTCCAGCAAGGTTGGCACCAAGTGGCGCTGACATCCAGGAACACCGTGTAGCCGGAATCCAGGTAGGCATACAAATGGTGCGAGTTCCCGTTCAGGTCGGTGCCGGTCCAATCAGGTGCGATCGAGTTGTCCGGGAGCTGCGAGAAGGCAGGTCCGCTGAGCAACGCTGCCATAAGGGCCAGAAGTACAGGTTTTTTCATCATCGGGACGTTTAGGAGGCTTGGTAATGGTCTGTGGCATTTCCGCCGACCAGCCCAAAGCTAGTCGCATTCGTGCGCCCCTGGGTGGAAAGGGAACCCCTTCCTTGGATTCCTTCGCCTGTGCCCAACGGTGGGTCATTGGATGTTGCGGCTTGATCAAGGCGTTACTTTTGCGGTACGTGAACCAATCCAAGGAAGAGCCATGAAACAGCGGTACTCCATTGTTCTTTTCTCGGCTGCCATCCTGGCCTCCGCAGGGGCCCGCGCACAGGAAGTCCCGCTTACCCTGACCAATGCGGAAGGTGAGGTGGTGAATGGAACGACGATTGAGTTGAGCGAAGGCGTGACCGGCATGTTGCAGCTCATGGGCATGGGCCTGCGTGCCGTGAATACCAGCGGAACCGACCGCCTGATGAACGTGAAGCGCTACGAACTGGACGTTTTGCATGGCACCATGAACTACTTCTGCTGGGACCTGTGCTACGGGGAGCGCTACGCAGGGGTATCCCCGCTTTGGGTCGGGGCCGATCCCATCCCGATGCAGGCGGGTGACACGGCCAATGGGTTTCATGCCTACTACAAGCCGATGAACATCGTGGGCACCTCCGCGTTCCGCTATGTCTGGTACGATATGGGCAACCCCGATGACAGTACGTACGTGGATTTTATTTTCAACGTAACGGTTGGCACCGGGGTGGCCGAGGTGAACGACATGGCGGGCTTTTCGGTGTACCCCAACCCTGCGTTGGGCGGGACCATCACATTTGACTATGACCTGCGGGGGAACGCCGCCGGCACGCGCCTGGCCATTTACAACATGCTGGGCGGGCGCCAGCTGGTGAAGCCCTTGGCTGCCGCGCAGGGGCGTGTACGGCTGGGCGAAGGCGAGCTGGGCAGCGGGGTGTGGTTCGCGGTGCTGGAGCGCGATGGGAAGCCGCTGGCCACCAAGCGCCTGGTGGTGGCACGCTAAGCGTATTGCTTCGTTAGAAGATCGGCCAGCATGGGTATGCCCGTGCTGGCCTTTTCCTTCCAATGGGTGAAGCGCCCGCCCCCGCCGTGCGGCAACAGGTCCCCCAGGTCGCGCGGGTCCACCACGTGGATAAGGGCGTGGGATTGTGCGGCATGCACCAGGCCTGCGGCAGGCCACACCTGCAGGGAACTGCCCACCACCACCAGGATGTCCGCAGACGACACCAGCCGGGCGGCATCATCCAGCAGGGGCACTTCCTCGCCGAACCAAACGATGTGGGGGCGGAGCTGGGAACCCAGCGGGCAACGGTCGCCCAGCCCCAGTAACGGGCCTTTCACGGGCACAACGATGCCGGGGTCCAAGGTGCTTCGTGCCTTGAGGATCTCCCCGTGCAGGTGCAGCACCCGCGAGCTGCCGGCGCGTTCGTGCAGGTCGTCCACGTTCTGGGTCACCACGTCCACGTCGAAATCCCGTTCCAGGCCCGCGATGGCCCGGTGTGCGGGGTTGGGCCTCGCCTCCAGCACGTGCCGGCGGCGCTGGTCGTAGAACCGCAGCACCAGCCCGGGATTGCGGGCAAAGGCCGCTGGCGTGGCCACATCCTCGATCCGGTATTCCTCCCACAGCCCATTGCTGTCGCGGAAGGTGCGCAGGCCGCTTTCCGCGCTGATGCCCGCCCCGGTGAAGAACACGATGTGCATGGTGTAAAGATCGTCCCGATCCCGGCGAAAAGCGGGTGGCCCCGACCCATTGGCCGGTTCCGGACTTCCGCTTACTTTGCAGCCCTTTCCGCCCAAACCCGAGTGCATAGCCATACCCCTACCCCCTTCCCCCAAGCGGCCTCCAGCCCAAGGGAAGCCTTGAATGATAGAGAGCCTGAACGGCGAGATCGTTGAGCGGTCGCCCGCCCACGCGGTAGTGGAATGCGGGGGGGTCGGTTATTTGGTGCACATCACCCCCGACACCTTTTCTCGCCTGCCCCGCAAAGGGGCGTGCCGGCTCTTCGTGCATTACACCGTGAGCGTGGACGTGCGCAGCGGGCTCAGCGAGCACAAGCTGTTCGGGTTCCTGGACCCGGAGGAGCGGCATTTGTTCCGCCAGCTCATCACCGTGCAGGGGGTGAGCACCACCATCGGCCTGGCCATCACCGGTGCCCGGGGCGCCGATGAGCTGCGTGCGGCGATCATGGCGGGGGATGAGGGGGTACTGCGGGCCGTGAAAGGCATCGGGCCCAAGCTGGCACAACGCATCGTGCAGGAATTGCAGGCCAAGCTCGGTGCCGACCCGATCGAAAAGCGGACCCGTGGCGGCATCGGCGGAACCAATATGTTGCATGCCGAGGCGTTATCGGCACTGATCTCCTTGGGCCTGGACCGCTCCAAGGCGGAACGGGCGTTGAAACGCGTGATGGAGGAACACAAGGAGGGCCTGCCCGGGGTGGAGGAACTGATCAGGTTGACGTTGAGGAACAATTGATCGCGCCGCAGTTTCCGATGAAGCCCGTCCGGACGACCGTTCCCCTGTTGCGTTGCTTGGCGTTCCTGGTGGTGGCGTGGGCCGCAATGCAGGGGGCGGTGGCCAACTGGCAAACGCCGCCGGCACTTCCGGTGGACAGCCCGCAGATCCACCTGACCTATCCGATCACCGATCCCCCGGGCACCGGTGACACCAACACGGGGACCATCGACCTGGGCACGCCGGACAACGTGACCAACGACGTGATCTACGACCCGGAGACCGGGCAGTACATCCTGCGCAGCCGCATGGGCGAGAACATTGACTACCGGCCACCGCAGAGCATGTCGTTGGACGAATACATGCAGTACGACATGGAGAAGGCCATGAAGACGTACTGGACGGAGAAAAACCAGGAGGAGACCGAGCGTGCCACCAAGGGACTGATCCCCAGCATCCAGGTGCGGAGCGAGGCCTTCTGCCGGATCTTCGGGGGGTGCAACATCGACATCCGGCCGCAGGGCAGCGCCGAGGTCACCTTCGGGCTGAACACCAGCAAGACCGAGAACCCGCGGATCCCGGTGGACCAGCGGAAGATCACCACGTTCAACTTCGACCAGAAGATCCAGCTGAACCTGGTGGGCAACATCGGCACCAAGCTGAAGATCAACACCAGCTACAACACCGAGGCCACCTTTGATTTCGAGAACCAGGTGAAGCTCAACTTCGCGGGAGAGGAGGACGACATCATCCAGAAGCTGGAGGCGGGCAACGTGAGCCTGCCGCTCACGGGCCAGCTGATCCAGGGCAGCCAAAGCCTGTTCGGCCTGAAGACGGAGCTGCGCTTCGGACGCTTGACGGCCACGGCCATCTTCAGCCAGGAAAAGGGAGAGCGCAAGAACATCGCGGTGGCGGGCGGGGCGCAGACCACGAACTTCGAGATCAAGGCCGACCAGTACGAGGCCAACAAGTATTACTTCCTCAGCAACTACTTCCGGGACAACTACGAGAACGCCTTGCGCACGCTGCCCACGGTGAACAGCGGGGTGCAGATCACCAAGATCGAGGTGTGGGTGACCAATACCCGGAGCGACTACACGGACAACCGGAACATCGTGGCCTTTACCGACCTGGGCGAGGATGCCGGCCCGGCCAGCGTGGCCGCCAACCGGGTGAGCGCCAACCTGGTCAACTCGGGCCTGCTGGTGGACGGTCCGGGGGTTGAGGCCTCCAACGCCGCCAACAACCTGTACAACCTGGTGGCCAACAACGCGGGCATCCGCTCCTTCACGGCGGCTGCGGCGGCGCTGCAGGTGATGGGCATGCAGGCCAGCAGGAACTTCGAGAAGCTGGAGAGCGCGCGCCGGCTTACGCCCAGCGAGTTCACCCTGAACGAACGGCTGGGCTTCATCGGCCTGAACCAGAACCTGAACAACGATGAGGTGCTGGCGGTGGCCTACCAATACACCTTCCAGGGCCAGACCTTCCAGGTGGGGGAATTCAGCACCGACGGCATTGCACCGCCCAAGGCGCTGATGGTGCGCCTGCTGAAGGCCACCATCACCGACCCGCGGCTGCCGCTGTGGGACCTGATGATGAAGAACGTCTATTCCTTGGGCGCCTTCCAGGTCAACGCGCAGGATTTCCGGCTGGAGCTCCTCTACAACAATCCCACCACGGGGGTGGACCTGAACTACATCCCGCGCAAGCCCATCGACCAGGTGACGCTGCTGCGGGCATTGGGCCTGGACCGGATCGACCAGCAGGGCGCGCCCAACTCGGACGGCTGGTTTGACTGGGTGGACAATGCGGCCACCACCGGGGGAACGATCAATTCACAAAACGGCCGCATCTTCTTCCCGGTGTTGGAACCCTTCGGCAGCTTCCTCAACCGCCAGCTGATCGGGCCCGACCCGAACAGCCCGGTGCAGGACACGCTGGTGCGGCAAAACATCGTCTTCCAGGCCTTGTACGACAGCACCAAGACGGCGGCGGAGAACATGCCCGAGCTGAACCGGTTCAAGCTCAAGGGCAGCTTCAAGAGCGCGAGCAGCGATGTGATCAGCCTCAACTCGGTGAACATCCCCCAGGGCTCGGTGAGCGTGACCGCCGGCGGCGTAAGGCTGGTGGAGAACCAGGACTACACGGTGGACTACAACCTGGGCCGCGTGAAGATCCTCAACCAGGGCATCCTCGAAAGCGGCACGCCCATCAACGTGAGCCTGGAGAGCAACACCCTGTTCAGCATCCAAACGAAAACGCTGGCCGGGGCACGCTTCGACTACAAGGTGAACAAGGACCTGGTGCTGGGCGGCACGGTGATGAACCTGTATGAACGGCCGCTGACGCAGAAGGTGAACGTGGGGGACGAGCCCATTGCCAACACCATCCTGGGCCTGGACGCCAACTGGAAGAAGGAAAGCGGGTTGATCACCCGCCTGGTGGACAAACTGCCCTTTTACGCCACCAAGGAGACCAGTTCCCTGGATGCGAGCATCGAAGGGGCCTACCTCATCCCGGGACACAGCAAGGCCATCGGCAAGGGCGGCACCAGCTACATCGACGACTTCGAGGGCAGCATCAGCAACATCGACATGCGCACCCAGAGCCAATGGTTCCTGGCCGCCACCCCCCAAGGGCAAACAGGGGACCTCTTCCCGGAGGGGGAGTACATCAACGACCTGCGCACAGGCTTCAGGCGTGCCCTGCTCTCCTGGTACGTGATCGACCCCCTGTTCTTCAACAACAACAGCCTGAAACCGCCCTTGCCCGACGGGTCCGACGCCGACAACCGTTCCCGCGAGGTGCTGGAGAAGGAAGTGTTCCCCAACCGCCAGCTGGCCACCGGCACGCCCAGCAACATCCCCGTGCTGGACCTGGCCTATTACCCCAACGAGCGCGGGCCGTACAACTACAACCCCGACCTGGACGACAACGGCGACCTGCCCGACCCGGACCAGAGCTGGGCAGGCATCCAGCGGCGGGTGACCACCACCGACTTCGAGGCCAGCAACATCGAGACGGTGCAGTTCTGGATGATGGACCCCTTCCACACCTCGGTGAGCAACGACCAGGGGGAGCCGGCGAGCAACGTCGATTCGGAAAACACCTCCGGCGGCGACCTGTACATCAACCTGGGCAACCTGAGCGAGGATGTGCTGCGCGACAGCCGCAAGAGCTTTGAGAACGGCTTGCCGAAGAGCCCCTCCGACCTGGCGGCCACCACGGACCAGACCGCCTGGGGCGTGGTGCCCACCACCCAGAGCGTGGTCAATGCGTTCGCCATCACCGACCAGAACACGTACCGCTACCAAGACGTGGGCATGGACGGCCTGGCCAACAACAATGCCAACGCCTTCCAGGCAGGCCTGAACGAGCAGACCTTCTTCGCCGATTACCTCAATGCGCTGTCGCCCGGGGCGCGTGCCCGCTGGATCAACGACCCCTCGGGGGACGACTACCACTATTTCCGCGGCGGCGACTACGACAGTCCCCCGCGCTCCATCCTGGACCGCTACAAGCGCTTCAACGGCCTGGAAGGCAACTCCATCACCGACGAGGACAGCCCCGAATCGTACCCCACCCAATACACCACCCTGCCCACCTCCGAGGACATCAACCAGGACCAGAACCTGAGCGAGAGCGAGAGCTACTTCCAATACAGGATCAAGCTCAAGCCTTCCGACATGGTGGTGGGCCGCAACTTCATCACCGACCGTATCCTGGGCCGCAGCCCCGGCGGCAAGGAGGTGTACTGGTACCAGTTCAAGGTGCCGGTGCGCCAGCCGGAAAAACGGGTCAACGGCATCCAGGACTTCCGCTCCATCCGCTTCATGCGTATGTTCCTCAAGGGATGGAACCAGCCCGTGGTGCTGCGTTTTGCACGCCTGGACTTCGTGCGCGGCGAATGGCGCAAGTACACCCAGGGCCTGGACACCCCGGGCGAGGTCATCGGTGGCGACCCCGACCAGACCACCTTCGACGTGGCCGCGGTGAACATTGAGGAGAACGGCAACCGCACACCGATCAACTACGTCCTTCCCCCCGGCATCAACCAGGAGACCGACATCGCCAGCGCCAACCTGCGCAGCCTGAACGAGCAATCCTTGAGCCTGAGCACCTGCGGGCTGCGCGACGGCGATGCCCGCGCCGTGTTCCGCAACGTGAGCCTGGACATCCGCAGCTACAAGAAGCTGCGCATGTACATCCATGCCGAATCCATGGACCCGGACCGCCCGATCACATACGGGGACGTGAGCGTGTTCATCCGCCTGGGCAACGACTATGCGCAGAACTATTACGAGTACGAGATCCCGGTAAAGCCCTCGGCGTTCTTCAACAGCGACCCGTACAACGTATGGCCTGAGGACAACAACCTGGTCGTGGAATTCGCCAAGCTGAACGATGTGAAGATCCAGCGGAACCAGGTCGGCCATGCCACCAACCAACGGTACACCGTCATGGACGGCGACCGGCGGGTGACGGTGGTGGGCAATCCCAACCTGAGCCTGATGAACACGATCATGATCGGCATCAGGAACCCCAAGCGCGACGGCGCCGATGCCAACCCCTGGTCGAACCCCGACGATGGCACGGCCAAGTGCGTGGAGGTGTGGGTGAACGAGCTGCGCCTCACCGATTTCGACCAGCAAGGCGGATGGGCCGCCATCGGGCGGGTGAACACCGCCCTGGCCGACCTGGGCACACTGAGCGTCGCGGGCAACTACAGCACCCCGGGCTGGGGCAGCATCGACAAGAAGGTGAGCGAGCGCCAACGGGATACACGCTATGGCATCGACGTGGCCGCCAACTTGGAGATGAGCAAGTTCCTCCCGGAGAAGAGCGGCCTGAGCGTGCCGATGTACGTGGGCTATTCCGAGGAGGTGATCAAGCCGGAATACGACCCGTTGAACCCGGACATCAAATGGAACGAGTCCACCCGTTCGCTCACCCGTGAGGAGAAGAAGCAGCGGATGAAGGAGCTGCGCACCTACACCCGGCGGCGGAGCATCAATTTCACCAATGTGCACAAATCCCGGTCGGAAGGCAGCAAGAACGAGCACTTCTACGACATTTCGAATTTCGGATTGTCGTATGCTTACAGCGACCAGGAGTTCCACGATGTGAACACCCAATACGAGAACACGCGCATCTACCGGGGCTCGCTCACCTACCAGCACAACCCGCGGCCCCGGCCGGTGAAGCCCTTCGAGAATGTGGCGTTCATCGGCAAGAGCAAGTGGCTGCGCCTGGTGAGGGACTTCAACTTCAACCTGGGCTTCAAGCAGATCACCGCGCGCACGGCGATCGACCGCACCTACCTGGAACGCCTGGTCCGCCCCAATCCGGACATCGAAAGCCTGCCCCCCACGCCCACCTACAACAAGACCTTCAACTGGACCAACCAGTACGGCTTCCGCTACGAGGTCACGCGGAACCTGAAGGTGGACTTCAACGCCAACAACAATTCCATCATCGGCGAACCGCCGGGGCGCGTGAACACCGACGACCGCGACCAGTACCGGATCTGGAAGGACAGCGTGCTCACCAGCCTGAAGCGTTTCGGGGAGACCACCACCTACGACCACGCGGTGAACTTCACCTACACGCTGCCGCTGGACAAGCTGCCCCTCACCGACTGGATCACCGCCAATGCCACGTATGGCGCGGGCTACAAGTGGGATCGGGCACCGCTCACGCAGGACAGCATCGGCCACACGATCCAGAATTCGCGCAACATCAACCTCAACGGGCAGTTCAACTTCGTGGGCCTGTACAACAAGGTGAAGTACTTCAAGAAGATCAACGACAAGGCGCGCGGCACGCGCACCACCACCGCCCGGAAAGCGGCGGGCGGCAAGGACCAGGGGAAGGATGCCGACCAAGGGAAGGATGGGAAGACGGGCCCCAAGATCAACCCCCTGGAAGGCCTGGCGCGCCTGCTGATGACCGTGCGCACGGGCACCTTCACGTACAGCCAGACCAGCGGCATCCTGCTACCGGGCTGGGGCAGGGGCGCCAACGTCATCGGCATGGACCAAGGGTTCGGGGCGCCCGGCTTCGGCTTCCTCCTGGGCGCGCAGAACCAGGACCTGAACGGGAACTACGTGCGGGACTTCGCGTCCGACGCCTCCGCGCGCGGCTGGCTGGTGCAGACCCCGAGCATCTTCAACCCCTACACCAACACCCGGAACGAGACCATCAATGCGCGGCTTTCCCTGGAACCGTTCAAGAGCATGCGCATCGAGCTGATGGCCACCCGCACGCAAAGCGAGAACCGCAGCTCCTTCTTCCGGTGGAACGCGAATGAAGGACGGTACGTCAACGACAGCCCGCGCAACTTCGGCAACTTCAGCGTCAGCACCATCAATTGGGCCACTACGTTCAGCCGCGACGATGAGAACTTCGTCAGCGACATCTTCAACCGCATGCTCGGCGCCCGCCAGGTGATCAGCCAGCGGCTGGGCCAGGCCGACGTGCGCAGCATGCCCACCGACAGCGCCTACTGGCTGGGCTACGGAGGCACCAACCAGCAGGTGGTGGTCGGGGCCTTCATGGCCGCCTACGGGGGCAAGGACGCCGCGAAGATGAAGCTGGACCCGTTCAAGCAACTGCCCCTGCCGAACTGGGACATCACCTACGATGGGCTGTCCAGGCTGGAACTGTTCAGGAAATGGTTCCGGACCTTCACCGTGAAGCACAGCTACCGCAGCACCTTCAGCATCGGCAACTACCAGACCAACCTGCTCTATGAACCCGGCGGCAGCGTGATGGACGCCGGCGGCAACTTCCTGCCCGAGCGGGAGATCACCACGGTGACCATCGCCGAGGTGATGCACCCGTTCATCAACTTCGACGCCACGCTGCAGAACAGCCTGCTGGCCAAGTTCGAGTACAACCGCGACCGCAACCTGAGCCTGGGCCTGACCAACTTCCAGGTGACCGAGATCCGCGGCAAGGAATACGTGATCGGCAGCGGCTACCGCTTCAAGAAGGTGAAGTTCCCCTTCCAGATCGGTGGCAAGACCCCGCAGAGCGACCTGAACCTGCGCGTGGACCTGAGCTGGCGGCAGAACAACACCGTGATCCGCAAGATGGAGGAGGGCCAGAACCAGGTGACCGCCGGGCAGGACATCATCTCCATCAAGACCAGCGCGGA
This sequence comes from Flavobacteriales bacterium, assembly GCA_024103275.1. Classification (GTDB taxonomy): domain Bacteria; phylum Bacteroidota; class Bacteroidia; order Flavobacteriales_F; family PHOS-HE28; genus PHOS-HE28. The sequence continues at coordinate 123,411 of JAGFIV010000041.1, forward strand.
CTATGTGATCGACCAGCGCCTGAACGTGCGCGCCTTCTACGAGCGTGTGGTGAACAAGCCGGTGATCAGCACCTCCTTCCCCAGCAGCAACACCAACATCGGGATCAGCCTCCGCTTCACCTTGACCCAATAAGGGGCATATTTGCAGCCGTGGCGAACCACCAAAAAACACCGGAACATGAACATCCCAGCGGAACTGAAGTACAGCAAGGACCACGAGTGGGTACGCATGGAGGGCGATGAGGCCGTGATCGGGATCACGGACCATGCGCAAAGCGAGCTTGGCGACATCGTCTTCGTGGACATCAACACCGAAGGCGAGGACGTGGACAAGGAAGCCGTGTTCGGCACGGTGGAGGCCGTGAAGACCGTGAGCGACCTGTTCATGCCCGTCTCCGGCAAGATCCTTCAGGTGAACCCCGCCCTGGCGGACGACCCGGCGGCGGTGAACAAGGACCCCTATGGCAGCGGCTGGATGGTACGGGTGAAGGTGAAGGACCCCGCCGAACTGGAGGGCCTGCTTACGGCGGACCAGTACCAGGAGAGCATCGGCTGACCGGGTCCGTGCTGGACATGGCGGGAAGACGGGCACCGCTCTGGGCGGCCCTATGGGCGGCAGGCATCCTGGTGGTCACGCTGATGCCGGTCAGTGACGTGCCACGCCTTTCATGGGCGGAGCAATTGCGCGTGGACAAGTTCGTGCATGCCTTCCTGTTCGGCGTGCAGGGCGTATTGCTGGGCATGGCACTGGCCTCTTCGGGCCGGGCCTGGCGTTCGCCAAGCCACCCGTTGTTGCTGGGCCTGGTGGTCGCGGTGCTCTTTGGGGCGCTGGTGGAGGTGCTGCAGGAACTGATGGCCTGGGGCCGCCACGGCGATCCGCTGGACCTGCTGGCCGACACGTTGGGGGCGGTGGCCGGTTTCTTCTTCCTGTGGGGCAAACAGCGGAAGGCCGCGTAAGGGCCTAGACGATCATACCCGCAGCCACCGTTTCGTTCGTCGCCTCGTCGATCAGGATCAGGCTGCCCGTATTGCGGTTGCGCGTGTACAGGTCGTAGTGCAGCGGCACGGTGGTGCGCAGGTGCACGCGGCCGATGTCGTTCATGCCGATGGCCTTGTCGCTCTCCAGGCGGCGCAGCGTGTTGATGTCCATCTTGTAGGCCACCTCCTTCACCATGCACCGCGCATCGCGCGTGGTATGCTTCAGCGCATACTTGCCGCCCGGTTGCAAGGGCTTCTGGTTCAGCCAGCACAGCATCACATGGATGTCCTGGCCGGTCTGCGGCAGGTTGTTGGTGCCGCTGATCATGTCGCCCCGGCTGATGTCGATCTCGTCGGACAGGGTCATCACCACGCTTTGCGGGGCGAAGGCCTCTTGCGCCTCACGGTCGCCTACATGGATGGACTTGATGGTACTCTGGAAGCCGCTGGGCAGCACCTGCACGGATTCGCCCACACGGAAGATGCCCGCATCGATCTGCCCTGCGAAGCCGCGGAAGTCGTGCCATTCCTCGGTCATGGGCCGGATGACGTGCTGCACGGGGAAGCGGCGGTCGATGTGGTTCAGGTCGCCCGCGATGTGGATGTTCTCCAGCAGGTACATCAGCGTGGTCCCCTGGTACCAGTCCATGTTGGTGCTGCGCTTCACCACGTTGTCGCCCCTCAGTGCGCTGATGGGGATGAAGTTCAGGTCCCGTACCTCCAGCTTGCTGCTGAAGTCCTCCAGTTGGTCCTTGATGGCGTGGAACGCCTTCTCGTCGTAATCCACCAGGTCCATCTTGTTGATGCAGAACACCACGTGGGGGATGCCCAGCAGCGAGGCGATGAAGGCATGGCGCGAGGTTTGCTCCTGCATGCCCTTGCGCGCATCCACCAGGATGATGGCCAGGTTCGCCGTGCTGGCGCCGGTGACCATGTTGCGCGTGTACTGGATATGCCCCGGCGTATCGGCGATGATGAACTTGCGCCTGGGCGTGGCGAAGTAGCGGTAGGCCACGTCGATGGTGATGCCCTGTTCGCGCTCGGCGCGCAGGCCGTCCGTCAGCAGGCTCAGGTCCAGCTCGCCGTTGCCGCGCTTGGAGCTGGCCCGCTCCACGGCCTCCATCTGGTCGTCGAAGATCGCCCGGCTATCGTACAGCAGCCGCCCGATCAGTGTGCTCTTGCCATCGTCCACGTTGCCCGCCGTGGTGAACCGGAGCAGGTCCATGTCCAGATAACCCTTTGTCGTACTTGTCATGTTCTCGGTTAAAGATGAAATATGAAAGCTGAAAGCTGAAACCGCTTTCCGCCGCTATCGCTTGACAATTGAGGTGAAAATGGACACCAGCTCATTGGCTTCGGTCAGCAAAGGCCTTGCCGGCTCCTCCTTTACGATCCCTGTTTCGCTCATCACTTCCAACCAAAAGCCGCACTCGTCCGCCTCTTCGATCACCACGCCCAGTTTGGCCTTGAATTCCTTCGGACTTCTTCCCCTAAAGGCTGAACGGGTGTTCGCTCCCACGGATGTTACGGCCCGAAGGAATTGCCGACCACAGATCTGTGCTTCCGTGTCCTTGGGAAGTCCACGAAAGAACTTGATTCCTGCAACGGAGAATTGCTTCGCTCGCTCCCGCAGGTCTTTGTGGATTTGTCCTTCCATCCGATCAGTTTTTCGGCTCTCCGCCTCGACTTTTTTCAGCTTTCAGCTTTCCTCTTTCAGCTTTCTAAAAATATCCTTCCTTCTTCCTGTCCTCCATGGCCGCTTCGCTGCGCTTGTCGTCCATGCGGCTGCCGCGCTCGGTGGTGCGGGTGCTGGCCACCTCCTCGATGATCTCCTCCAGGGTGGAGGCCGGTGAATCCACCGCGCCGGTGCAGCTCATGTCGCCGATGGTGCGGAAGCGCACGCGCTTCATGAAGGGCTTCTCGTCGGGCTTCAGCTTCATGAAGGGCGAGTTGGCATAGATCACGCCGTCGCGCTCGAAGACCTCGCGCTCGTGGCTGAAGTAGAGGCTGGGGATCTCGATCTGCTCCAGGAGGATGTATTGCCACACATCCATCTCGGTCCAGTTGCTGATGGGGAAGGCGCGGAAATGCTCGCCCACCAGCTTGCGGCCGTTGTACAGGTTCCACAGCTCGGGCCGCTGGTTCTTGGGGTCCCACTGGCCGAACTCGTCGCGGTGGCTGAACACGCGTTCCTTGGCGCGGGCCTTCTCCTCATCACGGCGGGCGCCGCCGATGGCGCAGTCGATCTTGTTCGTCTCGATGGCCTCCAGCAGCGTGTTGATCTGCAGTTTGTTGCGGCTGGCATAGTAACCGGTCTCCTCCACCACCTTGCCCTCGTCGATGCTCTTCTGCACGCTGCCCACCAGCAGCTCCACGCCGTATTTCCCCACCAGGCGGTCGCGGAACGCGATGGTCTCCCCGAAGTTGTGGCCCGTGTCCACGTGCAACAGGGGGAAGGGCACCTTGGAGGGGAAGAAGGCCTTGCGCGCCAGGTGGAAGCACACGATGCTGTCCTTGCCGCCGCTGAACAGCAGCGCGGGCCGCTCGAACTGCGCGGCCACCTCCCGCAGGATGAACATGCTCTCGCTCTCGAGTTCCTTCAGGTGCGTCAATCGGTAGGAATGGGTCGAACTCATTGCAGGGTGATCCGGGGTTGCAGATAATTCAACAGTTCGTCGGCGTTGGCCTCCGGGGTGCGGCCCACCGTGGCCAGGTGCACATGCGGATGCGGGGGCGCCTCGAAGGGCGCGCTGATCCCGGTGAAGTGCTTCACCTCGCCGGCACGCGCCTTGGCGTAGAGGCCCTTCACGTCGCGGCGTTCGCACTCCTCCAGCGGGGTGTCCACGAACACCTCGATGAAATCGGCCGCGCCGATGATGGCACGCGCCTGATCGCGGATGGCCACCGTGGGGCTGACGAAGCTGCACACCACCACCGCGCCGTTGCCCACGAAGAGCTTGGCCACCTCGGCGATGCGGCGGATGTTCTCCGTGCGGTCGGCCTCGCTGAAGCCCAGGTTGCTGTTGATGCCGGCGCGGATGTTGTCGCCGTCCAGCACCACGGCATAGCGGCCCGCCCGGTGCAGCCTGCGCTCCAGGGCGATGGCGATGGTGCTCTTGCCGCTGCCGCTCAGCCCCGTCATCCACACCACGCAGCCGCGCTGCCCCAGCAGCGCCTCCTTGTCGGCGCGTTGCAGCAGGCGGTCGGAAACGGGGTGGATATGTTCGGGCACGGCGGCCATGAAAAGCGCCGCGAAGGTACGGCTTCACGGGGGGCCGGCCTCGGGCCGCCAGGCTCCCCCGGGGCGCACACGGCCATGGCCCCCGTATCTTTGGCATATCCATGACCATGATCGCAGAAAGAACCGTCCGCAACCGCGCCTTTGTCCCCTCCCACGTGCCTGCCGTTGACCAAGTGGGCATCGAGGAGCGCGTGGCGCGCATCAAGACCCGCAGCATCAAGAAGGCCGCCAAGGTGCAGGGCATGAAGCTCGCCTTGGGCATGATCGACCTCACCACGCTCGAAGGGCAGGACACCCCCGGCAAGGTGACGCAACTATGCTACAAGGCCCACCACCTGCACGACCAGCTGCCCGGCCTGCCGCACGTGGCTGCGGTCTGCGTGTACCCCACGCTGGTGAAGGTGGCCAAGAAGGCGCTGGGCGACAGCGGTGTGAAGGTGGCGGCCGTGGCCACGGCCTTCCCCAGCGGGCAGGCGCCGCGCCCCGTGAAGATCGCCGACACCAAGTTCGCCGTCAGCGAAGGCGCGGACGAGATCGACATGGTGATCAGTCGTGGTCGATTCCACAGCGGCGACTACAACTTCGTCTTCGACGAGATCGCGGCCGTCAAGGAGGCTTGCGGCAAGGCACGCCTGAAGGTGATCCTGGAAACGGGCGAGCTGGGCACCTACGACAAGGTGCGCCTGGCCAGCGACATCGCTATCGCCGCCGGGGCCGACTTCATCAAGACCAGCACGGGCAAGATCAGCCCCGCCGCCACCATGCCCGTCACCCTGGTGATGCTGCACGCCATCCGCGACCATTACCTGAGGACCGGTCAGATGATCGCCATGAAGCCCGCCGGCGGCATCCGCACCAGCAAGGAGGCGCTGCACTACCTGATGATGGTGAAGGAGGAGCTCGGCCCCGAATGGCTCGACCCGCATTGGTTCCGCTTCGGCGCCAGCAGCCTGGCCAACGACATCCTGATGCAGCTGGTGAAGGAGGCCACCGGCCAGTACCAGAGCGCGGATTACTTCAGCGTGGATTGAGGGGGTCGGGTCACAGGATCATCACCAAGGTGCCGGCGATGATCAGCCCCGCGCCGATGGCGGTCTTCACGGTGATGGCCTCGCCGAGGAAGACGACCGCGAGCACCATGGTGAGCGCCACGCTGAGTTTATCGATCGGGGCCACTTGGGACACATTGCCCACCTGCAAAGCCTTGAAATAGAACAGCCAGGAGAGGCCCGTGGCCAGGCCGGAAAGCACCAGGAAGAACACGTCCTGCCTGGGGAGCGTCCCCAGCCCCTTGGCCTCGCCGCGGAACCATACGATGCCCCAAACCAGCACCAGGATGATGACGGTGCGGATGCCGGTGGCGACATTGGAGGGGATATGGGCCACACCCAGCTTGGCGAAAATGGCCGTGAGGGAGGCGAAGAAGGCGGAGAGCAGCGCGTAGGTCCACCACATGACACCGGATTTGGGTGACCGAATCTATTGAGCATGCGGGCTGGGCGCATGGGCCGGCCTTGCCGGGCCTGGATTGGCGCATGTGTCGTTCAATCGTTCGCACACTTCACCTGGGCCCAGGCGGGAAGGAAGGTGAAGGATGCGGACCTGCGATCCGCGCTCGACCTGCTGATCGCCGCCAACCAACCGTTGTACATGCGGGAATGCGGGATCATGAGCCGCACCCAGGTCAACCTCATCAAGGCGGTCCTGTCCGGGGAAACGCGGTTGACCTCCACCGCCGTGATGCAGGAATTCCAGTTGGGCACGCCGCGCAATGTGCAGAAGGCGCGCATGGCCCTGGAAGGGAACGATGTGATTGGCAAGACCATGAACGGCTACGAACGGCTCGATCCCGGTTTTGCACGTTGGTTCGGCAGGGAGTTCCTGGGCCGCCCGATCCGGCCCTTCGGTGGTACATGATCTAGTTGAATGTACCAATCGGTATTATACAAAGAGGTATAAATATTGCCAAGGTGGGATGATCCGACGGTGATCGAGGCCGGATGGACCCGGCCCGGAAAAGCTGGCTAACGGCACGCTTGGCACCATCCCGCTTCCGGCCAACTGTCCTCGGCGAAGCCTACGCGAAGGCGGTCTGCCATCTGCACCTGCCCACTGCCGGCTGCCCACTGCCAAACCCTCAATTCAACGCATACACCTTCCCCGGCAGGCTGCGCACCACGCCGTTGAACTCCAGGTTGAGCAGCAGGCCGGCGGCCTTGTGGGGCAGGATCTTGCTGCGGAAGCAGAGTGTGTCGATGTCGATCTTGCCCTGCTCGCGGATCACGTCCACCAGGCGTTGTTCGTCGGGCATCAGCTCGGTGAAGAGCGTGCTTTGCACGGCTTCCTTTTTCTTTGGCCGGGGCAGCCATTCCATCAGCTTCAGCACGTCCTCGGCACCGGTGACCAAGTGGGCCTTGCTTTGCTGGATCAGGCGGTTGCAACCGACGCTGCGGGCATCCGAGGGCCGCCCGGGGAAGGCCATCACCTCGCGGTCGTAGCTGTTGGCGATGTCGGCGGTGATGAGCGACCCGCCCTTAGGCCCGCTTTCCACCACGATGGTGCAGTCGCTCAGGCCGGCGATCACCCGATTGCGCGCGGGGAAGTTGCCGGGTGCGAAGGGCGACCCGCTGGTCAATTCGCTGACCACGGCCCCGTTGTCGCAGATCTCCTTGGCCGTGGCGGCGTGCTCGCCGGGGTAAATGCGGTCCAGGCCGTGGGCCACGCAGGCCACCGTGGGCAACCCGCGGCGCAGGGCCGTCCGGTGCGCGACGATGTCGATGCCGTACGCCAATCCGCTGACGATGGTGGCGCCGCTTTCCGCCAGGCCCTCCACCAGTTCCTCGCACAGGCGCCTGCCTTGGTCGGTGGGGGTGCGGGTGCCCACGATGGACAGGCTGCGGGAAGGGTCGAGCTGGCCGCGGCCACGGGCGAAGAGCAATACCGGGGCATCCGGGCAATGGCGCAGCCGCACGGGGTAGTCCGCGTCGAGGTAGAACAGCATGCGCAGGCCGTGCTTGCGCACGTAGGCCAACTCCTGGGCGGCGGCCTTGAGCACGTCCTTGCCCAGGACGGACGCCTTCAGGACGGGCCCGATGCCGGGGACCTTGGCCAATGAACGGCGCACCACGGGGTCGGTGAAGATGGCATCCACACCCCCGCAATAGGCCACCAGGTTGCGGGCATTCACCGGGCCGATGCCTTTCAACATCGACAAGGCGATGCGGTGTATCCACTGCTCATCGTCCATGGGAAGCTGGGGCCGATCGCTACATTCGCCGTCAAGGGGCGAAGCCCAAGGTAAGCGAGATGAAGAACATCATGGCGTTGGCCGTGTTCCTGGCGGCCTCGGGGCTGCACGGACAAACGGGGGCCGTTGGGCAGGGCCGTGTGGAAGGGCGGGTGGTGGATGCGGGCGACGGGCAGCCCTTGCCGGGCGCGAGCATCTCCTTCGGCGAAGGAAGGGGTGCCATGGCCAACGACAGCGGGTACTATGTGGCCACGCTTCCCGCGGGTGATTACACCGCCTTGTTCCGGTTCATCGGATACCGTGACCAGGAGCGGGCCGTGGCCGTGGAGCCGGGCAAGACCGTGGTCTTGGACGGCAAGTTGTTCCCGGAGGACAACCAGCTGGACATGGTGGTGGTCACCGCCGGGAAGTTCGAGCAGCGGGTAGGGGAGGTGACCCAGTCGCTAAGCGTGCTGCCCGCCTCCATCATCCGGGAGAAGGCCACGGTGAACCTGGCGGATGCCCTGGACCAGGTGCCGGGCGTGGTGGTGATCGACGAGGACCCGCAGATCCGCGCAGGCAGCGGCTTCAGCTACGGTGCGGGCAGCCGGGTGATGATGCTGGCCGACGACCTGCCCATCCTCAGCGGCGACATCGGGCGGCCCAACTGGAGTTTTTTGCCCATTGAGGATGTGGCCCAGGTGGAGGTGATCAAAGGGGCGAGCAGCGTGTTGTATGGCAGTGCGGCCCTCAGCGGGGTGATCAACGTGCGCACCGCCTGGCCGGGCGAGGAACCCCATACCCGGGCCTCCATGTTCTGCGGCGTGTATGATGCACCGGGTGCCAAGGATGCGAAGTGGTGGGGCCCCAACCCGCCGTTGATCAGCGGTGCCAGCTTCTTCCATGGCCATCGGTTCAAGAAATTCGACCTCGTGGTGGCTGGCAATGCATACGCGGATGACGGGTATATCGGCCCGGAACGGATCTCGCCGGACAGCTTGGCCAAGGACCCCTACCGGTTGGGGACCGGCGGCTACGACAACCGGGTGCGGCTCAACTTCGCCACGCGCTGGCGCAACCAGAAGGTCAAGGGCCTGAACTATGGCCTCAACGGGAACGTGATGCGCAGCCACAGCACCAGCGTGTTCCTGTGGGACAACATTCACGAGGGGCTCTACCGCCCGGCACCTTCCACCACCACGAACACGGTGGGCTTTCAGTCCTACCTGGACCCCTACGTCCAATACACCGGCGGCCGCGGCACACGGCACAGCCTGCGGGGACGGTGGTACCGCCAGCAGTTCGACAACAACAACGACCAGAGCAACGCGAACGACCTGCTCTACGGTGAGTATCAGTTGCAGCAGAAGCTGAACATCGCCGGTCCCGTGGTGCTGACCTTAGGGGTAGTGGGGCAGCAAGTGCGCAGCCACGCGATACTGTACAGCGGCAACCCGCAGGGCGATGGGGAGAACACCGCCAACAACGCGGCAGCCTATCTGCAAGTGGACAAGAAATTCCTGGAGGAACGGTTGATGGTGAGCGCAGGGGTGCGCTATGAGCACTTCCAGGTGAACGACCTGGAGCAGGCGGAGCCCGTTTTCCGGGCGGGGGCCACCTACCGTGTGTTCCCGGGGACCTACATCCGCGCCAGCTACGGCCAAGGGTTCCGGTTTCCCACCATTGGCGAGCGGTACATCACCACGAACGTGGGCTCGCTGCACATATACCCCAATCCCGACCTGCAACCGGAGAACAGTGTGAACAGCGAGGTGGGGGTCAAACAGGGCTTCAAGATCGGGGGATTCACAGGCTATGTGGACATGGTGGCCTTCCGGCAGGACTTCAACCACTACGTGGAGTTCACCTTTGGCCAATGGGGCGCCCCCACGATGGAAAACCTGTTCGGTTTCGGGTTCAAGAGCATCAACACGGGCGGGGCGCGCATCACGGGGACGGAGTTCGAGTTGGCGGGCAAGGGCAAGATCGGCGCCGTGGAACTGCATGTGCTGATGGGCTATACCCACACGCTGCCGGTGAGCACCACGCCTGATGAGGTCTATGCCCAAACCAGGACGAGCATAGCGGTGACGGACATCAGCTATGCTTCCACGAGCTCATACGTAGGGGACCATGTGCTGAAATTCCGTGTGGAGAACCTGTTCCGCGGGGACGTGGGCGCAACCTGGAAGCGGGTCTCCTGTGGCGCGAGCGTGCGCTACAACAGCCATGTGCGCAACATCGACAAGGCGTTCAGCCAGATCGCACAAGTGCCCGTTCCGGTCAATCCGTTGCGCAACATCGGCATCGATGAATGGATGGAAACGCACGTCACCGGCGATTGGATCACGGATGTGCGGCTGGGTTATGCCTTGACGCCGCAGGTGAAGGCATCCTTCCTGGTGAACAACCTGTCCAACGAAGTGTACGCCATCCGCCCCATGGCCATCGAGGCCCCGCGGACGTACCGTGTACAATTGGCCTTGAGCCTCTAATTGCGGACATGCGCATCCTTGGTGTGATCCCGGCCCGGTATGCCAGCAGCCGCCTGCCGGGCAAACCTTTGGCGGACATCGCCGGCAAGAGCATGGTGCAACGCGTGGTGGAGCAGGCCGGCCTGTGCCGGAGCCTTGCCGACGTGGTGGTCGCCACGGACGACCGGCGCATCAGGGACCATGTGCTGGGCTTCGGCGGGAAGGCGGTCCTCACCGCCGATTCCCATCCCAGCGGCACCGACCGCTGCTGGGAGGCGTTGGAAAAGATCGGTCCGGAGCTTTTTGATGGCGTGGCGAACATCCAGGGGGATGAGCCCTTCATAGCGCCGGAACAGATCGACCAGGTGTGCCAATGCTTGGCGCAGCGGGAGGTCACCATCGCCACGCTGGCACAAGTGGTCGCCACGGACAGCGACCTGGAAGATCCCGGGGAGGTGCTGGTCACCGTGGACCGGGCGATGGACGCGTTGTACTTCAGCCGGGCCGCCATCCCATTCCTGCGCAAGCGCGGGCCCGGCCCCTTGCACCGGCAGTTCCGCTTCCTGAAGCATGTGGGCATCTATGCATACCGCACCGAAGCCCTGCGGCGCATCGTGGAAATGCCGCCGTCGGCCCTGGAGCAGGCCGAATCCTTGGAGCAGCTCCGCTGGTTGGAAAACGGCATCCGCGTGCGGGTGGGCATCACGGAACATCCGTCGTTTTGCGTGGATACGCCGGAAGACCTGGAGGCGGCGCGGGCGGTGGCCGCCGCCCGTGCTTCGGGCCCGGGTGGCGCCCCACGAGGCGATTAGTCCGTGTAAGCGCGGTTTGCCGCATTGCCTTAGCTTTGAACCTGCATGGCGCTCGGGCGATATCTTCATCAGTTGCTCTATGAGCACGATTGCGTGATCGTGCCGGACTTTGGCGGTTTCCTCACCCACTACACCCCGGCCCGCCTGGACGTGCAACGCCGCTTGGTGCACCCGCCGTCGAAGGCCGTCAGCTTCAACCGCAAGCTGGTCCGGCAGGACGGCCTGCTGGTGGACCAGTTGATCCGCCAGGAAGGCATGGATTTCCAAGGTGCCTCCGAGCGGGTGGCCCAAGAGGTGGAACAATGGTGTCAAGAGCTGGGCCGACAAGGCCGCCTGGAGGTGCCGGGAGTGGGCACCTTTTTCCATGACCCGGAGCACAACCTGCAGTTCCAGCCGGACAGTAAGGTGAATTTCCTGAAAGATGCCTACGGGCTGAGGCCGGTGGCGGCCGTGCCGGTGCCCCGTGCCACCATGCCCCCTGCCCCGGTGCTTTCCATGCCTGCCGCGGAAGGCGGCGCGGCGCGGGAAAAGAAGGGATACGGGAGCTGGCCGGCGGCGGCGGCGGCGATGGCCATTGTCTTCACGGCGGCCACCTGGTACCTGTTGGGCATGATGAACCCCGAAGGATTGGCATGGGGTGACTTGAACGTGTTCCGCAACATGGAGCCTGCGCGCTATGTGCTTCCCGGAGCACCTCCCCCGGCCGTTGGGGCGCCTGCCACGGCATCGTTCTGGACGGCCCCGGCGGACCTGCACGGGATACACGAATTGCACATCGCGGGGCCTGGCATGCCGCCGGTTGCCGTGAACCTTGGCCAGGCGCCGATGAAGGCCGAGCCGGAAAGCACGGCAGTGGCCGTTCGTGCGCCGGGCCCGCGATTCCACGTGATCGGGGGGTGCTTCCTGGAGAAGGAGAATGCCGACCGGTTCGTCTCCGAGCTGCAGGCCCGCGGTTTCGCGGCATCGCTGGTGGACCGGAAAGGCGGGCTTTACCGCGTGGCATACGGCAGCTATCCCTTGCGTGCCACCGCCCTGGAGGCCCTGAACGCCGTACGCAAGGAGGAAGCCCCCGAAGCGTGGCTGCTGGTGAAGTGAAAAGCCATTGCGGGCCCCTGCCCCCAAGCCGAAAACCGGGAAGCCGGAACGATCTTTGCGGCAACGGGGCTTTTTCCCGGAACGATCAACAAATAGCATGACCAGGAACCACATGAAGAAGCATATCCTTTCCCTCGCGCTCATCGGCACGACATGGGCATCCACGGCGCAGGTGGTATTGACGCCGCCGGCCAAGACCATCACCACAGGCAAGGCCGAGGTGACTTGCCTGGCCATTGCGCCCAAGGGCGACCGTATCCTGGTGGGCACCGCGCGCGGGGCGGAGCTGTACGACATGGAGAGCGGCAAGCGGGTGGCCAGGTTTCCGTACAACGAGGATGGAAGCGAAGTGGTCTACCACGCCTCCTTCAATGACAATGGGGAGTGGGTGGTGCTGATCGGTTACGCAGGCACGCGGGAAGTGTGGGATGTGAAGGACGGGAAGCAGGACAAGATGATCGCCCGCCACAAGTGGATCCCCGATGCCATACGGACACGCGGGATGGGGTTGAAAAAGGGCAACTCGGACTTTGACCGGTTCTATCAGCAGGTGGAGGCAACGGAGGGAGGCATCACGGCCAAGGCGGACAAGAATGGCATGGTGGTCTTCACGGATGATGGGGGCAATGCCCTGCAGCGGATCGCCTATCCGGATAACAAGGACCAGCACCACCGCGCCCCGTGCCTGTTCCGGAACGGGCAGTTCATCACCGGCACCGATGACGGGCGGGTGCTCTTCTACGACCTGGTGAAGCGCTGATCAGCCGGCCCCTGTGGTCCTGTCGGGAGATGCGGCCTCCCCGTTCTTCGCCCCGAAGGCCCGGATGGCTGAATAGAGCAATGTGGCCAGCACCACCAGGCCCAGTAGGCCGATGTACCACTCCACCTGCTTGAACACCGAAAGGAAAACGGCCACGATCAGCATCAAGGCCGCCCCTTGTGCCCAAACAAGCAGTGCGACGTAGTTCCAGCCGGCTTCACCGCGACGCGTGCGGATGATGAGCCGGTGGTTCACCAGGTGATAGGCAAACAACAGGGCGGTGAGGCCCAGCTTGGCCTGCATCCAGGCCTCGGCCAGCAGGGATGGGGTGTACCAGGCCATCCAGCCGCCGGTGATGACCAGCAGGATCAACGAAGGCCAGGCCACCAGATGGAGCGGGATGCGTTCCATGGCGGCGAATTGCTTGGCCAGGATGGTGCGGTCCGGTTCCGGTTTCATCAGGGCCTGCCGATGCCGCAGGAGCAGGTGCAGCAGGTGGAAGGTGGCGGAGAAGAAGGCCACCATGAAGAGGATGTGCAAGGCGGCCAAGGCAGGGTACCAGTCGGGAAGCATGCGACGAATGTAAGCGCGTGCCCGGGCCGTCCGCCCGGACGCAAACGAGGGATACCTTCGCGCCGCCATCACTTGCACATGGAAGCCAAGCCGACGACCATCAGTTACGTGGAGACCACGAACATGGTCCTGCCGAACGACACCAATACCATGGGCCATCTGTTCGGGGGGCAGCTGCTGAAATGGCTGGACATGAACTGCGCCATCAGCGCGGGGCGCCATGCCAACCGGATATGCGTCACTGCGGCGGTGAACAACGTGAGCTTCGATGTGCCCATCAAGCTGGGCGACCTGGTGATCATCAAGTCGCATGTCAGCCGCACCTTCCACACCAGCCTGGAGGTGTGGGCGGATGTATGGACGGAGAACCAGGCCTCGCGGAAGCTCACCAAGTGCAACAGCGCGATCTACACCTTCGTGGCGGTGGGTGCCGACGGGAAGCCGACGGAGATCCCCGCGGTGATCCCGGTGACCGACGAGGAAAAGGAACGGTACGAGGGTGCGTTGCGGAGGCGCCAATTGCGCCTGGTGCTGGCCGGCAAGATGAAGCCCGAGGAGGCGACGGAGCTGCGCTCGATCTTTCCGCGTTAAGCCGGCGTGGGGGACCACGGCGCAGGTATGGACCTACCGGTCTTGCCCGTTCACCCAGGTGGCCACCGCATCCAGGTCCTGCCACTCCATGCAGTGGAAGTGACCCCGGGGGCACTTCGCGAAGCCGATCTTCGAGCAGGGGCGGCAGTCCAGTCCCTTCACCTCGCTGATCATCACGCGCCCCGGGTGCTGCGGGATGTAGGGGCCCATGCCGAACCCGGGGATGGTGTTGCCCCAGATGCTGGCGACGGGCCTTTGGAAGGCGCAGGCGATGTGCATGGCGCCGCTGTCGTGTGCCACCACGGCGCGGGCCTGCCGGATCAGCGAGGCGGAGCCCAGCAGGTCGAATTTCCCGGTGGCATCGAAGGCGCGGGCACCCACCGCATCAGCGATGGCCCGGCCCGTGGCCCGGTCATCCGGACCGCCGATGATCGCGAGGGGCCCCTGCAGCTTGCCCGCCAATTCGATCAGCCGGCGTGGCGGTAGGCGCTTGGTGAAATGCCCCGCCCCCACGCACAGCGCCGTGTATCCGTTCCGGTGGGAGGCGGGCAACCGGTCCGGCGCAACTTCCATCCCCGGCGGGATGAACAGGTCCAGGCCCTTCCCGTCGTTCGTCACGCCCAGGTGCGCCACGGTGCCCAGGTAGCGGTCCACGATGTGGACGCGGGGCAGGATGTCCTTCTTGAAGTTCACCATCACCCACTTCTCGAAGTTCAGCTTGGGGAAGCTTTTGGACGGCCGGCCCAGGGCGAGCTTGACGCGTTGGGTGCGCAGGTTGTGGTGCAGGTCCACCACCAGGTCGAAGCGTTCCTTCCTCAGCGCCCCGGTCACGTCGCCGAGGCTTTCCTCAAGCAGGTGCACGCGGTCCACGAACGGCGAGTGTTCCACTAACGGTGCAAACACGCGTTTGGTCAGGAAATGGACCTCGGTACCGGGCCGCTGCTCCTTCAGGCAACGGGCCACCGGGGAGGTGAGGATGATATCGCCGATGGAGCTGAAGCGGATGAGGAGGACCTTCATGGCGGGGCCGCGAAGGTACTCCGGCCCTGCACGGGGCCGTGGCACCTGAAACGGGGGGATGGCCACCTTGGGCGGAAAGCTGCAATTTTGCCGCATCTTGCATCGGGGAAGGAACATGTACATCGACACGCACGCACACCTGTACCACAAACAATTCGACCAGGACCGCAAGGAAATGGTACGGCGGGCGCATGATGCCGGGGTGCACAAGCTCTTTCTCCCCAACATCGACCTCACCAGCGTGGAGGCGCTGCACCTGATGTGCGATGAATACCCGGAAACCTGCTTCCCCATGATGGGCCTGCATCCCTGCTCGGTGGGCGAGGACCCCTCGCGCGACCTGGCCGAGGTGGAGCGCCTGCTGGCCACGGGACGCTACTGGGCCGTGGGCGAGATCGGCATCGACTTGTACTGGGACAAGACCTGGATCGAACAGCAGAAGGACGCCTTCCGGCAACAGGTGCGCTGGGCCAAGGAACTGGCGCTACCCGTGGTGATCCACTGCCGCGAGAGTTTTGAGGAGGTGATGGAGATCATCGAGGAGGAGAAGGATGATGACCTCACCGGGATTTTCCACTGTTTCACCGGCACCGAGGAGGATGCCCGGCGGGTGATTGCCTTGGGCGGCTTCAAGTTGGGCATCGGCGGGGTGATCACCTTCCCCAAGGGCGGGCTGGCGGAGACCATGTCCAAGGTGGGCGCGGCCCATTGCGTGCTCGAGACCGACGCGCCCTACCTGGCGCCGGTGCCCTTCCGCGGCAAGCGCAATGAAAGCAGCTACATACCGCTCATTGCAGAGGCCTTGGCCGCTGCGGTGCAGCTGCCTGTGGACGAGATCGAACGCATCACCACCGCCAACGCGGAGGAGATCTTCCAGGAATGAACCGCCCCAAGGTGCTGTTGATCTACACCGGGGGCACCATCGGCATGGTGGCCGATGCCCGCACCGGCGCACTGAAGGCCGTGAACCTGGAGCACTTGGAAGAGCAGGTGCCCGAGCTGCTGCGCATGGGCGTGGAGCTGGGCACCGTCGCCTTCGGCACACCCATCGACAGCAGCGACATGCACCCGGAGCACTGGCTCCGCATCGCCGCCATCATCGGCGAGCACTACAACGCGTACGATGGCTTCGTGGTGCTGCACGGCAGCGACACCATGGCCTACACCGCCAGCGCGCTGAGCTTCCTGCTGGAAAACCTCGCCAAACCGGTGGTGCTCACCGGCAGCCAGTTGCCCTTGGGCACCATCCGCACGGACGGCAAGGAAAACCTGATCACCGCCATCGAGATCGCCGCGGCCAAGGAGGATGGGGAGGCCGTGGTGAGTGAGGTGGCCGTGTACTTCGAGTACAGCTTGTACCGCGGCAACCGCACGGTGAAGGTGCATGCCGAACGCTTCGAGGCCTTCCGTTCACCCAACTGGCCCGTGCTGGCCGAGGCCGGCACCCATATCCGCTACGATAAAGCGGCGTTGCTGCGCCGGTGCAGCGGACCGTTCAAGGTTCACCAGAAGATGGACAACAGCGTGGGCGTCCTGCGGCTGTTCCCCGGCATCCGTGCCGGATGGGCGGAGGCCTTGCTGTGCGACCCCGGCGTGAAGGCGGTGGTGCTGGAGACCTTCGGCAGCGGCAACGGCCCCTCGGACGCCGATTTCCTGGAGGTGCTGCGCGATGCGCGCAAACGGGGAATCGTTCTGGTGAACGTCACGCAATGCTCGGGCGGGCGCGTGGAGCAGGGCCGCTACAAGACAAGCGAGGCCTTCGCCGAGATGGGCATCGTCAGCGGCCTGGACCTCACCACGGAAGCCGCCGTCACCAAGCTGATGTTCCTGCTGGGCCAAGGGTTGGGCGAGGCCGAGGTGATGCAGCGCATGGCCGCTCCGCTTTGCGGGGAACTGACCGTGGCGTAGGACGGCGGCCGGATATTACTTTCGCGGCCCGCATGCCAACGGACCGAGGCCCGACGTATGCGGACATATTGGAGAAGTGGCCGAGTGGTTTAAGGCGCACGCCTGGAAAGTGTGTTTACCTGAAAGGGTAACGGGGGTTCGAATCCCTCCTTCTCCGCCGATCGGCCCCGCGCAGCGAGGCAAGAAACCCGAAGTCCGGGACCAGGCTTGCATGGAAAGCGGCCGTCGGCTGTCAGGGCAAGCCCGCGCAGCGGTCAGGCCGATCGAAGACTCCCCCCTCGGGGATAGCGCGCCTCGCGCAATCCCTTCCACATGGCCGCGGCCAAGCTTGCTTGGTAAAGCGGCCTTCGGCTTTCTGGCCAAGCCCGCGCAGCGGGCAGGCCGATCGAAGCCTCTCCCTTGGGGAAAGCGCCCGCAGGGCGCAATCCCTTCCAGGAA
>JAGFIV010000088.1 GCA_024103275.1 Flavobacteriales bacterium
TTGAACTCGGTCATGCTGCCGATCTCGCGGTCCAGGGCGATCACGCGGCAGGTCTGCACGTCCACGCCGGTGCTGAGGAGACGGCTGGTGGTCACCACCACGGGCCACGGGCTTTCGGGGTCCATGAAATTGCTGAGCTGCTCCTGCCCGGCCTTGTCGCTGCCGGTGATGCGCATCACGTAGCGGGCATCCCGCTGCACCAGGTCGGCATTCTCGTTCACCAGCGCCTGGCGCATGCGGTCGGCGTGTTCCTCGTCCACGCAGAACACGATGGTCTTCTGCATGCGGTCGCCGCTCTCCTTGAGGAAATCGCTGATGCGTTTGGCCACCAGTTTGGTCCGGTCGTCGATCACCAGGGTTCGGTCGAAGTCCTTCTGGTTGTAGATGCGGTCCTCGATCTCCTCGCCGTCGCGGTCGGTATCGCCCTTGGCCGGCCGGTAGCCCATCACGTCCTTGTCGATGTGCACCTTCACCACCTTGTAGGGCGCGAGGAAGCCGTCGCGGATGCCCTGCTTCAGGGAATAGCTGTAGACGGGCGGCCCGAAGTAGTGGGTGTTGCTGGCGTATCGCGTTTCCTTGGGGGTGGCGGTCATGCCGATCTGGGTGGCGCCGCGGAAATGCTCCAGGATCTCGCGCCAGGCGCTGTCGCGGTCGGCGCTTCCGCGGTGGCACTCGTCGATCACGATCAGGTCGAAGAAATCGGGGCGCAGCTCCTTGAAGAGCTTGTCCTTCTCCTCCGGCCCGGTGATGGCCTGGTAGAGGCCGAGGTACACTTCGTAGGAGGTGTCGATGCGGCGTTTGCGGCCCGCACCGCCCTCCACGGCCAGGGGCAGGTCCACCTCGGTTCCGTCCGCCCGTTCGATGGTCTTGCTGCGCGTGCTCAGCTTGGCCATGGCGGCCCCGAAGGGCCGGAAGTCGTTCACCATGGTCTGGTCCACCAGCACGTTGCGGTCGGCCAGGAAGAGGATGCGCTTCTTGAGGCCGCTCTTCCACAGCCGCCAGATGATCTGGAAGGCGGTGTAGGTCTTGCCGGTGCCGGTGGCCATCACCAGCAGCACGCGGTCCTGCCCCTTGGCGATGGCCTCGATGGCGGCGTTGATGGCGTTGGCCTGGTAGTAGCGGGGTTCCTTCCCGCTGCTGTCATCGTGGAAGGGTTGCAGCACGATCTCCTCGGCGGCCTTGCCCAGCCCCTTCCACAGGCAATAGCGCCGCCACAGCTCGGCCGGCGCGGGGAACTGGTCCAGGGTAAGGTTCGTTTCCGGCTGTAGGGCCTGTCCGGTGCGGTCGTGGAACACGAAGCCGTCGCCGTTGCTGGAGAAGACGAACGGCAGCTGCAGGGTGGCGGCATAGTCCAGCGCCTGTTGCATGCCTGCCCCCACTGTGTGGTTGTTGTCCTTGGCCTCGATCACGGCGATCGGGATGTTGGGCCGGTAGTAGAGGATATAGTCCGCCCGCTTCTGCCTGCCGCGCGTCACCAGCTTGCCGCGCACGATGATGCGCCCCTTGGTGAAGCCCACTTCCTCGCGTACCTGTGTGTCCAGGTCCCATCCCGCCTGTACAATGGCCGGCGTGATGAACCGGGTGCAGATGTCGCGTTCCGAAAGGGCCTTCTTGTCCATACAGGATGGCAAAGTAGGGAGAAGGGGAATTTCCGGGAGCAGAACTGGATGGGCAGGGTCAAGCGGTTCGACCGCTTTCCCTCCTCTCTGCCGAGAAGTTCAGCGGGGCAATTGGCGGGGCGGTTCCCAGCCCACAGCCCACGGCTTGTGGCTTGCAGCTCACAGCTGAACCGCCGCTATCCGCGATTCTCACCTTTCCACTTTCACCCTCCCGTCCTCCATCTCGATCACGCGGTCCGTGCGCTTGGCGAAGTCCTCGTCGTGGGTCACCACCAGCAGGCTGCGCTTGTGCTCGTCGGCGATCTGGCGGAAGATCTCGAAGACCACCTCGGTGTTGTGGCTGTCCAGGTTGCCGGTGGGCTCGTCGCCCATGATGATCAGCGGGTCGTTGATCAGGGCGCGGGCGATGGCCACGCGCTGTTTCTGGCCGCCGCTCACCTGGTAGGCGCCCTTCAGGGCCTGGTCGGCGATGCCCAGCGTGCGCAGCAGCTCCATGGCGCGGTGCTCCACCTCCTCGCGTGATTTTTGGCCCAGCTTCAGGCCGGGCAGCATCACGTTGTGCAGTACGCTGAACTCGGTGAGCAGGTAGTGGAACTGGAACACGAAGCCGATCTTCTCGTTGCGGATGCGCGCCAGCCGCTCGGGGCCCGCCAGGCGCGTGGGTTCGCCGTCGATCTTCAGTTCACCCGCGTAGTCCGTGTCCATGGTGCTGAGGATGTACAGCAGGGTGCTCTTGCCGCAGCCGCTCTTGCCGGTGATGCTGACGAACTCGCCGCGCCGCAGCGTGAAGCTCACGTCCTTCAGCACGTGCACGGTCATGGGGTCGTGGAAGGATTTGTTCACCTTCTCCACCTCCAGCACCGTTGGTAGCGTGTTCATTTTCCACGGATGATCTCCACGGGGTCCACCTTGGCGGCACGGCGCGCGGGGAACCAGCCGGCCACCCAGGACGTGGCCAGGGCGAAGGAGATGGCGATGATGTAGAACCGGGGGCTGAAATCCACCGGGAAATGGGTGACGGCGGGGATGGCGTCCGGGTGGAAGGGCACGTTGTTGATCACGTTCTGCAGGGCAAAGCCCACCACGGCGCCGCCCGCCGCGCCGGTGATGCCGATCACCAGGCTGAGCAGCAGGAAGATCCGTTGCACGTCGCGGCCGCTGAAGCCGGTGGCCTTCAGGATGGCGATGGCGTCGAGCTTCTCGTTGATCATCATGTTCAGGATGTTGTAGATGCCGAAGCCGGCCACGATCAGCAGCACCACGCCCACGGCGTAGCTGATGATGCTGCGCACGTTGCTGCCGGTCTCGAACTGGGCGTTGGCCGTCTGGATGTCCATGGCCTGCACGGGGAAGCGGGCGGCCAGTTCCTTGGCCATGGCGGGCGCGGCCTGGAGGTCGTGCAGCTTCACATTGATGTCGGTGATGTAGCTGGCGGGCCGGGCCAGCAGGCGTTGCACGGTGGCGATGTTGGCGTAGCACTGCACCTTGTCGAACTCGGCGATGCCGCTCTGGAAGAAACCCACCACGCGCAATGTGGCCAGCTCGCCGGCGGCGGTGGTGAGCTGCACCTGGTCGCCGATGCGCACCCGCATGATGTCGGCCAGCTTCTTGCCCAGCACGATGGTGTTGTTGCCGCGGGCCAGGTCGGTGGGGTCGCCGCCCACCATGTAGTCGTCGAACATGTAGTACTGCATCTCGTGCAGCACATCCAGGCCGATCACCTGCCCGTTGAGGTCGGTGGTGCCCACGTGGAAGAGCACCTGAGCCACCAGCCGGGGCGTGACGTCCACCACGCGCGGGTCGCTTTCCAGGGCTTGCATGATGGCGCGGGCATTGCGCAGGCGCGGCAGGTCGTCCTTGGGCTTCACCGAGCTGATGAAGTGGTGGGCCGGGGGCGAGGCGCTGTCCGCGTAGGCCAGCTGCACGGGCTGCAGCGCCGAGGGGGTGGGCTCGTGGTACAGGCGCACGTGCGGGGTGCGGTTCAGGATCAGGCCGTCCAGCAGCCGGTTCAGGCCATGCATGAAGCCCAGCAGCGTGACGAACATGGCGATGCTGAACATCACGCCGCCGGCGGCCACCAGGCTCTGGCGCAGCTTGGCACGCAGCAGGGTGATGGAGATGCCGGCCAGCAGGCGCATGGCTCAAGGCTTGCGCAGCCGGGTTTCCGCCGTGATGCCCTCCAGCACCTCCACCTGCTCCATGTCGCGCAGGCCGGTCTTCACCTGGGTGCGGCCATCCTTGCCGGTGAGCACGTAGCTGCCATCCGTGATGTAGGCGGCGGGCACCAGCAGGGCGTTCTCCTTGGTGTGCACCACGATGCTGGCCTCGGCGGTGAGGTTGGGGTACAACCGCGGCGGCTTCTGCGTGAAGCGGGCCTCCACCTTGAAGGTGCGCGAGCGCTCGTTCATCAGCGGGATGATGCGCGACACCTCGGCGCGGAACACCTCGTCGCCGTAGCTGTCCAGCGTGACCAGCACCTGCTGGCCCGTGTGGATGCGGCGGATGTCGAACTCATCCACCTCCAGCTCCAGGTAGAGGTTTTCCGCGCTGCCCACCACGGCCACGGGCTTCTGCGGGGTGGCCAACTCGCCGGGCTCGATCATCAGGTCGTACACGATGCCGTCGATCAGGCTGGACGGGGTGCGGTCGTCCTGCCCGGCGGTGCTGATGGCGGCGTTGTTGCGGGCCACCTCCAGCTGGGTGCGCAGGTTGTCGCGGGTCTCGGCCAGGGTCTTACGGGCACGCACCCAGGCCGCGCGGCTGGTGGTGAAGGCGAGTTCGCGCTGCTCCAATTCAGCCTGGCTGCCGATCTTCTGGGCCCACAGGTTCTGCTGGCGCCGGTAGTTGGTGCTGTCCAACAGGTATTTGTCGCGGGCTTGGTCCGCCGCATCACGCAGCGGCACCAGCACGGGTCCGTTGTCGGCGGCGTTGCGCTCCAGCAGGGCCACCTGTGCCGCGGCGCTGCGCTCGCCCGCCCCGCTGGCGCGGTCGTCGATGCGCATCAGGGCCTGCCCGGCCTTCACGGTATCGCCCTCCTTCACCAGCAGTTGCAGCACGGTGCCGGTGGCCGTGGGGTACACCTGGTATTGCCCCTGGGCCTTCACGAAGCCGCTGGCATACACGCTTTCGGTGACGGGACCCACCGTGGGGCTGATGGTGCCGTCGTCGTTGCCGCAGCCCACCGCTGCGATCAGCAACGCCAAGGCCGCTCCTGCCGGGAAACGCATGGGGCAAATGTCGGGCGCAATGCGTTGGCTACGCCAGGGCTATTCACAGGCCAAGAAGGGCTCCCATGGATCCCGGGATCAACAAGCGTGGAAAACTTTCCGCCCCACCGGATCCGCTTGGGGTCCAGTGAAGTCCGCCAGCCTTCACCATCGGAAGTGCACAACTTCCCGGGGACGGTGTTTTTCGCACCGCCGCAAACCCTCTCTTTGTGCCAGTTCCTTGTCTGATGAGGCTGCCCCACCCGGGGCAGAGCGTAGGGGAATCATGTGAAATTCATGAGCTGTTGCGCAACTGTAAGCAGCGTCAAGCTGTAAGCCAGATCGCCTTCCTCATCAGCCAGGACTTCGTTTTCGCATAAGGAACGAGGTTCGCCGATGCCGCCTATCACCCACGCGCTTGCCGCCCCGCCCTTATGCCTGTGTTCAACCGTTCACAAGCATCAACATCATGGGCATTTTCGACAAGCGTACCAGCTATAAGCCGTTCGAGTATCCGGGGGTCCTGCAGTTCACCGAGGCGATGAACCGCTCCTTCTGGGTGCACTCCGAGATCGAGTTCACCGCCGACGTGCAGGACTTCAAGGCGCACCTCAGCGCGGTGGAGCGCGAGGTGGTGAAACGCAGCCTGCTGGGCATCGCCCAGGTGGAGGTGGGCGTGAAACTGTTCTGGGGCGACCTCTACAAGCACTTCCCCAAGCCGGAGTTCAACGGGTTGGCCGCCACCTTCGCCGAATCCGAGTTCAGGCACTCCGAGGCTTATTCCCGCCTACTGGAGGTGCTGGGCCATGAGCAGGAGTTCGCCCGGTTGCCCGAGGTACCGGTATTCCGCAAAAAGCTGGACCTGATCGAGAGCAGCCTTTTTGCCGAACAGGACATCATTGCCAAACTGCTCTTCTTCACCATCGTGATCGAGAACGCCTCACTCTTCTCGCAATTCGCCAACATCCTCTCATTCACGCGCTTCAAGGGCTACCTGAAGAACACCTCCAACATCATCGCGTGGACCTCCATCGACGAGCAGACCCATGCCAGCGCGGGCATCTACCTGCTGAACCAATTGAAGGAGGAAGGGCACCTGCAGCCCGCGATGCTGGCGCGCATGGTGGAGGAAGTGCGCCGCTACATCGGCTACGAGGAAGAGCTGCTGGACTGGATCTACGACGCGGGCGAGCTGGACTTCTTCACCAAGGTGGACATGCTCAACTTCATGAAGTACCGGGTGGACGATGCCCTGGTGCGGATCGGTGCGCCCAAGGCCTTCGGCATCAGCGAGGCCCAGTATGCGCCCATGAAGTGGTTTGACGAGGAGGTGTTCGCCAACGAGCTGGACGACTTTTTCGCCAAGCGGCCCACAGCCTATACCAAGCACGACAAGAGCATCCAAGCAGCGGACCTGTTCTGACCCTGTCCGAACCATGGCGAACGACCTGCTTGCGCGCATCGAGGCATCGCGCACCTCCGTATTCAAGGTGATCTTCCCCAACACCACCAACCACTACAACACGCTCTTCGGCGGCAAGGCCCAGCAGGGAACCCCTACGAACCCCGATCCGGCGGCATCGGCGCTCCGCTCCGCCCCACGGCAAGCGCCCTCGCTCAGCCATCCGGCGTTGCTCCTCAGTCAGCTACCTGCGGGTAGCCTCCTTCGGTCGCGCCTTGGCTGGCCGAACGATGATCGCTTTTGCCATCCGGTCGAGGTTCATAGGGGCTCCCTGGAGTTGATGGACGAGGTGGCCTTCATCGCCGCCACCCGCTTCAGCCGCAAGAAAGTGGTGACCCTCTCCTCGGACAGGATCGACTTCAAGGAGCCCATCCCGGCGGACACCATCATGGAGCTGGTGGCCCAGGTGAGCAGCGTGGGCACCACCAGCCTGCAGGTGCGCGTGGAGATCTTCCAGGAGGAGATGTACCGGCCCGGCACACGGAGGAAGTCCATCACCGGCCAGTTCATTTTCGTTGCACTTGACGAGCACAACAAACCCACATCCGTACTATGAACAAGTTATGGTGGCTGAATGACGAAAGCGAGCAGATGCTCAACCGGGGCTATCTGCTCAAAGGAGAAACCGTGGACGGGGCCATCCAGCGCATTGCCGGTGCCGCCAGCAAGCGCCTGTACCGCCCCGAGCTCAAACGGCCGTTCGCCGAGCTGATCGAGAACGGCTGGATGAGCCTGAGCTCGCCGGTGTGGGCCAACATGGGCACCGAGCGTGGGCTGCCCATCTCGTGCTTCAATGTGCATGTGCCGGACCAGATCGAGGGCATCACCCACAAGCTGGGCGAGGTGATCATGCAGACCAAGCTCGGGGGCGGCACTTCCGGTTACTTCGGCGAGCTGCGCGGGCGCGGCACCGCCGTTACGGACAACGGCCAGAGCAGTGGCGCGGTATCCTTCATGAAGCTGTTCGACGGGGTGATGGACACGATCAGCCAGGGTGGCGTGCGTCGCGGGGCCTTCGCGGCCTACCTGGACATCGACCACCCGGACATCGGCGAGTTCCTGCAGATCAAGGACATCGGCAACCCGCTGCAGAACCTGTTCTATGGCGTGTGCATCCCCGACTACTGGATGCAGGAGATGATCGACGGCGACATGCAGAAGCGCGAGGTGTGGGCCAAGGTGCTGGAATCGCGCCAGCAGAAGGGGCTGCCTTACCTCTTCTTCACCGACAACGTCAACAGTGCCAAGCCGCAGGTGTACAAGGACAAGAACATGGTGATCCATGCGAGCAACCTCTGCTCGGAGATCATGCTGCCCTCCTGCGCCGACGAGTCGTTCATCTGCTGCCTCAGCTCCATGAACCTGGAGCTGTACGACGAGTGGAAGGACACCGACGCCGTGCGGTTGGCGGTCTTCTTCCTGGACGCGGTGCTGCAGGAGTTCATTGAGAAGACGGCCGGCAACCACTACCTGGGCAATGCGCACCGCTTCGCCAGGCGGCACCGCGCCATCGGCCTGGGCGCCATGGGCTGGCACTCATTGCTGCAGCGCAACATGATCCCCTTCGAGGGGCTGGAGGCCAAGCAGCTGAACAGGGCCGTTTTCGAGGATATCAGCACCAAGGCCAACCGGGCCAGTGAGGAGCTGGCGGAGATCTACGGCGAGCCCGAGGTGCTCAAAGGCTACGGCCGCCGCAACACCACGGTGATGGCCATTGCGCCCACCACCTCCTCCTCCGCCATCCTGGGGCAGGCTTCGCCGGGCATTGAACCGTACAGCAGCAACTACTTCAAGGCCGGTCTTTCCAAGGGCAACTTCATCCGCAAGAACAAGTACCTGAAGGCCCTGCTGGAGGAAAAGGGGCTCGACAACGAGGAGACCTGGCGGGGCATCATGCTCAACCAGGGCAGCGTGGCCCACCTCCACGAGCTTTCCGATCGGGAACGGGCGGTGTTCAAGACGTTCAAGGAGATCAGTCAGCTGGAGATCATCCAGCAGGCCGCCATCCGGCAGCGCTTCATCGACCAGGCGCAAAGCCTGAACCTGAACATTCCGCCGAACCTGCCGGTGAAGGAGGTGAACCAGCTGGTGATCGAGGCCTGGCGGCTGGGGGTGAAAACGCTCTACTACCAACGGAGCCAAAGCGTGTCCAAGGAGATTGCCGTGAAGGACCTGGTGGGCTGCGTGAGCTGCGAGGCATAGGCCGGGCATCCTAGCGGGCTTCGCATTTCATCCCGACCTTCGCCGGGACGCAGCGGCACGCTGCCTTGAACCCGGAAAACCACGGACATGCCCGCATTGAACAGCAACAAGGCCCCCGAGCCCGTAGGCCACTACCCCCATGCCCGCCGCGTGGGCGATCTGCTCTTCCTCAGCGGCGTGGGGCCGCGTGAGCGTGGCACGAAGAAGATCCCCGGCGTGGAACTGAACGCCGATGGGACGATCGCCTCCTACGACATCGAGACGCAGGTGCGCAGCGTGTTCCAGAACGTGCGCTGGATCCTGGAGGATGCGGGCAGCAGCTGGGAGAAGATCGTGGACGTCACGGTATTCCTCACCAACATGAAGGATGATTTCCCCGTGTACAACCGGCTGTGGAAGGAGTACTTCGAGAAGGATCCGCCGTGCAGGACCACGCTGGAGATCAACTGCCTGCCCACACCCATCGCCATTGAACTGAAGGTGGTGGCGACGGTGTAGGGTCCTTGATGTCGCAAGGGCCGTTGCGTAAGGCTTTGGAGGAGCCCGCACCCCGCAGGGAACCGGACCGAAGGCCGCGACGCAAAGCACGGCCGTAAGGGGGCAGTGCCATGGTGCCAAGGCGCCCCCGGGGGAGGTTGGGCGATCGGGTTGGACCTGCCTGTCCCATGGTTGCTGGGGCGTATGCAGGATGCCCCGACACGGGGAAAGGGCCCGGACAAGCAGGCAGGTCAGCGGGCGGCATTGCTGACTCCATGCCGACAATGTGCCCCGATGGCAGCTTTCCACCTACGGTACCGCGCGATTTTGCCGGAATGACCTTCCTCGCCCCATCGGTACGGAATTTGCCTGCCCTATGGCACGATGAAAACCATGAAAACAGGAAGCATCCTCGCAGCCGTGGTCATGGTGATGTCCACGGCGACAGTGGCTGGAAGCGGCCAATACACGACGAGCGGATGGACTGAGGGGCAATATGCGCAGCAAGCGGACGCACCCGTGGTGATTTACCCCAACCCTGTCATTGATCAGGTAAACATTACGTTCCCCGGGCTTCAAGGCGATGCGACGGTATCGATCTTCGCGGGGGACGGCCGGTTGATGCGCAGCATCCAGGTGGGCGAGACCCGTGATGCACGCACGGTCCTGAACCTGGGTGGCATGGCGAACGGTGTCTATTTGGTGCGCGTGGTCCAGCCCAGTGGATTCGACTACGCACGTCGCTTGGTGGTGGCCAAGTAGGGATTCACGCCAAGGGCCCGAAGCGCCGCAACCGGTTGCGCAACTGGTTCATTTCGTCCTGCATCGCCGCCATGCGCTCCAGCATGTGGGTGATTGCGCCCAAGCCCTCCACATTGATCCCGAGGTCTTCGTGCAACCGCACCAAGCGGTCCAATTGAGGAAGCTGATCGACGGGGAGAAAACGGTGCGATTCACGTACGATCACCTGCACCAGGCCGTTCTCCTCCAGGCTTTCGATGAACGAAAGCTCCACGTGGCTGCCGGTGCAATAGGCTTCCAGCGATACCCATTCCCTATCGTCGGTCGTGTTCATGAGCTGGCCAGTTGTTTGAAGAGTTCGCGTTGCCGGTCGGTGAGGTTCACGGGAAGCTTCACCTGCAGGGTGACGAACAGGTCACCGAAGCTGCCCTCCTTCTTGTAAACGGGGAAGCCCTTGCCCTTCAGCCGCACCACGGTGCCATTCTGCGTCTCCGGCTTCACCGTGGCCTTCACCTGCCCATCGAGGGTGGGCACCATCACCTCACCGCCCAGCACGGCCGTGTACAGCGGCAAGTCGAGTGTCTGGTACAGATTGCTGCCCTCACGCTTGAACATGGGGTCGTCCGTAATGGCGAAGGTGATCAGCAGGTCACCGGCGGGGCCGCCGTTCATGCCGGGTCCGCCATGCCCCTTGATGCGGATGGTCTGCCCGTTCTCCACGCCCGCAGGGATGGTGAGCCGGATCTGCTTCCCATTGACGGTCAGCGTCCGCTTCTCGGTGCGGGCCGCGTCGCGCAAGCTCATCTGCAGCTCGGCCTGGTAGTCCTGCCCCCGGAAACGCATCCGGCCCGCCGCGCCGCCGAACATGGAGCCGAAGATGTCCCGCAGGTCCTGCTCCTGGTCGTCGCCACGGCCGCCGAATCCGCCGAACGGGTCTCCTCCGCTGAAGCCGCCGCCGGCTGCTGCCCGTTCACGTTGCGCCGCCTCGATCTGGTCCGCATGCTTCCATTGGTCGCCGTACTTGTCGTACTTCTTGCGGCTGTCCGGGTCGCTCAGCACCTCGTTCGCCTCATTGATCTCCTTGAAGCGTTTCTCCGCCTCCTTGTCGTTCGGGTTCAGGTCCGGGTGGTACTTGCGCGCCAGCTTCCGGTACGCTTTGCGGATCTCCTCGGTGGTGGCGCCGCGGGCCACGCCCAGTATCTGGTAATAGTCCATTGGAGGAAAGGGCAAATTTACCCGTGATCCGTCCTTCCCGATGCCTGCTTCGCCGCAGCGCGGCGCGGTATGCAAGTTCCACGTACCGCGGCCGTGGCGTGGCGGGAATTCCCCACCCCCGATCGGCCTGGGCAGCCCCCTTTCCTTCGGCAATCCCTTGACGTTCGGGCTTCACCGGTCGGAGGCGGTGGCTTGGAACGTCTTTCGCCGCTTGCGGCGTGACGGCCGTCCGATATGTCAATGAAACGGTGCGCCGGGTGATGATAGGGAGGTGATGGATGCTGGTGAAGGCAGATGAGCAAGGACAACACGGCTGAGGACCGATGGGAGTGGCACACAGGATAACAGGATGACGTTGTAAGCCAACAACGGTCACCGACCGTTGGGCCGGTGTGCTTTGGTGGAAGCATGACGGCCGGGGCGGCATCATTCAGATGCCGCCCTTCTTGTTGCCCATGACGGAGTTCGTGTTTCCCGGTTCCGTTCCCGGTGATCAACTTCGCAACCTTACCATGGCACGAACACATTCCAGATTGGGGCCGTTGCCCGCCACCGCCATCGCCGGTAACGACATCACCGCCAGTTGCCTGTATGTGAGCGCCATTGCCGTGGCACATGCCGGCGTGTGGGCCGTGGTGGCCTTGTTGTTGGTGGCCGGGGTGCTCTACCTGTTCCGCAGCATCTATGGTGAGGTGGTGGGAGCCTTGCCGCTGAACGGGGGTGCGTACAATGTGCTGCTGAACACCACCAACAAGTACAACGCCAGCATCGCGGCCACGCTCACTATCCTGAGCTACATGGCCACCGCCGTCATCTGTGCCGCGTCGGCCATGCACTACTTGGATGCCCTGGTGCCCGCCGTGCCCGTGGTCATGGCCTCATTGGCGGTGCTTGCGCTATTCATGCTGCTCAGCATCGTCGGCATCTCGGAGTCCTCCGTGGTGGCGGTGGGCATCTTCATCCTGCACATGGCCTCCATGGCCTTGCTGGTGGCGGTGAGCCTCTGGTTCGTGGCCCGCAACGGCTTCTCGGTGCTGCACCTCAACTGGAATACGCCGCTGCCGCACGGACAGGGCTTCTGGGTCGCCCTTTTCTTCGGGTTCAGCACGGCCATGCTGGGCGTCACCGGCTTCGAGAGCTCATCCAACTACGTGGAGGAACAAAAACCCGGGGTGTTTCCACAAACCCTGCGCAACATGTGGGTGGCCGTCACCGCGCTCAACCCACTGGTCGTGCTTAGCGCCCTGCTCGTGCTGCCCATCCCCGCCATCGTGGCCAATGGCGATGCCATGCTGGCCCACCTGGGATTGACCGCGGGCGGCAAATGGCTGGCCACGCTCATTACCGTGGATGCCGTGGTGGTGCTCTGCGGGTCGGTGCTGACCAGCTACGTGGGTGTCACCGGGCTGGTCAAGCGCATGACCCTGGACCGCATCCTGCCCCAATTCCTGCTGAAGGAAACCAGGCGGGGCAGCTCACCCCGCATCATCATCCTGTTCTTCATCCTATGCCTGTCCGTCCTGTTCATCACCCAGGCGGAAACCCAGGCGTTGGCCGGCATGTACACCATCTCCTTCCTTACGGTGATGGCCTTCTTCGCCCTGGGCAACTTCCTGCTGAAGATCAAGCGCGCCAAGCTCCCACGCCCCGAGACCGCCTCCACCGTGACCGTGTCGCTCGGCATGTTCGGGGTGCTCCTCGCCCTGTATGGCAACGTGCGCCTGCACCCCGAATACCTCGTGGTCTTCCTTCAGTATTTCGTTCCGGCCATCCTCATCATCGCCTTCCTGCTCAACCGCAAGGCCATCCTGGAGTACCTGATGATCTGGGTGAGCAGCTTCGTGGAAAGCGTGCCGGGGCTGGCCGTGCTGGGGCGGTTCACCATCTCGCGCACCCTACGGCGGCTCAACCGCCAGGAGTTCGTGTACTTCACCAAGGGCGACGACCTCTCCGTCCTCAACCGCGTGATGATGTACGTGCAAGCCAACGAGATCACCAAGAAGCTGAAGATCGTCACGGTGCTGAAGGAAGGCGAGAGCGTGCGACCCCAATACCTGGAGGACGTGAGGGTGCTGGACCGCGCCTATCCGGAGATCAAGATCGAATTCATCGAACTGCACGGCCTGTTCGGCCCCGCCCTGGTGCATGAGCTGAGCGAAAAGTGGAACATCCCCACCAACTTCATGTTCATCGGTTCGCCCGGCGACCGCTTCCCCTACCGCGTGGCCGACCTGGGCGGGGTGCGCCTGATCATCTGAGCCACTCGCCACTTTTTCGTAACTCTGTTGCCCCGCCAACATCCGGTCGGGACGATCCATCATGCAGCGTTATTTCTTTGCCATCAGCTTCATCCTCTTTGCCCTCTTCGGCCTGGTCGGCTGGTGGCACCCCAAGTTCTTCTGGGCCTTTGCCATCCTGGGTCCCCTGTTCCTGGTCGGCATCTGGAACATGGTGCAGCCCCGGCACACCATCCTGCGGAACTTTCCGCTGTTGGGCTATTTCCGCTATTTCTTCGAGTTCATCTCCCCGGAGATCCAGCAGTATTTCATCGAGCGCCACACCGACGGCCGCCCCTTCAGCCGCCAGCAGCGCAACATCGCCTACCAGCGCGCCAAGAACGTGGACGATACCACGCCCTTTGGCACCCAACTGGACATCAATGCGGCCAACTACGAGGGCATCCGCCATACCATCTACCCGAAGGAGGTGCCCGCCGACCCGCCCCTGGTGAAGATCGGCGGCGCGTATTGCAAGAAGCCCTACATGGCCTCGTTGCTCAACATTTCGGCGATGAGCTTCGGCGCGCTGAGCGACCGCGCCGTGCTGGCCCTGAACACCGGCGCCCGCAAGGGCGGCTTTTACCACAACACCGGCGAGGGCGGCCTGAGCGACCACCACCTGAAGCCCGGGGGTGACCTGGTGTGGCAGATCGGCACCGGCTACTTCGGCTGCCGAGACAAGAACGGCGATTTCGACCCCGAGCTGTTCCGGACCAAGGTAGCGGGACATCACCAGGTGCGCATGATCGAGCTGAAACTCTCACAAGGGGCCAAGCCCGGGCACGGCGGGGTGCTGCCCGCCATAAAGAACACGCCGGAGATCGCCCGCATCCGCCACATCGAGCCGTACACCACCGTGCTTTCGCCGCCGGGCCACAGCGCATTCAGCGATGCCGGGGGACTGCTGCGCTTCATCACCCAGTTGCGCGAGCTCAGCGGGGGGCTGCCCGTGGGTTTCAAGCTCTGCATCGGCGATACGGCGGAGTTCACCGAGATCTGCGAGAAGATGGTGGAGACCGGCATGCGCCCGGATTTCATTACCGTGGACGGCGCCGAGGGTGGCACCGGGGCCGCGCCCCTGGAGTTCGTGGACAGCGTGGGCATGCCCATCGAGCCCGCCCTGATGTTCGTGCGCCGCACCTTGGACCGTTTCCACCTGCACGGCGAGATCAAGGTCATCGCCAGCGGCAAGGTGCTCACCGCCGCCAGCCTGATGAAGATGCTGGCCCTGGGGGCCGACCTGTGCAACAGTGCCCGCGGCTTCATGTTCGCCCTGGGCTGCATCCAGGCCCTGCTGTGCAACACCAACCGCTGCCCCACGGGCATCACCACCCACAAGCGCCACCTGGTGCGCGGGCTGGTGGTGAGCGACAAGAGTGAACGCGTGTACAATTTCCACCGGAACACCCTGCTCACGCTGATGGAGCTCCTGGCCGCCTGCGGGCTGGGGCGCGTGGAGGACATCTCCATGAAGCACCTGATGCGCGGCGACGAGTTCGTGGAGCTGGCCAACCGCTACTTCCCCGACAACCTGGACCGGGTGATGCACGCCTCGCCGGGCGGATCGCGCTAAGCCGGTCAGCTCGAATAGCGCCCCACATCCACGTCGGCCTTCAAGGGCTTTCCTTCAAGCAGGTGGTCCAGCAGGTGTTCGGCACACCAGGGGGCCTGCATCACACCCCGCGCGCCCAAGCCGTTGAGCACGGCCCTGCGCGGCCCTGTCACGCCCAGTATGGGCTTGCGGTCGCGGGCGGCGGGACGAACGCCGGCGTGGACATCCACCAGTTCCACGGGAAGCCTCACCATCTCCGCCAAGCGGGCCATCAGCCAGTCCCTGGCCTCTTGGGTGGGCCCCTCCCAAATGTCCGTCCACTTGAAGGTGGAGCCCGCATGGAAGAACTCCCCGCCAGCCGGCACAAGGCCGGTGCCGCCGTACACCATCCGCGAAAGGTGCAGCCCCGGGATGCGCACGGTGAGCGTTTCGCCCTTCACCGGCACCAGGCCCACCTGGCCGGAAAAGGCACCGGTGCAGTCCACCAGCCAGCGCCCCTTCAACTCCCCGGCCCGGATCCCATCATCCATGGGCCGTATATCATCCGGCCTCAGTTGCCGTTCGTCCAGCGCCCCGCCCGCCAGCAGGTCCCGGCGTTGGGCCCCAAGCAAGCGGGCTATGTCCAGCCAACCCGCGCCCGTTACAGTGCCGTGGCCATGGGGTGCCTGGAAGGGCCCGTCATCGATCTCCGGCTCGGGCCGCCGAGCGAGAACGGGCAGCAGGTCCGGGTTGCGCATGGCCCCTGCCCATTGTTCCGCCTCCTTATCGTTGGCAAACAACCGCACCACCGGCGCATCATGCCAGGTGCAGAGGCCCAGCCGCCGGTCCCAGGCGGTGTAAAACGCGTGCGCCGACGGCATCAGGAAGGATGCCCCCCAGCACAACCCTTGCCGGCGCAGCACCACGGGATTCACCGCGCCTCCGGCGGCCAGGGTGGCATTGCCCGGCATCTTGTGGTCGAACACGTGCACCGAGAGCCCGCGCAGGCGGCAGGTCTCGGCCAGCACCGCCCCGGCGATGCCGCGCCCCAGGATGAGGACATCGTAGACCACGGGCGTAAAGTTGCACCCTCAGTGGGATTGCAGCAGGCTAGGCAGCCTTCAACAGACGCTGCATACGGTGCATCAACTCGTCGGGGTCCAAAGGCTTGTGCAACAGGTCATTGGCGCCCACGCCTTTCACGGTGTCGCGCAAATGCGGCAGCTCGTAGGCGGTGATCACCAACACGGGGATCCGGTTGCCCTTGGCGCGCAACTCCTCCACCAGGGCAAGCCCGTCGATGTGCGGGAGGCCCAGGTCCACCAGCAAGAGGTCGGCCGGTTCGTCCTGCAGCATGCGCTCCAGCTCGCGGCCGTCGCACAGGGTGGTCACCCGCCAATGTGAATCCATGGCCTGGTAGGCGATCATCTTGCGGATCACCGCGTCGTCCTCAATGATCATCACATGTGGCATGGCAGAGGGGGTTTGCACGTTCCTACGCCAACGGATGCCATAGGGTTATGGCCCGGGCGGGCGGGGCCGTCACAGGTTGCCGGTGAACAACTTGATGATGTCGTGCCCGTTCACCGCCAGGATCAGCGTGAGCAGGAAGGCCATGCCCGCCATCTGCGCATATTCCAGCACCTTGGCCGGGGCCGGTTTGCGCGCCACGGCCTCGTACAGCAGGAACACCACGTGGCCGCCGTCCAGCGCCGGTATCGGCAGGATGTTCAGCACGGCCAGGGCCAGCGAAAGGAAGGCCGTCATTTCCCAGAAGCGCTGCCACACCCATTGCGGCCCGTAGGCCTTGCTCATGGCGATCAGCCCGCCCATTTGTTTCATCCCTGCCTTGCTGCCCAGCAGTTTGAAGGAGTTGATGTTGTCCATCAGCCGCTGCCAGCCGAACTTGATCCCGGCGGGGATGCTGGCCAGGAGGCCGTAACTCTCGGTCTCAAACGTGAAGTATTCAGCCGGTGACCGGGGCTGCAGCCCCACGATGCCGTCTTCGCCCACTTCCACCGGAATGTTCACCTGGTGTCCTTCCCGCAACAAGGTAACCTCCACCATTTGGCCCCTCTTGTTCTTCACGGCCTCCACGAAATCCTGGAAATAGCGGGCCGGTTGCCCGTTCACGGCGATGATGCGGTCACCCTTGCGGAAGCTTCCGGTCTTGGCAGCGTTGTTGCCCGCCAGCACCGAGTCCACGAAGAACGGGAAGCGGGGACTGAAGAGCTGCTTGTCGTTGCTCTCCAGGATGCGTTCCTGGATGTCCGCGCTCAACTCGATCCGTTTCTTTTCCACGTTCCCCTCGGCATCTTCACGTTCCACGGTCACTTCGCGGGCGCCGTCGATGAGGATGGCCAAGGACAGGTCGCCGAGGGTCTTGGGCTCGTGCCCGCCCACGTCCAGGATCTTGTCGCCGTCCCGGAAGCCCTCACCCTGCATCAATGCGCTGGGCGTCACCCCATAGGTCAGGTTCTTCACCGGCAGGTATTCACGCCCCCACACGAAAAGCACCATGGCATAGATGGCGAAGGCCAGCAGCACGTTCACCGTCACCCCGCCCACCATCACGATCAGGCGCTGCCACACCGGCTTGGCCCTGAACTCCCACGGCTCCGGGGGGCGCTGCATGCGCTCCTTCTGCTCGGCATCCAGGCTTTCGTCCACCATGCCGGCGATCTTCACATACCCCCCGAAGGGCAGCGCACCCACCCCGTACACGGTGTCGCCGATCTTCTTCCTGAACAGGGCACGGGGCCAGTCGAAGAAGAGAAAGAACTTCTCCACCCGCATGCCGAAGAGCTTGGCCGGCAGGAAGTGGCCAAACTCGTGCAAGGCCACCAGGATCGACAAGCCAAGGATGAGCTGTCCGGCGTAGATCAAGACCTCCATGCGATGTTTTTCAGGGCTCGTTGTGCAGCGGCGCGGGTCTCCCGGTCACTGTTTTGGAGATCATCCAAAGTGGGTGAAGGTATAAAACTTGTCCCAGCCAGCTGGCCGGCGATCAGCTCCGACATGTCCAGGAAGCCGATGCGCCCCTCCAGGAAGGCCTGGACGGCCACCTCGTTGGCGGCGTTGAGCACGCAAGGGGCATTGCCGCCCCGTTCCATCGCATCCAGCGCCAACCGCAGATTGGGGAATGCCTCCAGGTCCGGTGCCTCGAAGGTCAGGGATGGGAAGCGTGAAAAATCGAAGCGGGGCCACGTCGTGGGCAGCCGCCTCGGATAGGCCAGCGCATATTGGATGGGTCCCTTCATGCTGGGCAGGCCCATTTGTGCCTTCAGGCTGCCGTCGCGGAATTGCACCAGGCTGTGGACGATGCTTTGCGGATGTACGACGATCTCCACCTGGTCCGGCCGCAGGCCGAAAAGCCACTTGGCCTCGATGGCCTCCAGCCCTTTGTTCATTAGGCTGGCGCTGTCGATGGTCACCTTGGCCCCCATGCTCCAATTGGGGTGCCGCAGAGCCTGCTCCTTGGTCACGGAGGCCAGCTCGGCGCGTGTCCGCCCCCGGAACGGCCCGCCACTGGCGGTGAGCGTGATCTTTTCGATGGGGTTGTCCCACTCCCCTGCCAGGCACTGGAAGATGGCCGAGTGCTCGCTGTCCACCGGGTAGATGTCCACTCCTTTTTCCCGGGCCTTGCCCGTCACCAGTTCGCCGGCCACCACCAGGGTTTCCTTGTTGGCCAAGGCGATGGGTTTGCCCGCATCGATGGCGGCCAAGGTGGGACGCAAACCGGCGTAGCCCACCAGGGCGGTGAGCACCAGGTCGATGCCCTCCATCCGCACCGCCTGTTCAATGGCCTCGGGCCCGGCAAACACCTTTATCCCAAGCGGAAACAGGGCATCGCGCACCTCGGCGTGCAGGGCCTTGTCGGCGATCACCACCGTGTTGGGCCTGAACTCGCGGGCCTGTTCGACCAGGAGCGCCACATTCCGTCCGGCCGTGAGCAGTTCTACCCGGAAGTGTTCCGGCTGCTCACGCACCACTTCCAAGGCCTGTGTGCCGATGGAACCGGTGCTGCCCAGGATGGCGAGGTGCTTGGGGCGTGGTGATGCTGCGGGCACGGGGAGCGTGGTTCGGGGTGCAAAGATCGCACACGGCACCGGTCTTCCCTGATCACCCGCGTTTGGCAGCCGCCCTCCCCAGGCGGTCGTTGATGGCGGCACCCAGGCCTTCCGGCGGGAATTCCTCCGCCAGGATGAGCTCCACATCCCCGGCATCCAGGGCGCGCAGGGCCGCAAAAAGGTTCCGTGCAGCCTCGCCCAGGTCCCCTTTCGGGGAGAGCACGTGGTTGACGGTTGCGCCGTGGTCGGTGCGCAGGCTGATCACGCCGATGCGCTTGCCGGCATGCTCCCGCATCAGCTCGGGCACCGCCCCGATGAGCACGGGCTTGCGTGGCGCATAGTGGCTCTCCAACGTTCCCGGAGAAACGGGCAGCACCGTCTTCCGCGCCTTGGGCACGCGGCCGATCACGGCCTCCACGGCTTCCACCGGCGTACCACCGGGCCGGTACAGCACCCACCCCCTGCTTTCCGCGTCCCAGCCGATGATGGTGCTTTCCACACCCACGGCACAGGGGCCCCCGTCCAGGATGTAGGGCACCTTCCCTTCCAACTGGTCTTTTACGTGGCGCGCCGTGGTGGGGCTCACATAGCCGAAGGGGTTGGCACTGGGGGCCGCCAACGGGAATTCGAGGTGCCGCAACAGTTCCTGGGCCATCGGGTGCGCCGGCATCCGCAGGGCCACGGTATCCAGGCCGCTGGTGACCAGGTCCGGCACGCGCCTTCCCTTGGGCAGCACCAGCGTCAACGGACCGGGCCAGAAATGGCGCATCAGCGCACCGGCCTGGTCGCGCACTATCGCGTCCAACGGCTGGGCATCGGCCACACCCCATGCTTGTTCCGCGCCGTGTACGTGCACGATCAGCGGGTCGAACGCCGGTCGTTGCTTGGCCAGGAAGATCTTCAGCACGGCATCGGGGTCGAATGCATTGGCCGCCAAGCCGTACACCGTCTCAGTGGGCACGGCCACGATTTCCCCGGCCCGCAGCAGCCCCTCCGCCCGGGACAAGTCGGTGCCGATCTCGGTCTTCACCCGGCAAAGGTCAGGCTCGTGCCGCAATTGGCTGCGCGGAATCCCCGGCATGCCCTTCAGGGAAAGGTGAGCGTGAACGTGGTACCCTCTCCCACCGCGCTCTCCACGTCCAGGTGTACCTGGTGTGCGTTCAGGATGGAGCGGGCGCTGGTGAGGCCCAGGCCCATGCCGCCGGAATGGCCCGAAAAGAACGCTTGGAAGAGCCGTTGGATGTTCTCCGGCGAGATGCCCTTGCCGTTGTCCGAAATACTGGCCAGTACGCGCCCCCGTTCCGCCCATCCCTTCAACACCAGGCGGCCCCTCCCCTTCTCCATGGCCTCGATGGCATTGACGCACAGATTGGTCAGGGCCACGCTCATCAAGGCCGGGTCGGCCATCACCCCGGGCACCGCATCGGCCACCTCCACCACCGCCTTCATTTCCAGCAGGTCCAGGCGGTCCTGCACCGAGGCGACGGCCTCCTCGAGCAGGGTGCGCACGTTGCAGGGCTGCAGGTCGAGCTCCTTGGGCCTGGAGGATTCCAGCAGGTCGGTAATGAGCTTGCTGATCCGGTTCATGTTGCGCATGAGGATGTCCGAAAAGGGTTTCACCTCCTCACGCACGGCCGGTTCCAGTTCATCCAGCATTTGTTCCAGCGCCATGTGCAGGTTGGTCAGCGGGTTGCGCACCTCGTGGGCGATGGTGCGGGCAATGCCGCCGGTGATGGCCAGGCGGTCGCTTTCCGCCAGCAGGTTGCGGGCGCGGCGCGCCTCGGTGATGTCGCTGATGGTGATCACGAAGCCGTCCAGCAGACGCACGGCATGTACATGGATCCAGGTCCCAGGGTGATACAGGGATTCCAGGCTGTCCTCGTGGGGGCGGCCCGTCTCAACCACTTGGCGCAAGGCCTCGTAGGCCCCCGTTTGCGCTATCCACGGCAGGGTGGCCAGCAGCCGCTTGCCCACCACCTTGCCGTCCTGCTGTCCGTAAATGCGGTCGCTTTCGCTGTTGGAGAGGATGCACTCGAAATCAGCCACCTCGCCCTTGGGGCCGCGTATGGTGCGGAAGGCCATGATCGCGCTCGGCGAGGTGTCCAGCACCCGCCTCAGGGAGCGCTCCGCGAACTGGCGCGTGCCCACCTCCCGGTCCAGCTCCTCCACCCGCCGCTTCACCTCCTCCTCCGCTTTCGCCGCCTTGGCCAGGGCCCTGAACAAGCGCAAGAAGAGCAGGGCGGTTGCCAGAATGGCCAGGACCGAGAATACAGCCAGCATCAGCGGCGTATCCGGTTGCAGGTTGCGCTGGGCCGCCAGGTTGCTGTCACGCTCCCGCCCAATGGCGGATGCCAGGCGGCCGTGTTCCTCCCTGAGCCGGTCCATCAGTTGGCCGGCGCGTTCCAGGTGTGCCGCCCCGGCCCCCTGTATCACCGGGCCTGCCCAATCGCCAAGCCGGGCCAGCCCCTCCAGATCGTCCAGCAGCTCCCGGC
Source organism: Flavobacteriales bacterium (assembly GCA_024103275.1). Lineage (GTDB taxonomy): Bacteria > Bacteroidota > Bacteroidia > Flavobacteriales_F > PHOS-HE28 > PHOS-HE28. The sequence continues at coordinate 21,295 of JAGFIV010000088.1, forward strand.
CCAAATCCCGGATGGTGGCCAACCCCATGCCCGTCATCTCGCTACGGTCCATGGAGTCCAGCCTGCCTATGCTGGCCTCCACCACCGGGCGGGCATTGCGGAAGGGGCGCAAGAAGGTGGAATCGCGGGTCAACAGGTACCCATGCACACCGATATGGGCATCCTTGAGCCCGGAGACCATGGCATCGAGCTCATGAAGGACCGCATTGCTGTTGCGGATATTCCGACTGGCCGACAGGTAGCGGGCATAGGTAGTATAGGTGCTCCACAGGAAAAGGGCCAACAGGACCAATGCGCCCAGGTACAGGGCACGCAGCAGGCGGTGCTCCCGCCCAGTACGGCCGACCGGTCCTTGATGGCTGGGCTTGTTCATCCGGGTTGCGGCCGGGCGGGTGCCGCTGGGCCTATACCTCGATCCCGAAGGATTTCAGCTTGTTGTAAAGCGTCTTGCGGTCGATGTTGAGCATCTCGGCCGTCCGCGATTTGTTGAACCCGTTGTGCTCAAGCGCCTTCAGGATGGCCTGCTTTTCCGCCGAATGCGATACCCCCTTCAACCCCTCGGCCGAAAGGGGGCTTCCCCCTCCATGGTCCCTGGCCCCGACGTGCGATTCCCCGCCGATCACCTCGGCGGGCAGGCTGCTCAGCGGGATGGTCGGGCCCGTGGTCAATAAAACGGCCCTTTTCACCACATTGCCCAGTTCGCGCAAGTTGCCCGGCCAGGCATGGGCCAGCAGCCGTTCCTCCACGGCGGGGTCGAAGCCCTGCACCGACCGGCCCAATTGCGCATTCGCTTTGCGCAGGAAGTGGCGGGCGAAGACCAGGATGTCTTCCGGCCGCTCGCGCAAGGGCAGCAGGTCCAGGCTGAATTCGTTGATCCGGTGCAGCAGGTCCTCGCGGAAGCGCCCCTCGGCCACGGCCACGTGCAGGTCTTCGTTGGTGGCTGCCAACACCCGCACGTCCACCGCGATGTCCTTTTCATCCCCAACCCGTTTGATGCGCCGCTCCTGCAGCACACGCAACAACTTCACCTGGTTCTCGTACGTGAGGTTGCCGATCTCGTCCAGGAAAAGCGTGCCGCCGTCGGCCTGCTCAAAGCTGCCCCGCTTGTCACCCAATGCCCCGGTGAAGGCCCCCTTCACGTGTCCGAACAGTTCGCTGCCGGCCAATTCCTTGGGAAGGGCCCCGCAATCCACGGCCACAAAGACACCGCCACACCGCTTGCTCTGCCGGTGGATCTCCCGCGCCACATACTCCTTGCCCGTGCCCGTTTCGCCGGTGATCAGCACCGTCATGTCCGTGGGGGCCACCAAGGCGATGTGTTGGGCCAGCACCGCCGCAAGGGATCCCGTGCCCTGGATGTAGTCCGCAGGGCGGTCCGTACGCGCGGCCGGCTTCGTCCCCGGCACATCGACCGCCCCGCCGGGGGTGGCCTGATGCGAAAGGGCCTCTTGGATCCGCATCAGGATCTCGTCCGGATATAGGGGCTTGCCCACATAGTCATACGCCCCTTTGCGCATCAGGTCTACAGCCGTGCGCACGTCGGAATAACCCGTGATGATGATCACCGCCGTGTCCCGGGAAACGGACTTGATGTACTGGAGCATCTCCACGCTGTCCGTATCGGGCAGGCGATGGTCGCACAGCACCAGGTCGTAATGGGACCTGCCCAACAGTTCCTTCGCCGTGGAACCGCGCTGGGCCGAATCCACTTGGTAGCCTTGCTTGGCCAAGAACCTGGTCAGCAGGGTGCAGATATCGGCATCGTCGTCCACGACGAGCAGGTTGGGCTTTGCCATGGTGGTGGGTCGGTCAGTCCGTCAGGCCAAGGGTCCGTAACCCGCCCAAGATACTGCACTTGTCGAACGGTTTTGCTATGAAAAGGTCAGCTCCGCTGTTTTCGGCATGTTGACGTTCGCTGTCCATCGCACTGATGGCGATCACCTGGGCATCGGGCTGCTTGCCCCGGATCTCCGGGATCATTTGGTAGCCCAACCCGTCCGGCAGATGGATGTCCAGGAAAACCGCCTTGTAGTGGCCGGCCGCCAGCCTTTCACGTCCTTGCGCCATGGTGTGCGCCATATCACACCGGAATCCTTCCCGGTGCAACATCCTCTTCAGGAGCAGACAAATCTCCGTCTCATCGTCGATCAGCAGCACATCCATTTCCAAGGCCCGCACATCTTGCGCAAACAACGATACGCACCAAATGTTTGAAAAACCAATGCCAACACCGCAAAAGGCGGGCCTTTCCGGCAGCCGTTGGGCCCAGGGACCCCAATTGGGAAACCTTGCGACATGGGCGTGGCGCGGCATCCACAGTTGACCGCCCATGGCCGGTGCCCGCGTAGCTGATGGTACACCCCGGCACAACGGGCAAGCAACCGCTCAATACCCCACTCCAGGATAACGGCCACGGCTATTGAAGCCTCCGGTTGGCGGGCTTCCATGCCCAAACACCCGGTATCCGCGTAGCTTTGCGCGTGACGTTTGGTTCCGATGGGGCATCCGTAACGTACTGCTGGGATGTCCAAAACGGGGAACCCGGCACTGCAACAATCGTAACCAGCTGGAGATCAAAGAAAAACGATGGGCGTTCCACGTGGAACAGACCAATGACTGAAGTGTATGACATCATCGTGGTGGGAGGCGGCCATGCCGGCTGCGAAGCCGCTGCGGCCGGGGCCAACATGGGTAGCCGGGTGCTGCTCATCACCATGAACATGGGGGTGATTGCCCAAATGAGTTGCAACCCCGCCATGGGCGGCGTAGGCAAGGGACAGATCGTACGCGAGATTGACGCCCTTGGGGGGTATTCGGGCATCGTTTCGGACAAGAGCACCGTCCAATTCCGCATGCTTAACCGGAGCAAGGGTCCCGCCATGTGGAGCCCACGCAGCCAGAACGACCGCAACCTTTTCGCCCACACCTGGCGGACCGTGCTGGAAGGGATCCCCAATCTCGAATTCCGCCAGGATACCGTCAACGGCCTGCTCACGGAAACCGATGGAACGGGCCGCACACGCATTACCGGGGTCCGTACCGGGCTCGGAAACGAGATCCGTGGCCGCGCCGTAATCCTGACCAATGGCACTTTCCTGAGTGCCGTGATGCACATCGGTGAGAAACGGTTTGGGGGGGGACGTGCAGGCGAAAAGGCCTCCCATGGCATCACGGAACAACTCGCGGAACTGGGTTTTGAGTCCGGGCGTTTGAAAACGGGCACCCCGCCCAGGGTGGATGGTCGCAGCATTGATTATTCAAAGCTACAGGAGCAAAAGGGCGATGAAATTCCGTCCAAGTTCAGCTTCTCGGATGAAACAAGCCCTCCTGCACGGCAACTAAGCTGCTGGATCACCTACACTTCGCCTGAGGTGCATGACATACTGCGCACCGGATTTGACCGAAGTCCCATGTTTACCGGCCGCATCCAAGGCACAGGCCCCCGGTATTGCCCCAGCATTGAGGACAAGATCAACCGCTTCGCGGACAAGGAGAGCCATCAGATCTTCGTGGAACCTGAAGGATGGGAAACCGTGGAAACCTACATCAACGGCTTCAGCACCAGCCTCCCGGAAGAGGTGCAAACGGAAGCGCTCCGCAGGCTGCCCGGCTTTGCCCACGTAAAGATCTTCCGGCCCGGCTACGCCGTGGAATACGACTACTTCCCCCCTACCCAGGTGCGCCACACCCTGGAAACCAAGCTGGTGGAAGGGCTGTATTTCGCCGGGCAGATCAATGGCACGACCGGCTACGAAGAAGCAGCTTGCCAAGGCTTGATGGCCGGGATCAATGCCCACCTCAAGGTCAATGACCGGAGCCCGTTTATCCTCCGACGTGACGATGCCTACATCGGCGTTCTCATCGACGACTTGATCACCAAAGGCACGGAGGAACCCTACCGCATGTTCACCAGTCGCGCGGAATACCGTATCCTGCTGCGCCAAGACAATGCGGACCTCAGGCTTACACCGCTCTCCCATGCCATGGGCCTGGCCTCTGACGAACGGATGCACCGGACACAGCAAAAGGCCACATACACCACCGACCTTTTGTCGCTCCTGGCCAAAGAAAGTGTGGAACCAGAGCTTGCCAATGCCGTGATCGTTCCACGTGGAACAGACCCCATTCGACAAAAGGTCAAACTACGCTCCCTGCTTCTAAGACCCCAACTTTCATACGCCGACATCGAGCCTCTTTCGCCCGCACTGGCAGAGCTAACCGGCTCCTTCGGACCACTGCGGGAAGAGGTGATCGAACAGGCCGAGGTAAAGGCCAAGTATGAGGGTTATATTGAAAAGGAGCGCAACCTGGCTGGCCGGTTCGCCCATTTGGATGACATCCCCCTGGCCCCCGACATGCCTTATGGGAAACTCAGTTCACTCTCCATTGAAGCCCGCCAAAAGCTGGACAAGATCCGACCGGAAACCTTGGGCCAGGCCTCCCGGATTAGTGGTGTGTCTCCATCAGATATCAGCGTCCTGCTCGTGTATCTGGGCCGCTGAGCTTAATCCGATCGTTCCACGTGGAACATGAACATGGAAACCGTTGATAAGTGTCCGGTTTGTGGAGATCTCCGCAGCAGTGACTTTTTGTGCCCAACGGACCACACCGTAAGCCATGAGCACTTCCCGATCCGCGAGTGCATCGCCTGTGGCTTCTGCTTCACCTCCCCACGACCGGCACAAGGCCAGATCGGCAACTACTACCTCTCCCCTGACTATATCTCACACGCCGCCAAGGCCACCGGATTCCGTGACCACATCTATCACCTCGTTCGCCATCTCACCATCCGGGCCAAGCACCGCTTGATCAAAAGAACCCACCCGGCCGGAACCGTCCTGGATATCGGCTGCGGCACCGGTGATTTCCTGGCCCACCTCCGGGCAAAGGGATATGCCACCCGGGGGGTGGAGGTAAGCCCACAGGCCCGCGCCATTGCACAAGGCAAGCACCTGGACGTGGTTCCCGTCCTGGAGGATATTCCACCTGCGGGCCCCTTTGATGTGGTCACCCTGTGGCATGTGCTGGAACACGTACCAAATCCCAAAGAGACCCTCGCGAAGGTCCACGACCTTGCCAACGACGGTGCCTTGCTGGTGATCGCCGTGCCGGACCGCTCCAGCTGGGATGCACAACATTATGGACCGGATTGGGCGGCTTGGGATGTTCCCCGCCATTTTTCCCATTTCCGCCGCCAAGATGTGCAACGGCTGCTCTCCGATTCCGGGTTCGCCTTGCGGTCATTCCGAAAGATGTGGTACGATGCACCCTATGTGGCCATGCTGAGCGAACAGTATCGCGGGGCCGGTCCCATGGGCTCGCTGGTCAAGGGTGCGCTGGTCGGCCTTGCCTCCAATGCGGTTAGCCTCTTCACGGACCGGCCTACCTCCAGTTCCCTTTATCTGGCCGAAAAGCGAAAATCGCCGTAAAGGGTCAAATTCTTCGATTTCCGGCCCTGGACCGCCCAGACGGTATTGCACCTACCCCGATGCCGCGTTCGTTCGACACAACCCAATTAATGATGTCGTTGTAACCTCTTGATTATCTGCCATTTCCTGCTGGTGGTCCGCCTTCCTCGAATTTCCGCCAACCGTATTGGCCCCTTGCGTGTTGTTCCCATGGCCGCCTCGGATTGAGGTCACCCTGTGGGACCGCGTACCTTTGCGGCCCGATTTGTAAACCGCATCCTGAAATGAACACGTTGACCACTTCTTCCCGCTTGGCGGGTCTTTTGAAACAATGGAACATCACCGGTGAGAACTCCGGGGTCTCCACCGGCAAGCAATGGCTGAAGGGAGAAGGGGAACGCTTGGTGTCGGTTTCGCCGGCGGATGGCAGCGAGATTGCTTCGGTGCGCGGGGCATCCCGCAGCGAATACGACCATGCGGTGGAGGTGGCCCGGCGTGCTTTCCCCGAATGGCGTGCCTGGCCCGCACCGAAGCGGGGCGAGATCGTCCGCCAATTCGCCGAGGAACTGCGAAAGCACAAAGCCGAACTGGGCAAGCTGGTGAGCTACGAGATGGGCAAGAGCTACCAGGAAGGCTTGGGCGAAGTGCAGGAAATGATCGACATCTGCGACTTCGCGGTGGGCCTGTCCCGCCAATTGCACGGGCTGACGATGCATAGCGAACGGCCCGAGCACCGCATGTACGAACAATGGCACCCCTACGGACCAGTGGGCATCATCACGGCATTCAACTTCCCGGTGGCGGTATGGTCGTGGAACACGGCCTTGGCCTGGGTTTGCGGGGATGTCACCATCTGGAAACCCAGTGAGAAGGTGCCGCTGTGCAGCCTGGCCTGCCAGGCAATCATCAACGAGGTGTTCGTGCGCAACAACGTCCCGGAGGGGGTAAGCGTGGTCATCAACGGCGGGCGCGAAGTGGGTGAGTGGCTTTCGCATGATGAGCGCATCCCGTTGGTGAGCGCCACCGGCAGCATCCGCATGGGCAAGGCCGTGGGGGCCGCCGTGGGCCAGCGCCTGGGCCGTTCCATCCTGGAGCTGGGCGGCAACAACGCCATCATCATCACCGAAAAGGCGGACCTGGACATCGCGATGCATTCGGCGCTCTTCGGTGCCGTGGGCACGGCGGGCCAGCGTTGCACCACCACCCGCCGCCTGATCATCCACGACAAGGTGTACGACGATTTCACCCGGAAACTGGTGCGGGCCTACGGCCAGTTGCGCATTGGCGACCCCTTGGACGAAAAGAACCATGTGGGGCCCTTGATCGACCGCGCCGCCGTGGAAACCTATTCCAAGGCCCTGGACACCATCAAGGAGCAGGGCGGGAAGATGCTGGTGGAGGGCGGCGTGCTCAGCGGCAAGGGATTTGAGAGCGGCTGCTATGTGAAACCAGCCATTGCCGAGGTGAAACCCGAGATGCCGATCGTGCAACAGGAGACCTTCGCGCCAATCTTGTACGTGATCCGCTACAAGGGAGGTATCGACGAGGCCATCGCCATCCAGAATGGCGTGAAACAGGGCCTCTCGTCCTCCGTGATGACCACCGACCTGCGCGAGATGGAGCATTTCCTGGGTGCGGCCGGCAGCGATTGCGGCATCGCCAACGTGAACGTGGGCACCAGCGGTGCCGAGATCGGCGGTGCCTTCGGCGGTGAAAAGGAGACCGGAGGCGGCCGCGAAAGCGGCTCCGATGCCTGGAAGGCTTACATGCGCCGCCAGACCAACACGATCAACTACGGCACCACCGTGCCCTTGGCGCAAGGCATCGAGTTCGGATTGTAAGGCCGCACCAGGCAAGGGCCGGCTTGCCCCGCCGTGGGGACTTCAAGCGCAAGCGCAATTTGTACGCGCGGCCGGGCGGGCCCGTCCTACTTTGTGCGCCCTTAGCCACCCACCGATGCGCCTAGCCATTCTCCTGCTGATCGCCGGCCTCGCCGGCCTCGGTTGCGGACATACGGCCGAGGACCCGGCCAGCAAGGCATCTCTGGCCACCGGCCCTTGGCGCGTGGTGCTCGACCTGGATTCCACCGGTGCCTCCCTGGGCCTGCCTTTCCTGTTTGAAATGGACAGCAGCCAAGGCAGGTGGCAAATGGTGGTGCACAACCAGGACGAGGCGATCACCGTGGATTCCGTGTTCATCGACGGCGACCGCATCCGCATCCGCATGCCCTTCTTCGATTCGGAATTCCTGGGCACCATCCGGAGCGATTCCTTGTTCGACGGCGTGTGGGTAAACCACTACAAAGGCCCGGGCTATCAGTTGCCGTTCACGGCCAAGGCCGGCACGCAGCCCCGTTTCGGCCGTTCGCAGGGCCCGGCCAGCGCGGACATCAGCGGCGATTGGGAGGTGCACTTCACGGAGAACGACGGCGATGAGCCCGCGATCGGCATTTTCCGCGCTGAAAACGGCCGGGTGAAGGGCTCCTTCGCCACCGAGGCGGGCGACTTGCGCTTCCTGGACGGCGTGGTCACGGGCGATTCCCTCTTCCTTTCCGCTTTCAATGGTTCGCAGGCGTACCTGTTCCGGGCCCGGATCCACGGGGACCGCATGGACGGCGAGTTCCGCAGCGGCCACCGGTGGAAACAACCTTGGCATGCGGTGCGCAACCCCGATTTCAAGCTCGCGGACGATGAACGCATCACCACCCTGAATCCCGGGCATCCCGTCAATTTCTCGTTTCCCGACACCCACGGGGCCGTGCGCTCGCTCACCGATGAGCGCTATCTCGGCAAGGTGGTCGTGCTGGAGATCATGGGGTCATGGTGCCCCAATTGCATCGACGAGGCCCGCATGTTGCGCGAATTCCACCGGAAATACCACGACAAGGGCCTGGAAACGGTCGCCATTGCCTTTGAATACAAGGATGACAGCACCTCGGCCATGCCCGCCTTGCGCAACTTCAAGCGCCGGCTGGACCTGCCGTACGACCTGCTCTTTGCGGGCAGCAACAAGCGCGACTCGGTGGCGAAAAAACTTCCCTTCATCGCCCGACTGCATGCCTATCCCACCACCTTGCTAATCGGCCGTGACGGTCAGGTGAAACGCATCTACACCGGCATCTATGGACCGGGCACCGGCGAACGCTACTTCCGGTTCCGGGAACGCATGGAAAACAGCATCGTCGAGCTGCTGCGCGACACCGTCAGGGTGGCGGCACTCGCACGCTAATCCCCGTTCACCGCCGGACGGCGGTCCCGGTTGGCCAGTTCCCAGGCGGTGTAGTACACCAGCAGGGTACGCTCCCGCAGCAGATCGAACCGGATCTTGTCCACCTCATCGTAGGGGCCGTGGTAATCCTCGTGCACGCCGTTGAAGAAGAAGGCCACCGGTATGCCGTGCTTGGCGAAGTTGTAATGGTCGCTGCGGTAGTAGAACCGGTTGGGGTCATCCTCCGCATCATAGGTGTAATCCAGCGCAAGCTTGGTGTACCGCTCGTTCTGCATCTCCACGATGTCGCCCAACTCACGGCTCAGCCGGAAACTGCCGATCACATACACGTAGCGGTCCCGGCCATCATGGGTGCTGTCCACCCGCCCGATCATGTCGATGTTCAGGTCCGCCACCGTACTGTCCAATGGAAACACCGGATGGTCCGTATACCAGCGTGACCCGAACAGCCCCTTCTCCTCGCCGCTCACCGCCATGAACAGCATGCTGCGGCGCGGACCATGGCCATCCGCCTTGGCCTTGGCGAACGCTTCGGCCATGCCCATCACCGCCACCGTGCCGCTGCCGTCGTCATCGGCGCCGTTGTACACCTCGCCGTCCTGCACGCCCACGTGGTCCAGGTGGGCGGTCACCACCACGATCTCATCCTTCTTGTCCCCGCCCTCCACGTAGGCCAGCACGTTTTGGCCGGTCAGCTGCTCCTCCACGCCCTTGCCCGTGAAGGAGACGGGCACCTTCAGGATCACCCGCTTGTTGGCTGCTTCCTTCAACGCTTTCTTCTTCTTCAGCCCGGAACCCGCCACGATGGCTTCCGCCAATTCCGGGGTGATCACCATCACCTGCGGGCCATCTTCCACCTTCGTCCCTTGATCGGTACCGCCCAGCCGCATGCGGCCCTGCTCCATCATGGGGCCGTATCGCTCCATCAACCCGGCTGCGGACGGCTCCACCACCAGCAGCACCTCCACCCCCGTCCCTTTCACCATCTTGCCGAGCGTGGCCAGGTCCAGGAACGGCGCTGGCGGGTCCTTGTCCCCCTCCTCCCAAAGCAGCGTCACCTTGCCGCCCCCGCCCAGGCGCATGCCGCCGGCGGTGAGCCCGCTCACCAACATCACTTCGGCCACCTTCAGGTCCGCCGGCAGGGTTTCCCGGAAATAGAAGTAGTCTTTCAGGAATCGGTATGGCTTGCCGTTGACGGTCATGCGTATGCCTCCGTTGCGGGCCAGCACCACCGGGAACTCCTGCCGGTACCCGTCCGGAAGCAGCCCCTTGCTCTCCGCCCCGGCAATGGGCGGGATGCCGTAACCCTTGAACTGCTCCATGATGTACGCAGTCGCCATTTTCTCCCCCCTGCTGCCCACTTCCCGGCCCTCGTAGGCATCGCTGGCCAGCACGGACAAGTGTTCCCGCAATCCTTCCTCCGTGATGAGGCCGGCATAGCGCATGGCGATGCTGTCCTGCTGGGCGGCGGCCGAAAGCACCGCCACCAGGCACACGATTGCAACAAGGATCCTCCTGGCCATTACCGCCACCTTATTCCTCGATGGCCTCCACCCGCCGCTGGTGGCGGCCCCCTTCAAAGGCCGTGGCCAGGAAGGCATCGGTGATCGAAAGGGCCAATTCCTCCGGAATGAAACGCGCCGGCAAGGCCAGCACGTTCGCATTGTTGTGCTTGCGCGCCAGCTCGGCCACCTCAACCGTCCAGGCCAGGGCGGAGCGGATACCGGCATGTTTGTTCGCCGTGATGTTCACCCCGTTGCCACTGCCGCAGATCACGATGCCCAGGTCCGCCGCCCCGCCGGACACATCGCGGGCCACGGCATGGGCATAGCCCGGATAGTCCGTGCTGGCATCGCTGTACGTGCCCTTGTCATCCACGCTGTGGCCCTGGGCCGACAAGTGGGCCATGACCGCCCCTTTCAGCCTGAAACCCGCGTGGTCACTGCCTATGGCGATGCGCATGGCCCAAAGATAGCCGACGGTCCGGGGATTGAACATCCGGCCTGTGCATAAGTGACTTATCCCGTGCATAACTATCCATGACTTTTTTGGGCCGTTCCCGTTCCTTCCCCGTATAACAGGATTTCCCGGATTAGCAAGGAATTTCCATAATGAGTTACCCACGCCGATCGAACATCCGGGGCGGCCTGACCGGTTGGCCGGTTCATCAACGATCGGTGTAGCGGACGTTGTGCACGATCGTTGATCAACCCCATTGCCCCATAGGAATCCGCCGTTGCCCCAGATGTTGCCCCTAACACCCCAAGTTCATCACCTGTGCAATACTTTTGAGAAGTACGAATGACCCATCGACCCCAACACCGTCGTCAACACGATCAACAGCCCATACTACATCATCCTCTTCTTTTAAAGGAATTATGGATGATAGTGTACTGTGTGTTGTGCAGTGCATCCTTTGCCCAAGGGCAACAGGAGTTCAAGCAATACTTTTACCCGGATGGCAAGGTCAGCAGCGAAGGCTATCTGGTGGATGGCAGGCCCGAGGGCCATTGGAAGACCTACTACCCGGATGGCACGCTCAAGAGTGAAGGGGATAGGCAACGGTTCATGCTGGACGGCACTTGGCGATTTTATGCCGCGGACGGCGCATTGGAGACAACCATTGATTACCGGGATGGGCATAAGAACGGCTTCCAACGGAAGTATGCGCCGGACAGTGTGCTGACCAGCGAGGAGCAATTCGTGGACGATGTGAGGCAGGGCATGGGCCGCACCTTCTATCCGGACGGCAAGAAGCATACGGAGGTGACCTATAAAGACGGCCAGGAGGAAGGAAAGGCCTACGAATTTGCCGAGGATGGGCGGCCCATTTTGATCACCGACTGGCGCAACGGGGTGCTGCAACGCCGGCAGGCCATCAATGCCTACGACCGGAGCGGCTTGCGGCAAGGCCCATGGCAGGGATATTGGCCCAACGGGACCCTGAAATGGGAAGGGAATTTCGTGGACGACAAGCGGCAGGGCATCTTCAAGGAATACGACAAGCAGGGCAACCTGAAGGAACTGGCAAAATACGACCAGGACCGGATCTTGCCGGAAGCGGATGAAACCGCCTTGTTGACCATCAAGAATACCTACCATGCCAACGGAAAGGTGGCCACCATCGGCAGCTACTCCAAGGATGGACGGAAGGAGGGGTTGTTCCGCAACTTCGATGGGGAAGGGAAGCCCACCACTGCCGCCATTTATCGGAACAACACCATGGTGGGCAGCGGTGCGGTCAGCGAGGCGGGAGCCATGACGGGTCCTTGGACGGAATATTACACCACCGGGGAGAAGCGTGCCGAGGGCGAATACCTGGCGGGGAAGAAGGAGGGCCTTTGGACCTTCTACCACCGCACCGGTGAGGTGGAGCAAAAAGGCCATTACAAGGACGGGCTGGCGCAAGGCAACTGGAAATGGTTCTACACGGGCGGCGAGCTCCACCGCGAGGAGAACTACCGGAAAGGGAGGGAGGACGGCGAATCCGCGGAATATGGGAGGGATGGATCGGTGATCGTGAAGGGTGCCTATATCGACGGCCTGAAGGATGGTCCGTGGACCTACCACGTGGGGGGACACACGGAAAAGGGCGCGTACAGGGACGGGTTGCGGGACGGACCTTGGACCAGTTTTTACGACAATGGCAGGAAATTTTTCACCGGCTCATTCGTGGCGGGCGAGCGGGACGGGCGGCAGCGTTGGTATTGGCCGAACGGAAGGCTGAAACTGGAGGGACGGTATACCGCAGGGTTGGAACAGGGCGATTTCAATTATTTCGATGAAAACGGAACGCTCCTGCTGACCATCCGTTACAAGGACGGCGGAGAAATGAAGCTGGACGACGAAAAGCTGCCGCCACCCTATCACCCCTCGGGTTTTGTGCCATGATCGTTCCATCCGGCCGGAGTCAAGCAAGTCCTGAAGACGAGGGCACCCGCATGTTCCACGGGCTCGACACCCGGGACAGGCTGCAGCTGTTCGATGACCTTTTCAGCGGCGACCTGTTCGGGCTGTACCGGGCCAGTACCACGGGCCGCATGCTGAATTGCAACCAGGCACTGGCCAACCTGCTGGGGTATGACAGCATCGGCCAGCTGATCGACATGCCCGTGGGCGAACATTACTTTGACGTGCTGGAGCGCCAACGTTTCATCGATGACCTGCTGGAGCGCAAGCAGCTGAGCAACTATGAGATCTTGCTCAGGCACCGCAGCGGGAAACCCATCCATGTGTTGGAGAACGTCGTCCTACGGGAAGAACCGGGGCGGGCCTCCGTGATCGAGGGGGTCGTCATCGACATCACCGCCCTGCGCCAGTCCGAGATCGAGCAGCGCGTGTTGGCCAACAACTACCGCCAGCTCACCGAACAGGCGAGGGACGGCATGGTGGTACTGCAAAAAGGCAAGGTTGTGTATGCCAATCCTGCCGCAGAGGCCTTTTTTGGGCTGGGGAAGCTCGACGGGCTGGACCTCATGGGGCTGGTGTGTGGAAGGGACTCGAAAAAAATCCAAAGCATCTTGGAGGAGGTCCGGCAAGGGAAATCCCCGGGGATGGTGCGCATCGGGTTCAAGACCCCCGGAAACGGCACCAAGGTCCTTGCCGTGCACGGTTGTACCACGTGGCACATGAACGCACCGGCCGTCCAGCTCACCTTGCAGGACCTGGAGGCCCAAAGCGATGAGCTCCGCAAGGGGATACGGGCGTCGATGGCGGAAGAAATGACGGCCAGCCTGCGCGAGGAGATCGAGGAACACAAGCGCACCCAGGAAGCCCTGGAGCAAAGCCGCCGCCTGGCCCGGAGCTTGATCGACAGCTCACTGGACATGATCGTGGCCGTGGACCCCATGGGGCGCATCACCGAGTTCAACCCCGCCGCTTCCATCAAGTTCGGGTACGAGACCGAGGAAATTCTCGGGAAGGATTCGCGCATCCTATACGCCGACGACGACGAGTACATGCGGATCCAGCGCGAACTGGACCGCTATGGGGCCTGTGCCGGGGAGGTGAGGAACATCACCCGCTCGGGCAAGGTATTCATCAGTTTCCTGGCCGCCTCCCGCCTGAAGGACGAGGATGGGGTCCTGCTGGGCAGCATGGGCGTCAGCCGGGACGTCACACAGGCCAAGCGCGACCGCGAGGCCCTGCTGGAAAGCGAGGAACGATACCGTGACGTGGTGGACAACGCCAGCGACCTGATCCATACCGTGGACAGCGACGGGAAGATCCTGTTCGCGAACAAGGCTTGGCGCAAGACCATGGGCTACACCGAAGAGGACCTGAAGCATCTTTCGTTCTTCGATTTCATGGTGGGGGAGGACGAGCGGGCCAAGGCCGGACGATGGATGTCCGGCGACCGGGACGGCCCGGTGAGCGACATGTGGCGTGCGCTGTTCCGCACCAAGGACGGGCGGAAACTGTTGTGCGAGGGAACCTCCAGCGTGCGGGAGGTGGGCGGTCGCATGGTGATGGCCCGGAGCATCTTCCGCGACATCACCGAAAGCCATGCCGCCCAGGAAAAGATCAGGCACCACACCGCCAAGGAAAAGGCCCTGTTCGAAAGCAGCGACCTCCTGTTCTGGACCGCGGACCGCGAGATCCGCCTGACCAGTTTCAACAAGGGCTACCACGACATGATCGTGAGGCTGCACGGCAAGGCGCCCACCCTGCAGAACGACCCCAGTGAGCGCAAGGTGACCTTTGCCCCGCAGCCGTACCACGACTTCTGGCGGGGCAAGTACGAAGAAGCCTTTGCAGGGAACAAGGTGCACTTCGAAACGCACCTCCGCGATACACAGGGCCAGGAGGTGTTCAATGAGATCTTCCTCAGCCCCGTGTTCAGTCCCGACGGGAAGGTGGAGGAGGTGTTCGGGGTGGGCTATGAGGTCACCGCGGAGCGCATGGCCGAGCGCTCCGTGCGCGACCAGGCGGCCAAGCTCCACGCCATTTTCGAGAGCAACAACGACATGATGATCTGGACCATGGACCGCGACCGCCGGATCACCTCGTGCAACAGGCAATTCGTGGAAGCGGTGCGCCGCAACATCGGCGATGAGGTCCGGGAGGGATCCAACCTGCGCAGTTCGTTCATCCCCTTCATTTCGGAAGAGGACGACAAGGAATACCAAAAGACGATCACCGCCGTGCTGGCCGGCAAGCATGGCAATCACGAGCTGGCCCTGAAAATTCCTGACGGCCCCACCATGTGGGTGGAGATCTTTGCCAGCCCCATCATCACCGACGGCGAGGTGAAGGAGATCAGCTTCCTGGCCCACGACATCACCGGCAAGAAGAAGGCGGAGCAGGCCATCCTGGAGAGCCTGCGCGAAAAAGAGGCCCTGCTCAAGGAGGTGCACCACCGGGTGAAGAACAACCTGCAGATCATCAGCAGCATCTTCAGCCTGCAGCAAGGGCATGTGGGCAATGATGAACGCTCCATCGCCCTGCTGCGCGAAAGCCAGGACCGCATCCGCAGCATGGCCTTCATCCACGAGAGCCTGTACCTGAACAAGAACTTCACGCAGGTGGACCTGGCGGCGTACATCCGGCAATTGTGCGGAAACCTGACCATGAGCTACGCGCTGCAAGGCCGGGTCCGTTTCGGGATGGACCTGCAACCGCTGATGCTCGACCTGGACAAGGCCATTTCATGCGGCTTGGTGCTCAACGAATTGATCAGTAACGCGCTCAAGCACGCCTTCCGCGATGGAAGGGAGGGCGAGGTGCGGATCACCCTTGCCTTGGAAGGCAACACGGTGCAGATCTCCTTGGCCGACGATGGCATGGGCTTCCCCGAGGGCTATGACGAAGAGCAAGACAAGGGCCTGGGCATGGAACTGGTGGATGTGCTGATGGGGCAACTGGAAGGAAACGCCAAGCGGGCAACAGCCGTACAAGGCACCCTGTATTTGATTACTTTTGAACGTTCCTGAGAAGAGACCATGGCACAAACCAATGTACTGGTGGTTGAGGACGAGAGCATCGTCAGCAAGGACATCCAGCAGAGCCTGA
Source organism: Flavobacteriales bacterium (assembly GCA_024103275.1). Lineage (GTDB taxonomy): Bacteria > Bacteroidota > Bacteroidia > Flavobacteriales_F > PHOS-HE28 > PHOS-HE28. Next base: position 36,942 of record JAGFIV010000088.1, read on the forward strand.
AGAAGTTGGGCTACAACGTCGTGGGCGCGGCGGCGACCGGCGAGAACGCGGTGGCGCTGGCTTTGGAGACGCGGCCCGACATCATTCTGATGGACATCATGCTCAAAGGTGAGATGAACGGCATCGAGGCGGCCACACGCATCCGGTCCGAGGCCAACATCCCCGTGATATTCCTGACGGCATACGCCGATGAAAGCACCCTGGGCAAGGCCAAGGTCACCCAGCCTTACGGATACATCATCAAGCCCTTCAAGGAGATCGATATCCATACCACCATCGAAATGGCCCTCTATAAGCACAAGAAGGAGGCCGAGGTGCTGAAGGAGCGCGACCTGCTCTTCAGCCTGGTGGAAAGCCAAGGTGCGGGAAAGGACATCCTTTTCGTGAAGAGCAACAGCCGCATGGTGAAGTTGCGCACCAGCGACATTTACTACATCGAGGCGCTGAAGGATTACGTGGTGATCAACACGCTCAACACGCGCTATACCATCCACAGCACCATGAAGGACATCGAGGCGCGGCTGCCCGAAAGTGAGTTCATGCGCGTGCACCGCTCATTCATCGTCCGTGTGGACAAGATCACCGCCATTGAGCAACCCAACCTGATCCTGGAGAACGACAAGAAGGTGATCCCCATCGGCGGCAGCTACAAGGACGAGTTGGCCAAGCGGCTCAACCTGGTGTGAACGCTCCTCACCGCCGCTTCTTTCCCTTCTTGGCAGTCCTTTCCGCTTTGCGTGCTTTTTTGAAACCGGTGCCCTTGGCGCTTCGGTTCCCTTTTTGCCAACCAGCCCCACCGTGTGCGGGAGCGGGGCGGGTCTCATCCCAGTAACCGCGTCCGGGCCGGGGGGGCGGGGCTTGTGCAGGCTCCCCTTCCACCAGCGAGAATTCCACCGTGCGCTTCTCCATGTCCACCCCGCGCACCATCACCTCCAGTTCATCGCCCAGCCGGAATTGGCGGCCCGTGCGAAGCCCCGTCAGCCGGTAGCGTTCCTGGTCGAACCGGTAGTGGTCGCCAGGCAGGTCGCGCAGCGCGATCATGCCTTCGCACTTGTTCTCGATCAACTCAACGTACATGCCCCAGGAGGTAAGGCCGCTGACGATGCCCCGGAAAGACTGCCCCAGCCGGGCCAGCATGTATTCCGCCTGCTTGTACCGCACGCTGGCACGCTCCGCATCGGCCGCCCGTTTCTCCATTTGTGAACTGTGCACGCAGCTGAGCTCCAGCGCCTGCTTGTTCAATGCCTTGCCTCCGGCCAGGTAGTGCGCCAGCGCCCGGTGCACCATCAGGTCCGGATAGCGCCGGATCGGGCTGGTAAAGTGTGTGTAGAAGTCGAAGGCCAGGCCGTAGTGGCCCACATTGTCCGTGCTGTACACCGCCTTGGCCATGCTGCGGATGGTGACCTGCTTGATCAGGCCCTCCTCCTCGCGGCCCCGGATGTCATGAAGCAACCGGTTGATGGCATGCGGCAGCTTCCTCAGGTCGGAGGTGTCCAACCGGTGGCCGAAGCTCTGGGCCAGGGTGCGGAGCTGGTCCACCTTTTCGGGGTCGGGAAGGTCGTGCACCCGGTACACGAACGGTTTGGGAAGCCCCCGTTGGGGCTTGCCCACCCGGGTGGCCACCCGCTTGTTGGCCAGCAGCATGAACTCCTCGATCAGCCAGTTGGCCGGCCCCATCATCTTTTCGTACACCCCGATGGGCTTGCCCTTGGAGTCCAGGATGAACTTCACCTCGTTGCCGCCGATGTCCAGGGCGCCGTTGGCCAAGCGGTCCTTGCGCATCTGCTCGGCCAGCCGGTTCAGGGCCAGCACCTCTTCCCGGAAAGGCCCGTCGCCGCCCTCGATGATCGCTTGGGCGGCACCGTAGGAAAACCGGTGGTCGCTGCGGATCACCGTGCGCCCGAACCATTCGCCGTGCAGCCGGGCATGGTCGTCCAGCTCCATGATGGCACTGAAGCTCAGCTTGTCGGTGTGCGGATTGAGCGAGCACAGGTTGTTGCTCAGCCGCTCGGGCAGCATGGGCACCACGCGGTCCACCAGGTACACACTGGTGGCGCGTGCGGCCGCCTCCTTGTCCAGCACGGTGCCGGGCTGCACGTAGTGGCTCACATCGGCGATGTGGATGCCCACTTCCCAATGGCCGTTCCCCAGCCGCCGGATGCTCAGTGCATCATCCAGGTCCTTGGCATCCTCCGGGTCGATGGTAAACGTGGTCACGCCCCGCATGTCGCGGCGACGGGCCAGTTCCGGGGGGGTGGCCCCGTCCGGGATGGCCTCCGCCGCCTCTTCCACTGCCCGGGAAAACTCCGAGGGCAGGTCGAATTCGGCCAGGATGGCGTGCATTTCCACTTCGTGATCGCCCGCCGGGCCCAGCACCCGCACCACCGAGCCCCGGACGGGGGCCTTGGCATCCAGCCAGGGATCCATCTCAACCACCGCCTTTTCGCCCGCCTTGGCCCCGTTCAGGCATGCGGCAGCAATCAGGATGGGATGCGCCATCTTCGGGTCATCGGCCCGCAGCACCATGCCCGTGCCATGCTTTTCCACGGTGCCCACGAAACGGGTGCGACGGCGTTCCAATACCTGCAACACCTTGCCTTCCGGACGGCCCCGCTCCCGATGGAAGCGGATCAGCACCCGGTCGCCGTGCAGGGCGGTGCCCAGGGCGTGTTCCGGGATGTAGACATCCTCTTCCCCGTTGCCGATGCGGGCATAGCCGGCCCCGCTGGCGATCAGGTCCAGCACCGCCTCCACGCCCTTCTTGTCCTTGGGGGCGGCCTCGGCCAGGGGCAAAGGCGCCACATAGCGGCCGCGGCGTGCGGCCATCACGCTCCCTTGGGCCACCAACCGCCCCAGCGCGGCTTGCAGCGTGCCCCTTTCCCGCTTGTCCAGCCCCAGTTTCAGCATCAATTGCTGGGGCGTGATGCCGGTGGGGCCGGCCTCGCGGACCAGCGACAGCAACACCGTCCGCGAGAGCTCCCCCGGGTGTCCCAGGCGTTTCTTCTTCGTCATTGGCCGCGAAGGTGGAAAGAAATGGACGTGGCCGGGCGGACCGCCCCCGCTGCCGAGGCGGAACTTCCCATCCACGATCGTTGATAACAGCCATGATTTCATTACATTTGCGGCCCTTTTCAGGGCTATGGACCACATCGAGGCGGATAACGCGAAGATCTTCGGGGGTACCGCCACGCGGGACCTGGCCGGGCGCATTGCGGACATGAGCGGCCAGAAGCTCGGCGAGGTGACCATGAGCCGCTTCAGCGACGGCGAGTTCCAGCCCAGCTACGAGGAGACCGTGCGGGGAAAGGTGGTGTTCATCGTCCAGAGCACCATGCCGCCCACGGAGAACCTCTTCGAGCTGCTGCTGCTGGTGGATGCCGCCAAGCGGGCCAGCGCCCGCACCATTGTCGCCGTCATGCCCTATTTCGGCTTTGCACGCCAGGACCGCAAGGACAAGCCACGGGTGAGCATCGGCGCCAAGCTGGTGGCCAACATGCTTACCGCCGCAGGCGTGGACCGCGTGATGACCATGGACCTGCACGCCGACCAGATCCAAGGCTTCTTCGAGGTGCCCGTGGATCATCTGTTCGCCAGCAGCATTTTCCTGCCCCACATTGAAAGCCTGGGCCTCGGCAACCTGGTGATCGCCGCGCCCGACACCGGCGGCACCAAGCGGGCCAGCGCCTACGCCAAGCACTTGGGCGTGGACATGGCCATTTGCTACAAGCAACGCAAGGTGGCCAACAAGGTGGAAAGCATGACGGTGATCGGTGATGTATCCGGCAAGAACGTCATCCTGCTCGATGACATGGTCGACACGGCCGGCACCCTCACCAAGGCCGCAGCCATGATGATGGAGCAGGGAGCCACCAGTGTGCGCGCCATGTGTACCCATGCTGTGCTCAGCGGCAATGCCTGCCAGCGCATCCAGGAAAGTGCGTTGCTCGAATTGATCGTCACCGACACCATCCCGGTGGGCGAAGAAAAGCAACGGACGGCCCCCAAGATCAAACAACTTTCCGTGGCCCGGCTGTTTGCCGATGTAATCGGCCGCGTCCGCCAGCATCAAAGCATCAGCAGCCACTTCATCATTGCATAACACCCCCGAGCCAAAAATGAAGAACGTCGAACTCATCGGCACCAAGCGGGAGGCCAAGGGCACCAACAGTGCCCGTGCCATCCGGCGGAACAAACAAGTCCCCTGCGTCCTCTATGGCGGCAAGGAGGTCCTTCACTTCAGCGTGAACGAACAGGCCCTGAACAAGATCATCCATTCGCCCGAGGCGCACCGCGTGGAGCTGGACATCGACGGCGAAAAGCACCTTGCCGTGCTTCAGGACAAGCAGTTCCAACCGGTCACCGACGCGGTGATCCATGCGGACTTTCTGGAGGCGCTGCCCGGTCAGGAGGCCCGTCTGCCGATGATCGTGCGGCTGACCGGGCAGAGCGCCGGTGTCCGCAAGGGAGGGAAGCTCAACCAATCCATCCGCAAGCTGCACGTCAAGGGCAGCCTGGAGGCGCTTCCCAACCTGATCGAAGTGGACGTGACAGGACTTGATGTGGGCCAGAGCTTCCACGTGCGCGACCTGAACTTGCCGGGCGTGACCGTGCTGGAAGACCCGGATGACGTGATCGCAAGCGTGAAGATGCCCAAGAAGGCCGCTGAAGCCGCCGCCCCGGCTGCCGCTTCCCCGGCCGCCGCCGCCGCCACCCCGGCTCCGGCCGCGGAGAAAGCCGAGCCGGCCAAGAAATGAACCCCGGCCGAAAGCACCGGCCAAGCCTTTTCCGATCTTTGTACGGGCCCCGCACCACGCGGGGCTTGTATATGGATGGCCCGGATGCCTCCATGGCGAAGAAGTATCGATGAAGTACCTGATCGCTGGCCTGGGCAACCCGGGGCCGGAATACGCCGGGACCCGCCACAACATCGGGTTCGTGGTGGCGGATGCCCTGGCGGCGGCCCACGAAGCGCCGTTCAAGCCGGGCCGCTTGGCGGAAACGGCCGCTTTCCGGCACAAGGGGCGCACCTTCATCCTGATCAAGCCGCAGACGTTCATGAACCTCAGCGGCAGGGCCGTGCGCTACTGGCTGGACCAGGAGGGCCTGGACCCCGACCGCTTGCTGGTGGTGGTGGACGACCTGGCCCTGCCATTCGGCAAGATGCGGATGCGCGCTTCCGGCAGTGATGGCGGGCACAATGGGCTCACCAGCATCATCGAACACCTGGGTACCGAGACCTTCGCCCGGCTGCGCATCGGCATCGGGCATGCTTTCCCCAAGGGTGGGCAGGTGAATTATGTACTGGGCACCTGGGACGGGGAAGAGCAGCAGGAACTGGCCGAAGTGGTGGATCAAGCCGCCAAGGCCGTGATCGGGTTCGGGCTGCTGGGGGTGGAGCGGGCCATGAACACCTTCAACAAAAGGTAGGCGGGGCAGGGTAACCCGGCCCGGGGTCATTCCGGCACGGTTTTCGGCAAAAGGCCACGTACGGAACGCGGAAAAACGCGATCGGCCAGGACGGGGTCCGCGATCCACACGGGTGCCAGGCATGGCCGCCGGCACAATGGCGGCCATGCACATCACCCTGTGCATAGCGCGGGCGTGAGCGCCCGAACGCAGATGATGGCTTCCCCTACATTGGCCCGGCTTGATGGATGATGCGCCTCAGGGACGAACTTGAACCCCAGGTCCGGCGGTGCCGGGAGCGGCGCTTCGGCCTTTTGGCCCTGATGGCCGCGTTGCTGATCGCCCGCGGGGTCTTTGCGCAGGGTGGGCAACGGGAGCCCGACAAGGACACCCGGGCGATGATCGAGGCCAGCTATATATACAATATCGCCAAGCTGGTGCAATGGCGCGATGAGGGCATGCGCCGCGGCCCGTTCATCATCGGGGTGGTCGGCAGCACCAATCTGTACCAGGAGCTGGTGAACAAGTATGCCACCCGCTCCATCGGCAAACAGCCCATCGAGGTACGCAAGTTGCCCGAGATTGCTGATGTGGACGCCTGCCACATCCTGTTCATCCCGGCTGCCAACAGGAACCTGCTGGCCCCCATCCTGAAACAGCCCAACGCCCGGGCCACCTTGATCATCACCGACTTCCCCGATGCCTTGGCCAACGGGGCCGTGGTGAACTTCATACCGGCCAGGAACACCCTGAAATATGAGATCAACCTGGCCAATGCGGAGAAGCACCGCATCGAGGTGGGCCTTACCTTGAGGCAGTTGGCCGACAGAGTGGTGGAATGAACATGAAGCACAGCATCCCCATAGCCGCATGCATGCTCCTGTCCGCCATGGCCGCCCGGGGCCAGGGCGACCTGCTGGGGCAGGCCAACCAGGAATACCGCGACGGCCACCTCAGAGAGGCGCGAGCCTTGGTGGACGAGGCCGTCAAGGATGCCGCCCTGGCGGCTTCGCCGGAGGTCTGGGTGCTGCGCGGGTTCATTTACAAGGACCTTTACAAAGAGGCCGCCAAGCCCGATGCCGACGTGCTGCGCGACGAGGCCTTGGCAAGCCTTTATACCGCCGTGGCCACCGACCGAGCGAAAAAGTTTACCGGGAGCAGCCGGGGGGCGTATTGGTTCCTGGCCAATACCATCTACAACGATGCGGTGCACGCCCTGAACAACCTGGAGCCCGACCACGCCACCACCTACTATGCCAAATACGGCGAAACCGTCAGGCGCATGGCCCCGGACACCTCCATGACGCGGAACGACATCGACTTCCAGAACGCCTTGGGAACGGTGTACGTCAAACTGTACGCCCGCGATCGCACCAAGCTGGAGTGGTACGACAAGGCACTGGGCACCTACAAGCAGGTGTTGGCCATGGACAGCAACAACTACGGGGCCAATTACAACCTGGCCACGCTCTACTACAACCGGGGGGTGTACAACATCCAACGGCTGACCCCGGAGAATGATATACCCAGCCTGCAACAGATCCAGGAGGCGAGCCGGGAATTCTTCACCGCCGCGTTGCCCTATATGATGAAGGCCCACATCATGAAGCCGGACCGCGTGGAGACCATCCTGGGCCTGGAGAACATCCACTATAGCCTCCAGGACGAGGAAAAGAGCCGGTACTATCGACGCCTCTTCGAGGAGCTCAAGCACGATGAGGTGAAGGAAAAGGAACGTTGACCGGTTCCCCCATGCGGATACGGATGACCATAGGACGCCGCATCGGTATCGGCTTCGCCCTGTTCCTCTTCTTCGCCATGATCGTAGTGGTGCTCACCAGCCGCACCATCGAGCGCAGCCGCACCATCAACGAGCAGATCAACAACGTGTACGGCCCCTCGGTGGACGCCTTGGTGCACTTGCGCAACCTGATGGTCAACGCCCGCACCCTGATCAAGCACTGGGCGCTGGTGGAAAGCCTGCCCGATGCACCGGAGAAAGTGGCCCTGCTGAAGCTCACCAACCACGACCTGCCCGCCCTGATCGACCGCATCGACACCCTGCAGGCACACTGGGACAAGGACGAGGTGGCCGCCATGGGACGCACTTTCCATGACATGAGCGTCCTGTTCGCCTTGCAGGACAGCGTAAAGACCATGCTGCCCACCTTCGAGAGCTACAAGGACCCGGTGGCCTATTTCAACGCCCGCAACATGGCCGAGGAGGGCAGTGTGCTGGACGAACAGACCGACAAGGTGCTCAAGGACCTCGACGAACTGCTGGCCGGGCAGGGCCAGAAGCGCGAGGCCCTGCGCGAAGGAATGATCCAAAGCCTGAACTCCTTGCGCTTCTTCATCCTGTACATGGGCTCGGCCCTGATGCTGATAGGCACGGTGTTCGCCATCTTCCTGGTGCGCGGTATCGTACGGCCCGTGCGGCGCCTGCGGGCCATCCTGCTGCAGCTGGGGCGGGGCATCATCCCGCGCACGAACATCGCCGCCCGCAACGACGAGATCGGCGACATGTCCAAGGCCCTGGACGACCTGATGGCAGGCATGCGGCGCACCACCGACTTCTCCCATGCCCTGGCGGCCGGCAATTTCCAGGCGGAATACCAGCCCTTGAGCCGCGAGGACGTGCTGGGGCATGCCCTGCTGATGATGCGCACCGAACTGGGCGAGCGCGAACGCGTGCTGGAGGAGCGCGTCAGGGAGCGTACCGAGGAGACGGTGCGCCAAAAGGAGGAGGTGGAGCGCCAAAGCAAGCGGGTGGTGGAGCTGTACAAGAACGTGACCGACAGCATCCGCTACGCCAAGCGCCTGCAAGAATCCATCTTGCCATCAGACAACCGCATCCGCGAACTGATGCCCGGCGGATTTATCCTCTATCGCCCCAAGGACATCGTCAGCGGCGACTTTTATTGGGTGGAGGCCGTGGACGGCAAGACCGTGTTCGCCGCCGTGGACTGCACCGGCCACGGCGTGCCGGGAGCGTTCATGAGCCTGGTGGGCCACAACGGGCTGAACCAGGTGGTGAAGGAAAGGAAGGTGACAAGCCCGGGCGAGGTGTTGGAACAACTGGACCGCATCGCCTTTGAGACCCTGCACAAGAACAGGGACCAGAACGTGCACGACGGCATGGACATGGCCTTGTGCACCTTCCACCACGATTCCCTGCTGCTGGAATATGCCGGGGCGAACTGCCCTCTCTATATCGTACGGGGCGACCGGGTGATCCAATTTCCCCCGGACAAGGTGGCCGTGGGCGGTCTGGGGGAGGGCGACCGCCACTTCACCGGGCACCGCATACAGCTGCACAAAGGCGATGCCGCCTACGCATTCTCCGATGGATATGCCGACCAATTCGGCGGACCCAAAGGCAAGAAGTTCCTTTACAGGCAGTTCCGGGAACTATTGGTGCGCATAACACCAGAGACGCCGGAGCGCAAAAAAACACTGCTCAACGAGGCCTTCAACAAGTGGAAGGGAACGCTCGAACAGGTGGATGACATCCTGGTGATGGGCATGCAGGTGTGAACCCGCCCACCGCGCTACTGGAATGTCCAACCGCCGCCACCCACGGTATCGCGCGGGTTCACCAGCATCACCGGGATCATCGGTTCGTTGGTGATCACCTCCTGTTCATACGGCACGCCCAGCACCCCGAAGATGTTGCCCCGGCTCAGGTTCATGATCGTGATCAGGTCCGCCTCCACCGAGATGGCATACCGGATCACCGCGTCCACGAACCGGCTGCTGTCCACATCGGCCACCGTGGCCTCCAGCTGCACACCCCGCTCACCGAAGTACTGTTCCGCGAACCGGATGTTGTTCTCCAGCTGGTTACGCAGGAACTCATCCGTCTCCCGCGGTGTGATCACGTGCACCTCGCTGTTGAAATACCGGGCGATATCCGCCACCAAGGCCACCTTCTGCCGCGTCTCCTTTTGGAGGTCCATCGGTACCACGATCCGACGATAGCCATCCTCGCGGATGTTGCGCTCCTGCACCACGATGAACGGAACCTTGCCGTTGGTGATCACCCGCAAGGCGCGGCTGCCCGTGATGAACTGCATGCCCCGCATGCCGTGCGTGCCCATGATCACCAGCTCCGCATTGATCTCCGAGGCCGCGTTGCCGATCTCGTCGTACACCGAGCCCACCCGCAACTGCGGCTTGATCACGATCCGGTCATTCAGCCGTTTGGCACGTTCCACCTCCATGTTCAGCTTGATCCGCGCCTCGTCCAGATCGTCCTGGCGCGCCACGATGTGGAGAAGGTGCATTTCCGCGCCCATCCGGGTCGCCATGGCCGAGCCGTGGTTCATCGCGCAGTCCGCGACCTTGGTGAAATCGGTCGGGACCAGGATCCTCTTGGTTGAACTCATCAGGCTGGACGTGGATTTAGGGGCGGCTAAGATAGCAAGCAACCCGCACCACGGCCCGGGGACCTGAAGCCAGGATGCCGTCAGACAAACGGTTATGAACGCCTATAAACGCCTACTGGCCGACTCGGGGAAATCGGGCATCGAATGTTTGCAGCGGCCAACAGATACCGATCGGGAAAACACGAACAACAAAAACCCAACAGAATGGAAAACACGGAAAAAACGATCAGGAACCGCGTACAGCTCATGGGCAATCTGGGCATGGACCCGGAGGTGCGCGAATATGACGGAGGCAAGAAAATGGCGCGTTTCCGCCTGGCCACCAACGAACGCTTCCCGTACGGCGACGGTCAAATGAAGGAGGACACCCAATGGCATGGGATCGTGGCCTGGGGCCGTGTGGCCGAGCAGGTGGCCCGGCAGCTGCGCAAGGGTGCCCGCATTGCCTTGGAAGGCCGGCTGGTGCACCGCACCTATGAGACCAAGGAGGGGCAGAAAAGGTACACCACGGAGGTGGTGATGAACAGCTTCGAGGCCATGGCCACCACGGGCAGCGTGCCCGCCGAGGCGGCGGCCTGACGGCCATGGAGGCCCATCAAAGCGAAGGCCGCGGCGAAAGCTGCGGCCTTCGCTTTTCCGGCCCCGGCATCGGGTCAGCCGCCACCCTCCGCCTTCACCACCCGCAGGGTGCGCACGGCCTGCGGCCCAGTGATGCGCAACAGGTAGATGCCCGCCGGAAGCCCGCCTCCGGCAAGGGTGAAGGTGCCCGTGGCCGGCGCCGTCCCCGCCAAGTGGATCCGACCCGTAAGGTCCAGCAACTGCCAGGAGGCACCCGGGCCGGTACCTGCCACGCTCAGCCGATCGGTGAACGGCAGCGGCCAGGCCCGCAAGGCGGCCCCGCTCCCGGTGGCGGCAACGCCGACCGTCCCCCAGAAGTCCACCATGCGGCAATCCGAGGCCACGCAGGTATCCGGCGTAAGCGGGCCCCAGAGCTTGGTCTCCCCGCACACCTGATAGAAGCCTTCCCATTCATACGCATGCAGCACCGGGTTGCCCGTGCCGGTGGTGCCGTCGCCGAAATCCCAGGAGAGCGAGCTGCTCATGCCCGAGGTGACGCTGCGATCGAAGGCCGCGATCACGTGCTGGTACTGGAGCACCTCGATGGAAGGCTGCAAGAGCACCTCGCACGGCACGTCGGGAGGGCCGGTGTAGATCCAGTTGCAGGCCGTGGCCGTGCAGGTGCCGGTGGATACCGTAAGGCAGGCCTCGTAAGGACCATTCCCCGCATAACGGTGCAGGGGCGAGGCGGCATCGGAGGATGTGCCGTCACCGAAATCCCAATGGCGGGAAATGATCGGGAAACCCGCGGGGGCTCCCGACTGGTCGTGGAACTGGATGCTGTCGCCCTGCAAACTGATGGTGAAACCGGCCACCAGGTCGGCGCAGGCCGGGTCCACCGGCACCTCGATCAGCCCGCAATGCACCGATTCGCACCATCCGGGCAAGTTGCCGCCCGTGAGAAAGGTGCGGATGCAGGCCAAATAGGTGGCCGCGCCCGGGAAGGTGACCGTTGCCGCGTCCCCGGCGGCACCCTGCATGAACCCTTCCCCCAGGAAGGCCCATTCCGTGTATGCCGGTGAAACGGTGGCATCCGGGTTGAGGGCCTCAAAATCGTACTGGTAACCCCCGGAGGTGGCATAGGTGAAGGTCACCAGGTGCAGGCTGTCGCAAGGGGGTTGTGCCATGGAGGGCGCCGCCAAGGCGGCGGCCAGCAGCGCTCCCGCCAGGCAGGGGATCCACGCGGACAGGTGTTTCATGGCCGCAGCGTATAGGCAAGGCGGACCCGCAGGCCCGTCCGGGTAGTGATGGTATGGGGCGTACCGTCCGTCGGCTGCAAAGAAAACAGACCCGTTCCGTAATGGGGGGTGGCCCAGATCGCCAGGCGCTCGTTGAAGGCATAGCCCAAGTCGAGCCCCAGGCCAACGCCTACTTGGATGTCCGTATGGGTCTCCACCGCATCCACGTCCACGCTGCGGGTGCCGCCCGGCGTGTTCACCAGGGTGATGCCCGACCGCATGATGTGGTAGCCAAGCCCCACGCCTGCCCGGATGCCGTAGTGCCAGCGGAACCAGCTCCGGTGCCAGCTTCCCTCCACGGGGATGTAAACGGAAGCATAGCGGTTCATGGAAGCCACCGGCCGCTGGACCTCCGCCACCACGGGGATGGTGTCCGTGAAGCTGCCGATCACCGAGGCGTTGAACGTCACCACATGCGTGACCAGCGAGTCATGACGGGATTGGAAACGGTCGAGGTGCCGGAAGTCGTAGCGGGTGCCGCTGTATTCCATGCCGGTGGACAAGCCCCAGCCGCCGCGCCATTCCCATCCGGTATAGATCCCCAGGGCCGTGGTGTAGTGGGGCGTTTCCGTGCCTTGGAGCGCCCGCACGAGGCCGGCATCGCTGCCGTGCCAGGTGCGTGATTCCCGGTAGGGGCCGCTGCCGATGGCCACCCACCAGGCGGGCCGATCCGCCATTACCGCATAGGGAGGCGCGGCAAGCGGAACCGGCAGTGGCGGCACAACCTCCACCGGCGCATGGCGCAGGGGGAGCCATGCCGCCCCCCATGCCGCCCCGGCCGCGACGGAGGGCCGTTCAGGGTTTTCCGGCTTACGCACTTCCGGCGGGCCTGGTGCATTTGCCGCGATCGCGCCGGTGGCCCTGGGGGCCGAAGGGGATGGCTTATCCTTTGGCGCATCGGACTGTGCGCCGGTCGCCCCGGCGGTGATGGCCCGGTGGGCATGGGCGGGGGAGGGGGTGGGCGGCGCCGCGACATCCCGCTCGCCGGCCACCGGGTTCGGGGTATCCTCTGATGCGGGGTCCCGTTCCGTTGTCGCGGCCTCCGTGGCCGGGTCGGCGGCGGGTCCTGCCGGGGCAGCCGTTATCACGTGGTGTTGTTCCGGAGGTGGTATAGCGGCCGTGTTGGCCGGGACCTGGGCCAGGGTTCCGCTCTTGCGGGTGCCGCCACCGGTGGCCACCAGGGCTGTCCCGGCGCCTACCAGCAGGGCCAGCACCAGCCAGCCCCACCTGCGCCGCAATTGCAGCAGCAGCGGGTGCCTCCGGTCGCGTTCACGCACCACGCCGTCCCACACCCGCGGGGGAGGGGATGCCTCAGCGTCGTGCAACGCACGGGCGAAAAGGTCATCGATCGGATGCTCGTCCTTCATGGCAGGTTGTCGTATTCATTTCTTCCAATCGTCGTTGCAAGGCCAGGCGCGCCTTGGCCAGCTGGCTTCGCGAGGTGCTTTCGCCGCAGCCCAGCAGCGCGGCGATCTCCGCGTGGCCATAGCCCTCTATCGCATACAGGTTGAACACCGCCCGGTACCCGTCGGGCAGCTCCTGCACCAGCGCCAGCAGCTCGGCCTGGCCCAGGTTGTTCATCGCCGCAGGGCCCACGGCGCGTTCCGGCGCATGCTCCGTGCCCAGCACCTCGTGCCGCACGGACTTCTTCCGCAGGTGGTTGATGCAGGTGTGGACCATGATCCGGCGTATCCATCCTTCCAAGGAACCTTCCATCCGGAAGGCGTGCAACTTGTCGAACACCTGGATGAAGCCCTCCTGCAGCAGGTCCTCCGCCTCGGCCCGGTGGCGGGCATAGCGCAGGCAAACAGCGAACATCCGTCGCGAAAAACGTGCGTACAGGGCCTCCTGCGCGCTGCGCTCCTCCCGTCGGCATGCACGGACCAGTTCGTATTCGCCCAGCTCCGGCACGGCTCTCCAGGTTGTTCTCCGCAGGCAAGACACCGGATGGCCGCCCGGCGCTGCCTGGGAAGAGGATTGGCGACGTTCAAGGTAGGCAGCAATACCGCAACGAAGGCCCGGCCGGTGTGCAGCGGTCCCACTACCACCTCAACTGTAGCCACCCTGGTGATCCGTGGACACCCATGGCCACCTCCCGCGCCAACGGGGGCAAACGCTCAGTCACCCTGCCCCACCGGGATGTAGATCTTCTGCACCAGCTCGCGGTATTCATCCGCTAGGACGCTGTCCGCCGTAATGCCCCCGCCGCTCTTGTAATACAGCCGCCCGCCGACGGATTCCACGAAGCGGATGCTCACCGCGCTGTCCAGGTCGCGGCCATCGAAGATGCCGAAGACACCCGTGTAATAGCCGCGCGGCGCGATCTCGTTCTTGCGGATGATCTCCACGGTCCGCTGCTTGGGCGCCCCGCTGATGGAGCCCGCCGGCAGCAGCCGCAGCAGGTCGTGCCCGAAACGGTCCCGCCACCCGGTGGGCAGCGTGCCCCGGATCTCCGAGCTCGTCTGCAGGATCTCGTTCCGCGTGGTCCGGATCCGCTCCACATAGCGGTAGCGCGTCACCGCCACGTCCCGCGCGATCATGGACAGGTCGTTCCGCATCAGGTCCACGATGGTGTTGTGCTCCCACTGCTCCTTGCGGTCGTCCAGCAGCACGGCGCGGGCATCCGGCACGCGGGCATCGATGGTGCCCTTCATCGGGTAGGTGTACACGTGGTCGCCGTGGATGCGGATGAAGCATTCCGGGGAAAAGACCGTGAAGACATCGCGGAACAGCAGCTTGTACGGTGCTCGCGCCAGGTGGAAGATGTCCGCCAGCGAAAGGGCCGTGCGCAGCTCCGACGGAAAGGTGAGGTTCAGCAGGTAGGTGTCGCCCGCACGCAGGTGCGACTGCACGTTGCGGAAGCGCCCGGCATACAGGGCCTCGTCCACGGGGATGATCGACAGGCTGCTTGGCTTGTCCACGGGAGGCCCCTCCGCGTTGGTGTTCCCCTTGATGTCGTACAAAAAGCCTTCCCGGGCGGCCGTTTCCAGGGCGTGTACGTGAAGCCGGCGGCAATCGAAATCGACCACGAACAGGAACGGGGTCCCGTCCTTGAGGTGGCGTGCGACCGATGCGTTGAACGCCTCCGGGTCCATATCACGGGCCGATGAAGTTTTCCAGCATCCGCCGCCCATGTGCGGTCAGGAACGATTCGGGGTGGAACTGCACGCCGTACAAAGGTTGCTCGCGGTGCCGCACGGACATCAGCACCTGGTCGCCGGTGCGGCCGGTCACTGCCAGGCAGGCGGGCAGGCGGGCGGCCTCCACCGCCCAGGAGTGGTACACGCCGACCTCGGTGCGGGCGGGGATCCCCGCATACAAAGGGCAGCAGGGGTCGATGTGGACCGCCAGTCGGCGGCCGTGGCGGGGATGCCCCAGGCGCACCAGGTGCCCGCCGAAGAAGCGGCATAGGGCCTGATGCCCCAGGCAGATCCCCAACAGCGGGGTCCCCCGGGCATGGCACCGTCCGATCACCTCCGCCATCACCGGAAAGTCCTCCGGGGTGCCCGGCCCCGGCGACAGGATGACCCGCCGGTAACGCGGCAGCACCGCGGGCGACAAGGCTTCCGACCGCACCACGTCCACCCGCAGCTCCCCGCCGATGCCCCGCAGCAGCTCAGCGATGTTGTAGGTGAACGAGTCGTTGTTGTCGACCAGGAGAAGGTCCATGCCGGGGCTGCGGGGGCGTGTGGTCGTAAAGATAGGTGCATGCCGCCGGGGCATCCGCGCCAGCCGTGCCCGGGAGCTGTTGGAAAGCGCGGCGCGGGACCGCCCCTACTTTTGGCCACACATCCCGCCCCATGAGCCGAGACCGCATGCAAGCCCCCGTGGCGCCGCCCCAGTGGCGCACGGTGAAGGAGTTCCAGGACATCACCTACCGCAAGAGCGGCGGCGTGGCCCGCATCGCCTTCAACCGGCCCGAGGTGCGCAACGCCTTCCGCCCCCACACCGTGGCCGAGCTGCTGGAGGCCTTCCACGATGCCCACCAGGACACCGCCATCGGCGTGGTGCTCTTCAGCGCCGAAGGGCCCAGCCCCAAGGATGGCGTATGGAGCTTCTGCAGCGGCGGCGACCAGCGCAGCCGCGGCCACCAGGGCTACGTGGACGAGGGCGGCATGCCCCGCCTCAACATCCTGGAGGTGCAGCGCCTCATCCGCTTTATGCCCAAAGTGGTCATCGCCGTGGTGCCCGGCTGGGCCGTGGGCGGCGGCCACAGCCTGCACGTGGTGTGCGACCTCACCATCGCCAGCCGGGAGCACGCCCTCTTCAAGCAGACCGACGCCGACGTCACCAGCTTCGACGGCGGCTACGGCAGCGCCTACCTGGCCAAGATGATCGGCCAGAAACGCGCCCGCGAGGTCTTCTTCCTGGGCCGCGACATCACTGCCCAACGGGCATACGAAATGGGCATGGTGAACGCCGCCGTGCCCCATGCCGAGCTGGAAAGCACCGCTTGGCAATGGGCACAGGAGATCCTGGCCAAGAGCCCCACCGCCATCAAGATGCTCAAGTTCGCCTTCAACCTCACCGACGACGGCCTGGTGGGCCAGCAGGTCTTCGCCGGCGAGGCCACCCGCCTGGCCTACATGACCGACGAGGCCAGGGAAGGCCGCAATGCCTTCCTGGAAAAACGCAAGCCGGATTTCAAGGGGACCAAGTGGTTGCCGTAGCAAGCGGTGAGTAGGGCCGCTGTTAGGCTTAAGCCGGGTTCGTATTGATCTGCAAGTTCCCGCCGATGGCGCGCAGTACTTTCAGTACGGTAGCGAATTGTGGCTTGGCACCTTCTGAAAGTGCCTTGTACAAACTGGGCCTGCTCAGCCCGGTCTGCTCGGCAATTTTGGACATCCCCATTGCCTTGGCAATGTTGCCGATGGCCGTGATGATGGCGGCCTCGTCTCCATCCTCCAGGGCGCTGTTCAGGTACTCGGCGATCAATTCGTCGTTGTCCAGGTAGTCGGCCACGTCAAACCTTGAAGTTTCCATTTGTCAAGTGTTCAATTCTTTCCAGATCCTCTTGGCCTTTTCAATGTCCCTCGACTGGCTGGACTTGTCACCGCCAGAGAGGAGGATGATGATCTTATTGCCCTTCTCCTTGAAGTAGATCCTGTAGCCTTTTGCATAGTTGATGCGCAGCTCGGAGATCCCACTTCCAACAGGCCTGCAATCACCTCGATGTTCATCATGTTCCAACTTCTGGATCCGGAACAGGATCTTCGCCTTTGCCCTCATACCATTTCGCATTAAGGCGTAGGCTAGAGATGCGAAGGGATTTTTTCGCAGGACGATACGGCGGGGTCGTTGCGTAGCACAGGCTACGGAACGATCACGACGGAGAAGTCATGCGGGAAAAGACCGAGTAGATCGGCCTGCTCCTTAGTGTGAAGTGGTATTAGATCCTTAAGCTTGGTCAACCACTTGTCGAACTCCGGTGTTTTCTCGATGAAGTACATCGCGGCTGTATCCACCCGGATACAAATATAGGGTGACTTCCCATACCGGCGCCCGGCTGCACCGAGGGCACCACCGGAGGCCGACTACAGCCTGGTGGGCCAGCAGGTCTTCGCCGGCGAGGCCACCCGCCTGGCCTACATGACCGACGAGGCCAGGGAGGGCCGCAATGCCTTCCTGGAAAAGCGCAAGCCGGATTTCAAGAGGACCAAGTGGTTGCCGTAGGGGGCCAACGGGTTGCGATCGCACGGCGGTGATGGCCTCGAATCATTCCAACTTGGAACGAACGGGCATTTCGATGGGAGCATGAAGCTTGGGTGAATCACGGCACCGCCACGATGGGGCAGGCACTCTTGAACCCGGATTATGCAGTAGGGTTCGTTGCGAGGGTCGAAAGCGCAATGGCAGCAAGGCTTTCGTTGAGGAGGAATAGCTTATGCCATTCTGACGAAAGGAAAGCCAGTGAAACGCTTGCTGCCGCAGCGATTTCGGGCTGTAGTAGAAATCCTACTGCATATTCCGTGAAGCCAAGCTGTATGGATTCCTTATTGTTTTCCGATTTGCTCCCAGGTTTTTACGAGCCGCCCGCTGGTATCGTACAGATCATACGTCAGGGTTCTTACTTTGTCATAAGCTTTTATCAACCCTGCCTTTTCATCAAACTCAATATCCGAGAATCCGCAAGGGATGATCATCTTCTGGTTGTTCAAATCATATACCCCGCTTAAAATGCCGTCATATCCATTGTCTTTCAATACCACTGCATATCCGTTGCATGGCTTGAAAAGATTCTTGATGCGATCAAAGTGGGCATTCCCAGGGCCGGTCAATGCCTTGCCACCCAGATCAACCAAGAGCTTTTCACCGGGCATTGCAGTTTGGGCACTCACGTAGGTGTAACAGCTATCCTTTACGAATTCAGCATGGACGTATGTTGAAGGGAAGTTGAATAGAACGAGGTCTGGTGCCTTGAAAAGGACCAGGTCGGCCAATTGGCCGTCCCTGTAATACTGGCATATAAAATGGCCGTCAAACGCGTCCAAGACCTTCCCGATAGAATTGGTCTTGCTCACCAACACCTCACCTTGTTCGTTCATGATCATAGGCCAACCGGGATCCTCTTCATAAACCAAGAGGCTGCCATCCGACAGGAGCAGAATGGAAGCGTACTTGGCCGGAAGGATCGTTTCTCCTTTCTTATCCCGGACCCCGTACTTGCCGTTTGCATCCGACATGAACACGGTTGTGCCCTGCGCGAATGCGGAGGAATTAAAGAGGAAGGTGAACAGGATCGATGCTTTGATAGCTCTTTTGAACCCGAGCATGGTATTGAGCTCCCCTTGAATGAGCGGGATATTGCGCCTTCTTACTGGATCTGAACCTGTTAAAATGGTTTCGGGTTTCATGGTTTCAACTTGACGCTAACGTTTTGGCGCTTGGCGAAGAAGCGGTTTTCGAAGCACTAAACTGTCTGACGGCACTGCACTTGTTACGAAGCACAAAGCTTCATTTAAGCACTGAATCCGCTTTTTTGCCAAACGCCTGTGTGTGCCCAGCATGGGCCAAGACTGCTACCGCAAGGTAGCATCGTTCTTTGAATATCCAGAGGGTGCAAGTCCCTTGCCGGCGAGTTGCTTCAAGCCGGTTAGCAAGGCGCAAGGTGGTAGGGGGCGACCCCTGCACTGAAGGCAGCGCGACTGCAAAGGTCCGTACCGACGAACAGGAACCGTATACCGAGGCCGTTCCGGGTGGGTAAGCAGGCACAACACTGCAAAGCCCGCAGGCAACAAACCCGGGATGGTAGATGCGGCGGGGATGGACTGAAGGATATGGCCCTTACCCGGGGAGATCTCCATGGCCACGTGTGGCGTAGTGGAGAGGTCAGCAGAGGTCGTAGTAGGGGGTGGATACGAGCCGTCACCGCAAGGATAAAGGCGGAGGACTCACACGCCCGTGAAGGACCAAACGTTGAGGTGTTCCAAATGCCGTTGGGATCGCCTGCCGCAAGGTGGGGAAGCCCTTCGATAGGCGGAACAGAGTAGGAATGGAGGAGTAGACGGAATGATTGAACGGATCGTAGCGAAACCCAACATGCTCAAGGCCTGTCGGCAGGTGGTGTCCAACAAGGGCGTTGCCGGGGTCGATGGGCTCGGCGTGGCCGCACTTGCCAAGCACCTCGCGGTGCATGGCGAACGGCTCGCCACCGAGCTGCAAAGTGGGCAGTACGAACCGCAAGCCATTCTGGGGGTAGCCATACCCAAGAGCAAAGGGGGCACCCGTTTACTGGGCGTCCCCACGGTTGTCG
>JAGFIV010000005.1 GCA_024103275.1 Flavobacteriales bacterium
TGTCCGTGGTGCCCAGGAAATTGGTGCCCGGGGTGGTGCCGGTATTCCCCCAGATGCTCCAGCCGATCCGGTCGGTGAAAAGCGGCCGCCAGGCCGTGCCGTCATAAAACCAGAACTGGTCGGCCGGGATCGGTGCGCTGGCATTGGTCTGGTACACCAGCAGGCCGGTGGCGGGCGAGGCGATGGCAGTGCGCTGGGCGGCCGTCATCCGGGGGATGAGGATGCCGCTGGTGGTGCTCACCACGTCCAGCATGGCGCTGGCATTGGGGGATGCACCGGTGGAGTTGATGCCGACATTTTGCGCCTTTACCGAGGGGAGCACGGACAGAACAAATACGATTGGGAGGATCCGGGTACGCATTTGCAATGGCTTTTGGGGTTTCGTAAAGATTGTTAGAAAAACCGAAAATGTCCAATATCTGTCAAAAAACACGGCCGCGATGTGCATAAATCCAATTGGTGGGACCACTCCATGCGGGATTTACCGTGGGTGGGTCCCGCTCCACCATTGTGGGGACGGTATCAGGGGACCGGGAGGCCGCGCACACGGGACACCCGATGAAGAAGGCAAGATGTGGCAAGGGTTGTTGGTCGCACAATACCTTCCCCACAGGTCTGACATGTGCCCGGTAGGTGCATGGTCCGGACCGATGGACCAGGCTGTCCACGCGTCCTCACACATCCCGTCAGCAGGGAATTCGGAACCGTCCCCGACCTTCGCCTTCATGAAGACCGACCTTCCTCCCGGCTTCCTTGAAAGGTTGCAGGCAATGGTACCCGCCCGTTCGGTGCTGATCTCGGAAGAGGACCGCATCCGCTATGGCCGTGACGAGACGGAGGATCTTTGCCATCCTCCGCAGGTGGTGGTGATCCCCGGGAATACGCACCAGGTATCGGCGGTGGTGAAGCTCTGTGCCGCATACGGGGTGCCGATCACGCCCATCGGGGCGCGTACCGGCCTCAGCGGCGGGGCGCTGAGCATTCAGGGCGGCGTGGGCCTTTCCATGGAAAGGATGAACGCCATCGTGGACATCGACGAGCGCAACCTGCAGGTGACCGTGGAGCCGGGTGTGATCACGCAAGTGCTGCAGGAGGCCGTGTCGGCCAAGGGGCTTTACTATCCGCCCGACCCCGGGAGCCGGGGCAGTTGCAGCATCGGGGGCAACCTGGCGGAGAATGCGGGCGGGCCGCATGCCGTGAAGTATGGCGTCACCCGCGATTTCGTGCTGAACCTGGAGGTGGTACTGGCCGGCGGCGAGGTGATCTGGACCGGCGCGAACACGTTGAAGAACGCCACGGGCTACGACCTCACGCGCTTGATCGTGGGCAGCGAGGGCACCCTGGGCATCATCACCAAGGCGGTGCTCCGGCTGGTCCCCCTCCCCAAGGAAACGCGGTTGATGCTGGTGCCGTTCCGCGATCCGCAAAAGGCCTGCGAGGCGGTGAGCGCCGTATTCCGGGCAGGCATCACGCCCAGCGCGCTGGAGTTCATGGAACGCGACGCCATTGACTGGACCCTGCGCTTCGTGGAGGGCGTGAACATCCCGATCGCCGAGGATACCGCGGCCCACCTGCTGGTGGAAGTGGACGGCAACCATGGCGATGAGCTGATGCGCGACTGCGAGGCCATCCTGGGCGTGATGGAGCAGTACGACTGCGGCGAGGTGCTCTTCGCCGAGACCAGTGCGGAGAAGGACAAGTTGTGGATGATGCGCCGCCTCGTGGGGGAGGCGGTGAAGCACAACAGCGTGTACAAGGAGGAGGATACGGTGGTGCCCCGGTACCGGTTGCCGGACCTGTTGGCCAAGGTGAAGGAGGTGGGGAACCGGTATGGCTTCAAGAGCGTGTGCTACGGCCATGCCGGCGATGGCAACCTGCACGTGAACATCATCAAGGGGGAGCTGCCCGATACCGTGTGGAAACAGGACCTTCCCAAGGCGATCCGGGAGATCTTTGAATTCACCGTTTCCGTGGGGGGGACGCTGAGCGGCGAGCACGGCATCGGGCTGGTGCAACGCCCGTACATGGACATCGCCTTTGATCCCGTGCAACTGGGCCTGATGCGCGGCATCAAGGAGGCCTTCGACCCCAAGGGCATCATGAATCCCGGCAAGGTGTTGCCATAGCACCGGTTTGCAATACGCTTCCGGAAGCGGAGCGGTATCGCATGGTCCGGCAAGGCACGGAACCCGGGCATGGCCGGTAGCCCTGAAATGCTTTCCGCTACGTGGCATGCATGCGGAAGAACCTCGCGCAGCCCGAAGGACACTCAGCAAGCGCTCATGTACATCACCAATTCCAAGCCCGGATCGCCGTTTGGACGGATCTCCACTTGGGAATTGGCATCTGGTGCGGCCCTACGGCCCGAAGTCCTTGGTGTTGGCCAAGGAGCCGTCCGGCTTCCAATAGCGCCACACGCCGACCGGCCTTCCGGCGATGTATCGCCCTTGGCGGTTGGGCTTGCCATTGGCGTAGAACCACGTCCAGCGGCCGGTGCGTTCGCCCTTGTGGAACTGCCCGAACATCAAGCCTACTGAAGTGGCATCCACTTTGAACCATTCGATGTAGCGCCCCTCAGCCACCCCATCGTCGTACCACGTCAGCTGCCGCGGCGAGCCATCCGCATAAAAGCGGTACAGCGGGCCATGGGACACACCCTTCTGGAACCGCTCGAAGCGCAACAACTGCCCGTTGGGCGCCCAATAGGCTTGTGGACCATCCTTCAGGCCATCCCGGTAGGTGCCCATGGCCAAGGTGTCTCCTGATGGGCCGAAGGAGGTCCACGTTCCTTGCCGCTTGTCCTTCACATACCGTCCTTCGGCCTCCAGGCTGCCATCGTCATGGTAGAGGCGCACCGGGCCGTCCTTCATGCCGTGTACACGCGTCACCTCCGCCCGTACCAGGCCCGCACGGTCCTTCACCACATGCACTTCCGGGGCTTGCCCGCATGCCATCACCAGCACAACGATGACGGGCAGGTACTTCATGCCGTTGCGAATTCCTTGCGAAAATGCGGATCCAAAAGGAAAAGCGCGGCGCCGATGGTCAACAGCGCCAGCACCGCGCCCACCCCGGCGGGACCGCCCGCGAGGTCCGAGCCACCTTCATGGAACAACAGGCCGGCACCGGCCACCCCGTTCAGGGTGCCGTGCAGCAGCGCTGCGGCCCACACGCATCCGCTGCGGATGCGTACCCAGGCCAGGGGCAGCGCCATGGCCGTGGTCAAGGCGCACATCATGAACACCCCGCCCACCGGGTGGTCCGGGTAGTTGTGGCCCTTCAGGATCAACGGGGCGTGCCATAGCCCCCAGGCCACGCCGGTAAAGAGCACGTGCGGCACAAGGCCGCGGTGCCTGGTCAGATGCAGCAACAGGCCCCGCCAACCCAGTTCCTCGCCCAGGGCAGCGATCAGGTTCACCGTGGAGCCCGCCACGAAGCCGGTGACCAGGATGACCATAAGGATGGTAAAGCCGTTCAGCGGCAGGGCCGCCAAGGTGCTCAAGCTGCCTTCCACCTGAGCCGGTGATCGGCCGGCCGATGCCAATTGCTGTTCCACGACCGAGAGCGCCATTGCTTTGCTCACCTCCGTATGGCCGAAGGCCGCGATCCCCATGAGATCGCCAAGCACCCAATTGTAGAACAGGGTGGCCACCGGAACGCACACGGCCATCAGCGCGGCCAGGCCCATCCATTTCCAGCGGATGCCTTTTGCCACCAGCCCCATTTGGGCCCATGATACGCCCAGCCTCCGGCGCAGGACCAGCACCGCCACGGCCGGGCCCCACATGTATAGCACCCCCACGGCGGCCTGTACCCAGGTCGAGCCTCCTCCGGGCATCCGTTGTGAGGCGGCAAAAAGTCCCCAGCTGAACAGGTAGGCCACCACCAGAAAGGAAAGCACGGGGTGCCTTTTCATCCCGTGAAGGTAGGGGGTCCGCAGCGCGGTCGTCGGAAGGCGGCAACGATCACGGCACCACGGCCAGGTGCCTGGTCACCTCGTGCCAGTCCCCGGTGAAGGCTTCGCGGAACTTGGCCCGGTACACGTAGATGCCAAGCGGGACCAGGCTGCCGTCCACGGTGCCGTCCCATTCCGCGTAGGGGTCGGTGCTGGCGTACAGCTCGCGGCCCCAACGGTCGAAGATCTGGAGATTGTAAGCATCCAGGTCGATCACATTGTTGATCGGGCGCCAGGTGTCGTTGATGCCGTCCCCGTTCGGAGAGAAGGCGTTGGGCGAATAGAACGCGAATTCCTGCTGCTCCAGGTGGGCGACGATGGTGTCGGGAAAGAAGATCGTCACCGGTATCCGCAGCTGCGTGGTGTCGTTTTGGTTGGGCGTGTTGTACTTGAATTCCCAATGCTTGAACGTGTAATACAGGTCCGGAATGACCTCCAAGGTGTCGATGGTCTCCGGGATGCGCATCACCGTTGCAGGGAATTCGGCGTACAGGTCGTTGTTGTAGCGGATGGTGGCCGAGCCGGGCGGGTCGGTGAGCAGCACCACCGGGTACATCAGGGGCGGCTTGAAATGGGCGATCACGGTGTCCGTGCCCGAGAAGTCCACCGTGACCAGGCTGTCGTACACTGAAGGGGACGGGCTGGCGTGCTTGGTCTCCCAATGGTCAAACTCCCACTCGTCGGCCGGCATGGCCTGCAGGCTGGTGGCGATGCCGCCGTAGTAGAGGCCGCCATAGGGATATTCGGAGGGTGTGATCGAATTGATCCGGATCTGGCCGCTCAAGGGCGGATCCACCATGAAGTACACGCTGTCCGGACCTTCCAGGTCGTAGCAGTCCACCAGGCCCTGCTGGATGGCCGTACACCGCGCCTCGATGAAGTTGCGCATGGACTGCACGTTGGCCTGCCAGCCCGCCATCGTCCCCCCCCAACGGGCTACCTGCCCCGGCATTTCCGGTGCGATCAGGTTGATCAGGCTGTCCAGGTAGGGCAACATCACCTGGCAACTGAACAGGCTGTTGCCCATGTCGATGTACCGGTTCACATAGTAGTCATGTACCGTCGTGTTCTCCGTGATCAACTTTTCAAGGATGGGGATGTGCCCCTGTCCCCCGGGGTCCGGCAGGGCTTCTGCATTGCACGGGTCCGCGTCGGCGGTCTGGTCGGGTATGTTGGTGTAGTTGATGTAGTGGCCGAAGGAGGCATCGTTGTCCCACAGCGTGTAGCCCCATTTCTTGTGGTTCCCCGCCGGGTTCATCCCCCTCCACCATCCCGTGTTCCAGTTCAGCCAGTCGCTGCACACGGTGTAGCTGTGCAGCACCACGTAATCGACCAGGCTCTTCCAGCTCAATTGGGCGTCCACCTGCGCGAATGCCGTGGGATCCCCCATGTTGTTCCCCATGATGAAGTTGACCAGCGCGTTCCAATCCGCCTGAGCCTGGGCCCCGCCGTATTCGCTCCAGGTGGCACCCCAGGTCTTCAGGTATTGCAGGTCGTACTTGTCCTGGTCGTAGTATTCACGGGTGTAGTCGTTGTCGTCCACCTTCTCGCGGATCTCATATACGCCCCAGTACTGGCCATTGACATACAGTACGCAGGGCTCGTAGGTGCGTACGTCCAGTTTCAGGTTCCCCGCCTGGGCCAGGCTATGCACGTAGGCATCGCGGATGTGGGCGCCGTTCTCGAAGGGATAGTTGTCGTTGGCACCTCCCTTGATGATCAACCGCTGGAACTTGTCGCGGCCCGATGCGTGGAAGATGGGGTAGTGGATCACGTCGTTGTAGCCCGTCTGGTCGCGCGTGATGTAATCGAAGCCGCGCTGGTCGTACGCCCAGGAGTCGTTGCCGTGCTTGTTGAACTGCCCCATGGCCTCGTCACGCAATTGCCCGTCCGGCCCGAAGTATTCAAACCAGCCCCAGGGTTCGATCCCTCCGTTGCCGTTCAACAGGTCGGCCACGCCGGCCCCGGCCACGCTGATCACGGCCGTGGTGTGGGCCGCGTTGATGAAATAGGTGTTGGTCTCCGAAAAGCTCGGGGGTACGTTGGGGTCGTTGCTGAAGCATGCGGCCCGCACCACGGTAGTGGCCGTGAGGTTGATCGGGCCCGTGTAGGCGGTGGAGGTGGCCGTGGGGAGGGAGCCGTCCAACGTG
This sequence comes from Flavobacteriales bacterium, assembly GCA_024103275.1. Lineage (GTDB taxonomy): Bacteria > Bacteroidota > Bacteroidia > Flavobacteriales_F > PHOS-HE28 > PHOS-HE28. The sequence continues at coordinate 6,106 of JAGFIV010000005.1, forward strand.
TAGCGGATGGTGGCATTGCCGTCGCCTGTGGAAAGGGTGACGGCGGTGGCACCGGTGTACAGGCCGGGGGCGGGGCTCATCTGCGGTGTGCCGGCATAGTAGGGGGATGCGTTGGCGTTGGCGTTGCCCGGGGAGGGCGCCAGGAACAGCGACCACGTGGGGGCACCGTCCGTGGTGCGGCCCCGGCTGTGGTCCAACTGGGTGCGGAAGCCCTGCAATTCCAGGTCGTCAACGATGGTGCCTGCCGGGTCGGAGAGCACCACGTGGTCGTTGCTGGCCTGCTCCAGGTTGAAGTTGGTGTGGTACTGGGTGCCGTTGGCCGTGTTGCGCTTGCTGCAAATGACCACCAGGTGGCCGTTGGCGGATATGGATGCCCCCGGGGGGAAGGCCCACTTGGTGGGGTTGTTGACCTTGTTGCTCAGGTACCAGCCTCCCAGATCGACCGCCACTCCGGTGGTGTTGTACAATTCCACCCAATCCTCGCGGCTGCCATAGGCATCCAGCAACCCGTTCATGTTGGAGGTGCTCACCTCGTTGATCACCACTTGGGCCGTGGCGGGCAGCGTGGCCAACCAGGCCAGGAGCAGGAGGGGTCTTTGCATTTCCGCGTGCTGTGCCTAATAGTAGTCGTATCCGGTGGGCCGGGAAGTCCGTGCAGGGAAATGACGCCGGGAAAGGCCTCTACGGTGCCTGCCGTGCCCGATGCCCCGGACGGGGTTGGTCCCCGGGGCATCGGGCATTCCGCGGCGAAGGCCGTGCTATTGCGCCGTGGCGGCCGCCACGGCCTGGTAGCCGCTGCCGATGTGGGCATCGAGGAACTTGTCCATGGCGTTGTAAAAGTCCATGCGGTTCTCTTCGTTGTGGAAGCCGTGGCCCTCATCGTCCTTCACCATGTACTCCACCGTTATGCCTCGGGCCTTCAGGGCGGCCACCATCTGGTCGCTTTCGTCCTTGTTCACCCGCGGGTCGTTGGCCCCTTGGGCGATGAAGAGCGGGCACTTGATCTGGTCCGCATGGAATACCGGTGAGGCCTCGCGCATCAGCAGGCTGTCCTTCTTGGGGTCGCCCACCATCTCGTACATCATCTTCTTGAAGGGCTCCCAGTACGGCGGCACGGTGTTCATGAAGGTGAAGAGATTGCTGACGCCCACGTAGTCCACCGCGCAGGCATAGAGGTCCGGGGTGAAGGTGATGCCGGCCAGGGTGGCATAGCCGCCGTAGCTGCCTCCGTATATGGCCACGCGCTTGGGATCGGCGATGCCTTGTTGCACCAGCCATCCCACGCCGTCGGTCACATCGTCCTGCATGGCCTTGCCCCATTGCTTGAAGCTGGCCTCCCAGAATTTGCGGCCGTAGCCCGTGCTTCCGCGGAAGTTCATCTGCAGCACGGCATAGCCGCGATTGGCCAGCATTTGGACCTCGGGGTTGTACCCCCAATCATCACGTGCCCACGGTCCGCCATGGGGGTTGATCACCACCGGCAGGGACTTGGCCTCGCGCCCTTTGGGCAGGGTGAGGTAACCGTGGATGGTGAGCCCGTCCCGGCTTTGGTAGCTGATGGGCTTCATCTCCGCCAGCTCCTCCTCCTTCAAGTCGGGATAGGGCACGGCCATCTCCTTGAGGCTCCCGCTCGCGAGGTCATAGTACCAGTACTTGCCGGGCATGCGGTCGTTGCCCGCCCATACCATGAACTTGTCCTCGTTGTCATTCTCGCCGTACACCCAATATTCGTAGCCTTGCATCTTCTTGCCCAGCGTGTCATACAGGGTCTGTGTCAGCGGATCCAGGATCTTGCGCTCGCTCTTTTCACCGGTCCAGGTGACCATGGTGGGCACTTGCCGCTTGCGGCTGTAGTCCAGGCCGTCCACGTCGTAGTCCGGGTTGGCATATACCTCGCGCAACTCCTTCTTCCCGGCGATGTCCCATTCCACGATGGCCGTCTTGTCCCGTCCGTTCAGATTGCTGCTGGCGTAAAGGTTCTTGTTGTCGAAGGTGAAGAACAACGGGTTGAAGCTGTCCTTGAAACCCGTGCGCAGGTATTCCTTGAAGGGCTCCTTGTCCGTTGCCCGGTAATACAGTACTTGGTCCGTGCCATCGGTCTTGGTGGCCATGCGGATGGTGCCGGTGTGGTCGGTGATCCACCCCTCGAAGTTCTCCTTGTTGTCATACAGCGGCTTGATGGTGCCGGTGCTGATGTTGACCAGGTAGGGGTCGAACACCTCGGGGTTTCGCTGGTTCATTTGCACGATCACGCTTTCCTCCATCCCGGGGATGTTGTGTAGGTCGTCCAGCACGCCCGCACGTACGCCGTGCTCGGGTGTCAGGGCCTTCACATCGTTGCCGTCCATGCTGGCGCTGAAGACGATCATGTTCTCATCGCCATTGATGTCCCGGGCGTAGAGCAGGCGGTCGCCCTTCCAGAAGTAGCCATAGATGTCGCGTACGGTGTCCCGGGTAACCTGTAACGGGGCTCCGCCTGCCACGGGTTGCACGAAGATGTTCATCCTTCCGTGCCACGGGGCACGGTAGCTGAAGTAATTGCCGTCCGGGCTGATGCGTAAGCCGGCCTTCTCCGGGTTCTTGAAAAATTCCTCCACGGGAATCCTCGGCGGAACCTGCATGGCTGCCGTTTCCGGCGGTTTTTCCGATGTGCCGCACGCACTGGTCAAGGCGATACCCGTCAATAGGGCTAAGGCAGATGGAAAGGTCTTCATGGTCATTGGGTTAGGTCGTGGTTTATTTCCGGCATAACGAAGGTATGCCATGCCGGCCCCGATGCAACCTCGATCAGCGGCGGCGGAAAAGCCGCAGCATCACCTTCCGGTCGGCTTCCACGGAATCTTCCTGCACGAACCGGTCCCGCAAGGTGCGCAGCACGTTCCCTTCCGGGTCGGTTAGCGAGGCCCAGGCATCCACGTGGGCCACCGTGGTGATGGTGCTGTCCAATACCGGCACCCGTGCGCCTTCCACCGGCAGGATGCCCGCCTCCCGCAACGTGATCTCCAACGGCGCCGCACCCCGGTACAGAAGGGGGTCCAGTGCCCAGGCATAGGTGATCCCGTACCAGGCCGGCTGGATGAGCACCGCCGTGTGCGGACCCCGCCAAGCCTTTACCTGTCCCACCACCCGCGACGGGTGCACCCCATTGTCCTGCCATGGCTTGAAGGTGAAGGCCATCGCCAGCACGCATCCGGCGGGAAGGAGGATGGGTGCCCATTTACCCGGCCACGAATGGCGGGCCGCCAAGGCCACCAGCAGGTAGAAGCCCGGGGCGGCGAACAGCAGGTAACGGTCCAGGTAGACGGGGAACAGGAAGGAGATGCCGAACATGGCCAACAAGGGAAGGAAGGTCCACCACAAGGGGATGGCCAGGTCCTGGAGGTTGTGGCGCATGCGCACCACCGTCGCGCCCACCAGCCCCAGGAAGAGCACCGCCACCACCGGTGCGTTGCTCCAGCGCATGACCATGTTGTAGGGTTCCTCCCACGAGGGGGCCCCGAGCCAGGTGCCTTGCCCCAGGCTGCTGCCGGCACGGTCCCACAGCACCCCCATCAACGGGATGCTGCATGCCACGGTGAGCAGCGCGGCGCCCAACATCTTGGCACGGACGGGCCGCAGCAACGGGACCGCGAACACGAGCACCACCTCCAGCCCCACCATCAGCCAGCCGAAATAGTGGGCCCAGGTGGCCACCACATTGGCTGCCACCAGCCACCCGATGGTCGCCGGGCGGAGGGACGGAAGCCGCTGCCCGTCGTCGGCCAGGCGCACCAGCTGCCACACCGCCCACGTGCAGGCCAGTACCAGCAGGGGATAGGCGCGCACCTCGTGGGCAAATGCATAGTTGTGCTGGCTGAAGGTGAAGAGCAGCGCCGCGGTGAGGCCGCCGGCCGGCCCCCCAAAACGCTTGCCCAGCAGGAAGAGCGGCCACACGGTCAACGCGCTGAACACGGCCGACGGGACCCGCAGCCATGCCGCATCCAAGGGTACCAGGGCTTGCCAGCCGTGCATGAGCAGGAAATACAACGGAGGGTTGTTCTCGGTGCGCAGCATCCGGAACAGCTCGGCCCAGGACCGCTGGGACCAATACACGGTGAAGGGCTCATCCCCGCCCAGCTCATTCACGCCCGTCCAGGCCAGCTTCAGGCAGAGGTTGGCCAGGACCAAGGCGGCCACCATCGCCACGGTGTATGTCCTTCCCTTTTTCACAGCCGCAGGTACATCAATTGATGAAGGCCGATGCCCTCGATGGCAAAGGGGGTGCCCTCGGCCACGAAACCGGCACGGGCATAAAACGTCACCGCCCCCTCGCGCGCGTTGCACCACACCAGGTCGGCCTTCATGTGCCGGGCATGCTCCAGCCCGAAAAGCAGCACGCGCCTGCCGAAGCCATGCCGTTGATGGCTTGGCGGCACGGCCATGCCGCGCAGCCGGTATTGGGCCCAGCCGCGCAACCGGTCGTTGCGCTCCTTCAGGAAGGAAGCGATGCACACCAGTTCGCCCTGTTCCTCAAAGCCCACATGGAAGCTGCCCTCCGCGCGGTCCATCGACCATTCCATCTCCTCCACGGGCTGCTGCGGCCTGAGCACCGTCCGGCGCAATTCATGGGTCTCCCCGGGTTTAAGGAATCGGATCGGCATCGGCCTGAAGACCAAATTAGGCCAATGCGCTTCCGAAGCCAACCGCGGTGCCGGGCTTGATGGGCATGCGCGTGGTACCGGTGCAGACGGCATGAATGGCCCGGAGGCCAGGCCGCTGGCGCGGGTCGGGCCGGGGCCCAGCCCTGCCTCGGGCCCGGCCATTCACTTGATGTACCGCAGGTCCTCGTTGGCCTTCAGGCCCCGCAGGGTGGCCAGGATCAGGCGGATCACGTTCTCCACATCGCCGCGGTTCACGCTTTCCACGGTGGTATGCATGTAGCGCAACGGCAGGCTGATCAAGGCGCTGGGCACCCCGGCCGCGCCATAGGCGAACGCATCGGTATCGGTGCCCGTGGCGCGGCTTACCGCAGCGCGCTGGAAGGGGATTTTCTCCTTCTCGGCCGCGGCCACCACCTTCCGCAGCAGGTTGTTGTGCACCGCTGGGCCGTAGGACAGCACGGGCCCCTTGCCGCAGGCGATGTCGCCGCTCTGGATCTTGTTCATCATCGGCGATTGCGTGTCATGCGTCACGTCCGTCACGATGGCCACGTCCGGGCGGATGCGCTCCACGATCATTTCGGCCCCGCGCAACCCCACTTCTTCCTGCACGCTGTTGGTGATGTACAGTCCGAAAGGCAGCTTCACCTTCCCCTGCCGGATCAACCGGGCCACCTCGGCGATCATGAAGCCGCCCATGCGGTTGTCCAAGGCACGGCCCACGAAGGTGTTCTTGTTCAGCACCATGAACTCGTCCTCGTACGTGGCCACGCAGCCCACATGGATGCCGAGCGCCTCCACTTCCTTCTTGCTGGCGCAGCCGCAGTCCAGGAAAATGTTGTCCTGTGAGGGGGCGGGGTCGTTCTTGCCGTTGCGCACATGGATGGCCGGCCAACCGAAGATGGCCTTCACGATGCCCTTGTCCGTATGGATGTTCACCCGCTTGCTGGGCGCGATCATGTGGTCGCTGCCGCCGTTGCGCCGCACATAGATGAAACCATCGGCCGTGATGTAGTGCACGAACCAGCTGATCTCGTCCGCATGCGCCTCGATCACCACCTTGTACCCCGCATCGGGGTTGATCACCCCCACGGCGGTGCCGTACGGATCGGTGAAATGGGTGTCCACCCACGGGCTGATGTAGTCCAGCCAGAGGCGTTGGCCGTTGCTCTCGAAGCCCGTGGGGCTCGCATTGTTCAGGTAGCGCTCCAGGAATTGGAGCGACCCGTCGCCGAGGATGCTTTTGGAGGGTGCGGCTTTCGCGGTGCCCTTACGTGCCGTGGTCTTCTTCGCCATGATCTGCCCCCGGGCGCTGGTGCCGGGCGGCCAAATGTACCCGTCGCGGGCCCGGTAAACCTATGCCGGTGCTTTCCGTATGAACAGCCGCTGCGGAAAAAGCCGTGGCCCCATGATCATGCGCCGATGCCTGTCCTTCTGCCTTTTCTTCATGCTGGTTGCTGCCGGAGCCCACGCACAAGGAGGGGGCGCGGCGGGGGATGTCCCGTTCGACAAGGAGCACATTCCCGATGCCTCCAAGCTGAAGGCGGCCCTGTCGGCCATCAAGAAGGCGGATGCCCTGGCGATGAAGGGGGGCGTGGACTTCAACGCGGCCATGGAAGCCTACCGGCAGGCGTACGAGATCAACCCGGACAATGCGGAGCTGAACCACAAGATGGGCCTGTGCCAGCTGAACGGCCCACGGCCGCACACCGCGTTGGACCACCTGCGGCGCGCCGCACGGCTCGATCCCGATAGGCCGCGCATCCATTTCCTGCTCGGCTGTGCCCTGCAGCTGAATGCCCAATGGGACGAGGCCATCGCGGAGTTCCAGCGCCACGCCGACATCGTGCGGCGCTACCCCGACCCGGACCGCACCTACAACATGGTGGAGAAGCGGCTCGCCGAATGCCGCAACGGGAAGTCCCTGATGGGAAACCCCACACAGGCCAAAGTGACCAACCTCGGGCCTGCGGTGAACAGTGCGGCGGCGGACTACGGGCCCCTGCTTGACGGCCACGGCAACCTCTACTTCACCAGCCGCAGGCCGGGAAGTGGCGGGGCGAAGCTCAACCGTGTGAACAACACCTGGTTCGAGGATGTCTTCCACAGCCGGTGGGGCGCCACCGGCTGGTCGGTCCCCGTACCGGTGGCCGGCGAGCTCAATGGCCCGCACAACGATGCCACCGTGTCGCTTTCCGCCAACGGCCGCCGGATGATCGTCTACCGCGATGAGAAGAACGGCGGCGACCTCTACACCAGTGACCGCAACGGGGATACGTGGTCGGCACCGGTGGCCCTGCCTGCCGTGGTGAACAGCTCCGCCCAGGAAAGCAGCGCATGGATCACCGACGACGGCCAATGGATCTATTTCGTCAGCAGCCGGCCCGACGGCATCGGTGGAAGCGATATCTACCGCAGTGCCTGGGACCCGGCCCAAAAGACCTGGGGGCCGGCCGAGAACCTGGGGCCCGAGATCAATACCATGTACGATGAAGAAGGCGTCTTCGCCCCGGGCGACGGCACCACCCTCTACTTTGCCAGCCAGGGGCATACGTCCATGGGTGGCTACGACCTGTTCCGTTCCACCTGGGCCGAAGGACGCTGGAGCACGCCCGAAAACCTGGGGTGGCCCATCAATTCGCCCGGTGACGACCAGTTCCTGGTGCTGGATGCCGACGGCCGCACGGGCTATTTCAGCAGTGTGCGCCCCGGCGGGCAGGGCGAGGATGACCTTTACCGGGTGGACCTGGCGCAGGCCGTGCAGGTCCAGGAAAGCGCCATGCTGGCCAGTGCCGGGGGCGGCGTTCCGCTGGAGGAAGAAGAGGAACGGAGGCTGCGCCTGGTCGGTTTCATCAAGGCCTTGGAAATGATGGCCCCGCTGGAGGCCACCGTGGCCCTGATGAGCCTCGACGAACCGCGATTCAACACCACCCTCAAGGCCGACCCGGCCACGGGCGGCTTTACCGCGGAAGTGCCGGCCGGCAAGGAATACGCCCTGCATGTCACCGCGAACGGTTACCTGCTGCACAGCGAACACGTGGCCGAGGCCGCGGGGGAAAAACACCTCGACATGGAGCTCAAGCCGGCCGCCACCGGCAACACCGAAGTGATGCACAACATCTTCTTCGCCAACAGCAGCTACCTGTTGGACTCGGCCTCCAACGTGGAACTGGAGACCTTGGCCCGGTTCCTGCAAAGTCGTCCCGAGCTGCGCATCGAGATCGGAGGGCACACCGACAGCGATGTGGGTTCCCTGCCCAACGAGGCCCTCAGCCAGGCACGGGCTCAGGCGGTGGTCAACTGGCTGGTGCGCCACGGCATTGCACCGGACCGCTTGGAGGCCAAGGGCTATGGCGCAACCCGGCCGGTGGTGCCCAACGACACCCCGGAACACAAGGCACGCAACCGCAGGACCGAGATCCGCGTGCTGTAGGCGTTACTTTGCCGGGTGGACCGCCCGACCGCCCCGCCCGAACAGGATTTCGTCATGCCTGATGACCTCGTGGTGGTGCGCACCGCCGACGGGTCGTCCACCTTGGACAGCCCTGCTCTGGGCGAGCACTTCCATTCCTTGTTCGGCGCCGTCACCGAAAGCCGCCATGTGTACATCCGCAACGGGTTGCATGCCATGGGGAAGACCAAGTTGGATATCCTGGAGGTGGGGCTGGGCACCGGCCTGAATGCGCTGCTGACCTGTGCGGAGACGATAACCCGGGGCCTGGATGTGAACTATACGGCCTTGGAACCGTTCCCTTTGCCGAAGCAGCTTTGGCAAGCCATGGGGCACGTGCAAGCCGTTGGAGGTCCGATGACCACGAACATCCATGAACAGATCATGGACAACGCGGCGGGGCGGTGGATACAGGTAGGGGGAGGATTTATCTTCCGTTGGTTACCCGCCAAGGTGCAGCAATTGGATGCAACGGGGGCATTCGACCTGGTGTACTTCGATGCCTTTGCACCCGGGATACAGCCGGGGATGTGGACTGCGGAGGTTTTTCGCCGCATGCACCGGGCCATGCGCCCCGGTGCCATACTGGTGACCTATTGCGCCAAAGGTGCCGTGCGCCGGGCCATGGGGCAGGCGGGCCTGGCGACGGACCGCTTGCCAGGCCCGCCGGGGAAACGCGAAATGCTGCGGGCAATGCGGATGCAATGAGCGTCTCCAGGTTCAACGTCCGCGTCTATGGCCTGCTCCTGCACGAGGGCTGCGTGCTGGTGTCGGATGAGTTGATCAACCAAGTGGCCATCACCAAGTTCCCGGGCGGGGGCCTGCAACCGGGGGAAGGCACCAAGGATGGCCTGCGGCGTGAGATCCGTGAGGAGCTCGGGCTCGATGCCACCGGGTTGGAGCATTTTTACACCACGGACTTCTTCCAGCCCAGCGCCTTTCGGGCGGAAGACCAGATCATTAGCATTTATTACACGTTCCGGGTAAAGGATCCCGCTGCCATAAGAAATGGGGACGCGGCGCAGGGCAAGGATGCGGATAAGGGCCAGAAATTGCGGTGGTTGCCCCTGGCACAGGCCCGGAGGGAGGACATGGACCTGCCGATCGACCGGGTGGTGCTGGGCATGTTGTTGCGCCGGCAAGGCTGAACCGCACCACGGCCCCTAGGCCACATCACCCGCGGGAGGCCGGTTCATGCGTAATCTTGCCAAGGACCGGATTAAGCAGGAACCGCGTGCAGCAAGGCCCATGGGCCAGGGCTGTCCATATCGGGCCACGCATGCACCTTCCATCAACCGATGAAGCACGACTTCATAGTGTTTGCCATTGGAAGCCCGCATAGGGCCAAGACATGGTCGAACGTGCCCTTTTTTTTCACGCGTACCTTGGAACAACAGGGATATCGCGTACTGATGGTGAACATCGCCCCGCCCCGCCTGATCCAATTGTTGTTCGATGTGCCTTGGAGAAATGTATGCAGGCTCGTGGACTACAAGACGCGCTTCTCCTTTCTGCGTTCGGCCCCGAACCGGTGGTTCACGAAATGGAAGATCAAGCGCACGTTGGCGCTGAACCCCGAGGGCCATTGCGTCTTCATGACCTATTCCTTCGGTGCCGGGAAAGACCGGCCGTACACCTTGTTCTGCGACCAGACCTTCGAGCAGCTGATCACCTACTTCGATGAGCGCAAGCCCAACAAATTGGAGGTGCCCGCGATCAATGAGGAGCGACTGAACCTGCTGGGTGCCGAGCTGGTCATTGCCTTGTTCCCGGAATCGGCCAAGGCCCTGGCGGACGAATATGGCGGGAAGGTGAAGTATTACGGGAATGTGATCAACCTGGATCAGGTGAAGGTGGATCCCGCTGAGCTCCTGGCGCGCAAGCGCAATTCCAACGAGGTGCTCTTCATCGGCAACCGCAAGTACATGGAAGGATTGCAGGTGCTGGCCGAGGCGGTCAAGCTGTTGAACCGGGGAGCAGGCCCGCAGGTGACCGTCCACGTGGTGGGCATGGAGCGCAAGGACCTCCCAAAGGCCCCGGCCAACATGCGCTTCCACGGATATCTGGACAAGGACGTGCCCAGCCAGAAGAGCATGTACATCGACCTCTTGGAACGATGCCGCCTGTTCATCAATCCCACCCCCAAGTGGGCCTCCTTCTCGGCTTCCTGTGAAGCACTCTATTACTACACGCCGGTGATGATCGTGCCCTACAAGGAGTTCACCCGGACCTTCGGGAATGTGGACCGGGTGGGTTACGCCTTGGCCTCATCCAATCCGCGGAAGGTGGCCGAGGCCATCGGGTCGATGTTCGCGGATGAAGAAACGTGGATGGCGAAGGCCATGGCCGGGCACCAAGCAACCGGGAAGATGTCGTGGGACCGGTACGTACGCCATTTCCTCGACGACCTGGCGAAGGTGGAGCATGCCGGTGAACGGATCCGTGCACAGCACGTTTAGGCCAGACGCTTGGCCACCAGCGCATCCACCCGGGCAAACAGGTCGTCCGGATGCAGGCGCCGCCATTCGAGCGCATCCAGTTTGCCGCCGAACACAAAATACTGGTCCAGGTCGGCGCGGCTGATGTCCTCGCGCACATGCCCCAGGAAGTTCACCAAGGCGACCCAGCCCCCGGCATCCGCGGTCTCCTCGAACCACTCGGCATAATAGTCCTCCTCCCCGGGATGGAAATTCAGGATGCTTTCCCCGATGAGGATGAACTTGACGATCCCCTCCGCCATCATGGGCTCCACCACGTCCCGCTTCAGGTACATGATGTCGTTGTGCAGCAGGTCGTTCCACTCCCCGATGAATTCGATCACCGCAAACCCTTCGTCATAATCGGCGAAGAGCACCTTCAGGTACAAGGTGCTGCTGCCGAAGGCATCCCACTGCGGGTGCAGGGCGTGGTCGTACACCGCATGGGTGAACTCGAACTCGCTGTGTTCCGTGCCATGGAACGGGGAGCGCGGATCATCCTCGGCCGTGTACAGGTGCCGCCAGTTGAAGAAGGGCTCGATCGCGTGCATGCCGGTACAAAGGTCAGGCCCGGGAACGGAAATCCATGCGGCCGATGCCTGCCACTCCCCATGCGTGCCGCCGGTCAATGCACCACGAAGCGGGCCGTTGCGGGGGCGCTGCCGCCGGCCACTTGCACCAGGTAGGATCCCGCAGGCAAGGGTTCGTTCACCGCAAGCCGGAGCGTGCCGTTCACCACGGGCACCCCGATGGCTTTCACCACGCGCCCCACGGCATCCATGATCCGTACCTCCGCCATGCGCCCGGCCAGGCGGTCGGCCACCACGGTGAACTCCCCGCTGTTGGGCACCGGGAATACCGCCAGGGCAGGGCCGGCACTTTCCCGCGCCGCGATGCCCATTGTCATCAGGTCATACGTGGCCGTGATGGTGCATCCGTTCGCGTCGGTCACGGTTACGGTGTACACCCCGTCGCCGATGATGATCGCGAAGGGGTCGTTCCCGCCGACGGGGTTGCCCCCGAAGGTCCATGCATAGCTCAGGAATCCCGAGGGAACCTGAAGCACGGGGCCGTTGTGGACGATGGCGATGGAAGGGCACACCACCCAAGTATTGCTCATGGCGGTGCAACCGAAATGGTTTGTCACCTCCACTTGCCACACCCCCGGGGCAAAGGCTGGTACGCAGGCACTGGTGTGGTCCGGCACGGTATCGCCGTTCAGGAACCAGACGTAGCTGGCCAGGGAATCCGCGGACACACAGAGTTGGCCGGTGAGGGTGTCTTCGGCCAGCACGGCTTCCGGCAGCGGAAAGACGACCACGGTATCGGTATGCGTGAATTGTTGTTGCACCTGCTCGCCGATGATCAGATGGCCCGTGGTGCCCCCGGCCACGTTGAAGGTGTACGTGCCAGCGCCCCCGGTGGGCACGTTGAAGGTGCCCAGGAGGTCGTCCTGGCTGACGGCGTCTTCATCATAGAAGGAGATGGAGTAGGGCGGCGTATTCATCGGCAGGCCCAGGCCGGTCCACGAAGCGGTGAAGGAGTTGTCCACCGTGGATGAGGTATGGGCATTGCCTTGGCCGTCGGTGAGCACGAAGTACGGATCGGGCGAACCTTGGCAGCCCAAAAAGGGCAGGTTGGGTTCCTCGACGTCGCCGCACCAGTTGCCGTTCACCCCGGTGAGGTGGACCTCGTTCAGCACGTATCCGCCGATGGTCGTTTCCAAGGTGATCGCATATGCGCCCGGCCCCTGGAAAAGGTGTACCGGTGAGGCGGATGTCTCGCCGGCGGAACCGTCCCCGAAATCCCACACGTGGCCGGTGGGCGCGGGGCTGCCGTCGATCAGGGCCTGGAATGCCACGGACACACTGCCGCAGCCGGTGGTGGGGGTGAAGGTGAAGCCGGTGTTGCCGCCGCTGCCGGGCAACACGGTGAGTTGCCGGGTGAAATCCTGGGGCACGCTGAGTGAGATGCCATTGTAGTTCACCCCCGCCAGGATGCTGATGGTGACCGGGTACGTGCCGGCCAGCAGCGGCGTGCCGCAGATGTGGGCGCAGCCATGCTGTTCCTGTTGGGGATAGTACACGCCTGACGGATGGGAGTAGGACACGCCCAGCCCGAAGGGCAGGCCGGCCACGCCGGTGATGGTCATCTGCTCAAAGTCCACCGTGAAACCGGAGCCGGGGTCGGTGAAGGAGGGCGGCAGCCAGAAGGTGATCACCGTGGAATAGGGGATGCCGACCGTGGCATCCGGAGGCACCGTGGGACACAGGGTGGGGTAGGCCGGCGAAATGGTGCAGCCCGCATCGGGCTCGCAATCGGGACATTGCGCGAAGACCGCACCGAAGGTTGAAAGAAGGCTGGCAAGGAGGAATGTTCTGCGCATCGGACTGGGTTCCCGCGAAAAGTAAGCCCGATTTGTTACCGGGGAAGGCGGGGCGCCGCTAGCATCGTGCGGAAGGGATTCATGCGGGACGCGGCCCCGGTCAGGCCGAACCCTTGGCAATGGCCTTGCGCACGCTGCCGTGCTCCATCAGCAGCGCGTTGGCCGTCGCGTAGTCCACCCCCAGGCCTTCCATCACCATGCGCGTCCCACGGTCCACCAGCTTGCGGTTGCTCAATTGCATATCCACCATGCGGTTGCCCTTCACACGCCCCAGCTTGATCATCACCGAAGTGCTGATCATGTTCAAGATCAGCTTCTGCGCGGTGCCGCTCTTCATGCGGGTGCTGCCCGTCACGAATTCCGGGCCCACCACCGCCACCAGCGGGTGGTCGCACACCCGGGTCACCGGGCTGCCGGGGTTGCAGGTGACGCAGGCGGTCAGCAGCCCGGCCTCCCTGGCTTTTTCCAAGGCGCCCACCACGTAGGGCGTGCCGCCGCTGGCGGCGATGCCCACCACGGTATCATCGTTGCCGATCGCATGTTCCTGCAAGTCCTTCCAGCCCTGCCCGCGGTCATCCTCGGCAAACTCCACCGCCCTGCGGATGGCGCCGTCGCCGCCGGCTATCAGCCCCACCACCAGCCCGTGCGGCACCCCGAAGGTGGGCGGGCATTCGCTGGCATCCACGATGCCCAGGCGCCCGCTGGTGCCCGCGCCCAGGTAGAACAGCCTTCCGCCCCGGGCCATCCGCGCGGCCAAGGCATCCACGAAGGGGATCATGGCCGGGATCACCTGCTGCACCGCGTCCGCCACCAGATGGTCCTCGCGGTTGATGTTGCCCAGGATCTCACCCGTGCCCATGCGCTCCAGGTGGTCGTAATGCGAAGGGGATTCGGTGATGCGCTCCATGGTGCGAAGTTGCGATGCCGCTGGCATCCGTGCCGCCATCCGCCTACTTTTGGCACTGGACGCCCCGGCTGCCCCGGACCTGCCACGGCAGCCGCCGTCCATCGCGCCAGCATGCCAGCGGGACCACGTCGGCGACGCCGAAAAGACCACCAACCCGGATGGAAAGGCTTCCGGGCCGACCTCGCGGACGGATGGAAGCATGTGCTGACGCACACCAGCACCAACCACAAGGTGTTCGTCCTGTTCGTCCTGCTCCTGGGAACGGTGCTCCGCATCCTGCGCTTGGGCGGCCCGGTGACCATGGACGAGGCGCTGACCTATGTGAACTACGCGGGCCGTCCGTTCGGGTTCCTGCTCAGCGACTACACGTATGCCAGCAATCACATCCTCTACGCGGTGCTCGGCCGGGCCAGCACCCTGCTGCTGGGCGTGCATCCCTGGTCACTGCGGCTGCCGGCCCTGCTGGCGGGCATCCTGGCCATGGGCCTGGGCTACCTCTTCGTGCGCAAGGCCTTCAACCGCCACATCGCGGTCATCTACCTGTGCCTGCTGGCCGTCTCCGGGCCGTTGGTGGAGTATTCGGCCATGGCCAGGGGATTCAGCCTGGTGTGGTTGTTCACGCTTGGTGCCTTGCTCGCCTCGCGGCACTTCGTGAAAACGGAAAATTGGGCCAGCGCCATCGCCATGGCCCTGGCTTGCGCGCTGGGTGCCTGGGCCGCACCCGCCATGGCCTATCCGGCCCTGATGGTCTACGGATGGACCTTGTTCATGATCATGTCCGAGTATGAAAGCACCGTCAGGCGGCGGGCCCTGAAGCTGGCCGGGTCGTTCCTCCTGGCCTTGCTGATGACCGCCCTGTGCTATACGCCGGTGGTGGTGGTCCATAGCCTGGACCAACTCATCCACCACCCCTCGCTGGTGGACAACACCTGGGCCAAGTTTGCCAACAGCCACCAGGACAGGACCTTCGACCTGTGGGCCTATTTCACGGCGACGACCTCCGCCACGCTGGCCTTTGCCGGCATTGTCGCGGTGAGTTACGCGGCCTACGTCAGCAAGAAATACAGGCTCCTGCTTTGGGCCATGCTGCTGGCGGCCTTGGCCTTGGTCTTGCTCATGCACCAGATCCCGCCCCCGGCGGCCTGGACCTACATCCTGCTCGTCTTCCACCTGGGCACCGCGATCGGCCTGTTCTACCTGTTGAAATTCGTGCGGGACAAGTTCATCCCCGCCTTCTCCAAGGGGCAACGGACCTTGGTGGCCGGCGTGCTTGTGCTGCTGGCCTTCGGATGGATGGGCCAACGCGGGGACCGCGACCCGGTGGAGCGCTTCCCCGACGCCCAACTCGCGGCGGAGTGGGTGGTGCGGAACACCCGGGCCGGCGACCGGGTATGCGTGCAGGCCCCGTGGGACGTGCCCCTGAAGTTCTATCTGGCCTGTGCAGGGGGTGACGTGGCCGTGCTGATGGAGATGCCTGCCCCGGGTGGAAAGGTCTGGGCCTTGGTGGCCCCGGGCCATGGCCAGGTACCGGAAGGCGTGCTGCTGGACGCGGGGCTGCCCGCCTCGGATGCGGCGATGCTCAAGGAGATCAAGAGCTGGGGACGCCTGGAACTGTACGGGTCCGAGTAGGTTGTGCCCCGGGTCGTCCGCATTCCAAAAAGATCCCGGACCTTTGCGGCCCGAAAAAACAGGGACCCAACGGTCCCGGATTCCCGGATAATCCAAGCAACATGGCGGAAGAAGGCAAGCAGATCATTTTCAACATGGTGCAGGTGGGCAAGACCCTTTCCACCGGCAAGACCATCCTCAAGGACATCTACCTCGGTTTCTACTACGGGGCCAAGATCGGCATCCTGGGCCTCAACGGCAGCGGCAAATCCACCTTGCTGCGCATCATCGCCGGCAAGGACAAGGACTTCCAAGGCGACGTGCACGTCACGCCCGGCTATTCCATCGGCATGCTGGACCAGGAACCGGAGCTGGACGAGAGCAAGACGGTGATCGACATCGTGCGGGAGGGCGTGCAGCCCATCATGGACCTGCTGAAGGAGTACGAGGAGGTGAACAACAAATTCGCCGACCCCGAAGTGCTGGAGGACCCGGAGAAGATGGAGAAGCTCATCGCCCGCCAAGGCGTGCTGCAGGACCAGATCGAGTCGCAGGGGGCATGGGAGATCGACCAGAAGCTTGAGGTGGCCATGGATGCGTTGCGCTGCCCCGAGGGGGACACCCCGATCAAGGTGCTCTCCGGCGGTGAGCGCCGCCGCGTGGCGTTGTGCCGCCTGCTGCTGCAGGCGCCAGACATCCTGCTGCTGGACGAGCCCACCAACCACCTCGACGCCGAAAGCGTGGCCTGGCTGGAGCAGCACCTGCACGGCTACAAAGGCACGGTGATCGCCGTGACCCACGACCGCTATTTCCTGGACAACGTGGCCGGATGGATCCTGGAACTGGACCGCGGCGAGGGCATCCCCTTCAAGGGCAACTACAGCAGCTGGCTGGAGCAGAAGACCGCCCGCCTGGCCCAGGAGGAAAAGCAGGAGAGCAAGCGCCAGCGCGTGCTGAAGCAGGAACTGGAGTGGGTGCGCAGCAACGCCAAGGCCCGCCGCACCAAGAGCAAGGCCCGCCTGGAGAACTACGAGAAGATGCAGGCCGAGAGCGTGAAGGAGAAGGAGGCCAAGCTGGAGATCTTCATCCCCAACGGGCAGCGCCTGGGCGACAAGGTGATCGAGTTCAAGGGCGTCTCCAAATCCTTCGGCGACCGCCTGCTGTTCGAGGATGTCAACTTCACCTTGCCACCGGCCGGCATCGTGGGCATCATCGGGCCGAACGGCGCGGGCAAGACCACCCTGTTCCGCATGATCATGGGCCAGGAAAAGCCCGACAGCGGCACCATCACCCTCGGTGATACCGTCCAGCTCGCCTACGTGGACCAGACGCACAAGGACCTGGCACCGGAAAAGACCGTGTGGGAGGTGCTCAGCAACAAGCAGGAGATGATGGACATCAGCGGAACGCTGGTGAACAGCCGCGCCTACCTGGCCCGTTTCAACTTCACCGGCCCCGACCAGAGCAAGAAGGTGGGCGTGCTCTCCGGCGGCGAGCGCAACCGCCTGCACCTGGCCATGACGCTGAAGAACGGTAGCAACGTGCTGCTGCTGGACGAACCCACCAACGACCTGGATGTGAACACGCTACGCGCCTTGGAGGAAGGCATCCAGGACTACAGCGGCTGCGCCGTCATCATCAGCCACGACCGCTGGTTCCTGGACCGCGTGTGTACCCACATCCTCGCCTTCGAGGGCGACAGCAAGGTGTACTGGTTCGAAGGTTCCTTCAGCGACTACCAGGAGAACTACATGAAGCGGGTGGGCGACATCGTGCCCAAGCGCATCAAGTACCGCAAGCTGGTGCGGGGCTGAGTGCGCCTACCGGCGCGCCGTGGCGCCGAGGAGCCGATAGGCCCTGGCATCCGCCAGGTTCCATGCTTTCCAGGAACGTTCCACATAACGTTCCCGGAAGGTTTGCACCCGTTGCCCTATCCGTTCCCGATAGGCTTCTGGCCCCAGGTACAGGTCGCGCGAATAGTGCTCCGCGCCACCGATCAAGGTGGCGTTGAATGCGGCCATCCCTTCCAGTTCCTCGGGCGTTTTCACCAGCCAGGGCAGCGCCTTGTCCGACAGGCCGGCCAGGAAATCCAGGTGGACGAAGGCCTTGCCTTGCTGCGCCATGTTGTAACGTGCCATGATGCCGTCCCAGTTGAAAAGCGCCAGCGCAAGGGCGGTGCCGTATATCACCATGGCGTTCATGCGCAGCAGGTAATGGCCGGAGCGGCCATGGCGCACCTTCAGCATCACCAGTACCAGCCCGATGCACAGGGCCAGCAGGAAGAAGGCGACACCTATCCGCTTATAGGCCAAGGCATAGTAATGGATGTACCAGTAGTTGCGCATGCCCACCGAAAGTGCCAGCAGCAGGTTCTGGCCCAGCCAGGCATGGGCGAGCCACTTCACGCCCCGCGCCTCCCGGAGGAAATTCAGGTCGCCGCGGAAGAAGTACAGCACGATGCCCGCGCCCAGCAGGATGGACAGCAGGAGCATGTAGGTCCCTTCATGCACGAACTGCTTCAGGTATTGCCCATTGAACTCAAAGCCCAGCCACACATGGCGGAGGTCAAGTGCGTTCACGGCCAGCAGCAACACGTTCAGCCCCACCAGGAGCAGCTTGGCCGTCAGCAGCTCGCCACGCAGTTTTCGGTCCGGTTGCCCAAGGCCGCTTGCGGGAAGCTGGTCATTCCCTGCATGGGCCCATGACAGGAGTTTGGGATTGGACAGGCCCAGCAGCAGGAAAGAGCTGATCAACAGGCCCACCAGGAAGCTCGCTGGCACGCCGAGGTCCAGCCCGCTGAGCGGCAGGGTGATTTGCGCCAGGAACCGGTCGAAGTGGGGATTGGAACTGCGATACATGCCGGCGAACAACAGCAGCACCAGCGGGACCATGGCAACGGAGAGGGCGCCACCGGGGGTGATCACGGGCTCTTTATCCCGGTGCCGCAACGGGAGGGCTTGCAGGAATGACCGGGGTGCCTGGGCCAGGTGCGCCATGGCCAGTGCGGCCGACCGGTGCAATGCACGAACCGTCGGGGCCAACAAGATGCCTACGGTAAGGCCGGCCGAGACCAGGTTCAGGAGCACGGCCAAGGCTGATGCATGCCAGGCCACCGCCAAGGCGGTCATGAAGGTGCCACTGAGCGGAAGCCAAGCGAACGGAGGAACCCGCCGACCATGTGCCGCGACATAGACCAGCGCGGCTGCCACCTCAAAAAGCAAAAGGTTGATGCCCGGCGCTTGGCCGTGGAAGAGGTACACGTACCAACCTGCCAGGAAAAGACACCACAGGAACGGGGAGCCGGAAGGCCGCATGTGCCGGGTTTCGGGGAGGAACGCCGGACATGCCTTGATCCGTATTCGATGCGGTGCCGGCCCCCTGGATTCTTGCCGGCACGGCCGGCCAAGCCCCGGACCATTCCGGGCCATCCGCCGTCATCAGGTCATGCGAAGTCCATGGCTATCTTCGGCCGAAACCCCGTACACCATGCCACAGGATCAACGAGCACGTGCCATCCATAAACGCCGGGCCACCGCCAAATTGGCCAAACGACGCGCCGCACAGGAGGCCAAGCCGGCCAAGGCGCGAAAGAAAGCCGCGAAGTAGGGCCGGGCTGAAGCCTGTCCATTCGGATGCGCCCGGCCATCCACAGGCATCGCCATGCCGGTGGAGGCTGCGGTCTACCGCCCGAACATGGGCAGGTTCGTCATGTCTTGCAACTCGTAGCCATCCGTGCTGAACAGCGTTTTGTCCACCTTTCCGATCACCAGGTCGCGGGTGGACATCTCCACGCGCTCCCCACCGTCGGCGGAGGTCCAGGTGTTCTCCAGCACCATGCCTTGGTAAGGTGCCATCTGCCAACGGTCGGCGCGGGCGCCCACCATGCTGCCCAATGCCTCGAACGCATTGAACTTCACGTCCTCCGCGATCCAGGCCGCACCGCTGCCATCATCGTTCTTGTAGGTGTATTTCCGGCAGGTATGCCCGTCGATCACCTTGGTCTCCTGGGTGCGCACCACTTGGGTGGCCTCATCGGCGGCGTGGTCCGCATCGTTCATGGTGATGCGCATCGCCTTCATCTTCACCCCGGTACGCTTGCCCTTCTCATCGGTCATCAACGTGTAGTTCACCTTGTTCTTCAGGTCGAAGACCATCCGCATCGCACCTTCATTCGGGCGAGCTTGCGGCTCCCAGGCCATGTGCTCGTCATCAAAGGCCATGCGCAGGAGCATCGGGCTGTCCTTGTCCAAGGTGCCGCCCTTGTAGCTGTTGATCACCCAGGTGTAGCTGCCGGTGAAGCCCAACGGCTTGAACGGGCTGTTGTCCTGCTCTATTTGCCCTTGGCCGCCCATGATGGCCTTCATCATGTCGGCGTTGGATTGGCCTTGGGCAACGGTGGCCCACAGCAAGCTCAACGAGAGAATGAGGGATGTGCGCATGGAGGTGGTGCTATTGATGGTTATGTGGTGGGCCGCCAAGATAACCCGGCGCGTCCGTCGGTCATGGCGCGGCGACCAGCTCCGCGTAGCTGCCCTGCAGTTGGCCCAGCAGGCGGTGTTTTCGTGCCGGCCTGGTTGCGCGGGCCATTTCCCATGCCTGTTCGGAGAGCGCGAACAAGGCCCGGTAGCTGGCGGGCCGGTACGGACTGTCTCCGCTGAACAGCGCTGCAGTGCCCATCGTTCGGTACACGCCGGCAAGCCCCGGGTCGGTGCAGCTGAAGGCAGCCGCCAAGCCGTTGTACATGCTGTATAGCGCCATGCCGTCGTCATCATCGGGAAAAACCTCGCGGAAGCGGCTGGCCAGGGAGTCCGTCCGTTCAGCGATCCTGATGGCAAGGCGTCGGGACTGCTCGGGGGTGGTGGCATTCTCCAATTCGGTAAGCCGATCGCCCAACCAAGGCTCAACCTGGCGGACCGCATTCACCACCTCGGCGGAATCCCGGCTGAAGGACGCCGTATCCGCGCCTTTCCCGAAGGCGGATGTTGCCCAACCGGTGATCGCGCATAGCAGGATGAAACGGATGTGCATAACCTCAAAGGTAGCGAAGGCTATCGCCAACTCTCCTTCGTGATCTGGAACGGGCGGGGCTTCAACTACGTAGAAAGCCAAGGTCAATCAGGTAAGACCTATTCCCCCGGAAGTAAGGCCAGCAAGCTTTTGATCTCTTTATCGGTCAACGTACCCTTCTCGCTTTTGTCATAGATCGAAAGCAGATAGACGCGCCTACTGGTTACACGAACATGTGTGATCACACGGCTTCCCCCGGATTTCCCACCACCCTTTGAGGCAATGGATAGCCGGATCTTATAACACCCGTGGCCAATGCCCGTGCCTTGGTGTGGATCGAGCACCAAGGCATTCGCCAATTCGATCATCTCACCCTTCAATGAGGGAAACTTGCGCACAAGTCGCTTCAACTGCCGTTCGAACGGCTTCAGTGGAATGACATCAAAGCTCACGGAGAAGGGCTTTCATGGAGCGTGGCTTCTTCTTTCCCGCTTCGATCTCCGTGATCTCGGCGATCGCATCCACCAGGTCATTCATGCGTTCCGCCTTCTCCGGTGAGAGCTTCCGGGCCTTGATGAACGGGAAGCCGCGCAGCAACTCCTCCAGGAATGCCT
Source organism: Flavobacteriales bacterium (assembly GCA_024103275.1). Lineage (GTDB taxonomy): Bacteria > Bacteroidota > Bacteroidia > Flavobacteriales_F > PHOS-HE28 > PHOS-HE28. The sequence continues at coordinate 27,193 of JAGFIV010000005.1, forward strand.
GCTTGGACCTTGGTACTTCCAACAGATAGTTCATGGCCTAAAGATATGAGGCCCCCGGGTGAACCAACGGCTCCATGTGTCCAAACCGATCAGCCCCGACTTTCCACCCTGCTCTGGATCAACCCATTTCCTGATCCTCCGATCCTCTGATCACCCCGGTTCCTGTCGCACCTAGCCGCGCCCTTGTGTTTGGAATTTCCGGTTGGGGGGGAACGCTTGCGACAGAGCGGGAGATCCAACACCGAGGACAAGGAGATCAAGGGCCGAAGCGCTTGCTGGGTCTGCGGCTCGTGTGGCGCACTTGGTAGATCACCACGGCATCATGCCAGACGTACACGACGCGATAGGGGTACCTCGAAGAACCTCGAACGGATGGCGCGCGCCGCAATCATTCGTCCAGACGAGGCGCTCCGAAGAGAGGATACTGGAACGAAGTATCCGACTGAGGAGCAACAAAGTATGGGCGAATGAGGGCAAGCGATGACCGCTATGCGATCTTGCCAAGAACGCCGCCGGAGCGAGGTTCTTCGAGGCACCCATAGGGAAACCCAGGCACCACCGCATGCCGGTAAGCCCCTTTGCGCTTCTGCCGGGACGGAAGCCGGGCCAAGTCGTCGTAGCAGGCTTGCAATGCCTCCAGAAATCGGGAACCAAGGCCCTGTTTCCTATTCTCGTACCAGCGGAAAATTTCACCGACCTCCGCCGTGGCTTCCGGCAAGACCAGCACCGGAAGGTTCATGGCTTGGGTCCCTCACGGGCGATCCGCATGGATTCCTCCACGGTATAAGGCTTGGATTCCCCGCTGAGGTAACGCGCACGTCGACGGTCCAATTCCGCGATCTCCTCTTCCGTGAGATCCAGTATCTCCTCTGCTGACGCTTCCTTTTCGATCACTTGGGCCACACGGTTCAGGGCGGCTTCATCCCAGATGGACAACAAGCGTTGAACGAGGTCCAGTTTCTTCAATGCGATGTCCATGCCCCATGTGTTTTGCTTCGTAAAGGTACGATGAAGCGTTCCTCGCGGGCCTTTCATAGCCGTAGGTGTTTCGCATTGGAAGGAACGCAGGTGCGTAGGTCGTAGAGGCGTAGGAGCGCCCGGAAGACCTGATCGTCCGATCCTCAGATCACCCCATCCCGGATCACCAGCCTCCGGTCCGCCATTTCCGCCAGCTCCTCGTTGTGCGTCACGATCACGAAGGTCTGGCCCAGCTCCTTGCGCAGCTCGAAGAAGAGCTGGTGCAGCTCCTTGGCGTGGGCCGAATCGAGGTTGCCGCTGGGCTCATCGGCCAGCACCACGCCGGGGTTGTTGAACAGCGCCCGGGCCACCGCCACGCGCTGCTGCTCGCCGCCGCTCAGCTGGTTGGGCTTGTGCTCCTTGCGGGCCAGCACGTTCAGGCGTTCCAGCAGTTCCTCGGCGCGCGGTGCGCAGTCCTTCATGCTGCGCCCGGCGATCAGGCCCGGCATCATCACGTTCTCCAGCGCGGAAAACTCCGGCAGCAGGTGGTGGAACTGGAACACGAAGCCGATGTGCTTGTTGCGAAAAGCGCTCAGGGCCTTGCTGCCCAGCTTGGTCACTTCCTCGCCGTTGATCAGCAGCGAACCGCTGTCGGCTTTTTCCAAGGTGCCCAGGATCTGCAGCAGCGTGGTCTTGCCCGCACCGCTGGCCCCCACGATGCTCACCACCTCGCCCTTGGCCACGTTCAGGTCAACGCCCTTGAGCACTTCCAGGTCGCCGAAGCGCTTGCGGATGGAGGTGGCGCGGATCATGGGGTGCGGCTGCGAAGGTCGGTGGCTATGACGCGAATATCATCCGAAGCCGGTGACTCGAATACCTCCAGGTGGAAGGCCGGCACGGCCGCCAGCAAGTGGTCGAAAATGTCGGCGACGAGGTGCTCGTAGGGCACCCAGCGCACATCGGCGGAAAAGCAATACAGTTCCAAGGGCAGGCCCTTTTCATCGGGCTGCAGTTGGCGTACCATGCGGCTCAGCTCCTTGTTGACCCCGGGGTGCTCCAGGGCGTACAGCTCCATGTACCGGCGGAAAAGCCCCACATTGGTCATGTTCCGCCCGTTCACCAGCATGTCCTTGTTCACCGCGTGTTCAGCGTTGTATCGGCGGATCTCCTCTCGCCGCTCATCGATGTACGGGGCCAGCAGTTGGATCCGGCGCAGGTTGTCCACCTCCTCCTCGGCAAGGAAACGGATCGAGCTCATCTTGATGCGGATGTTCCGCTTGATGCGCCGGCCTTTGGTCTCCTGCATGCCGCGCCAATTCTTCACCGAGTCGGACACCAGCGCATAGGTGGGTATCGTGGTCACCGTCTTGTCCCAGTTCTTCACCTTCACGGTGGTCAGGTTGATCTCCTCCACGTCCCCGTCGGCATTGTACTTGGGCATCTCGATCCAGTCGCCTACGCGCACCATGTCGTTGGCGCTCACCTGGATGCTGGCCACGAAGCCCAGGATGGTATCCTTGAAGATCAGCAGCAGCACGGCCGAGGCTGCTCCCATGCTCACCAGGAAATTGCCGATGGAAAAACCGGTGAGCTGCGAGAAGATGGCCAATCCGCCGAAGATGTACAGGACCAACGAGATCACTTGCAGGTAGCTGCCAAGCGGCTTGCCGCGGTACTGGGCCTGGCCTTCCAAGGTGTCCTTGCCGGCGCGGAACAGGGCCCGCACGATCCGTACCGCCAACACGATGAAAAAGATGACCACCAGGTGCTCCACGGGCTTCACCCATTGCGGGAACTTGGCCAGCACCGCCGGGATCAGGTTGTATGCGGTAAGCAGCGGGATGATACGGCCCAGGTATTGCGGCAGGTGGTGCTTCGCCAAGTGATCATCAAAGCGGTTCTTGGTCCTTTTTGCAATACGCCGCAGCACCGCCCCGAAAACGCGGGCCAGCACGTTGGTGGCCACCAGCAGTGTGACCGTCACCACCACCACCCCCGCAATGGCGCTCACCCAATCGATCTGTTCCACAGGCACGCCCCATCGCTCCAAAACGTCGGGCAGCCATTCGTTGAAAATGTCCTGGAAGAGGGTGACTTCGTGCGGGTTCATGCCATTGTCGTCGGAAAGGCGGGTGGTTCGCGTGCAAAGGAAGGCATCACGCGCTGAAGGAGTGGAAAGGAGAGGGGATGCCTGATCGCGGGCCGCTTGTTCCGCACCCTGTACATTCGCAGCCCGTAACCCGACATTTCCCGTTCGATGAACCTTCACGAGTATCAAGGCAAGAGCATCCTCAGCAAATACGGCGTGGCCGTGCAACGCGGCCTGGTGGCCTACAACGCCGACGAGGCCGTGGACCAGGCCAAGCGCCTCAGCCAGGAGACCGGCACCAAGTGGTGGGTGGTGAAGGCCCAGATCCACGCCGGCGGCCGCGGCAAGGGCGGCGGCGTGAAGCTTGCCAAGAACATCGATGAGGTGCGCGAGAAGGCCGACGCGATCATCGGCATGATGCTGAAGACGCCGCAGACGCCGCCCCAGGGCAAGAAGGTGAACAAGGTGCTCATCGCCGAGGACGTGTACTACCCCGGCGCCAGCGAGCCCAAGGAGTTCTACATGAGCGTGCTGCTGGACCGCGCCAAGGCCCGCAACATCATCATGTACAGCACCGAGGGCGGCATGGACATCGAGCACGTGGCCGAGACCACCCCGGAGAAGATCTTCAAGGAGGAGATCGACCCCCGCGTGGGCCTGCGCCCCTTCCAGTGCAACAAGATCGCCGTCAACCTGGGCGTCACCGGCACCGCCAAGAAGGAGATGGCCAAGTTCGTGGCCGCCCTTTACCGCGCCTATGAAGGCAGCGATGCCGCCCTCTTCGAGATCAACCCCGTGCTGAAGACCAGCGACGACAAGGTGATCGCCGTGGATGCCAAGGTGCGCCTGGACGGCAACGCCCTCTTCCGCCACCCGGACTACGTGGAGATGCGCGACAAGACCGAGGAGGACCCCACCGAGGTGGAGGCAGGCGAGGCGGGCCTCAACTACGTGAAGCTCGACGGCAACGTGGGCTGCATGGTGAACGGCGCCGGCCTGGCCATGGCCACCATGGACATCATCAAGCTCAGCGGCGGCAGCCCCGCCAACTTCCTCGATGTGGGCGGCACCGCCGACGCGGCCCGCGTGGAGAAGGCTTTCCGCATCATCCTCAAGGACCCCAACGTGAAGGCCATCCTGGTGAACATCTTCGGCGGCATCGTGCGCTGCGACCGCGTGGCCCAAGGCATCGTGGACGCCTACAAGAACATCGGCGATATCCAGGTGCCCATCATCGTGCGCCTGCAAGGCACCAACGCCAAGGAGGCAAAGGAACTGATCGACAACAGCGGCCTGAAGGTGCTCGGCGCCGTGGCCCTGCAAGAGGCCGCCGACCGGGTGAAGGAGGTGCTGAAGTAGACGGTACGCCGGCCGCGCAGGGCGGCCGCGATGCCATCACCTTTTCTGCGTTCCCGTCCCCGGCCTCATTCCTTCACCACCCGGGCCAAGCTTCGCTGGCCGTGACCGACGATTTCCAGCAGGTACACGCCCCTGGCCATTTCGGACAGGTCGATCGTCCCCTGGAATGGACCCCGTGCTTGATCCAGCACCACGCGGCCCATCGCGTCGCGTATGCGCAGGTGTTCCACCGGGAACTCCACATCATAGCGTACCAAGCCCGTGGTGGGGGAAGGATACACGTGCGATGCGTCCCGCTGCGACCCGCGCACGGCCGCTTGCGGATCCACCACCATCATTTGCAGCATCATCATGTGGTCCTCGTGCATCAGGTTGTGGCAATGGTACATGAACGGGAAATCCGCACCCGCCGGCTCGCCGAAGTAGGCGATCAGCTTCACGTCCTCGCCCTGGTCCACCAGCACCACGTCCTTGGGGCCTTGCTCCCAGGCCGGCGGGGCCTGTCCGTTGCGCTCCAGCACGTAGAACGACACGCCGTGCAGATGCATCGGATGCGCCAGGTTGGTGTTGTTCACGAAATGCCATACCTCGGTGCTGCCCAGGATGATGGTGTCGTTCACCACGTCCATGTCGTACAGCAGGCCGTTGATGCGGAACTGGCCCATGGCCACCATGCCCGTGCCGGTCAGCGTTTTGATGCGGGTGCGCACGCTTTCGCCCTCATCCGGCGGGGTGTGGGTGACCAAGGTGGCGGGGATGGCCGTGACCGGGTTCGCCGTCGGCGGGCCCACCACCAGGCGCAGCATGGGGAAGGCCACGCCGTTGAGGAAACTGCCCTCCAGGATCAGGTTGCCCGAGCCCGGCATCGGGTCCGTCAGTTCATCGCCGTAGCTCATCAGTGTCAGCGTGTCGCCTTCCATGCCGGACAGGTCCAGCAGGAGCTCAGCCCGTTCGCCGTTGCTGAGCAGCAGCCGATTGATGCTTACCGGGGCCGGCAACAGCCCGGCGTCGCTGGCGATCATGGTGAAGTCGCGGCCGTCGTCGAAGCCCAGGTTGAAGATGCGGGCCACCGCCCCGTTCAACACGCGCAGGCGCACCACTTGTGCGGGCACTTCCAGCATGGCGTTCGGCGTGCCGTTCACCAGCATGGAATCGCCCAAGGGATACAACGCCATTTCGCCGTTGGCGATCCACTTCTTGTCTTGCAGCACCACCGGGAAATCATCCTCCCCGTACGTGCGCGGCAGGTCCAGCTGCGCCTCCTCGCCGTCCTGCACGATGATAAGGCCCGAGATGCCCAGGTTGGCCTGCTTGGCGGTGAGCATGTGCGGATGCGGATGGTACCAATACGTGCCGGCAGGGTTCTTCACCATGTATTCCGCCATCCAGCTGTTGCCCGGCCCGATGATGCTCTGCGGACCGCCGTCCATCTCGCCCGGCACGTGCATGCCGTGCCAGTGCATCGTGGTGACCTCGTTCAACTGGTTCTCCACCACGATGCGCGCGGTGTCGCCCTGGTGCAGCAGCAAGGTGGGGCCCAGGTACGGCCCGTTCACGCCGTAGGTGGGCGTGTTTTTCCCCGGATAGAATTGGTGCGTATGGGCCGCCACCGTGAGGTGGAACGTATCGGCATCCAACAGCGGCGGGATCGCCATCGGTTGCAAGGTTTGGCCCAAGGCCAGGCCGGGCAGGATGATCAGGGAAAGGGTGGAAAGGCGCATGCGGACAGGTTTGGTGCCTTGGCGGACAAGGCCCGCGAAATTAAAACGGTGGCGGGGACGGGGAAAACCACCGCGCCGTTTCCGGAATGCCTTGCCGGATCGAGAAGGAGCTGTGAGGATCAGAAGATCAGAAGATTGGGCGTTGACCGGCCATTTTCTGATCTTCTCATTTGCCGATCGGCCCTACACCAGCTCCCGCAGGTACATCAGTCCGCCCTTGGCGATGTCAACCACCTCGGCGCTGCGGCCGTTGAGCATCATCTTGCCCATGGTCTCGGCGAAGCCGCTCATCTGTGCAAAGTCTACGTTGGGCGGCATCGCCAGCGCGTCGGGGTCGGTGTAGATGTTCACCAGGGCCGGGCCCTGGTGCGCGAAGACCTCCTTTAGCACGGACGGCACGTCCTTGCATTCGGTGATCTCCCAAGCAGCGATGCCCATCGCTTCGGCCACTTTCTTGAAATCCGGGTTCACCATGGTGGTCTGCCAGTGCGGGTAACCGGCCACCATCATCTCCAGCTGCACCATGCCCAGCGAGCGGTTGTTGAAGACCACCACTTTCACGGGGATTTTGTATTGGCTGATGGTCATCAGGTCGCCGAGCAGCATGCTGAGGCCGCCGTCACCGCTGAGGGAGATCACCTGCCGGCCCGGCGCGGCCAGCCCTGCGCCCAGGGCCATGGGCATGGCATCGGCCATGGATCCGTGGTTGAAGGACCCCGCGATGTACCGCCCCTTTTTCCCCTTGAGGTAGCGCGCCGCCCACACGGCCGACATGCCGGTGTCCACGGTGAAGATGGCGTTGTCATCCGCCAGATCGTCGATGATGGCGGCCACGTATTCCGGGTGGATCAGCTTTTCCCCGCCCTTGGCGCGCACATACCTTTCGTAGTCGGCCTGTGTCTCTTCATAGAGCTTGCGCATGGCTTTCAGGAAGGCAGCGTCGGCCTTGACGTGCAGCCGGGGCAGCAGCGCCTGCAGCGTGTCCTTGATGTCGCCGTGCAGGCCCATCGCCAGCTTGGCGCGGCGGCCCAGTCGTTCCGGCCTGGCATCGATCTGCACGATGGTGTTCTTCTCCGGCAGGAAGTCGGAGTAAGGAAAGTCGGTGCCGAGCATCACCATCACCTCGGCCTCGTGCATGGCCTTGAAGCCGCTCTTGTTGCCCAGCAGCCCGTTCATGCCCACGGCGTAGGGATTGTCCTCCTTGTCGAAGAACACCTTGCCGCGGTAGCTGTAGCCGATGGGGGCCTTCAGCACGGCGGCCAGCTGCATCACCTCGGCCTGCGCATCCTTGCAGCCCAGGCCGCAGAACAGCATGATTTTCTTGTTCTTGTTCAGGAGCTCTGCCAGTGCGTCGAGCTCGCTTTCCTGCGGCAGGATGCGGGCCTTGGTGAAGTAGTTCCGCGTGGCGCCATGCATCTCGCCCAGCTCGGCCGCGGCCACGTCGCCGGGCAGGCCCACCACGCCCACGCCGCGGTCCTGCACCGCATGCTGGATGGCCGATCGGAAGGCCTGCGCGGCCTGCCTCGGCGTGTTGGCCATGAAGCAGTATTTGCTGCAGTCGTCGAATAGCTTGGTGACGTTGGTTTCCTGGTGGTTTTGCAGGCCCAGCTTGTACGAGGGGATGGTGGAAGCGATGGCGATCACCGGGTTGCCCGCGTGGTTGGCGTCGTACAGGCCGTTGAGCAGGTGTACGTGGCCCGGACCGCTGCTGCCCATGCAACAGCCGATGCCATTCAGCTCGGCCTCCATGGAAGCGGCATAGGCCCCCGCCTCCTCGTGCCGCACGTGTATCCATTGCAGGCGGCCGTCGCGGCGCACCGCGTCGTTCACGGGGTTCAGGCTGTCACCCGTGACCGCATAGATGCGCCGCACGCCGGCGTTGTACAGGATCTCAACAAGGTATTCAGAGACGGTCATGTTCGTCGATCAAGGATTTCGGGCAACGCGACGATGCGCTCCCCCAAAGTGAACAACCGACACCGCCCAATGGGGCATCATGTCCGGTTACGGGTACGGCCGTCCGTCCTGGAGGCCTTGATGCAGCAGGGAATCCGCGCCCATGACCCGAAGCGGTCGATCACCCCGGTCGCGTGCACGCCTCGGCATCAGTGTGCCTGCCCGATGTCCGGTTGGCCGGACTTGCCCGCACCGTTGGCGCACCACCGGGGTGGGAGATGTGCACAACGGAGTTGCCCGCCGAAGGCAGAGGCCCGTCAGCCCACGATCTCGGCCTGGGGCCCGAGGCGGAAAACAACGAACGCAGCCGTTCAAACGGCAGGGGGTAGGGAACAAATGGATTCGCGGGTTGACGATCGTATTCCACGATCAACCAACGGCCGCCGCCCCTGATGAAATGGGCACAGCAGGTTGCGATCAAGCGGGAGGGGGTCGGCAAGACGTGCGGCAAATTGGCAATTCTGATGCCGGTGCCGGCAATCAAGGTCTTGGCCTGTGCGACCTCCGTTTCGGCACAATGAAAAAGCCCCGAGCACGGGCCGCAGGCGATCAGGCTTCCCGGCTCAGCCGGTCCAGCAGCCTCAGCAGGTCGGGTATCCGGTGCGTGCCGTGCATCCGGGCCACGCAGGCCGCGGCCATCGCCACGTCCATCCCGGCGGCGGTGATGTATAGCGGCCGCCGGCTGGTGCCACGCAGCACTTGCCGCGCGATGCCGTGCACAGTGGCAAAGTGCGTCTTCGCCACGCCCACCACGGGAATGCGGCCGCCCAATGCCTCGTGGAGCCGCGCACCCAGGCCCGGCCGCCGCGCATCGTCCAAATGCACATAGCCGTCCACCACGATGGCCCCAACGCCTGCCAACGCCACCCGGCCCAGCAGGTGCAGGATGCATGGCAGCTCGCGCTTGTGGAACGCACCCGGCTCATAGGCCGCCGGGGTTGCGATCATTTCCGCCCGCACCCCCGACGGAGCTGCCGCCTGCCAATCCTCGAACAGCAGCGCCACCGTGTGCGCCTTGCCGTCTGCATAGTGCGTGTCCACGGCCAGCAGCATGGCTACGCCTGTGCCCCTTGGGCCTCCGGCCAGTAGTAACTGTCCGGATGGACGCGCTTGCCGAACACCGCCGTGCCCACCCGCACGATGGTGGCGCCTTCCTCGATGGCCGTTTCCAGGTCGCCGCTCATGCCCATGGAGAGCTCGTGCATCGCCACATTGGGCAAGCCGAGTGCATCCACCTCCTGCCGGACCTGCTTCAGCAGCCGGAAACAAGGGCGCACCTGATCGGCTTGCGCGCTGAACAGCCCGATGGTCATCAGCCCTCGGATGTGCAGCGTGGGGAAGGCAGAGACCGCCTTCACCAGCTCCAAGGCGTGCGCCGGTTCCACCCCGAATTTGCTCGATTCCGCCGAGGTGTTCACCTGGATGAGGATGTCGAGATCCCGGTTCTCCGTGCTCAACCGGTGGTGCAGCTTTTCCGCCAGCTCCAGGCGGTCCACCGACTCCACGCACGACACGCCGTACTTCAGCACGTCCTTGATCTTGTTGGTCTGCAGGTGCCCGATGAAGTGCATGCGGTGCGGCAGCGCACTCAACGCTTCGTATTTCTCCTTTACCTCCTGCACCTTGTTCTCCCCAAGCAGCGTGTAGCCCGCACGCAACGCCACCATGATCCGTTCGGCCGGCACCGTCTTCGTCGCGAGTAACAACTTCACCTCATCACGTCGCCGCCCCGCCCGTGTACATGCCGTTTGGATCCGTTGCTCCACCTTCCCCAGGTTCACCAAGATTTCGCCGTCTTCCATCGCTTGTTGCTGAGTTCCCTGTTCCCCATGGAACAAGAACGGCCGTGAAGTGTTCACCTTTTGCACCCGGCATGGCAGGACCTCCGTAACGGGTGCATGCGAGTTGAAACGGAAGAAAAACAGATGCCGAAAATGATCGGAACAACCATTGACCTGCGGACCTTTTTCAACAAGGAGATCATGGTGCAGTTGCGCGAAAGCGTGGCCTTCACCTCCATGGCGGAATTCATCGAGAAGATCCCCTATGACAAGGTGGGCATCCGCCCCAAGCCCCTGCCGTACTCTTTTTTCGAGGTGTTTTCCCACATCGTGCAGACGCAGCAGGACCTCATGGACTTCACCATGGCATCCGCGTACCACCCTGTGGAATGGCCGGCGGGCGTGTGGCCGGGCAAGGCGGCGCCCGACAACGAACAGGAGTGGAAGGGGCTCAAGGCGCGGTTCTTCCGCCAGCACGATGAGCTGGAAAAATTCCTGGCGGCCGATCACACCGCGCTCGATGCTTTGGTGAAACACGCGGACCAGGACCACCAGACCCTGTTGCGCGAGCTGCTGCTGATGGTGAGCCACTACGCCTACCACACCGGGCAGCTCTATGTGATCGCCCGGTTGCTCGGCGCGGTGAAGTAGCCCACGGGTGAGGCTTACCCGCCGCGGATCAGCAAACCGCGGTAGTTGGCGAAAATGGCCTTTTGCGTCACGAAGCCCAGGTAACGGCCCGTGCGGTCCACCACGGGCAGCACGGTGCGGCCCGCCTTGTCCATGTGCTGCATCACCGCCCGCATGGGCGTGTCGATGCGCGTGAGGTTGGTCACAGGCTGCACCAGTTCGGCCACGGGTCGGTTGCCGCGCACCTGTTCGGTGCCGGCGATGGTCTCCAGCAGTTCGTCGATGCCCAGCACGCCCACCAGCTTGCCGGCACCATCCACCACGGGGAATACGGTGCGTTCCGACCGGATGATGTCCTCCTTGCGCCCATTCGGGGTATCGCCCGGGGCCAGCACCACGAAGTCCTGCTGCAGCACGTGCCGCAGCTTGATCCGCGCCAGCAGGTCGGCGTCCGTGCCCTGGTCCTGTTCGGCGATGCCCTGGCGTGCCAGCGGCTTGGTGTAAATGGAATAGGTGCGCAGGCCCTTGTTGATGAAGAAGGACATGGCCGATACCACCATCAGGGGCACCATCAGCACATAGCCGCCGGTGATCTCCGCGCTGAGGAAGATGCCCGTGAGCGGGGCGTGCATCACACCGCTCACCGAGGCCGCCATGCCCACCACCATGAAGTGGGTGACGTTAAGATGGAACAGGCCGGTCTGGTTCAGCGTGAAGGCGAACACGAAGCCCACCAGTGCACCGATGCCCACGCTGGGGCCGAACATGCCGCCGTTGCCGCCGCTGCCCATGGTGAGCGAGCAGGCCACGGTCTTGCCCACCAAGGTGAGCACGGCAAACACGATCAGCGCCCACGCGTTGCCCTGGTGCGAGGCGAAGAGGCTGTTGGCCAGCAGTGAGTGATAGTCTCCGTCCAGCAGCGGCTGGATGCTGATGTAGCCTTCGCCGTACAGGGCGGGGAACAGGGCCACCAAGGCGCCCAGGATGGTGCCGCCTGCGGCGATGCGTGCCCACCTGCCGCGGATGCGCCCCAGTATCCGGTGGATCCACTCGTCGCTGGCGGCGTAGTACACCGTGTAAAGGCCCGCCACCAGGCCGAAGAGGACGTAGATCCAGAAACCGTCGCTGGTCCAGCTGTCGGCCACGTATACGAACAGCGGCTTGTTGTAGATCATCCACGACACCACCGAGGCCACGGCCGAGGCGATGAGCAACGGGGTGATGGAGGCCAGGGTGAACGCCGGCAGCAGCACCTCGATGGCGAAGAGCATGCCCGCCACGGGACTGTCGAAAGCGCCCGAGATGCCGGCCGCCCCCCCGCAGGCCAGCAGCAGGGTCACCTCGCGGTATTTCAGGCCGAAGAGGCGGCCGGTGTTGGAGCCCGCCGCCGCCCCGCTGGCCACCGAGGGCGATTCCAGCCCCGCCGAGCCGCCCATGCCCACGGTGATGGCACTGGTGATCACCTGGCTGTAGATGTTGTGGAAATCCAGGCGGCTGCGTTCCTGCTGCACGCTCCGGATCAGCGGCGTGATGCCCACCCGGAAAGGATGGCGGCGGATGAAGAGCTTGAGGTAAACCGTGGTAAGCACCAGCCCCAGGATGGGGAAGGCGAAGTAGAGCGCGTACTTGTACGGGCCCTCCAGCTCGTGCATCAGCCCGGCTGCCACCAGGTGCGTGGATTTCTTCAGCACCGAGGCCGTGGCGCCGCCCAGCGCGCCCACCACCGCGGCCGCCATCAGCAGGAAGGTGGGCTGCGGGATATGCTGCTTCCGCCAATGGTTGAAGGCGATCACATGGCGCAACAAGCGGTCGGGCATCGGGCCCCAATGTATGCGACCCGTGATTTCCAGGTCATCGCCGGCCCCGGTGGGCGCTGGCGGGGCCCGCACGGGCTACTTGCCCACCGCCCATTCGATCGCCTGCACCTTGGCCGCCCGGAAGATGGTGCCGTGTTCCTCCTTTGGCATCGGCACATAGGTCCAGGTCACCGTCGCGGGGGCATGGTCCTTCAAGCCCTGCGCCAAGCGGTCGGTCAGCGGCAGCATGCCCTCGGTGCCCGAGCCGGCGAACCAGAGCTTCCTGGGCACCGCCGGAAAAGCCGCCAGCAAGTTCGCTTCCGCATCCAGCAACCGCTGGTCGTTCCACCACAGCGACGGGTCGAAGGCGATGTGGAAATCGAACATTTCCGGGTGGATGAGGAAGGTCTCCACGGTGAAGAGCCCGGCCAAGGATTCCCCGATCAGCCCGCGCTCCCCCGTGGTGCGGTAGCGGCGGTCCACCTCGGGGAAAAGCTCCTCCGCGATGAACGAGCGGAAATTCTCCGAACCGCCGCCCGTGGGGGCCGCCTTGCGGTCTTCTTCCGAGGCGGTGGGGCCGGTGAGGTCGCGCTGCCGGTCCGTGTTGGCGATACCCACCAGCATGATCGGGCGGATGCGCTTGCCGGCGATCAGCTCCGCCAGCGTGTTGGCCACGTGCGGGAAGTCCTCCTGCACGATGCCGCCGTCAGGCATGTACAGCACGGGCAACCGGACACCTGCGTCGGCATATTCCTTCGGCATCCACACGTTGATGGTGCGCGTTTCACCCAGCCGTTGCGATGCAATGGTGAAGCTGTCGTGCTCCGGGACCGGGTCGTGGTAGGGCCCGCTGCCCGAACAAGCCATGAGCAGCGGCAGGGCCAGGAGCAGGTGCGGTGGTCGGATCATCGGGGAGTGGGCCAAGCGGTGAAAGGTACGGGGAAGAAGGACCGGGCGGTGCGGTTTATGGCGTGAAGTGTTTCACCGTGTAGGCCACCGCATTCACGGCTTTTGCCAGTGCCTCCACGTCGAGGGTGCCCAGCGTATCGCTGGCGCGGTGGTAGTGCGGGTTGGGGCCGCCGCCCGTGCCGATGACCATCGCCGCCGGGATGCCCAGCGGCCAGAAGTTGCGATGGTCCGAGGGGCCGTTGTTCTTGTCGCCGTCGGCGCGCGACCAGGCCCGGGAGCCGAAGCCTTGGCCAGCGGCGCGCAGCAGTTCGGAGATCTTCTGGTTGAAGGCATCGAACCGTTGGATGCCGGAGACCATGAGGAATTTTTCACCCTGCCGCTCGTGGCCCGGGCTGCCGTAAAAGCCGAGCATTTCCAGCGAGAGCATGCCCATTACGTCGGTACTGCTTTCCGCGATGGATCGGGCGTGGATCGCGCTGCCCATGAATTCGGTCTTGAAGAATGGGGGTTCTTCCAAGCTGAAAGCGACCAGGTCGATGCCGTGGGAAAACATGCCTTCCTTTCCGGCGAGCAGGCGGGCCAATTCCAGCAGCCCCGCCACGCTGCTGGCGTTGTCGTCGGCGCCTTCCGTGTCCTTGTACACGTCGTAGTGCGCCCCCACGATCAAGCGCCGCGCCGCCCCCGGGTTGATCGAGCCCAGGACGTTCCGGTAGGTATGCCCCCGCACTTCCCAGGCTTGCATGCCCGTGGGCAGGCCGGCCCTGCGGAAGGCGGCGGCGATGTAGTCCGCCGTCCGGTCCAGGCTTTCCGGATGTTTGTGGTTGCGGAAGGGCCGCAGCGAGGTAAGGAACCGCAGGTGCCGGAGCAGGAGGGCCGTATCGGCGGCGGGCATGCGGTGAAGGTAGGCTCGGGACGGTCAGGCTTGCCCGGACGGGGCACGGCCGACCCGTTTCCGCAACGCCAAGGTGAGCCAGGTGCCGGCCACGAACGGGAAGGTGAACACCCCGCCCACCGGCGCGAGCAGGTCGGTGCGCGCCAGCAGGATGTGCAGGCTGGTGGTGGCCAGCACCCCCACGGTGGCCCAGGCCAGGTCCTTCCGGCCCCGCCCGGCGAAGGCGATGGCGGTAAGCACCGGGTTGAAGCCGTACAGCCCCAGTTGGACGGCCTCCGGGGGCTGGCCGGATGCGAGCCCGAGAACGAGGCCCAAGGCGGCTGCTGCCGTGGCGTACAGGGCGGCCAAGGGCCGGTTGATCAGCACCCCGGCCAGGAGCAGCAGCGCGGGAAGCAGGCTTCCTTGGAAGACCACCTGCCCGAAGCCCAGCACCACGGCGGCCACCCACGTGAAAGGCGCGGCCACGGCGGCGGGCGGCGCGATTGCGGAGGGCGGCACGCCGGACCCTTGCCCGAGTAAAAAGACCAGGCACCACGCCACCAGGATGAACGGGAAGGTGTAGGCGGGCACCCCGCGCACGATGAAGAAACGCTGCACGGCCGCCGCCATCGCCCCGCCCAAGCATACCAAGGACCAGGTCAGCGGCGTGCCTTGGTACAGGAACACCAGGGCCACACCCACCAAAGCGGGGCTAAAGCCGTACAGCCCGGCATCGGTTTCCGCTTGCGGATATCGTGCGGCACGCGCCAGCAATGTGCCGGCCAGCGCGGCGGCCAGCGCGGCGGCGGCATAGGACCAGTGGCCCAGGAACAAACCCAGCAGGAAACAGGCGCCCGTCCATCGGTTCTCCTGCAGGAAGATCTGTGAAAGACCCTTGAGCAATTGGTCCGGCAGGCTTCCCGGCGTTCGTGAGCGGTGCATCACGGGGTGAAGATGCATCATCGCGCAGGAAGGCAGCCCGATCGTCCCCGGTCGGCCCTAAAGCCCGGCGGGAACGACAGCCTCGGCCAACCGCGCGGCCTCCCAGGCCATGATGGCCGCCTTGCGCACCGGCCCCCACATGTAGCCGCCCAGCTCGCCGGAGGTGCGCACCACGCGGTGGCACGGCACCAGCCACGCAATGGGGTTGCTACCGATGGCCGTGCCCACGGCCCGCGCCGCCTGCGGCATGCCCAGTTCCGTGGCGATGCGCCGATAGGTGGTGAGCGCGCCCAAGGGGATCCCCAGCAGGCTGTGCCATACCCTGGACTGGAAGTCCGTGCCATGCAGGTGCAGCACCACCGGCGGCATGGCGGCCCAATGGCTGCGGAACACCGCCATGGCCGCGGCCTGGTGCGCGTCCGGCCCTTCGGTGAAGGCAGCCTTCGGGAACCGTGCATGCAGCTCCGCCAGGGCCTCCGCATCCGTTGCCTTGAAGGCGGCGTGGCAGATCCCCGTTTCGGTGGCCGCGAGCAGCAGGCGACCGAACGGCGTGGCGTGGAACCCGTACCGGATGCGCAGGGCCGCGCCACCGTGGGCCCGGTCAGCTTCCGTCATGGGTTCAATGCGCATGAACGTGTCGTGCGTGGGCCCGACGGCCGGATGCCCGGTGCCTTCCACCTCCGTGAAAAGGGTGGCTTCACCGTCTTCCGCGCCCAGCAAGCGTAGGGCATGGCCCCGGCCCAAGGTGCGCAGGAAGGCTTCCGCATCCATGCCGCCCCATGTGCGGAACAAACGGTCCAGCTCGCCGGGCGTGCGGTGCAGGAAGGAAGCCAGCGCCGCTGCATGCGGTACCTCGCGGAAGTGCTGCCGGACCTGTTCAATGATCGCGGCGATCTGCTCGTAGCTCGTATTGGCCATCGGTCTTCCGGGGAGAACCCCGAAGGTCCGAAATGGTTCGATGGTGGTCGCCGGTGCGTGGCCGCTCCGCTCGCGGCTGGGCTCGCATGGGGTATACAAGTCCCCCGGAGGTCGTTCTACCTTGCGGCCTCCATCAGCAATGAAGACCAACAATTTGATCGGTGCGGCGGCCTTGGCGGTTGCCTTCCCGCTGTGCGGATGGGGCCAGGTGGCCCGCGATCTGGACCAGCAACCCGACCCCCGCAAGCCCTTGATGACCGTGGAGACCTCCTGCGGTGAATGCAATTTCGGGCTGCCAGGGAATGACTGTGACGTGGCCGTCCGGTTGCCATCGGGGGATGGCACCACCCAGGCTTATTATGTGGAAGGGGTGGACATCAGCGAGTACGGCCACCCCCACGATGAGAACGGCTTCTGCGTGGCGGTGCGCAAGGCGGAAGTGCAGGGCGACGTGGTTGACGGGCACTTCAAGGCCAGTTATTTCAAGCTGTTGCCTGTGGAACAGGGGAGGCAGAAGGCCAAGGACAAACGGAGGGCCCGGAAGGAAAAGGGGAAAAAGCGGTGATGGACAAGGCCGTCAGCGCTTCTTCCCAACGATGAAGTAGTAGCGGCGGTGGTCGGGGGAGACCTGCACCATGTCCGTGCGCACCACTTGGTACTTGCGCTTGCCGTTGCGGCTCGTCGCGGACACCTCCACGTGCTTCAGCGGGTCGTCCCAACTTTCACCGATGGAATAATACCCGCCATACAGGGTATCGCCCTTGGCCATGATCGCGTCCACCTGGGGTGCCGCCGGCGATTGCGCCTTGGGCTGCAGGCCCACGTGGCAGCGCCGATCGGCCACCACGAGGTATTCGCTCTTGAACATCTGTTGCTCATATACCTCCCGCTGCTCGTATGAAGGCGTGGACGGCCGCACGGCATGGGGCCGGATGGGCCCGTAATTGTCCCAACCCTCCTCGCTGAAGCCGGTCTGCTTGCCGTTCTCATCGAAGGTGGTGGTGCTCTTGTACCATTGGATGCCGCCGTCCGGCATGGTGCTGTAGTCGGCCCGGCTCACCGCCCCGTTGGGGTGGTAGCGGAAATCCACGCTGGCGTGCCCGGCGAAGCGCCGCGTCTGCTGCTCATAGATCACATGCCCTTGGCGGTCGTAGGCCCAGCTGCGGCCCCAGCGGCCGTCCTTGTCCGTCCACTCTTTGCTGCTCAACTCCCCGGTGGTGAACCGGTGCAGCACGAAGGTGCCGGAGTCGTTCTTCACGGTCTCGATCTTGCCTTGGGCATGAAGCGCCATGACGGCCAAGCCCGCCAGGCTGGAGATGAGGATGCGCATGAGGGCCTTTTGTCAAAGATCGGGCCACGCACACCGTGCCGTAGGAATCATGCCATCAGCTTGTCCAAGCCCTGCAAACCATCGAGGTTGATCCGAAAAGTTTCCGTCAGCACCTCCTGCATTTCATCCAGGGAGTGCAGTTCGCGCTTTTCCGGCTCCTGGCCCGGATGGTATACCGACAGGGAGCGCCGGTCCAGCGTGAAGCGACGGTTGCCCTCGGCGCGCGCGGCCAGCAGCCCCCGTGTGAAGCGCGAGGCCGGGCTGGTGGCGGTGTACCAGTTGGCCACTTCCAGGTCCTCCATCTCCTGCTTCTGCAAGCTGAACTCGTACAGCCGGCGCCATTGGCCGGGCAGGCTGACCTCCAGGCGATACTCATCCTCCGCCGCAAGCAGCCTGTAGTCTTCGTTGGGCGTATGCTGCACCAATCCCGGCTCCAGGCGCAGCGGCCCCGTGGGCACCAGGCCGCCGTAGCCGGTGTCCACCAGGTGATCCGTTCCGTTCAGGTGCACCAGCAGCACCAGGTGCGTGCGGCCCACCACCACGCCACCGCCCGGGCCGGCGCGGCCCAGCAGGATCCGCGTCCGGAAGCCCAGCTCCGCCAGCATGTTGCGCAGCAGCAGGTTTTGTTCGAAGCAATAGCCGCCGCGCCCGCCCACCACCATCTTGTGGTACAGCCAGTCGGCATCCAGCTGCACGGGCAGGCCCAGCAGCGGGTTCAGGTTTTCAAACGGAAAGGTGGCGATGTGCCGTTGCTGGATGGCCGCCAGTGTGGGCAGGTCGGTGCGCAAGGTGCCGGCAAGGCCGATGCGGGCCAGGTAGCCGTGCAAGTGCTCGTTGGTGCCCATCCGGGGTGAACGGTGCCCAAAGCTACGGAGCGCGGGACGGGGGCCCTTGGACAGGCGGAACGGAGGGGTGCCCTTTGACGCGGCCTAAAGCGAGGTATAGACCATCATCATGCCGCCCAGGATCACGCCGAACAGGGCGAGGGAGAAGATCCATTCCACGGCCCTGACCAGGTTGGAACTGTAACTGCGGTCGGCGTGCTTTTGCGCCAGATAGCCCAGCACCACCACGAAGAGGAAACCCAGGGCGGAAAACAGGTATACGTCGTCGATGAACGTCTGCACCTTGCCAAGGGTGGCCTTGGCGGAAATGATGGCGACCAGCGCAAGGCTGATGCTCGCCAAGGTCCCGCTCACGGATATCAGGGTCTCGATCGAATTATTTTCCTTCGGCATGCAGGGTCCGGCATGGGTTGGTGGAAGCTGTTCCCGTGGCCAGGCGGCTCACGGCAAACACCGGGGGCCGGGTGAATGTGCGAAAATAGGGCGGCGGCCCGTTGGGCTGTGATGCACGGTCGGGGTTCCATCCGGGCCTGGTTAGGTCCAGACAGGCCGGGCCGATGGGATCCAGCACCAAGTGCCTCAGGTCCCCTTCGCCAGGTTCTTCCGGAAAAAGGCCACCGCGATGGCGTTGAGCACCGTGCCGATGAGCACCAAGGCCGCCAGCCGCCCCAGGAAGGCGGGGTCGGAGAGGGGCAGTTCGCGCCACAGCACGTCGAAGAAGCCCTGGATGCCCCAGTAGTTCACCGAGAGCACGGCGATTTTCTGCATGAACGCAGGCATGAAGAACAGGGGGATCATGCTGCCGCCGATGCCGCTCATCACCAGGATGATCAGCGTGGACAGCCCTTGGACCTGCTGGCGGCTTTTGGCCACGGCGGCCAGGAACACCCCGAAGGCCGAGCAGGCATAGGCCGTGGCCAGGATCACCAGTGCCAGCCCGGTCAGGTGCGCCCGTACCTGCAGGCCGAACGCCAGGCTGGCGAACGCGAACATGGCCACCAATTGGGCGATGGAGACCACATTGGCGGAGAGCATCTTGCCCAGGAGGATGTGCACCGGCGGCACGGGGGCGGCCAGCAGGCGTTTCAAGGTGCCCTCCTGCTTTTCGTCCAGCAGGCCCATGCCGATGCCGGCCATGGAGAACAGCAGCATCATGATGGCGGTGCCGGCAACGGCCTGGATCAACCCCACGTTGTTGCCTTGCGCCGGTTTCACCAGGCTGGTCATCTTCACTTCGGCGCCCATGCCGATATCCACCGGAGAGGTACCGGAGGAACCCCGCTCCATGGTGCTGTACAGCGAATCGAACCGCTCGCGCGCCAGGCGGCGGTCCTGCCCGGTGCCCTGGTCCATGATCCGGTCGATGCGGGTGCCCATGGCCGTGCGCGCATGGCCGGTGCTGAAGGGGAAGGCGATCAGGGTGGGCATCAGCGATTGCTGCAGCATGGCCACCTCCATGGCATGGGCCTCGTCGTACTGCAGTTCCACCGGCAGCGCGCCCCCGCTGCGCACCGAATCGGCAAACCCCGGGTGGATGAGCAGCACGCAGTCCCGGTCGCCCTTGCGCACCCCCTCCCGGGCCTGCTCCAGCCCCATGGGCACCACCGACAAGGCATCCAGCGTATCCAGCGCCGCCATGAACCGCCCCGACAGCTCCGTGGTGTCCAGGTCGCTCACCGGCAGTGCATAGGGCTCGCCGCTTCCCCCGCCGGCCATGCCGCCGTAGGCCATGGCGAACAGGGTGATCAGGGCCAAGGGTATGGCGAAGGTGATCAGCAGGGTCCGCCGGTCGTGCAGGAACAGGCGCAGGTCCTTCAGGGCCAGGTGCAGCATCAGTCGCGCAGTTGTTTGCCGGTCAGGCCGAGGAAGATGGTCTCCAGGTCCACCTCACGGACCTCCACCGAGCGGATGTCCATGCCCCGTTTGTTGGAGAGGAGGATGATGTGGGCCAGGTCGCCTTGGCCGCCGGGGGTCATGAAATGCACGAGCCCGCCCTCCTGGTGGACCTCGGGCCAGAAGGCGGCCGCCTGATCAAGCACACGCCCCGGGTCGCCCGCATAGGCCACCGCCACGGTCTCCTTCAGCTGGCTGGCGGCCTTCAGCCCGGCCAGGTCGCCCTCGGCGATGATGCGGCCCTCGTCGATGATGCCGATGCGGTCACACAGGCGCTCGGCCTCCTCCATGTAGTGGGTGGTGTAGATGATGGTGAGCCCCTCGGCGTGCAGCTGCTCCACCACCTCGAAGATCAGGTTGCGGCTCTGCGGGTCGATGCCCACGGTGGGCTCGTCCATCAGCAGCACCTGTGGCCGATGCAGCAGGGCCGCCGCGATGTTGATGCGCCGCTTCATCCCCCCGGAATAGGTGCCCACCTTGTCGTGTTGGCGGTCGGCCAGCCCGAACAGGCGCAGCAGCTCCGCGGCCCGCCCGCGCAGCACGGGGAGCGGCACCCCGTACAGCCGCCCCCAGAACAGCAGGTTGGCCAGCGCGGAAAGATCGTTGTACAGGGCCAGCTCCTGGGGTACCACCCCGATGGCCTGCTTGCCCGCCAAGGGATCGGTGGCCAGGTCGTGGCCGGCCACCCGCACCTGCCCGCTGTCCGGCCGCAGCAAGGTGCTCAGGATGGCGATGGTGGTGGACTTGCCCGCACCGTTGGGCCCCAGCAGCCCGTAGCACTCGCCCTGGGGCACGCTGAACCCTACGCCCCGCAAGGCGATCTGCTCACCGTACCGCTTGTGCAGGGCCGTGGCTTCGATCATGGGCGGAGGCCAAGCCGCTTGGGCCTCGGGGGAAAGGTATGGCGGGAACGGACTTGGTTCCGGGGAGCGGTCAGGGCTATCGCGTCTTATTTCTCCCGCCAGTACTGAGAATGTGCCGGGACAGCAGGCCCAGCGTGCGGCGATCCTGTCCCCCTCGTGCCCGCCGCACGGCGGCCCCGAGGGCGCGGACCAAACCGACCCGCGGCCCCGGGACCAACGAACCCCTCCTCGCCCTGCTGTTCCCGCACATTTCCCGTACTCGCGGGCGCAACCACACGCCCCAGCCCCGCAACGCCCCAGGCCCCCTGGCCCTCTCTCCCCCCCCCCCCGCACCCACACGGGTCCCCCCGGCCCACCCCCCCCGGCCACCACCCCGGCTCCACCTTCGCCCCCGGCT
>JAGFIV010000008.1 GCA_024103275.1 Flavobacteriales bacterium
TCATGGACCCCGAAAGCCCGTGGCCCGTGGTGGTGACCACCAGCCGTCTCCTCAGCACCGGCGTGGACGTGCAGACCTGCCGCGTGATCGCCCTGGACCGCGAGATCGGCAGCATGACCGAGTTCAAGCAGATCGTGGGGCGCGGCACCCGCGTGCACGAGGACGCCGGCAAGTACTTCTTCACGATCCTCGATTTCCGCAACGCCACCAAGCTCTTCGCCGACCCCGAGTTCGACGGCGAGCCGGTGCAGGTGTACGAGGCCGGCGAGGACGGGCCCATGACCCCGCCCGAACTGCCGCCCGCCAGCGATGAGGAAGAGCCGATACCGCCTGAACCCGGCGAGGGCGAGACCATCCTGACGGGCCCGCCCCTCGGCGACCCACCGCCACCCGAAAAGCGCAGCAAGGTGTACGTGGACAACGTGCCGGTGAGCATCGTGGCCGAGCGCGTGGAATACCTGGACACCCACGGCCGCCTGATCACCGAGAGCCTGCGCGATTTCACCCGCCACGAATTGCGCAAGCACTACGCCAGCCTCAACGATTTCCTGATCCGCTGGAACAAGGCCGACCGCAAGGCCGCCCTGCTCACCGAACTCGAGAACGAGGGCCTGCCCTTGGACACTATTGCCGCGGAGCTGGGCAAGGACCTCGACCCCTTCGACCTGATCTGCCACATCGCCTTCGACCGCAAGCCCCTCACCCGGAAGGAGCGCGCCAACAACGTGCGCAAACGCGACGCCTTCGCCAAGTACGGCCCGCAGGCCCGAGCCGTGCTCAACGCCTTGCTGGACAAGTACCAGGACGACGGCGTGCTGGACCTGGAGAATCCCATGATCCTGAGCATACCGCCCCTGAACACCTTGGGCACGCCCCTGCAACTGATCAAGGAGTTCGGGGGACCCGAGCAATTCGAACAGGCCGTGCACGAGCTGCAGCGTGAACTGTACCAGACGGTGGCATGACCGGAACCTTCAAACCGGATGCGAAAACACAACGGCATCACATGACCCGATCCAAATACCGCCCCGCCAGGAATTGATCCGGCCTGAACCACCATGAGCGTAAGAAACACCGTCAAGTCCATCCAGGACATCATGCGCAAGGACGTGGGCGTGGATGGCGACGCCCAGCGCATCAGCCAGCTCTGCTGGATGTTCTTCCTGAAGATCATCGACGACCAGGACCAGGAGCTGGAATTGACCCGCAAGGGCTACCACTCCCCCATCCCTGCCGAATTGCAGTGGCGCAGCTGGGCCGCCGATCCCGAGGGCATCACCGGTGATGCACTGCTCGGCTTCATCAACGACACCCTCTTCCCCACCCTGCAGGACCTGGCGCACACCGCACGCCGCAGCGAGCTGGACGAGGTGATCGCCCACCGCGCCCGCGTGGTGCGCAGCGTATTCGAGGACGCCTACAACTACATGAAGAGCGGCCAGCTGGTGCGCCAGGTGATCAACAAGATCAACGAGGTGGACTTCAACGACCTGGCCGACCGCCAGCACTTCGGCGATATCTACGAGCAGCTGCTGAACGACCTGCAGAGCGCCGGCAACGCGGGCGAGTACTACACGCCGCGCGCCGTCACCACCTTCATGGTGCAGCAGACCGACCCCAGGCCCGGCGAACTGCTCTTCGACCCCGCCTGCGGCACCGGTGGCTTCCTCACCAGCAGCATCCGCCACATGCGCGCACACTACGTGAAGAAGCCCGCCGACGAGCAGTTGATGCAGCAAAGCCTGCGCGCCGTGGAGAAGAAGCAGTTGCCCCACATGCTCTGCGTCACCAACATGCTGCTGCACGGCGTGGAGGACCCCAGCTTCGTGCAGCACGACAACACCCTGGCCCGCCCCTACATCAGCTGGGGCAAGGCCGACCGCGTGGACATCGTGCTCACCAACCCGCCCTTCGGCGGCAAGGAGGAGGACGGCATCGAGCAGAACTTCCCCAAGCAGTTCCAGACCCGCGAGACCGCCGACCTCTTCCTGGCCCTCATTATCCGCCTGCTGAAGACCGGCGGGCGCGCCGCCGTGGTGCTGCCCGACGGCACCCTCTTCGGCGAGGGTGTGAAGACCCGCCTGAAGGAGCACCTGCTGCAGGAATGCGACCTGCACACCATCGTGCGCCTGCCCAACAGCGTGTTCAAGCCCTACGCCAGCATCGGCACCAACCTGCTCTTCTTCGAGAAGGGGCGGCCCACCCGGGAGATCTGGTACTACGAGCACCGCGTGCCCGCCGACCAGAGGGCCTACAGCATGACCAGGCCCATCCGCCTGGAACACTTGCAGGCCTGTGCCGATTGGTGGGGCGGCGCCGAACGCAAGGGCCGCAAGGAGAGCGAGGTGGCCTGGAAGGTGGACATCGAGGCGGTGAAGGCCCGCGACTACAACCTGGACTGGAAGAACCCGCATGCCGTGGCGGAGGACCTGGGCGACCCCGCCGAACTGCTCACCCGACTGAACGCCGCCGAAGCCCGCGCCCACGACCTGCGCGAACAGCTCAAGGCCATCCTGCAAGAAGCCCTGCTGCGATGAGGTTCGAACATGAAGCGAACGATAGGGCGGGCCTTCGGCCCTTGGAGGCGTGCATTGCACCTGTGCATGCACCTTCGATGCATGCACGCATAACACCGGGCCTTTGGCCCTGGGAATGCGCACAGCCTCAAAGCGCCAAAGGCGCGGAAAATCCCATACGAGGGCTGAAGGCCCTCGGAAGGAAACACCCGATCCATCTGAGCGCCAAGGGCGCGACACATCCCGAACGAGGGCTGAAGGCCCTCGAAGCGAAACATCCCATACGAGGGCTGAAGGCCCTCGGAAGGGAACACCCGATCCATCTGAGCGCCAAGGGCGCGGAAAATCCCGAACGAGGGCTGAAGGCCCTCGAAGCGAAACATCCCATACGAGGGCTGAAGGCCCTCGGAAGGAAACACCCGATCCATCTGAGCGCCAAGGGCGCGGAAAATCCCGAACGAGGGCTGAAGGCCCTCGAAGCGAAAAATCCCATACGAGGGCTGAAGGCCCTCGGAAGGGAACGTCCCCATCCATGAAGAGCCAAAGGCCCGACCTATACCCACGATGCCGCAATCCCTCAGTCATGTCATCATCCACCTCGTGTGGAGCACCAAGCACCGCGAGCGCAACCTCACCCCCGAGGTGCGCCCCGCCCTCCATGCCTACCTCGCCACCGTGTCGCGCAACGTGGAATGCCCGTGCTACCGCGTGAACGGCGTGGAGGACCATGTACACCTCGCCGTGCGCCTCTCGCGCACCATCACGCAGGCGCAACTCGTGGAAGAGCTGAAGACCTCTTCAAGCAAATGGCTCAAGACCCAGGCACCGCACTTGGAGGAATTCGCGTGGCAACGCGGGTACGCGGCCTTCTCGGTCTACTACAAGGAGGTGGACCGGCTGCTGGCCTACATCGATGGGCAGGAAGCGCACCACCGCAGGCAAGGCTTCCAGGATGAATACCGAACGCTGTTGAAGGAACATGACATTGAATTCGATGAGCGCTATATGTGGGATTAGCGATGGCGCGGGCCTTTGGCCCTTGGATGCGCGCATGGCGCATGTGCATGCCCCATCGATGCATGCACGCATAGCACCGGGCCTTCGGCCCTGGGCAGGTGCACAACCTCAGGGCGCCAAGGGCGCGACATCATCCCGCGCATGGCCCAAAGGGTCATGCGCGACCTTATGCGCGCGTGGTCCAAAGGGCCTCGCGCAGGGAACGCGCGCACCCCTCAAGGCCATCCTGCAAGAAGCCCTGCTGCGATGAACGCCGAGCTGTTGCTGAAGCATTTCCACCAGCTGGGTGATGCGCCGGATGCCGTGCCCCGCCTGCGCCGGTTTATCCTCGACCTGGCCGTGCGCGGGAAGTTGGTGGAGCAGAACCCGAAGGATGAACCTGCGGCTGAACTCCTGAAGCGCATTGAAAAAGATACCACGTCCCGCTTAGTGTCCGGGGATTTCAGTGAGCCCAAGAACGCAATTGAGTTCCCGTGGAATGAATTGCCATTCTCAGTTCCGGAGCATTGGAAATGGGCTCGGCTTATCGAGTTCGCCGAAGTCTCCTATGGCTTTGCTTTCGACTCGAACAAGTTCAACAATGCTCAGCGTGGAATGCCCCTCATCCGCATTCGCGACATTTCGAAGGCCGATACTGAAGCCTACACAGAAGAAGCATACGACCGCTACTATTTGGTGAACCACGGGGATATGCTCATTGGCATGGATGGCGACTTCAATGTCCGCAAATGGAAGGGCAAGGAGGCATTGCTAAACCAGCGCCTATGTAGGATCAAGGGATGGCGGCACGGTATCAACCCTGACTTCATCGTGATACCCTTACAAATGATCTTGGACCATCTACATAGTTCAACATCGCTGACCACTGTGAAGCATCTCTCCGCCAAACAGATGAACGGAGTGTATTTGCCACTCCCCCCCCTCCCCGAGCAACACCGCATCGTGGCCAAGGTGGAGGAGCTGATGACGCTGTGCGACCAACTGGAGGCGGCGCAGCAGCAGCGCGAGGAGCAGCGCACCCGGCTCACCGCCGCCACCTGGCAGGCCGTGGTGGACGCGCCCGATGCCGCCCCCGCCCGCTCCGAGACCTGCCGCACGGCGTTGCAGCAGCTGCCCGCCCTCACCACTCGCCCCGGGCAGGTGAAGGCCCTGCGCCAAACCATCCTGGACCTGGCCGTGCGCGGGAAGTTGGTGGAGCAGAACCCGAAGGATGAACCTGCGGAGGTGTTGTTGGAGCGGATCAGGAAGGAGAAGGAGCGGTTGGTGGCAAGTGGTGAATTGCGGAAGAAGCAGGAACTTAAAGACCACGTGGACCATGAACTACTCTGGGAATTGCCAGCTAGCTGGGTCTGGTGCGGTATGGATGAGACCTATGAAATCACGAGCGGTATACAGAAGACCGGTGCACGCACACCGAAGGACAACTCATTCCCTTACTTAGGGGTTGGCAATGTCTATCGAGGGCGACTTGATTTGAGCTCTGTTAAAAGGTTCGAGTTGTTCGCTGGTGAACTTGAAAAGTACCGACTGATGCGAGGAGATATTCTCCTTGTTGAGGGCAACGGAAGCGCAAGTGAGGTTGGGCGTTGTGCCCTTTGGAATGGAGAGATAAAGGATTGTGTTCATCAGAACCACATCATCCGTTGCCGAGCTATTGAGCATGGCATTACCCCGTACGTTATGACCTACTTGAACTCTCCTCTTGGTGTAGAGAACATGACGGAGCTCGCGGTTACTTCAAGTGGCCTGTACAACCTCAGCGTGGGTAAGATTAGGACAATCATGGTTCCTCTCCCCCCCCTCCCCGAGCAACACCGCATCGTGGCCAAGGTGGAGGAGCTGATGGCGCTGTGCGATCAGCTGGAGGCGACGCTGGCCGAAGGGGAAATGGTGAAGGCGAAGGCGTTGGAGGCGTTGATCCGATCAGACGATGAGATGATCAGACGATCAGATAATGGCCTGCCTGCGGTGCCCGCCCCGAAAGCGGTCATGCGCACCCCGCGCTATGCCGAGGCGGCGGTGGAGCTGGCCGTGGCGGCGGAGCCTGCGCCGGTTTACGGAAAACCGCAGTCCGCAAGCCCGGTGGTGGCTACGCCGCGCCGCCGGGGCCGTCCCCGCAAAGCGGAAGCCCCGCAAACCGATGCCGCCGCCGGAGCAATCCTCGCTTTCCTCAAGGCTCACCCCGGCCTGCACGGCAAGGCGGCCATCCTCGCCGCCACCGGCATCGATGCCGCCGCCTGGAACGCCGCCATCAAGGCCCTGCTGGAAGCGGGCTCCGTGGTGCGGGAGGGGGAGAAGAAGGGGGCGCGGTACAGGGCACGGTGAGCTTCATGTCGTAAGCTTGTCCTACCATGCGTCGGATCTACTTTCCGGAGCGCACCTATCAGGATTTCACCGACCCCTTGGTGAAACTGATCGGTATTGCACGGAGCATGGGTACGGCACATGGGCCGGTACAGCTGGACCTGGGCCGATGCCGCTTCCTGAGCCCATTGCTCGTCTGCGGTGCGGCCGCCCTGTTGAAGGAACATCAGGAACGTGGTGTCGCTTCGGAAGCCGTGGAGATGGGCCATGACCCGAACCTGAGTAGCTACTTGGAACTGGTGCGTTTCCCGAGCGGATACGCCCAGGCGGATGCCTCCTATGTGACCAAGCGCCTGCTGGCCACCCTTCGGGGCCGGACGTACGTTCCCCTGATCACCTTTCCGGCTACCGCCGCGCCGGACAAGGGTCGCGAGGAATTGATCTAAGCCGTGGAGGACCTGATGGTGCACCAATGTGGCCTGGAGGGCCAGGTGCTGATGGCCCTGAAATACCTGGTTTCGGAACTGGTAGGCAACATCACCTACCATGCCGGCCACGGCAGCGGGTTCCTTTTCGCCCAATACCATCCCAACGGCGGATACCTCGATATCGCCGTTGCGGATACGGGGCGTGGTTTGCGGGGTTCCTACATCGCCAGTCCATTGCATGGCGATCCCGGTTCCGATACAGCTGCGCTCCGGTTGGCCTTGGAAGGCCGCTCAACAAAAGATCAGGCGGTGAGCCGAGGCTATGGCATCCGCACCTCCCGGCGCATGCTGGTGGAGGGTCTGGGTGGCTCCTTCTTCTACTGGAGCGGAAATGCCATGCTGTTGAACAATGCCACCAGGGATAACATCTTTGAATTGAAGGACGGAACTCGTTTCCACGGATGTTATTTGGCCTTGCGGATCCCAACGGTCGCCAAACCAGGGTTTCAAGTCATGGGTTTCGTGGAGTGATCGGCGCCATTCGTCGAAAAACACCTTAATTTTGCACCATGCGTTCGAGCACTGTCATCGTGGTCAAGGACAAGGTTGGCAGCAACCCGAACTATAGGAACAGCGCCGATGTGCTGTTTGCTTCAGTGCCCGCCTATACCGAGGAAGTGGTGCTGGATTTCAGTGGTGTGGAGTTCATTTCACGGGGTTTCGCGGATGAGCTGCATAAGGCCCGCATCCGGTTCCAGGATGAGCGGAACCTGCCCGTGGTATTGGAGCAATTGAACGAGGAAGTGCAGCACATGCTTTCCGCCGTGGCCCGTACCCAGAACGGCAGCACCCCGCTACGCGTGGATATCCCGGTGATCCGTGTGAACAGCGTGGATGAGCTGGACCGGATGCTGCTGGGCTGCTGACCGCGTCCCGAAGGAAGCCTCTTCAGGAGCCATCACGAATTGTATTACTTGTTGCGCCGGTAAAACATCCTGATCGGCGGTCGTTGAGCGTGTCGCTTGCCACCAGGTGTCCGGAGCAAAGTCAAAATACCGCTCTCCAATACTGTGGCAAAGTAGGCTCCACGCCCCTGGGTATCTTCGCGGCCTTTCCATTCCGCCATGTCCGAGCAACTCACCGAGCAGGAGCTCTTCCGCCGCGAGTCCCTGAAGAAGATCCGCGCCATGGGCATCGAGCCCTTCCCCGCCGCGGAGTTCCCCGTCAACGCCTACAGCAAGGAGATCCTCGCCTCCTTCAAGGACGATGCCGAGGGCGAGCCCCGCCAGGTGACCATCGCCGGGCGCGTGATGGGCATCCGCGTGATGGGCAAGGCCGCCTTCGTGGTGCTGCGCGACAGCCAGGGCGACATCCAGGTGTACATCACCCGCGACGACCTGGCCCCCGGCGAGGACAAGGCGATGTACAACGAGTTCTTCAAGAAACTCCTCCACTTGGGTGATTTCATCGGCGTGAAGGGCTTCGTGTTCCGCACCCGCATGGGCGAGATCACCGTGCACATGCAGGAGCTTACCTTCCTGGCCAAGACGCTGCGCCCCCTGCCCACCCCCAAGACCGATGACCAGGGCGTGGTGCACGATGCCTTCACCGACCCCGAGCTGCGCTACCGCATGCGCTACGTGGACCTGGTGGTGAACCCGCACGTGAAGGAGACCTTCCTGAAGCGGGCGCGCATCTTCGATGCCATGCGCAAGACCTTCCAGGAGGCGGGCTACATCGAGGTGGACACGCCCGTATTGCAGCCCATTCCCGGCGGTGCTGCGGCACGCCCGTTCGAGACGCACCACAACACGCTGGACATGATGTTCTACCTGCGCATCGCCAACGAGCTCTACCTGAAGCGCCTCATCGTGGGTGGTTTCGAGGGTGTGTTCGAGTTCAGCCGCAACTTCCGCAACGAGGGCATGGACCGCACGCACAACCCGGAGTTCACCGTGATGGAGCTCTACGTGGCCTACAAGGACTACCGCTGGATGATGGACTTCATCGAGGGCGTGTTCCGCACCGTGGCCACCGCCGCCAACGGCGGCGCCACCGCCCAGTTCCAGGGCAAGGCCATCGACTTCGGCAAGCCGTTCAAGCGCATCACCATGTGCGGCGCCATCCAGGAAAAGACCGGCGTGGACGTGCTCAACGCGGATGAACGGACCATCGGCGAGCTGTGCAAGCAGCACGGCATCGAGGTGACCGCCGCCATGGGCAAGGGCAAGCTGATCGACGAGCTCTTCAGCGCCCTGGTGCAGCCGGAGCTGGTGCAGCCCACCTTCGTGATGGACTTCCCCGTGGAGATGAGCCCCCTGTGCAAGAAGCACCGCGACGATGCGCGCCTCACCGAACGCTTCGAGCTCTATGTCGCCGGCTTCGAGGTGGCCAATGCCTACAGCGAGCTGAACGACCCCATCGACCAGCGCGAGCGCTTCGAGGAGCAGATGAAGCTGATGGAGCGCGGCGACGACGAGGCCATGTACATCGACCAGGATTTCCTGCGGGCGCTGGAGTACGGCATGCCCCCCACCAGCGGCATCGGCATCGGCATGGACCGCCTGGTGATGCTGCTCACCGACAACCCCGCCATCCAGGAGGTACTGCTCTTCCCGCAGATGCGGCCGGAGAAGTTCGGGTAGGCTCGGGGGAAAGGAAATCCGAAGCCTTTGTCCCTCCGATCTGGGATTCTTTCCGAAACAACGGATACGTTCCGCACGGCGATATTCGAGAAAGTGTTGTACGTTTGCTTGTATAGATCCGGTACAACCATGATCGCCATCCCGGCCAGTTCCCTTCGCCAAAAACTGAAGTCCTACCTGGACCGGGTAACCCGTTCATTGGAGGTGATCGTGGTCTCGCGCGGCAAGGATGAGGCCGATGCGGTGGTGATCATGTCGCTGAAGGAGTACAACGCGCTCACCGAGACCCACTACCTGATGTCCACCGCGACAAACAGGGAACGGCTCCGGGCATCCGTGGCGGAATTGGCTGCGGGAAAGACCAAAGCCCCGAAGGAGTTCAACAAGTAACGCCGGTATCCATGGCGTTGCGGGTTGAATTCACGCCCACCGGCTGGGAGGACTATTGCCACTGGATGGACAATGACCGCCGCATGGTGGAACGGATCCATGAGCTGGTGAAGGATATCGGCCGCGATCCATTCAAGGGATTGGGCAAGCCCGAGCCGCTGCGCCATGAGCTGGCAGGCTTTTGGTCGCGCCGCATCGACGGCGAACACCGCTTGGTCTATGCGGTGGAGGGCAGCAAGCAGCAACGGAAGGTGGTGGTGCTGATGTGCCGGTTCCATTACGACCGGTAGGTTGGCACTTCGGGCCAGTGGCCATGCTTGTGACTGGGCATGTTCGCGGTGCCCTCGGTCGGCGGCTGAACAACTGCGAAACGTGCGTGGGCAGGCGGAACTGTACCCGTCCGGTTTACCGTGTGGCGCCTATTTCATCGAACTGCTCGTTAAGACCGGTCTTCGATTGCTGATTCCTAATTCCTGATTCCTTGTCCAGGAACCAATCTGGAATCAGGAATCAGGAATCAGCAATCAGTCAGCCCCAATCCCGCATTCATGCGAACTTGTTCCCCTTCATGCCACTCCTCCTCAAATACCGCATGAAATTCCCGATATCACGACCTTGGTCCTTGCACATGTAAAACAGCGTATCGAACTCCGCCTGTGTGATATGCCCACGGTCCAGCGCACGGTATAGCTGGGAACGCGTCTCTCCTATCGAACCCTTGGAAATGGAGAGAAATTGATTGAATTCCCGGTTGCCGTCCCGTTCGAATCCTTCGGCAATATTGTCCATGCAGGAACCTGAGGATCGATTGATCTGGTCCTTGAGCCCATAATCCCGGGCGAAGGTTCCCTTACCGGTCAGCGTCCAAACACGCTTGCAGATCTCACGGGCCTTTTGCCAGATCCCCAGGTCCTCGAACGTAGAAATTGCGGGCATGTCGTGAAAATAACACGCCCATACCGATTACCAATGGTAAAGTCACCAACAAACAATCCCCAATCAGGAATCAGGAATTTGGAATCCAGAATCAGCTTAAATCAATCCCGAAGAAGGAAAACCCGCAATCTTCCGGTTCACCCCACACTCCCCTCCAGGCTCACCGCCAGCAGCTTTTGCGCCTCCACGGCGAACTCCATGGGCAGCTTGTTCAGCACGTCCTTGCAGTAGCCGTTCACGATCAGGCTCACCGCCTTTTCCGGGGGGATGCCGCGCTGGTTGAGGTAGAAGAGCTGGTCCTCGCCGATCTTGCTGGTGGTGGCCTCATGCTCCACCATGGCCGTTGGGTTCTCGCTCTCGATGTACGGGAAGGTATGCGCCCCGCATTTGTCGCCCAGCAGCAGCGAGTCGCACTGGCTGAAGTTGCGGGCGTTCTTGGCACCCTTACCGATCTTCACCAGGCCGCGGTAGCTGTTGTTGCTCTTGTCCGCGCTGATGCCCTTGCTGACGATGGTGCTCTTGGTGCCCTTGCCGATGTGGGTCATCTTGGTGCCGGTGTCGGCCTGCTGAAAGCCTTTGGTGAGGGCCACGCTGTAGAACTCGCCCACGCTGTGGTCTCCCTTCAGGATGCAGCTGGGGTACTTCCAGGTGATGGCGCTTCCGGTCTCCACCTGGGTCCAGCTGATCTTGGCGCGCTCGCCGGCGCAGATGCCGCGCTTGGTGACGAAGTTGTACACGCCGCCCACGCCATTCTCGTCGCCGGGATACCAGTTCTGCACGGTGCTGTACTTCAGCTCGGCATCCTTCATGGCGATCAGTTCCACCACGGCGGCATGCAGCTGGTTCTCATCGCGCATGGGGGCCGTGCAGCCTTCCAGGTAGCTTACGTAGCCGCC
The DNA here is from genome assembly GCA_024103275.1 of Flavobacteriales bacterium. Classification (GTDB taxonomy): domain Bacteria; phylum Bacteroidota; class Bacteroidia; order Flavobacteriales_F; family PHOS-HE28; genus PHOS-HE28. The sequence continues at coordinate 11,133 of JAGFIV010000008.1, forward strand.
CTCGTCGCAGATCAGCAGCGTACGCTCAAACTGGCCGGTGTTGGCCGAGTTCATGCGGAAATACGTGCTCAGCTCCATGGGGCAGCGCACCCCCGGCGGGATGTAGCAGAAGCTGCCGTCGCTGAACACCGCGCTGTTGAGCGCCGCGTAGAAGTTGTCCGTTCTCGGCACCACGGTGCCGAGGTACTTGCGCACCAGCTCGGGGTGGTTCTGTACGGCGTGGCTGAAGCTGCAAAAGATGATGCCCAGCTTGGCCAGGGTGTCCTGGAAGGTGGTCTTCACGCTCACGCTGTCGAACACCACGTCCACCGCCACGCCGGCCAGCCGCTTCTGCTCCTGCAGGGAGATGCCCAGCTTCTCGAAGGTCTTGATCAGTTCCGGGTCCGCCTCGTCCAGGCTGTTCAGCTGCGGCTTCTTCTTGGGCGCGCTGTAGTAGTGCGCGGCCTGGAAATCGATCTCCGGGTATTTCAGCAGCGCCCACTTGGGCTCCTCCATCTTCTGCCAGGCATGGAACGCCTCCATGCGCCATTCGAGCATCCAGGCGGGCTCGTTCTTCTTGGCGCTGATGAACCGGATGGTATCCTCCGTGAGCCCCATCGGAGCCAGTTCAGCCTCGATGTCGGTGACGAACCCGTACGCGTATTCCTTTTTGGCCACCTCCCGCAGGAGGCTGTTGGTTTCCTCTTCCATGGATCCCTCGATGTCTATGCAATCACGTTCGGCCCTTGTTTGGAACCCGTCTAAATAATTGAAGGCCCGCAAAGGTACGCAGCGCCGGAGGGGCAAACAACGGTCCGGTCATTCCGCTGGCCAATCCCGGGCGAGGTTGTGCAGCAGGTTTCCCCACGGTATCCCGCCTTCCTTGGTGCCCAGGCGCACGATCACCAGTTCCCGCGCCGGGTCCACGTAGGTGTACTGGCCGAGCAGGCCGTGGGCCATGAAATCGCCGTCGCGCGAGGGAAGCCACCACTGGTACTGGTAGTTCCACGCGCTGTTGCCGGTGGTGTCCACGCGCGTGCTTTGTTCCACCCATGCCGCAGGCACCAGCTGCCTGCCCTGCCAGTTGCCGTCGTGCAGGTACAGGGATCCCAGCTTGGCGAAGTCGCGCGCCGGGGCGTTCAGGCAGCAGAAGGTCTTTTCGATCCCTCCTTTTTTCCGGTCGATGCTCCAGGAGGCCGGGTACACCATGCCCAGCGGCGCCCACAGCTTGTCGTTCAGGTATTCGGTGATGGTGCGCCGGTCGTTGTGCTGGCGCAGCGCCCGTTCCAGCACCCAGCCGAGCAGCTGGGTGCTGCCGCTCTGGTATGCGAAGCGGGTGCCGGGTTCGTGGGCCAGCTTCATCCGGCCCATGTAACGGTACAGCCTGCGGCCGTAGTAGTAGGTGGCCGCATCGCCGAAGGGGTTGCTGTAGCTCTCGTTGAACTTCAGCCCACCGGTCATCTGCAGCAGCTGTTCCACGGTCACCCGGTCGAACCCGTTTCCCTTCAGTTCGGGGATGAAGTCCGTGACCGGCTGCTGCACGCTGCGGATGTAGCCGTCGGCCACGGCACAGCCGACCAGCATGCTGGTGACGCTCTTGGCCATGGAGAAGGAGGCGTGCAGGTGCGAGGGGTCGTAGCCCTTGAAATAGCGTTCATAGATCACCGTATCCCGCCGGACCACCAAGAAGGCCACGGTCCTGTGGGCCTCCAGGAAGGCATCGAACGCCATTTCTTTTCCGTCGTAGGTGATCGTGCGCGGTCCGTGTTCCACGGCGGCCGCGGGATATTCCCAAGGGCTGGGCGATGCCGGCAGGGGGCGCGAGGGGAATTTCCTGTAGTCGTCGGAGTCGGCGAAGTTGTAGATGACGAAGCGGCCCACCTTGCACCCGCCCAGCAAAAGGACGGACAGCGCCAGGGCCGCCGCCCAAGGCTTGGGAATGAACATGTCCAAAGGTAGGCCCCGGTTCCGGGCGGAGGGGTGCGGGGGCTCGGCAAAATGCGCCGGTTCCCCGCAGGGGCGGGCAAAACAACCACGCTGCGGCGGTAACTTCGCCACACGAACGACACCGGACGGATAAAGGCCGCCACGTTGCCATGCTTAAGCAGTACCTCGCCCAAAAACTCCAGCAGAAGCTCAGCCCGCAGCAGATCCAATTGATGAAATTGCTGCAGGTCCCCACCATGGAACTGGAGCAACGGATCAAGCAGGAGATCGAGGAAAACCCCGCCCTGGAGGAGGGTGAGGACCAGGGCGACGAGGACCCCATCATCACCGAAGAACAGAGCATCGAAGAAAACGACGAGGGGACGGAGACCAGCAACGAGGAGTTTGACCTGAGCGACTACTTCGACGACGACGACACGCCGGACTACAAGCTGAGCGCGCGCAACCAGGGGGCCGATGACGACGACTACGAGATGCCCATCGCCGTGGGCGGCACCTTCCAGGACAGCCTGCGGTCGCAGCTGGGCCTGCGCCAGGTGGACGAACGTACCCGGCTGCTGGGCGAGCAACTGATCGGCAACCTGGACGAGGACGGCTACCTGCGGCGCGGGCTGGACCAGATCGTGAACGACCTGGCCTTCACCGCCAACGTGATGACCGACGAGGAGGAGCTGGGCCGGGCGCTGAAGGAGGTGCAATCGCTGGATCCCCCGGGGGTGGCCGCGCGCGACCTGCGGGAGTGCCTGTTGCTGCAGTTGGAGCGGCTGCCGAACTCGGTGGAGGCCATCACGGCCAAGGAGATCATCGGCAAGTACTTCGATGCCTTCAGCAAGAAGCACTACGACCGCATCATGGAGCGGCTGGAGATCGGGGAGGACGCGCTGCGCGATGCCATCGACGTGATCGTGCGGCTGAACCCCAAGCCGGGCAACACCGCCCGGGATGCCTCGCGCCCGGCACAGACCATCATCCCGGATTTCGCCATCACGGCGGTGAACGGCCAGCTGGAGCTGTCGCTCAACGGCCGCAACGCGCCCGAGCTGCGCATCAGCCGCCAGTACCGGGACATGATCAAGGAGTACCAGCGCAACAAGAAGGACAAGGAGGCCAGGGAAGCGCTGGTCTTCATCAAGCAGAAGCTCGATTCGGCCAAGTGGTTCATCGATGCCATCAAGCAGCGGCAGAACACACTGCTGGTGACCATGGAAGCCATCATGGAACACCAGAAGGAGTTCTTCCTCACGGGCGATGAGACCAAGATGAAGCCGATGATCCTGAAGGACATTGCCGAGAAGGTGGGCATGGACATCAGTACGGTGAGCCGCGTGGCCAACAGCAAATACGTGCAGACCGACCACGGCACCTACCTGCTCAAGTTCTTCTTCAGCGAGAGCCTGACCACGGAAAGCGGCGAGGAGGTGAGCACCCGCGAGGTGAAGAAGATCCTGGGCGACGCCATCGCCGCCGAGGACAAGCGCAAGCCGCTCACCGATGACGAGCTCACGCAGGTGCTGCGCGACAAGGGGTACAACATCGCCCGGCGCACGGTGGCCAAATACCGCGAGCAGCTCAACCTGCCGGTGGCGCGGCTGCGCAAGGAGCTTTGACCATGCGCAAGGCCGCCCAGGTGCTCTCGGTGCTGCTGCACCCGGCATGGATGCCCACGCTGGCGGTCCTGCTGGCCTTCGCCATCGACCCGCACCTCACCTTCACCTTCAGCCGCCAGGGGCAATGGATCATCATCGGCATGGTGTTCGTCATGACCGCCCTGTTCCCGGTTTCGAGCGTGATGATGCTGTGGCGCAGCGGGCTGGTGAGCGGCCCCTCCATGCCCCGGCGGGGCGAGCGCGTGGTGCCCTTCCTGCTGACGCTGTTCTATTTCTGCATGACGTACTACCTGCTGCGGCGCCTGCCGAACAGCAGTGCCACGCTGGCGCTCTTCAGCGGCATCATCCTGGCCATGGCGACGGTGGTGCTGGCCACCTTGCGGTGGAAGGTGAGCGCCCACATGGCCGGCATGGGCGGGCTGCTGGGCATGGTGCTGGGGCTGATGGTGATCCACGGGGTGCAGGCGGGCTTCCTGCCCCTGCTGTTCATCGCGGCGGGGGCGCTGGGTACCGCACGCTTGCTGGCCAGCGACCACACGCCGGCCCAGATCTACGCCGGCACGGCCATCGGCCTGCTGCCGGTGTTCATCTGCCTGGTCTTCCGGATCTACTATTGACAAGGGTGGCGCCGCGCATCCCGGAGGCAGGCCCGGCACCCGGACCGTACGGACGTGGCCAATTGCCTCACCCTTTGCCCAGCGCCTGTTGCCAATGCCACGCATCGCGCAGCGCATCGGCCAGGGTAAGCTCCGTCTTCCAGCCCAGCACCTCGCGGCTCTTGGTGGTATCCGCGTACATCGCCACCACGTCACCGGGGCGTCGCGGGCCGATCACGTAAGGCACCTTCACGCCGTTCACCTCCTCGAAGGTGCGGACGGCCTCCAGCACGGTGTTGCCTTGGCCGGTGCCCAGGTTGAACACCTCGCACACGGGGGCCTTCCTGCCGGAAAGCCAGCGCAGGGCCGCCACATGGGCCTTGGCCAGGTCCACCACATGGATGTAGTCGCGGATGCACGATCCGTCGCGGGTGGGGTAGTCGTCGCCGTGCACGGTGAGCTTTTCCCGGATGCCGGCGGCCGTTTGCGTGATGAAGGGCACCAGGTTGTTGGGCACGCCGATGGGCAGCTCGCCGATCTGGCCCGAAGGATGCGCGCCGATGGGGTTGAAGTAGCGGAGCATCACCGCGCGCAAGTGCGGGTCGGCGGCGGACACGTCGCGCAGCATCTGCTCGCACACCACCTTGGTATAGCCGTAGGGCGAGGCGGCCTGTCCGCTTGCGGAGGCCTCCGTCACCGGCAGGTCCTTGCTGTCGCCATACACGGTGCAGGAGGAGGAGAAGACGATGTCGTTCACCCGGTGGCGGTGCATCACGCGCAGCAGCGTGGCCAGCGAACCGACGTTGTTGTGGTAGTACTTCAGCGGGTCGGCCACGCTTTCGCCCACGGCCTTGTCGGCCGCGAAGTGGATCACGCTCCCGGGCTTCTCCGCCGCAAAGACCCGGTCCAGGGCGGCCTGGTCGGTGCAATCGATGCGGTGGATCACGGGTTTCTTGCCGGTGATCTTCTCCAGCCCCCCCAGCACGCGCTCCTCGCTGTTGCGCAGGTCGTCCACGATGACGGGCGCCATGCCCGCCGCCATCAGCTCCACGCAGGTGTGTGAGCCGATGAATCCGGCCCCGCCCGTCACGATCACCTTGTCCATGGTGGCGAAAGTAATCCGGCGCGGATTGGCGCGGGAGTCCTCATTTTAGCGGCATGCCAAGGAGGGGGAGGCAAGGCTCACGGATCGCGGTACTGGTCGTGATGGCCTTCTTTGCCATCCTTTCGGTGCGCACGCATTCGGGCAACACCCGGGAGATCTTCCGCAGCGATGCCCTGGGCTACTACGGCTACCTGCGCGCCATCTTCATCACCAAGGACCTGGGGCACGAAGCCTTCCGGGTGGAGTACGTGAATGAGACACCGGCCGGCACGCTGAACAAGTATTTCGCCGGGGAGGCGGTGATGCTGCTTCCGTTTTTCCTGCCCGCCCACGGGCATGCCGTGGCCACCGGCACCATGGGCGACGGCTATACGCCGCCCTATGCCCATGCGGTGATGGTGGCGGCGCTGTTCTATGCGCTGCTCGGGTTGCTGGCCTTGCGCGCGGTGCTGCTCCGCCTGCACCTGCCGGACCGCCTGGTGGCCGCCCTGGTGCTGGTGCTGGGCTTCGGGACGCAGTTGGCGCAATACGCCGCCATCCAGCCCGGCTGGTCGCACGTGTATTCCTTTTTCCTGGTGTGCGTGTTCCTGCTGCTCACGCTGCGCCTGGCGGAAAGGCCACGGGCCCGGGCCCTGCTGGCCTGGGGCGGGGTGCTGGGCCTCATCGTGCTGGTGCGGCCGGTGAACGGCCTGGTGTTGCTGGCCATCCCGGTGCTGCTGGGCGGGCAGGCATGGGCCTTTGTCCTCCAACTGCTCCGCCGCCCGGGGCACCTGGCCCTGGCCGTGCTGGCGGCCACGGCGGTGGTGGCCATCCAGCCGTTGGTGTGGTACGCGCAGATCGGTTCGTTCGTCGCGTACGGCTATCAGGGCGAAGGCTTCCTCTGGGGCAAGCCCGCCATCTTCCAGGTGTTGTTCGGGGTGCGGCGCGGCCTGTTCCTGTGGACACCGGCGCTGATCCCGGCCGCCTTGGCGGTGGTGGTGCTCTGGAAAAGGGACCGCGTCCGCGCCCTGACGGCCGCCGTGTATTGGGCCGCGATCACCTATGTGTTCAGTGCCTGGTGGATCTGGTACTACGGCAGCGGCTTCGGCCAGCGCGTGTACGTGGAACACTATCCCGTGCTCATCATCCCGCTGGCGCTGGTGCTCCGGGACTTGCGGGGCCGCCGCGCCACCGCGGTCTGGGCCTTCCTGGCCGCCGCCACGGCCCTGCACCTCGCACAGTTCTGGCAATACAACCACGACTACCTGGACCGCGAATGCATGGACCGCGGGAAGTACGCGTACAGCTTCCTCCGTTTCGGCAAGGACCACCAGGGGCGGCTGGGCGGGCGCTACGTGGTGCCGCCGTTCCATCCCAACGGCCTGGACACCCTGGCGCATATCCGCTGGGAGGCCGAGGCTGCCAAACCCTACTGGCGGGGCCGCCGCATCCTGTTTGATCCGGCCTACAGCGGTTGGCATGTGGTGGTGTGCGACACCGCGGATGAATTCGGCCCCAGCTTCGAGATGCCGGCCAAGGACCTCCCGGTAGGGCGCGCGCTGTACCTGGGCCTGGGCTTCGAACGCTACGTGTTCCACCGGGGGGATACCCGGGATGTGCTCGTGGTGGCCAGTACCGAGGACGGCCAAGGGCGGATCAAGCAGTACGAGGCCTTTCCGATGGAACCGTTGCCGCCCACGGCCGACTCCACCTGGGGGCACATCGAGTACCGGGTGATGCTCCATCCCCTGGGTCCCGCCGACCGGGTGAAATTCTTCTTCTGGAACAGGGGCCGCACCGGCCGGTTCCTGGCGGACGACCTGGACATGACCGTGATGGCCGCCAGGCCCTACTGAAAGGTGCGGGATGCCGGTGTGGTGGGCCCAGCAGGATTTGAACCTGCGACCAACGGATTATGAGTCCGCTGCTCTAACCGCTGAGCTATAGGCCCGGGATGGGCCGCGAAAGTAGCCGAAGCGCCGCTTTCCGCGTGGCGGATAGCTTCGCGGCCCATGGGATCACCGGCCAACCTCGACACCATCGTCCTGGACCTGGGCGGGGTGCTGATCGATGTGGACTACCATGCCGCGGCAAGGGCCTTTGCGGCACTGGGCTTCGGCAATTTCGACGGGTTGTACACCAAGGCCAGGCAGGACCACCTGTTTGATGCCTTCGAAAAGGGCGCCATCACCCCGGCGGGGTTCCGTGACCGTGTCCGGGCGTTGCACGACGGGCCGTTGTCCGACGGGCAGATCGACGGCTGCTGGAACGCGATGCTCGGCCACATCCCGCAGGAGCGGATCCAGCTGGTGCAACGCCTGAAGGAGCGCTACCGCGTGCTGCTGCTCAGCAACACCAACGCCATCCACGTGCCCGCCTTCGAGGCCATCGTGGCGCGGGAGAACGGCATTGCCGATTTCAAGGCCCTGTTTGACGGGGCCTACTACAGTTGCCAGCTGGGCATGCGCAAGCCGGATGCGGAGATCTTCCGTTTCGTGCTGGGGCGCCACGGGGCCGACCCGTCGAAGACCTTGTTCATCGACGACAGCATCCAGCATGTGGAAGGGGCGCGCCGGGCCGGGCTTCATGCGGAGCATCTGGAGTTGGCGCACGAGGACGTACTGGGTCTGGTGCGGCGGCTGGGCTTGCTGGGTTGATCACGCACGTTTCCTTCCCGTTCTCTTTTTGGGGAAAGGCAGGGCCTCGGCCATGGCCAACAAGAGGCTGGGGAGCTGGCGGAGGCCGGTGATCGTTTCCTCGGGAACGAGGTAATAGTCTTTGGAGCCCGGAAAGACCTCGGCTTTTTCACAAAGGGGTTCGAGCATCCCGCTTTCCGGCAGGATCTTCAGCAGCAACTGGTCGTTGACGATGAATCCCACCACCTTGCCGTCGGCATAGAGGGCGAATTCGCCGAACATGGGTTTGAGGCGGAAGCGGTCCGGCCGGCCCAGTTCGTCCAGGATGAAGGCCGCGGTCTCCTTGCGTGTGGACATGGCTCACGCGAGGGATTGCGCAAACACGATGATGTGCCCGTCCGGGTCGGCCAGGTAACCGGCCAGGTCCCCCCAATCCCTTGGCTGCACCGCGCTGATCGGTGCCGCGCCACAGGCCAAGGCGTGGTCGTAGGCCGCCGGTGCATCGTCCACCTTCAGGTAGAGCTCGCAGCGTGGGATGCCGTTGCCCTCGTCCGGATGCGGGGTCTTTCCGTCCAGGATCTTGGCGATGCCCCGGTTGGGCATCAGCCCCAGCCGGCACAACGGGGAGAAATGGAATTCGGTCATGCCGGGCACATGCAGGTCCGGTTCACGGCGCAGGATGCTGCGGTAGAACGCAGCGCTGCGTTCCTGTTCCTCCACGTAGAGGATGGTCTGTACCAGCTGGACGGCGGGCATGATGCATCAGGGTTGGACGGAGCGTTCCTGGCACAGCTCCACCAGTACACCGTTGGCGTCCTTCGGGTGGATGAAACAGACCAGCTTGTTGTCGGCGCCGGGCTTGGGCTCCTCGCTCAGCAGGGTGAAGCCCGCTGCTTTCAGGCGTGCCATTTCCCGGCGGATGTCCTCCACGGCGAAGGCGATGTGGTGGATGCCCTCGCCGCGTTTGGCGATGGATTTGGCGATGGGGCCGTCCGGCTGTGTGCTTTCCAGCAGCTCGATCTTGTTGGGTCCGGTGCGGAAGAAGGACGTGGTGACGCCCTCGCTCTCCACCGCCTCACGCTTGTACGGCGCCACGCCCAGCAACCGCGCGTACACGTCCTCCGCGGCCTGCAGGTCCTTCACCGCGATGCCGATATGCTCGATCTGGATCATGCCGGAAAGGTAGCTGCCGGACAAGAAAAAGCCCCGGCGATGCGGGGCTCTGCGGGGCGGGGGCGGGTTCACCGCTTGACGAACGAGTCGCCCATCTTGTTGTCGTAGTTCAGGTAGTAGAGGCCCTTGTCCAGGTCGCTCACGTCGATGTCCGTGGAATAGCCGCGCTTGACGATGTTGCCGAACTGGTCGTAGATCTCATAGAGGCTGCCGTGGCTGAGGTGGATCACCCGCTTGCCTTTGTCGTAGGTCCATGTGATGGCGGGCACGGTGGGGTCCGTGTAGCTGACGCTTTCGCTGTAGCGCGCACGCTTGGTCATGTCCTCCTGCTTCACCCGGAAGGTGTTCACGCCGCTGTGGGGTATCACCTTGAAGGTGTAAGTGTGCTCGCCCGGCGTCCCCGCACCCATCACCTCGCCGATGCGGATCCACTTGTTCCAGCGCTTCTGCTGCACCACGAAGGGCAGTTCACCGGTCTCATTGGTCGTGGTCCACGTGTAGGTGCCGTCCGGCGCGATGTCCTGTTTCACGATGTCGTACGTGCTCTTGGGCTTCAACACCTCGGGGTTCAGCACCTTGGGCGTGCATCCGTCCTTGTGCTGGATCTTGATCAACACCGGGTCGCCCACCTTGAGGTTCCAGATGCTGAGGTCGATCTCGAAGGCGCTGGAGTTGATCTCGTCGGTGCTCACTTTGTCATTCACCGTCACCTGGAACACGCAAAAGCCCACCCCTGCCTCGGAAAAAGGATTCTGGACGAAGATGTTCTTGCCCTGGTAGTTGCCTTCCAGGACGATGGTGCCCGCATGGGCGATCATCCCCGTGGAGAGGGCACCGAGGAGGAACAGGCGTCGGAGATCACGCATCAATGGTGGGTATAGGGGCCGAAAGATAGTAAGATCGGGCTTCGCCGGGCCGTCGACCGGTCAGGCTCCGGGCCGGGGCCTCACGGCCACGGCCATGGTGCGCACCTCCTCCAGGGAGAAGGCCATGCCGTCATCCTGCGCATCCTGTATTTGGAAGGTGCGGTCGCCCACGGTGACGGACCGGTTGAAATGGAAGGAGAGAAGGGTGCTGTCGTCCGGGAATTCGGACCGGTAGATGAGCAGGTCGGGTGCCTCTTCCACGATGGTGTTCTTCCTCAGCAGGTCGCGGTCCAGGTCGGCCTTCAGGCGGTTGAGGTCGGAGGGGGCCTCGAAGATCTCCAATGCAAAATGGTCCCCGGCACGGACCATGAGCTTGCCGAACTCGTCCTTCCACACGATGTCGGGCGCCGGTGCGTCGGCCGGGGTCTCCAACAGCAGGGGCAGGTGGTGCGCGGAAAGATCGGTCAAGGTGGCCCTGGCGGGTTCACCCGGCGCCGTCCCGTCCGTGGAGGGGCCGGTGCTGGCGGTCCCGCATGCGACACCGAGCAGGACGCCTGCGGTGGCGAGCAGGTGAAGGGGAAATCTCATTCGGCGAAGATATACGGGCCTTGAACGGCGGCATTACTTCCCCACCCTGACCCGCAGGCCCTCGCTGTGCGCGGCGAACTCCGGCGCGTACAGGCACATGGCGGTGGTGATGCCGTTGCTGAAGTCGCCGGGCTGGGCCACGCGCAGGTCGTATTCCAGCACATGGGTGCCGGCCGGCAGGTGGTCGAAGAAGAAATCGGTGGCGGCGTCGCGCGTGCTTTGGTACCAGCCCAGACCGCCCTGCCAGCGGTAGCCGCTGAGGGTTTCGGTGGGCTCCAGGCCGCTGGCGCGGAGGTCCTTCAGGTGCACGTAGTCCATGGCGCGGTCGCTGCGCAGCTCGATGCGGATGGTGAGCTTGTCGCCGGGCTTCAGCACGCGGGCCTTGTCCAGCGCCACCAGGCGCGGACCCTGCTCCGTGGGCTCGTTCAGCATCACCTGCTTGCGGATGCTGAAGGGGCTTTGCGCGGCGGTGACCTTGTCCATCTGCTCGAAGTACTGCCAGTACAGGGCGCCCCAGGCCGCGCGGTCGGCGGTGGTGGTCACCGTCACGTGGCCCATGTCGGGGTTGATCTCCTCCGCGTTCCAGGTCTTGGTGAAGTAGCCCGTGCCCGCCTCCTGCTTGTCCGGCACCACCACCACGCGGCCCACGGTGATCTGCGGCGTGCCCGCATCCTCCAGCCAGTCGTCGCCGGTGAGCAGCAAGGCATAGCAGGCATCGGCCGTGGCGGCGGTGGTCTTCCAGTCGGTGGTCTGCTTCAGCTTCAGCAGGTACAGGCGCAGCTCGTTCACGGCGGCCTCGTCCCCGGCCACTTCGTGGAAGGCCTCGATCAGCAGGGCGTGCGTTTCCGTGGGGAAGTCCCACCAGTACCAGCCGGCGTTGAAGTTCTTCCAGTACATGCCCAGCTCCTCGCTGCGGGTGGCACGTTCCCCGAGGGATCTCATGATCAACTGCGGGGTCTCTTGGTCGCCCATGCGGTGCAGGGCCAAGGCGATCATGGCCTGTTCCTGCAGACCGAAACCCAGCCAGGTCTCCTTCAGGCGGCCTTTGTAAAACTCCACGGCGGTACTGGTGCCACCGGCAATGGCCCAGCGCGGGAAGAAGCTGCGGGCGTAGAGGTATTGCACCACGTCGTGGCCCGGTGTGTAGCGCTTCAGCTGGTCCGCGGTGAGGTCCTTCTGCAGGCGCTTGTAGCCGGTGAGCAGGTCGTCGTCCAGCCATTGCACGGCGTTCCTCAGCATCACCTGGCTTTGGCCGTCGGGGCGCAGGTCGGCGGCGCCCAGCTTTTCCAGGTGGCCGAAGCCGGAGACGATCACGCGGGTGACCCAGGCCGAGGAGCCCATGCCGGGGAACCACGGCCAGCTGCCGTCGGCCAGTTGCGCGTCGCGGAGCTGTTTCAAGGCCTTGCTCCGCTCGGTGGCCATGCGCTGCAGGTCGAAGAGCAGCCCGATGCGGTGCTTGCACTCGCGCTCGTCGGCGGCGTTGAGCACCCACGGCGTTTCGGCCAGCAACACGTTCTTGAGCTCGGGGTTCTTCTCCAGTTTGCCCAGGAATGCGCCCTCATTGCCGGGTCCCTTCGCCGCCCATTGCGCAAAGACCTGCTTGATGGCAGGCCGCTGGTCCACCACGTGGGCCGCGAGGCTGTTGGCGTAGAGGCGGCTGAAGACCTGCTCGCTGCACTGATGCGGGTACTCCATCAGGTAGGGCAACGCCTGCACGGCATACCACGCGGGGTTGGGCGTGAACTCCAGCTTCAGGCTCTGGTGGCGCAGCGTGGCGCTGGTGTTGTTCTTCAGCTTTTCCAGTGTGAACGACCTGGTGCCGGCCTTGCTGACGGGCAGCGGCAGGCTTTCGGTGACCAGCACACGGTCTGTGAGGACGGGCAGCGGCCGTTGCTCGGCATCGGTGAAGTTGCCGGCCTTGGCGCTGATGCGCACGGCCACCGTGCCGAGCCCCTCGGGCACGGCCAGCGTCCACGCCACGCTGGCGCTGTTGCCGGGCGCGGCGGAGAAGGGCAGGCTCGCGTTCTTCAGCCCGAAGCGGCCGTCCACGGGCTTGTCGTTGAAGGGGTCGAACAACTCCAGCGTGGCATTGCCGGATATGGCGCCACCCTCCACAACGGCCACTTTCGCGCTGACGGTGATGGTGTCGCCCTCGCGCAGGAAGCGCGGCAGGTTGGGCGTGACCATCAGCGGCTTTTGCGTGATCACCTCCTTGGTGAAGAGCGCCGTCTTCAGGTCGGTGGTGTGGGCCAGCCCCAGCAGCTTCCAGCGGGTGAGGGCATCGGGCATGGTGAACTTCAGCACCGCGTTGCCGTCGCGGTCGGTGAGCAGGTCGGGCAAGAAGAAGGCCGTCTCGCGGAAATCGCTGCGCGTGGCGGGCTGCGGTGTGTCCGGGGCTGACGGGGCAGTCGCTGTGGTGCCCACTTGGTCCCCATCCGCATTTTCCGCAAGGGCAAGCCCCGAATCCAATTCCTCGGCCTCTTTCATCTTGTCGCTTGGCGGGGCCGGAGGCGCAAATACAGCGGATTCCATGGCCATTGTCCGCGCACCCCTGAAACGCATGCCGCCATACAGCCCGAAATCAAAAAGGCGCAGCACCGGCGGATTGCGCACCGTATCACCGGGCATGTCCGAGGCATACCACAGGTGTTCATTCCTTCCCAGGCCGAAGGGCGCGGGGCCTTCCCACGCCAACCGCGCGGAATAGCCGGGCCAGATGGGCATGGCCCATGTGTTCGGCACGAAGTGGTCCAGCGAGGCGTCGTACATGCCCGCAAGCAGTTGTGCGGTGACGCCATTGCCCTTGGGTCCGCTGATCTTCAGACGCCATTCCTCGTTCGCGCCGGGCAGCAGCTTGTCGCGGAAGCGCATCCACTCCACGTGCAGTTCCTTGTTGCTCCACGGCACATCGATGGCCACGCTCCGCTGGTGCGGGCGGCCGCGCTCCACCGCGATGAAATGTACGCCGAAGCCGCCGCGGTCGGCCTCCATCACCGGCAGCTCCACCAATTGCTGTCCATGCTTCAGGTTGAACCAACGGCGCACGGCGAGCTTCCCGCCGCGCTCCACCTCCATCAGCACACGGGCCTCGGGCAGGGCGGAGCTGAGCAGCAGTTGGGCCTTGCCGCCCGGCTCCACTTGGGCCTTCACGGCCTCCACGTGGAAGGGCTCGTTCACGAAACCGGTGTGCTGTACGGCGGGGTCGTACACGGTGAAGGCCTTGCGCACCTTCACTTCGTGACCCTCCGCGTCGGTGGCGGAAGCCTCGATCAGGTAGCTGCCCACGTCCCAGCCCGCGATGCCGCCCAGCACCAACTTTTTGCCTTGGGCGCGCCAACCGGTGCGCTCCAGCACGGTCTGTTCCTTGGGCCAGGTGAGCGGGTCGTTCTCCTTGGCCCAGCCGTCCTGCGGGAAGCGTTTGCGGAATTCTTCCTGCGTGAGCACGGGGCGGTCCGGACGTTCCCACAGCCGCTCGCGCAGCGGCACGGCCGGGGCTTGCAGCCGCGTGATGCGCACGTTCAGCGGCACGTCCAGCACGTGGCCGTCCAGGTCCTGCACATTCAGTTGAAGGCTGTCCGCCTGGCTGCGGTCCAAGCCTTCGTCCGCGCCGATGTGGATGTCGATGCTGCGGTAGCCCACGGTGATGCCGGTGCTGCCCTGCTGCGTTTCGCCGTTCAGGTCGGTCACCTCAGCCTCCACGGTGAAGTTGAAGCTCGGGTCCGCTTGGCGCGGAACGGCGCGGTCCGCCTCGGCCAGGAAGCTGACGGTGAACTTGCCCCCGGTGTCGGTGGTGGCGGTGCCGTTGGCCACTTCAGTAGCGCGGCCCCAGGGGATGAACCTGCGCCAATAGTCGCCGCACCACCAGGGCATGCGCGCACTGCGGGTCACCCTCCAGCGCACCGTGGCGCCGTCCAGCGGCACGCCGGCGTAGCTCTTGGCCAGGCCGTGCACAGTGGCGGTGGCGTTCAGACGCGGAGCGGCCCCGGCCGTGGCGCTGTCCGCTTCGGGGAAGAGCACCTCGAATGTGGGCCGCTTGTATTCCTCCACCTGGATGCTGCGGCTGCCGTGCGTTTCGGCAAGGGTCATGCTGCCGGTGAGCGTTCCCGCCGGGGCGGTGAAGCGCCCGTGGAAAGCGCCGTAGGCGTCGGTGGTAACGGCGAGTGAATCCACCTTTTCGCCGTGTACGTCCCGCAATTCCACGCGGGTGGACCAGCCCGCTTTCACCACGGTGGTGCCGCCGCGCTTCACGGTGACGATGCCTTTGAACTCCACCGGTTGGCCCGGCCGGTAGATGGCGCGGTCGGTGAAGAGGAAGGTGCGGATGCTGTCGCCCTGGTCGTCGTAATGGCCCCAGCCGTAGTAGCGGTCGTCCAGCTCCAGGCGGTCCGCGCCGTGCGTGATGGTCCAGCGCCCTTGACCGTAAGAATCCGTCGGCCACGCGGCCTGCGCCATGCCGTCGGCATCGGTGATCGCACTGCCGGCCTGGCGCTGCTGCCAACGGCCGTCGCGGTAGCCGCTGAGGGACAGCACGGCCTTGGCGCCCTGCACGGGTGCGCCGCTTTCACGGTCCATCACCAGCACTTGCGCGGTGTTGCCGCCGAGGTTGCGCGCTGCGGCCGCCAGCCGCGTGGCGCGGAACGAAGCGATGGAGACGGGCGCATTAGCGAACGTTTCCGCAGTGGACACCAGGATGCTGTACCCGCCCAAGGGCAGCGCATCCACCGGCAATTCGCTGAGGTGTGTGTTGTGGTCGCCATCGTCCGGCAGCGCCACGCTCCACGCGCGCAGCGGCTTGAGGCCGAGCAGGCGCTTCAGTTGGTCCTGGTCGCGGTAGCCGCGGTCGGCGCGGCCCTCATCGGCCACGATGCGCAACCACACGCGCGGCGTGTTGGCCCAGGTGAGCGCGATGCGGAAGGCCCTGTCGGGCACCACGGCTTCCTCGGCGGTGACATCCAGCGAAGGCTGCTGCAGCGCGGCCAGCAGGGCGCGGGCCTTCTTCACCGCGAAGGGCCCGGGGTTGGCGGCGATCACTCCTTCACAGATCTGCGCCGCCGTGCGCCCCTCGTCCTTCCATGTGCTGTCGGGGTCCAGGCGCTGGTAGCGTCCGCCCTGCGCCACGTGCTGCTGGGCGATGGCCAGCTCCACTTCGGCCTTGGCCTCAGGATCGGTGAGCGCATCGCGGAAGGCGATGAGCCCCTGCAGGTACAGGCTGTCCTTGGCGGGCAGCGGGCTATTGCCCTGCATGAAGCCCAAGCGTTCCAAGGTGAGCGCGGTGAGGGCCGTGGGTTCGCTATCGGCCACGTGCAGCGTGGTGAGGCGCTGGTAGAGCAGTACGGCCTGGGCTTCCCACGCGCTGCTGTCCTTCGTCACCAGGTCCGCCTGTGCGAAAGTGGCGGGCGCCGCGAAAAGCCGTGGATCATCCAGCCGGAAGCCGGAGGCGGGCTCGGCCAGGCGCGTTTCGCTGTTGCGGAACACCTCCAAAGCGCGGTGGGCCAGCAGGTCCAGCAGCGTGGGGCGCAGGCGCAGGTCCGCCTCGGCGGGTTCCAGCAGCGCGGCCAGGTCGGCCACGGGGATGGCGGCCAAGGCATCGGCCGGTTCCAGCGAAGCACGGTACTCCGCGATCACCTTGCGCATGTAGGTGGCCTGGTCCCAGGTGTCGGGGTCGTCGGAAGGCTGGGCCAGCACGGTGCGGTCCAGCACGCGCCAGCGGTTTTGCTGGTACAGGTTCCACCATTGCTCGGCCACCACGCTGGGCAGCAACTGGGCCAGCGGCAAGGCGGCGGTATCGGCGCGCTGGCCCATGGCCTGCAGCACGGCCTTCGGCTCGGTGCCGGTCCGCTGCATGAAGCGGCCCTTGTACATCCACGCGCGGAACTCCGTGCGCCAATCGCCCTTGGCCGCGGCCTCGGCCAGCAGCCCTTCCGTGGCGGTGAGCGCCGAGGCGTACTGCCCCAGGCGGGCGAGGGAATCGATGGAGGTCCAGGCGGGCTGCTGCGGCATGGCGCTGTGTTGTGCGGCCTGGCGCGCGGTGGCGCAACCGATGGCCGCGGCCACCGCCAGGCCCGCGACCAGGAGGGTCTTGCGAACGTAGATCATGATCCGTTTGCCCTTTTCACGGGACGGCGGGCATTGCTTGCAAAGCTCGTGCATCAATCGTTCGGTACACCGCCGGGGAGGCAAGGTTCAGCGCGGTATGGCGGGAGCAAGGGCAAGGGGGCGTTGGCCGGCCGGGCATATTCCGTGAAGAACCTGATCTTCGTGGATCCAATGGCGGCCATCACCGGATGAATTCCAGCAAGCTGTTCTTCATTTTCCTGGCGCTCCTGTTTTCCGCCGCCACCCTGGCCCAGCGGGACACCATCCTGCTGGACCAAGGCTGGGACTTCGCCATCGACAAGCGGGCCGAGGGCCTGCGGGAAGGGTGGTGGCGCAAGGCGCTGCCGGGGGGCCGCGCGGTTGCGCTGCCCCATACCTGGAACGTGGAGGATGAAAACCAGGAACACTACGGTTGGGGCTGGTACCGGCGGAAGCTGGAGGTGCCGGCCGGCTGGAACGGGAAACGGGTGGAACTGCACTTCGGGGCGGTGAACCACACGGCCCTTGTTTTCCTGGACGGCAAGCAGGTGGCCCGGCACGTGGGCGACGGCTTCAACGCGTTCCCGGTGGACCTCACCGGCAAGCTGCGGCGGGGCGGCGGCCATGTGATCACCGTGGCGGTGAACAATGACCACGGGCGCAACAAGGTGCCCTTCGGAAGCTCGTTCGACTGGCCGAACGACGGCGGCATCATCCGTCCGGTGATGCTGATCATCAGCGGGCGCCCCGCGGCCACCTACCTGCATGCCACGCCGGTGCTGCACGCGGCGGACAGCACCGGTACGCTGGCCTTGGCCGTGGGCCTGCCGGGGGCGGCGCGGGAGGCGGTGGAGCTGGAGGTGACCATCACCGGGGACAACCGGCCCGCGCGCGACACGGTGCTGCAAGCCCTGGTGCGCCCGCAGTGGCAGGGAGAAGAAGCCCGCGCCACGCTGGAGCTGGGGCGTGTGCGCCCTTGGCATTTCGATTCCCCCGAGCTCTACCGCGTGGAGGTGCGCGTGATGGTCCACGGCCAGGAGACGGACCGCATTGCCGATGCCGTGGGATTCCGGAACGTCACCATCAACCAAGGGCGGCTGTACCTCAATGGCGAGCCGGTGCGCCAGATGGGGGTGGAGTGGACCGCCGGTTCCAACCCGGACCTGGGCTTCGCCGAGCCCGACAGCCACATCGTGCACATGGGGCGGTTGATGAAGGAGGTGAACACCGTGCTCAGCCGCCAACACTTCCCCCAGGCGGAGGTGTTCTATGATTTCTGCGACCGCAACGGGATCCTGCTGCAACAGGAAATACCGATGTGGGGACCCGAAACGCCCGCCAACGACACCATCCGGCGGATCGCCATGCGGCAACTGGAGGAGATGGTGCACAACCTGCGCAACCATCCGAGCATCTTCGCCTGGGGCGTGGGCAACGAGCTGCGGGGCCGCGATGCCGACATGCAGGGCCTGATCAAGGACCTGATCGACCGGGCGCACGAGCTGGACACCACGCGCTTCGCCACCTACGTGAGCAACACGCTCACCTGGAGCTTCCACAACGACCCGAAGCACGTGCCGGACGCGGGCGGCTACGGCGACCTGCTGATGATGAACGAATACGGCGGCAGTTGGTGGACCCTTCCCGAGGCGGCCGTGCCCGCCTACCTGGACAGCGTGCACGACACCTATCCGGACAGGCCCTTCTTCATTTCCGAGTTCGGCGTGTGCGAACCCAACTTCGCCGGGGGTGAGGAGCGGCGCACCCGTGACCTGGTGCGGCACATGGCGTACTATGAGAGCAAGCCGTACATCAACGGTGCCATCTACTTCGACCTGACGGACTACCGCACGCACTACCCGGGCACGTCGGATAACGGCAGGTACCGGCGGCGCATCCATGGGGTGTACGACATGTACGGTGCGCCCAAACCCTCGATGCGGGTGCTGCGCGAGGAGTCGTCGCCGGTGGAGGTGCAGCAGATGCGGCGGTGGGAGCCCGGCAAGCTGAACCTGCTGATCTTCGGCAGCATCGGCCTGCCCCAGCACGCCGTGCGCGGCTACACGCTCTTTCTCTCGGCCACGGAGGACCACCGGGCGGGCAGGGCCTATCCCTTGCCGGAGATCAGCCCCGGCCAGCAATTGGACTTTGAGGTGGACGACCTTTTCGGCGGCAAGGGCGTGGTGACCATCGTGCGGCCCACCGGCCACGTGGTGACGCAAAAGGTTTTCTGAACGCGCCGCCCATCCCCGGGGCATGCGCCGCTACCGGGCCTTGCGCAACTCCGCCTTCCGATGCTTGCGGTGCTTGATCTTCATGACGGGCCGGCGGATCAAGCACCGGTAAGGAATGAGCGCCAGTTGAGGAACCGGATGCCATCCCGTTCACCATCATGCGGCCCGTCGTACACGAGTGTGTAATCCGCATCGCGGTTGTACAGCTTCCGGTACTCCCTCAGCTTTTCGAACATGGATGGATGCAGGGTGGACGCGCTCTTTAACTCAACCAGTTGCCGGCGCGGACCATCTTCCAACAGGTCCACCTCCAGCCCGCGGCTATCGCGCCAGAAGTAAAGGTCAGGCCGGTGGCCCTTGTTGTAGGCGGACTTGATGCGGTCGGCAAGGATGGCGTTCTCGAACAAGGCGCCGCGGGCCCAATGCGCGGCCAGGTCTTCCGCCTTGCGCAAACCCAGCAGGGCACAGGCCAGGCCGGTGTCGTGGAAGTAGAGTTTGGGCGATTTGACCAGGCGCTTGGTGAAATTCTCGTGGTGCGGTTGCAGCTTGAAAACGATGTAGCCGGTGACGAGCACGTTCATCCAGCTATTGATGGTCATGGCATCCACGCCCACCTCATTGGCCACCGCCGCCTGGTTCCAAAGCTGGCCGATGCGTCCTGCGGCGATCCGCAGGAACTTGGCGAAATGGTCCAGGTTGCGCAAGTCGAGCACCTGGCGTGCATCGCGTTCAATGTAGGTCTGGATGTAGGAGAGCAGCCAGGATGACGGGTCGATCCCCGGTCCGTAAAGCCGTGGATATCCGCCCCTGAAGATCCATTCATTTACAGTGCCGGGCAAGAGCCGGGCCGCCAAGAGCTCGGTCGCGCTCAAGGGCAGCAGCTCCTGGATATAGGTGCGGCCGGCCAGGGATTGGCTCACTTGCCGGAGCATGAGCAGGTTGTGCGAGCCGGTGAGGATGTAATGCCCGTTCCCGCCCAGCTCATCCACGCGCACCTGGATGTAGGACAACAGGTCGGGTGCGTGCTGCACCTCGTCCAGGATCACTCCTTTCCCCAGGCGATCAAGAAAGCCCCGCGGGTCAGCGATTGCCTGCCCGCGCAGGTCCAGTTGTTCCAGGTTCACGTAGGTCCAGCCGGGAAATTGATGCCGCACCAAGGTGGTCTTGCCCGATTGCCGCGGCCCCATCAGGGTGACGATCGGCATTTCCGATACGCCCCGTTTCAACAAGGGGCCTTGCTCGCGGGGCAGCATGATTGCACAAATATAGAATGCATCTCTACATTTGTGCAACATGGCTTTAACAGCCTGTGTGCCCGAACATTATGGCTGCGCACATGGCCATGGTAGCGTGGCCAGGCCGCAAATCTGGGAAAGCACAACCTCGGACGCCCTGCTTAACCGATGGCCTTTTGGGCCTTGCGCAACTCCGCCTTCCACTGCCTGCGGTGCTTGATCTTCATGACGATCAGCAGCATCACCGGCACCATGATCAGGGTGAGGAAGGTGGCGAAGACGAGGCCGTAGATGACGGCCCAGCTGAGCGGTCCCCAGAAGATGACGTTGTCGCCGCCCATGTGGATGTGGGGGTTGAGCTCCGTGAATAGCGCCAGGAAGTCGAAGTTAAGCCCCACGGCCAGGGGCAGCAGGCCGAGGATGGCGGTGATGGCGGTGAGCAGCACCGGGCGCAGGCGGGTCTTGCCGGCGATCACCAGGGCCTCGCGGCTTTCGTGGATGGGGATGATGCGGTCCTCGGGCAGCCCCAGTTGGCGGCCGCTGCGCAGGAAGAGCAGCCGCGCGAAGTCCATGAGCACGATGGCGTTGTTGACCACCACGCCGATGAGCGAGATGATGCCGAGCATGGTCATCAGCACCACGAATTCCATGCGGAACACCACCAGCCCCAGGAACACGCCGATGGTGCTGAAGATCACGGTGCTCATGACGATGAAGGGGTAGCTGATGCTGTTGAACTGGGCCACGATGATCAGGAAGACGACGAAGATGGCGATCAGGAAGGCGCGCGAGAGGAAGCTCATGTCCTTGGCCTGGTCGGCCTGCTCGCCGGTGAAGTCCACGGTGTATCCCTTGTTGAGGGTGAACCCGCTGGCGAGCTGGTCCTTGATCTGCTGCACCACCTCGTTGGCGTTGTATCCTGCGATGACGTTGGAGTTGATGGTCACCACGCGCTCGAGGTCCTTGCGGTTGATGGCGCTGTAGGTGCTGGTGCGCTGGGCGGTGGCCACGGCGCTGATGGGCACCTGGCGGATCTGGCCGGTGAGCATGTCGCGGAAGGTGACGCGCATGTCCATCAGGACTTGGGGGTCGTAGCGGTACTTGTCGTCCAGGCGGATGTTGATCTCGTGGTCATCGTCGTCGCCCTCGATGCGGTAGTTGCCGACCTCCTTGCCGAAGAGGGCGGTGCGCATGGCATCGGCGATGGCGTAGGTGCTCACATTGAGGCGTCGCGCCTTTTCACGGTCGATGATCACGGGCATTTCGGGCTTGGCGCGGTCGATGTCCAGCTGCAGGGCCTCCACGCCGGGCACGTTGCGGTCCTCGATGAATTGTTTCACGCGCTCGGCCTCGGCCAGCAGGCCCTCGATCTCCTTGCCCTTCACCTCGATGCTGATGGGCTTGCCCACGGGCGGGCCGGCCTGGTTCTTGTCCACGGTGATGGTGAACCCGGGCGGTGCCTGGATGTGGTCCTGCAGGGCGCGCAACACGTCGCTGGTCCGCTGGCCGCGCCGGTCGGCATACTTCACAAAGCTCACCTGGATGCGCCCCTTGTTCGGGGTGGGCCCCGTCTGTAGTTTGCTGGCGCGTGTGTCGGCGGCGCCCTCGCCCACCTGGGCGATCACGGAATTGACCAGGTAGTTCAGCGTGTCCTTGGTCACCGTGCCATTGGCCAGCTTGGTGCCGGGGGGAACCTTGTAGGCAGGCCGGTCCACCACCTCCATCACTTGCTTTTCAATGTTGCGGGTCACCGAGTCGGTCTTCAGGATGTCCGTGCCGATGGGTCCTTCGATGAACACGTTGACGTACTCGGGCTCGTTGTCGGGGAAGAAGAGGGTCTTGGGCGGGAACGCTGCCAGCAATACGCCGGAGAGCAGCAGGAGCACCACGGTGCCGAAGAGGAAGGTGCGAGGGTGGTGGCGGTCCAGGGCATAGCGGAGGAAACGCTCGTAGGCGGCCTCCAGCCGCGGCAGCCAGCCGAACTGCACCCGGTTGGTGGCGGGGATGAAGAGCTTGGCGTTCACCACGCCCATCAGGCCCAGGAAGATGATGAACAGGCCGATGCCGAAGACCGCGTCGCTGTGCAGGCCGCCGCCCACGGCGGCTATGAGGGTGCCGATGGCGGCCAACAGGCCGGCCAGGCGCCACACGCGGCGCATGGCCACCTTGTCCTCCTCCACCTTCATGAACAGGGAGGCCAGCGCGGGGTTGACCACCAAGGCCACGAACAGCGACGAGCCCAGCGCGATCATGAAGGTGATGGGGAGGTACTTCATGAAATTGCCGATCAGGCCGGGCCAGAAGAGCAGGGGCAGGAACACCATCACGGTGGCGGTGGTGGCGGTGATGATGGGCATGGTGACCTCGCCCACGGCCAGGCGCGTGGCCTTCAGGGCCGGTTCGCCGTTGGTCATGTGGCGGTAGATGTTTTCCACGATCACGATGCCGTCATCCACCAGGCGCCCCAGGGCCAGGATGAGGGCGAAGAGCACCATCATGTTGAGGGTGACCCCGAAGGCGTTGAGCAGGGTGAAGGAGATGAACATGCTCATGGGGATGGCGATGCCCACGAAGGCCGCGTTGCGCAGGCCGAGGAAGAGCATGAGCACACCGATCACCAGGATCACCCCGAGGATGATGTGGTTGACCAGTTCGTTGACGGTGGTGCGGGTGTGGTCGCTCTGGTCGCCGGTGACCGATATGTTGAGGTCGGCGGGCAGCACGGTGCCCTGCTCCTCGCGGAGGATCTGTTGGATCTTGTCGCTGGCGGTGATGAGGTTTTCACCGGCGCGCTTCATCACGTCCAGCATCACCACGGGCCGGCCGTACTCACGGGCGAAGCTGGTGGGTTCCTTGTAGGTGAAGTCCACCGTGGCGATGTCGCCCAGGCGCACCTCGCGCTGCCCCTCGTTCTTCACCACGATGTTGCGCACCTGGTCCATATCGGTGAATTCCCCGATCACGCGCACGGCACGGCGCTGCCCGTCGGTGAGCACCTCGCCGCCGCTGATGGTGAGGTTTTCCGTCCGGATGGCGTTGCCGATGTCGTCGAAGTTGAGCTTCAGCGCATCCATTAGGTAGAGGTCCAGGCTGATGCGCACCTCGCGCTCGGGCACCCCGCGGATGTTCACTTTGTGGATCTCGGGCAGGGCCTCGATGCGGTCCTTGAGATGCTGCCCGTACTGGTGCAGCTGTTCCATGGGGAAGTCGCCGCTGAGGTTGATGTTCATCACCGGCATCAGCTCGCTGATGTTGAGCTCGATGATGTTGGGCTCGGCGGGCAGGTCGGTGGGGAAGTTCTTGTCGCCGCGGGCCTTGTCCACGGCGTCCTTCACCTTGCGCAAGGCCTCCTCGGGCCGGATGTTCGAGGTGAACTTCACATCGATGGCGCTGTAGTTGGGCACGCTGGTGCTGATGATCTCATCCACGCCGCTGATGGTGTTGATCTCCTTTTCCAGGGGCTTGGTGATCAGCTTCTCGATGTCCACCACGGAGGAGCTGTTGTAGGGGGTGGACACGAAGATCTCCGCCGCGATCACCTCGGGGAAGCTCTCCTTGGGCATCACGATGTAGGAGTAGATGCCGGTGATGCAGATCAGCAGCGAGAGCACGATCACGGTGGTGCGGTTCTTCACCGCCCAGCTGGTGATGGCGAACTGGCGCTCGGGCCCGTGCAGGTCCTTCTCGATGTCCTCGTGTGCGTTCATGTGCCTTGGATGTGCCGGCCCGCCGGGCCGGCGCTGCGGGTGTATGTCCGGTCTCCTTTATTCGTTCACCAGCACGGCTTGGCCGTCACTGACATTTTTCGCCCCCTCGATCACCACCCGGTCGCCGGGCTTCAGCTCGTCGGCGGTCTTGGGCCGCACGTGGATGCGCCCTTGGTATTCGCTGATGCGTTCCACGAAGACCTTGCGTGCCACGGCCTCGTTTTCCTTCACGTTCGCGCCTTGTTCGGCGGGGCCGAGGGCGAAGACATAGCTGCGGCCGCTGACATCGTCGAGCACGGCCGGCGCGGGCAGCACCAAGGCGCTGTCGGTGTGGGAGTCCAGGATCTGGAGGTCACCCAGCAGGTTTGGGCGCATGTAGGCCTCGCCGTGCGGGGCGCGCACGGCGACCTGGAAGGTGCGGTTCGCCGGGTCGATGTACTCGCTTGCATAGAGCAACGGCGCGGTGAAGCTTTCGCCGATGGAGGGGAAGGTGACCTTCACGGGGATGCCTGCCTTGATGCGCTTCACGTACACCTCGCTCACATCGGCCTGCACCTGTACGCCGCCCGGGTTCACCACGCGGGCCACGGGCTGCATGGCGGTGGCCAGGTCGCCCACGCGGGCCATCACGTCGTCCACGATGCCGTCGAAGGGCGCGGTGACGTTGCCCAGGCGCTGTTGCTCCTGCAAGGTGGCCAGCGCGGCCTCTGCCTGCTCCTTGTTGGCCTTGGCCTGCAGGTATTGGATCTCGCTGCCGATGTGCTGTTGCCACAGGCGCTCCTGCTTGGCGAAGGTGGTGCTTGCCAGGTCCGCGGCGGCCTGCGCCTGCGCCATCTGCTTCTCCACCACGTCGTTGTCCAGGGTGATCATCACCTGCCCCTTGCGCACGCGGTCGCCGGGCTTCACCCGGATGGAGGCCACCCGCCCGCCGGTGAGGGCATACAGCGCGGCACTCTCGTCGGCCTTCACCACGCCATGCACGTCGATGTAGTGTGTGAAGGGTTGCTGCACCAGTGCCTGCACGGTCACCAGCGGCAGGTTGCGGCCCACGGTGCTGTCATTCAGCGCCAGCCAGTCCTCCACCTTCCTCAGCTCCTTGCCGATGCGGTCGTACGCGGCCTTCAACGAGTCGCGCTCAGCCCGCTTCTGCTCCACGGCACCGCTGCCCCTTCCTCCGCCGCAGGCCGCCAGCATGGCCGACACGGCCAGCCACGGCAACATCAATTTCCGGTTCCTCATCGCGTGTGTTTTCTTGCGGTGTATCGTTTCGTTGTCCTTGTTTTTCCGCGGACCGCGGCCCGCCCGGTTGCTTCCTTTCCTTTTTTCCCGCCGGCCCCCTGCGGTGCCTGCTGCCCGTCCTTCAATACAGGTCCAATGCCTTCCTCATGTCCGTGCGGGCCTGCAGCAGCTCCACCATGCGCTGGATGTAGTTCTGCTGGGCCGTCAGGTAGTTTGAATGCTCCTGCGTCAGCTCGAAGCTGCTGCCCATGCCCTCGTTGAACTTCACCGAGGTACGCCGGAAGATCTGCTGGGCCAGCTCCATGTTCGCCTTGGCGGTCTGGTAGCTGTCCTCTGCGCTGGCCAGCACGGCTTGCTGCTGCTGGTGCTCCGTCAATAGCCGCTGCTCGGTGGCCTGCCGGTTCACCTCGGCCTCCTTCAGGGTCAGTTTGGCCTGCTTCACCGCGTTCAGCCGCTTGCCGCTGCTGAAGATGGGGATGTTCAGTGACAGGCCCCACAAGGAGGAGGGGAACCAGGGCCCTTCATGGGGGGTGAGGTCGAGGCCGTTGAACTGTTGCTGGTAATTGATGAACCCGCCCAGCGTCGGCAGGTACGCGGCCTGTTGGTGGCGCACCTCCAGGGCCGATAGGCGCATCTGGTTCTGTGCGAGGCGTTCATCGATGTGGCCGGTGGAGGAAAAGGCCATCGTCCCCAAGGATTGCTCCGCCGGGTCGGCCATCAGGGCCGGCAGCTCATCGGTCAGGGCGATGGGCGTGCCGCTGGGCAGGCCCAGCACCAAGGCCAGGAAGGCCCGTGCCACGTTGGCCTGCTGCTGCAGGTTGCGCTGTTGGTTGCGCGTCTCGGCCAGCTGGATGGTGAGCCGGTCCACGTCGGTGCTTTCCATGAATCCTTGGTCCAGCATGGCCTGTGCGTCGTGGGCGCTCTTTTCCAGCAGGGGCAGCCCTTCGCCCAGCAGGCGCACGCCTTCCTCGGCGGCCAGCACGGCGTAATAGGCCTTGGCCGCCTGCGCGCGGGCGTCGTGTTCGGCCTTTTGCAGGTTCAAGTCGGCCTGGTCGCGCAGCCCCCGGGTGGCCTGGAGGCCCACCAGGTAGCTGCCGTCGAAAAGCAATTGCGTCAACTGCACCTGCCCGTTCATGCTCCAGGGTATGCCCAACTGGATCTCGATGGTCGGCGGCTCGTTCCCGAAGAAATTGGGGATCACCTGGGTGGGCACCTTCAGGTAATTGTTGAGACCACCGGACGCTTGGACCTGCGGAAGCCCGATCGCCATGATCTCATGGATCTTGGCACGGGCCTTATCGGCCTCGAGCTGGCTGTACTGCACGCTGTAGCTCTGGTGGGCGGCCTGGTCCATGGCCTGCTGCATGGAGAGCTGCACGGGTCCTTGGGCGCTGGCGCCGACACCGATGGACAGCCACAGGACCGCTGCGATGTTCCTCATGGGTTGTGTTCTTTCTTCACCTTCTTGACCAAATACCTCACGCCCTTCGTGCTGGCGATGCCGCGGATGTGGTACCGGAAGAGCTCCCAGTGTACATCCTTCATGTTGAACTGGTCGGGCGGGAACAGGTCGCCATCGAACAGGGCATCGATGCGCGCGATGTAGATCTTGGCGATCACCGGGATGTTCAAGTCATCGCGGTACAGGCCCTCCTTGATCCCGCGTTCCATGTTGCCCGTCATCGTGCTGAATACCTCTTCCTGCTTGGTCCGCATCATGCGGCGGAAGGCCTCGCCGTGGTATTTCTCCAGGTCGAAGTGGATGGCGGGATGGATGGTCCGCAACCGCTCGCAAACCCGCAGGGTGATCCCGAAAAGCTCATCGATGGCGTTGCGCTCCGGTTCAACCTCCTTGTCGATCATGCACTTGAACTCGGTCGCGAGGTGGTCCAGCACCTTTTCCACCAGGTCGTTCTTGTCCTTCACGTATTGGTACAGCGTTTTCTTGCTGATGCCCATGCGCGTGGCAAGGTCGTCCATGGTCACGCTCTTGATGCCGTAGGTCCAGAAGATCTTGCCGGCATCATGGACCAGGCGTTCGCCGCGTTCGTCCAGGGGATGTTCCTTGCCTGTGGCCATTGTTCGGGGCGCAAAGGTAGGTGACAAGGAGACGTCGGAAACAAAACAGAGCAAAAATGTTTCCTGCGTGTCCGGCGGCCGCATCGGGATGAACGGGGCTGGGAAGAAGGCCGCCTGCCGACGGTGGCCGCCCCGCCTGCCGGAAAAAATGCGGGGAACCCGGCCGGGTTCCCCGCATTAACCTCAACACCCTGCACAAGGGGCGGGGTGTCCAAGAAGAACTTACTTCTTCTTGGCCGCCTTCTTCTTCGCAGCCGGCTTCTTGGCCGCGGCCTTCTTGGGGGCCGCTTTCTTCTTCGGGGCTGCTTTCTTCTTGGCTGCTGCTTTCTTTGCCATGGGATTGGTGTTTGATGACCCGAAACAAAGCCAAGTTGCCCCCGCGGTGTCGGCATCCGCGGAAGAAAGATCAACAAACGATCGTTGGTTCCGCGGACCGGCGGACCGAAGGATGATTTCACGGGGAATGCGGTCGCACGGGACGGACCGCATCAATATGTGCCGGGAATATCCTCGTCCACCACGATGATGATGTCCGCCCGGCCGAGGTTTTCGCCGTCGAGGCGGTGCAGTTGCGGCTGGGTCACGGTGGAGATGGTGAGGCGCTTCAGGCCGGGGCGCAGGCGCTGCAAGTACCAGCCGATACCTTCGTGGAAATCGCTGTGGAAGCTGCCGTTGAAGTGGAGGAAACGCACGCCTGGCCGGCAATGGTCGGCGATGCTTTGCGCCATGGTGGCATCCTTCAGCGCCTGGGCCTTCACCACGTCCGGGGTGCCGTGATCGCCCATCATCGTCAGCATGTGCCGGTAGCGCGGCAGCCCGGGATCAAAGGCGATCGGCAGCGGCGCCATCCAGGCACGCTCCGCGGGCGGCATGGTGTCCAGCGCCCCGAAGCCGCCACGGGCCACGGCCCGTGCATGGCGGCGCGGCACATTGCTGGCCACGAAGGTCAGGCCGCGGTCCTTGGCCAGGTCCACCAGGGGCTTGTAGTCGCCCCTGAAGTTGTTCCACAGCCGCGCCAGCGTGTCGAAGGCCGCTTGGTCGATCTCCCCGCGCAGATAGCGGTCCAGGGTGGCCTGGTCATCCCGTTCGAGCATCTCCGCCCCCAGCACCAAGGGCCCTGCGGAGGCCAGCTCGCGTGCCGTTTCCAGTTCCAGCCAGTGCGCGATGGCGTTGTTGTGCAGTTCGCCGAACAGGATGATGTCCGCCTGTCTCGCCTGCTTCATCATCGCCTTGTACGTCATCCGCTTGCCCTTGGCATTGAACAGGGCGTAGGCAGGCAGGTCCTGGCCTCGCGTGATGGACGGGCCAAACAGGAACAGGACGGCGGTGAAGAGGAGGGACATGCGGCGCATGATGCAACCCGGAATATGCAGTAGGATTTCTACTACGGCCCGAAATCGCTGCGGCAGCAAGCGTTTCACTGGCTTTCCTTTCGTCAAAATGGCACAAGCTATTCCTCCTCAACGAAAGCCTTGCTGCCATTGCGCTTTCGACCCTCGCAACGAACCCTACTGCATAATCCGGGTGCAAAGGAACACCATGCCTTGGGCCGGGCGCAGGAGCCAAGCTCACAGCTCATAGCTCGCGGCTCATAGCTCATACCTCATAGCCCATAGTTCATAGTTCATAGCTCGCGGCTCACGGCCTCATCGCCCCCGGCTCCCGGCCCCCGACGCCGCTTTCCTCATCCCGTTCCTGCCTAACTTTCGCGCAATTACGCCCGTATTGGCACGTTCTGTGCGGGCATCGCGTTCCCCATGACATC
>JAGFIV010000042.1 GCA_024103275.1 Flavobacteriales bacterium
CCCAACCCGCGCTCGGGTGTGCGCGGGTCCAGAAGATCCCGGCGCTCGCTTGCAGCGAGTGCCCGCCATGCCCGCCGCCTCCGGCGGTCTCCCCCGCTTGCGAAATTGGTCGGCCCTGACTTGTGCAAGCATCGTGTGTGGGCCTGTGCTGCGGATCGTTCGTGCGCTGGGGCCTTGCCTCACGCGGGTTCCACCATGGCCTCCACCGTATCCGCGTAAGTGATGGCGCGGTGCGAGGTGTGGTGGATGCACGCGCCGTTGCGGATCACCAGCACCTGTGGTGATTCGTGCTGGATGCCGTAGCGCGTTTCCACGGCATCGGAGATGTCACGGTGGGCCCAGAGGTCCAGGTAATAGGCTGGATGGCCGGCATCATCGGCCGCGGTCCAATCCTTTTCCAGGCGGGCCAAAGCACCCTTGCTGATCCGGCACGTGGTACTGTGCTTGAAGATCAGTACGGGCTTCTGCCTGGACAGGTCGTCGATCCGGTCCAGTTGCCCCAACGTGGTCAATTCTATCCAATGCATGATGAACGAGATTTTAGTTCACAGTACGTTCTTCGGAGGCAACTTGAACAAACTGTCCATCCCTACGAACCACGAACCATCTACTACGAACCGATCCCACCTGTTTTCAGCTTTCAACTTTCCTGTTTCAGCTTTTGAGCTTTGCGACCCGCACCTTCCACTCTTCCGGTCCGTCCACCAGGTAATCCCACTTGAAGGGCACGCCGCTTTCCGCCTCGATCTGGTAGTAGAGCGGCTTGGGGTCGTGGTCGTTGGTGAAGACGAAGGCTTGGCCCGGCTTCAGCTCATCGAACGCATCGAACACCATCTCGTGCCGCTTGGCCGGATGGAAGGGGCGCACGTCGAAGGTCTTCACCACCAGGATGTCCACATCGACCTCGTCGTCGTTCTGCTCCAGCTTCTTCACGTGTACCACATACTCGCCGGGCTGTTGCTTCTTGTAGGTCCAGGCCATTTGTCCGCTGAACTTCTCGTTGAAGATCCCGTGGATCTCGGCCGGCTCCTGCCCGGCGATGATCTCCATGGTGTCGCCTTCCTTCATCATGCCGTAGCGGTGGAACACCACGTGTTTCCAGTCGGCAGGGTCCACCTTGCGCAGGTCCATCAGCGTGGAGATGTCGGTGAACTCGCGGCCCTGTGAGGCTTCGGTACGGGTGACCATCACCTTCCATTCGCGGCCGCCGCGCTCCAGGTATTCCCAGCCCACCACATCGCCGTGGATGGAGAGGAATTCGTAGTACAGCGGCAGGGGGTCATGGTCGTTGATGAAGATGAAGCTGTCGCCCACGGGCAGCTCCTTGAACATCTTCAGCAGGGTGGTGTGCCGGTCGATGGGGACCATGACGCGTACATCGAGCTCGGGTGGCGGTTGGATGTGATTGCCCATAATGGATGGAATGCTTTGCAGGTCTCTTCCGCTGGCGCCAAACCTCGCGCATGCATGCGGTGCCGCAAGGTACACCGGGCCTTTGCGGCAATGGTCACAGTGTGGTCAATCCGCCTTGGCGGGGCCATGGGGCAGACCCGGCCTTCCACACCCCTTTCTTGCCTACCTTGTCCTCGTGCCGGTGGCGATCCAGTCGCCGATCACCGGAGCCGCACGCACCACCCTAACCCCCATGTCCATTGAAGAAGAAGGCGCAACCGTCGCATCCGTGAGGAAACCCGCCGCGGCCCCACGGCCGGGCCCGGACCCGGAGGAAGGCCGGCTGGAGACCACCGAAATGGCCGCCATGGCCGCCCGGTTCGTGAACAGCACCAACAGGCATGTGTTCCTCACCGGCAAGGCGGGCACCGGCAAGACCACCTTCCTGCACCAGCTGGCACGCGGCACGCACAAGCGGTTCGTGATCACGGCCCCCACGGGCATCGCGGCGCTCAACGCCAAGGGCGTCACCATCCACTCCCAGTTCCTGCTGCCCTTCGGAACCTTCATCCCCGAACGGCACTTGCCGCCGGACATCCCCGAATACGGCCAGTTCCACGACCGCGACACCTTGAACCGGCGCCACCCGCTGAACGCGGTGCGGCGCCACGTCCTGCGGGCCATCGACCTGCTGATCATCGATGAGGTGAGCATGCTGCGTGCCGACCTGCTGGACGCCATCGACCATCGCCTGCGCAGCGCGCGCGGCATGCACCACCTGAGCTTCGGCGGCGTGCAGGTGCTGCTCATCGGCGACCTCTTCCAGCTGCCGCCCGTGGTCAAGGATGATGAATGGGCCGTGCTGCGCAACTGGTATGCGAGCCCCCACTTCTTCGAGGCCCGTGCCCTGAAGGAGGCGGGATATGCGCACATCGAGCTGGACAAGATCTTCCGGCAGCAGGACGGCGGGTTCATCGCGATCCTGAACAACCTGCGCAACAACACGGTGACGCAGGCGGACGTGGATACGCTGAACAGCTACTACAAGCCGTCCACGGCCCAGGGCGGGGCCGATGGCGTGATCACCCTGACCACCCACAACCGCACCGCGGATGAACTGAACCGGCGCGAGCTGGACGGCCTGCCCGGGAAGGCCCATGTATTCAAGGCCGGGGTGGAGGGCGATTTCCCGCCCGGCATGTATCCCGTGCCGGATGAACTGGAACTGAAGGAAGGGGCCCAGGTCATGTTCATCCGCAACGACCCCGACAAGGCATACTTCAACGGGAAGTTGGCGCGGGTGGCGGACATCGATGAGGACGGCATCACCGTGGAGATGCTGGACGGCGGCGGGCCTTACCGGATGAAGCGCGAAACATGGGAGAACAAGCGCTACGTGGTGGATACCGCCACCAAGGAGCAGAAGGAGGAAGTGCTGGGCAGCTTTACGCAGTATCCGGTGAAGCTGGCCTGGGCCATCACCGTGCACAAGAGCCAAGGCCTCACGTTCGACAAGGCCATCATCGACGTGGGCAGTGCCTTTGCCCGGGGGCAGGTGTACGTGGCCCTGTCACGTCTGCGCTCGCTGGACGGGCTGGTGCTGCGCACGCGCATCGACCCCGCCGTGGTGACCACCGACCGCGAGGTGCTGGCCTTCAGCGAACGGAGGCTCAGCCAACAGCCGCTGCCGGAACAACTGCGGGAGCACCAGCGGCTCTACCTGCAGGCCATGCTCACGGGCTGCTTCGATTTCAGCGACATCGCCAAGAAGGTGGGCTTTACCCGCAAGGATGGCGAGGCGGGCGAATTTGAGGACGAATCGATGCGAACGGCCCTGCAAAGGCTGGCCGACAAGCTCGACAAGGAGGAGGCCAATACGCACATCTTCCGCAACCAGTTGTTGCGCCTGCTGCATGCGGGCGACAGGGCCACGCTGCTGGAGCGGATCGGCAAGGGAGGCGGCTACTATGCCGCGATGTTGGGCGGGTGCATGATGGACCTGCTGCGGCATTTGGCCCAAGTGGAGCAGTTGAGCCGCACCAAGCAATATGCAGCGGACCTGCGCGAGATCGATGCCTTGCTGGTGCGGCAACTGGGGATGATCGCCAAGGCGGGCCACATCACCACCTGCATCCTCAATGGGGAGGATGTGGGCCCCATGCCGGACCTGGAGCAGGAACTGCGCATCCGGCGCGCCGCCGCCTTGGTGGAAGTGGCGAAATGGGCCGAGGAGAACCGCCCCAACGCCAGCGGAAAGACTGGCCGCAAGCGGAAGCGCCAGGACCCGGATGGCGTGTTTGGCGGGAAGGAGGCAAGGGGGGAGAAAAGGGAGAGGAGGGAGAAGCGGGTCAAGCGGGAGAAGGGGGAGAAGGGGGAGAAGATGGTGAAGGGGGAGACCTATCGGAAGACGTATGCATTGCTGCAGGAAGGCAAGTCCCTGGCCGAGGTGGCCGCAGCGCGCCAGTTGTCACTTGGGACCATTGAAGGACATGCCGCACGGGGAATAGCGGAAGGCGAGATCGACATCGCTTCGGTGATGGAGGATGGCATGCGCAATGCCGTTGCCGACTGGATGCAGGAGCATCCCAAGGCCACTACGCAGGAAGCCCGCGATCACTTCCGCGAGACATACAGTTACGGGCAGTTGCGGATGGTGCAGGCGTGGCTGAGGAAGGAGGCACAGGCGGAAAGCTGAAAGCGGAAAAGATCCGCCATTTCAGCTTTCCACTTTCAGCTTTCCACTTTTCTCCCGCACTGCTTGGTGTACAGGTCGTAGATGATGCCGTCGGCCAGGCCCACCTTGGGCACAAAGACCTCCTCGATGCCCGCTTCGTCCATCACGCGCAGGAAGATGTCGGCGGCGGGGATGATCACGTCGGCGCGGTCGGGGCGCAGGCGCAGATGCTGCACGCGGTCCTCTAGCGAATAGGAGGCGATGCGGTCGCGCTGCTTGCGGATGTCGTCGCGGTGCAACGGCTCACCGTAGGCGTTGCGGTTCTCCTTGAAGATGCGGTTGATGTTGCCGCCGGTCCCGATGGCGGTCAGCGGCCCGCGCTGGGCGTGCGGTTCCTGCAGGAATCCGGAAATGGACGCCCACGCCGCCGCATCCACCTTGCCGTGCAGCAGGCGCACCGTGCCGATGGGGAAGGAGGCGGAGCGCTTCCGCACCCCCTGCTCGATCCAGGTGAGCTCCGTGCTGCCGCCGCCCACGTCGATGTACAGGTAACTGCGGTCCTTCAGCAGGTCCTGCGTCCAGAAGGTGCCCATGATCAAATCGGCCTCCTCGGTGCCGCCGATCACTTCGATCCGCACACCGCTGCGTTCCTTGGCGAAAGCGATGACCTCCGCGCGGTTTGCGGCCTCGCGCATGGCGCTGGTGGCGCAGCAGCGCAGGTGATGCACGCCATACACCTCGGTGAGGAGCCGGAAGGCCTCCAGCGATTTGATCAGCTGGTCGCGCTTGGCCATGCCGATGGCACCGGTGGCGACCACGTCCTCGCCAAGCCGGATCGGCACACGCACCAACGTTTGCTTCTTGATCACCGGGTGGTCCTCGCGCGCAATCACCTCGCCGATGAGCAGGCGCACGGCGTTGGAGCCGATGTCGATGGCAGCGTATGCAAGCGGACCGGTGATGCGACGAAGGTAGCGGCCATGCCTACTTCAGCACCGCCAGCCGTTCCTCCAGCGTCGTGATCTTCGGTTCGGCCCGATCCGCCCGTATCTTCGCGGAAATGGAACAGTATATCCTCCAATTGAAGGACGCCCGCAAAAAGAAGTTCTTCGATGAGCTGCTGAGCCAACTCGATTTCATCGAAGTGGTGAACATCATGAAGGATGGCAAGAAGGCGACGGTCGCTCTTGAGCTGATGGAGGCGTTGGGCGACGCAAAGGCGCACTTGCGTGGAACGATGAAGCTCCGTCCCGCGAAGCGCTTGCTCGAAGAGCTTTGAGGTCGTCAGTTCGCCGGTTTTCGACCGAGCGGTCAAACGGCTGGCAAAACGGTACTCGTCCGTGCGTGCCGACGTTGCGGAGCTGATCGAAGGGTTGACACATGATCCATTGCAGGGCACAGCGCTCGGCAGGGACTGTTACAAGGTCCGAATGGCCGTTCGATCCAAGGGCAAAGGCAGGTCGGGCGGCACCCGGGTGATCACGTGTGTGAAAGTGGTGCGCCGAACCGTGATCCTGCTCACCATCTACGACAAATCGGAAACGGGCGATATCTCCAACAAGGAGTTGGCGAAGCTGGTGGAAATGTTCACCTGAGCCAGGGCTGCCCAGCTCTCTTCACTTCAGCACCGCCAACCGTTCCTCCAGTGCCTTGATCTTCGCTTCGGCATCGGCCTTCTTCTTGCGCTCGTTCTCCAGCACCTGCGGCAGGACTCTCAAACCCGGAATATGCAGTAGGATTTCTACTACGGCCCGAAATCGCTGCGGCAGCAAGCGTTTCACTGGCTTTCCTTTCGTCAAAATGACATAAGCTATACCTCCTCAACGAAAGCCTTGCTGCCATTGCGCTTTCGACCCTCGCAACGAACCCTACTGCATAATCCGGGTTCAAAGGCAACCGAATTGCAAGACCTACGTCCCCCGGATAGTACCAACCTCAAGATCAATGCGATTGCTGCAGCTCCCTGTCCTCGATGCGCCGATCGTTTCAAAAAGGACATCCATGAAGTGTATCCTGACCATCCTCTTTTCCACGCTGCTGGCCTTTACGGCGGAGGCGATATCTGTTTCGATCACGGTGGTGAAACAGCCCATTTGCACATACGCCAGTGGCGAGCTGATGGCGGTGGTCAGTGGCGGCACCGCGCCATACAGCTATGCCTGGAGCACCGGGGCCGTTACCCAATCCATCAGCAGCTTGCCACCCGGCGACTATTCCGTTACGGTGACCGATTCCAACCAGCAACAGGCCACGGCCGACGTGACGCTGACCACAACGGATTATGGTATTGTTCTCTTTGAAGATTGGTTCAACTTTGGCATGGGCCTATGCAGTGGAACGGTCCTGATCGCTTTCGATCCCGTAGGAATGGGAATACCGGGCCCTCCACCATATTATGTGGACGGGGTGGAGATGCAAGAGGGGCTTGCCCCAGACCCCGATGACCCGGGGGAATATGTGACCTATTACGGTGGGTATGTGGATAACCCCCAGTATGGACAGGACAATAGCTTCAGCTTTGCTGACGGTAACGGCTGTCCAGGGTTCTATGAAATACCCATTGGTTGGCCGATTCAATGGCCCACGTTGACCACGATGAGCATTCAAGGTGCTTGCGTGGGGACCACTTCAGGCAGCATCACCATACAATCCAGCGGGGAGGGGCATCAGCAGTTCGTGCAAACGCGCATAAGTCCGGAGGTGCCGGGCTACCCAGGCCATCCCACCGGTGGCGGGCCGCACGCGTTCACCATCACCGGCCTGGCCGCAGGAAGCTATACCCTGACACAGTTCATGACCGAAACGCCCTTTTTCCCGAGCAGCCAATGTTCCTCCACGTTCAACTTCACGATCCCGCAGCTTGGTGCGGAATGTGGAACGGTGAGCGGAACGGTCTTCATTGACAATGACCAGGACTGTGTGCAGGATGTGGGCGAAGTGGGCGTGCCGAACACCGTGCTTGAATTGCTGCCTGGACCTCAGTACCGGTTCACTGACGCTACCGGCGCGTTCAGCATGCAACTGGCGAACGGCAGTTACACCTTGGGCCAAGGCGATCCCACCTTGGTACAGCTCTGCCCGACCACGGCACCGGCGCCCTTCACGCTCAATTTCAATCCGGTGGTGCTGAACATTGCGGACAGCAGCACCGTGGGGCTCGACCTTCGTGCGCACATGACGGGTACGGCCATGCGACCCGGTTTCCCGGGGACCTATTGGGGGCAGGTTCGCAATCTGTCGCCACAGGTGAGCGGCGCGGTCACCGTCACCATGGTGATCGACCCTGCATTGACCTACGACGGTGCAACACCTCCACCGACCGATGTGACGGGCAATACGGTGACGTGGCAATTCGGCTCTTTTGGCCCCTACCAGCTCATGAACTTGTCGGTGGATGTGCAGGTTCCGCCGGGTACGCCGCTGGGTTCCGTCCTCAATAGCACATTGACCGTGCTGAACACCTTGGGCGATGCCGACCCTGTGAACAATACGGCCAGCCTGAATGGAATTGTGACAGGCAGCTTCGACCCCAACGAGAAGACCGGGCTCACGGATGCCACACGGAGCGGGTCACAGTTCATTTTGGGTGAGGATGCATGGATCGACTATACCGTGCGGTTCCAGAACACGGGCACGGATACCGCTTTCACCGTGGTGGTGCGCGATGAGCTGAGCGAGGACCTGGCGATCGGCACCTTGGACATTCTCGGGGCATCGCACGATTTCGTGCCGTCATTCGCCGAGGGGCGCGAGCTGGTGTTCTCCTTCAACGATATCCTGTTGCCGGACAGTACCACGGACCTGTTGGGCAGCCAGGGCTATGTCAGCTTCCGGATCAAGCCTCGTGCAGATATCCAAGTGGGTGAGGTGATCCAGAATACGGCGGGCATCTACTTCGACTTCAATGAGCCGGTGATCACCGATACGGTGACGCACGTGGTTGAGCTCGAAACGGCGGTAGTAGAGGTACCTGCGGGCCGCACCATGCGCTTGGCCCCGAACCCGGCGGACGATGTGCTCCTGGTGCTGGATGCAAACGCCAACGCCGTGTTCGAGGTCCTGACTTCGGATGGCCGCCGGATGGCGGTTCCCTTCCGACGTATAGGAACAATGGTCAGGATGGACGTGAAGGCGTTGTCAGCGGGCCTGTACCTCGTACGGAGCGGCCAGGACATTGCGCGCTTTGTGAAGCGCTGATCACTTCAACACCGCCAGCCGCTCCTCCAGCGCCTTGATCTTCGCTTCGGCGTCGGCTTTCTTCTTGCGCTCGTTCTCCAGCACCTGCGGCGGCGCACCGTTCACGAAACGCTCGTTGCCGAGCTTCTTGTCCACGCTGGCCAGGAAGCCGCGCAGGTACTTCAGCTCCTCTTCGGCCTTTTTGGCCTCGACGGCGGTGTCCATCCGCGGCAGAACCACGGCGTACTCGGTTGCCCCGGAGAACACGGCGGTGGCACCAGCCGGGATGGACCCGAATGGAACGGCAAGCGCACCAGTGTTAGCGAGCTTGTCGACCAATGAAGCCGAAGCCGTGCTCAACGGCGTGTCAGTGGTCGGTCCCACTTCGAGCGGTTCCTTCGGGGATATTCCCCGCTCATTGCGCACGTTGCGCACGGCGCTCACCAGGTCAAAGGCGTGCTGCACCTCGGCCTCCAAGGCCGCATCCCCTTCGCCGCCTTGCGGCCACGACGCAACGATGATGTCCTCGCCGGGCTTGCGCTCGCGCAGGTGGTGCCACAGCTCTTCGGTGAGGAAGGGCATGTAGGGATGCAGCAGCTTCAGCACATCCTCGAACAGGCCGATCGTGGCCTCGTAGGTCGCGGCATCGATCGGCTCCTGGCGGGCATCGCCCGCCGAAGCCTTGGCGAAGGCGGGCTTGATGCTCTCGAGGTACCAGCTGCAGAGGTCGTCCCAGATCAGCTTGTACGTGGTGAGCAGGGCATCGCTGATGCGGAACTGGTCGTACAGGCCGTTCAGTTCAGTGGTGGTGCGGGCGATGCGCGAACGCATCCATGCGACCGCTGCTGTGGAGGAAGCCGGTTGCTCCTTCTCTGCGACCTCCCAGCCCCTCACCAGGCGGAAGGCGTTCCAGATCTTGTTGGCGAAGTTGCGGCCCTGTTCACAGAGGCTCTCGTCGAAGGGCAGGTCGTTGCCCGCCGGTGAGGAGAAGAGCATGCCCGCGCGCACGCCGTCGGCGCCGTACTTGGCGATCAGCTCCAGCGGATCGGGGCTGTTGCCCAGGCTCTTGCTCATCTTGCGCCCCAGCTTGTCGCGCACGATGCCGGTGAGGTACACGTTCTTGAAGGGCACCTCTCCGCGGTATTCCAGTCCGGCCATGATCATGCGTGCCACCCAGAAGAAGAGGATCTCCGGCGCGGTCACCAGGTCGTTGGTGGGGTAGTAGTACTTGATGTCCTTGTTCTGCGGGTCCTTGAACCCGTCGAACACGCTGATGGGCCACAGCCAGCTGCTGAACCAGGTGTCCACCACATCCTCGTCCTGCTTGATGCCGTTGGTGCCCTGCCCGGCGGCCTTGAACTGCGCGACGGCTTCGGCCTCGGTGCGGCACACGGCCACATCGCCCGCCTCGTTGTACCACGCCGGGATCCGCTGCCCCCACCAGAGCTGGCGGCTGATGCACCAGTCGCGCACGTTCTCCATCCAGTAGGTGTACGTGTTCACGAACTTCTGCGGGTGCAGCTTCACGCGGCCGTCCTTCACCACTCCCAGCGCGGGCTTGGCCAGCTCGCCCATCTTCACGAACCACTGCAGGCTGAGGCGCGGTTCGATCACCGCATCGGTGCGCTCGCTGGTGCCCACCTTGTTCACGATGTCCTCGGTCTTCACCAGGTGGCCCTTTTCCTCCAGTTCCTTGGCGATCTTCTTGCGCACCACGAAGCGGTCCTCGCCCACGTAGAGCTGGGCGGCCTCGCTCAGCGTGCCGTCGGGGTTCAGCGTGTCCACCACTTCCAGGCCGTGGCGTTGGCCGATCTCCCAGTCGTTGATGTCGTGCGCGGGCGTCACCTTCAGCGCGCCGGTGCCGAATTCGCGCTCCACGTAGGCGTCGAAGATGACGGGCACGCTGCGGCCGATCAGCGGCACCAGCACGCGTTTGCCCTTCAGGTGTGCGTAGCGCTCGTCCTCCGGGTGCACGGCCACGGCGGTATCGCCCAGGATCGTTTCCGGGCGTGTCGTCGCTATCGTGATCCACTCGTCCGTGGTGCCTTCGACCAGGTACCGCACGTGATAGAGCTTGGAGTTGACCTCCCTGTAGATCACCTCCTCATCGCTCACGGCAGTGAGGGCCTGCGGATCCCAGTTCACCATGCGCAGGCCGCGGTACACCAAGCCCTTCTTGTGCAGGTCGATGAACACGTCGATCACGGCGTCGCTCAGCGCGGGCTCCATGGTGAAGCGCGTGCGGTCCCAATCGCAGCTGGCGCCCAGCTTCTTCAGTTGCTCCAGGATCACGCCGCCGTACTTCTCCTTCCAGGCGAAGGCATGCTTCAGGAACTCTTCGCGTCCGATGGCGCTCTTCTTGATGCCCTGCTCGGCCAGGAGGCGCACCACCTTGGCCTCGGTGGCGATGCTCGCATGGTCGGTGCCGGGCACCCAGCAGGCGTTCTTCCCCTGCATGCGGGCGCGACGCACCAGTACGTCCTGGATGGTGTTGTTCAGCATGTGCCCCATGTGCAGCACGCCGGTGACGTTGGGCGGGGGGATCACCACCGTGTAGGGTTCGCGGTCGTCGGGCATGCTGCGGAAGTAGCCCTTCTCCATCCAGTGGGCATACCACCTGCCCTCCACGGCCTTGGCCTCGTAATGCTTGGGAATTTCCATTTCGTCGGGAAGGCCGCGAAGTTACCAGTTGAGGGCGCTGGGCGGAGAGGCCTCCAGGTTGCGGGTTAACGGGTTGCGAGTTGTGCGCTTCGAGCCATGAGCGCGCCCTACGTCCTCTGTCTCAGTTCTCAGTTCTTAGTTCGCAGTTCGTAGGGTTGTGCGGGACCTACTTCGCCCTACGTCCTACGCCTTGCGCTCCCCCAATTGCCACGCGCTGTGGCACGGCTTTTCCTGATAACCGACAACAGACAACTACCCCCCCCGGGTCACATCACCACCCGGGCCACCAGTTCGCGCAGCAGGTCACCGTCATCGGCGCTGGAGTTGCCCACGCCCTTGCTCCGCAGGTCGGCCTCGCGCAGCAGATGCTGCACGGCTTTCAATTTGGCGGGCGGATAGTTGCGGGCGGCACCGGCATAATCCCTCACGAAGTAGGGCGGCACCTTCAACGCGGCCGCCAGGTCGGCCTGGGATTTCCCCGGATTGGCATGCACGACGCCCAGCTTGGCGAAGTACGAGCTCAACAGCCCGATGGTGAGCACCAGCGGCGAATTCCTGTCCGATCCCAGGAATTGGGCGATCCGTTGCGCCTTGTAATGGTCCCGGTTCCCCATCGCGTTCTGCAGCTCGAAGATGTTGAACTCCTTGCTGATGCCCACGTACCGCTGGATCAGGTCCGAAGTGATGCTGCCGCCCGGCTCACACACCAGGCACAGTTTTTCCACCTCGTTGATCAGCTTGCCCAGGTCGCTGCCCAAATGGTCCGCCAGCAGCTTGGATTCCACGGGCCCGATGCGCCGTTTGTGGTGGGTGACGTATTGCTGGACCCAGCCGGGCAACTTTTCCTCCTTCAGCTTGTCACTGGTGAACACCACCTGCCTCTTGGCCAGGTCCTTCAGCCACGCCTTGCGCCCGTCGGCCTTCTTGTGCTTGTAACAGATCACCAGCACGGTGGAGGGGGTGGGATTCTTGAAATAGGGGTCGAGCTTGTCAAAGGGGTCGGCATTTCCGCGCTGCACCCAGGCCTGTGCCTCGCGGAGCACCACCACTTGCCGTTCGGCCATCATGGGGTAGCGCAGGCAGGTGTCCACCAGGGCGGAAGGCTCGGTGTCCTTGCCGTAGAGGATGGTCAGATTGAAGTCGCGCTCATGTTCCTGCAAGGCGTGCTGTTCGATCTCCGCTGCGACCCGGTCGATGAAGAAGGGCTCCTCGCCATGCAGGAAATACACCTGTTTGAAGGTGCCGGAGGAAAACTCCTTCCTGAGCTTGCGGAAGTCGTCGGTGGTGCTCATTCAAAACGCAGGTGCTTCACCGAGCGGCCTTCGTTGATGATGTCGCGCAGGGAGGCGATGCCGACTTTCACGTGGTTCTCCGCGAAGTTGCCGGTGACCTTTTTGTCGCTTTCGCTGGTCTTTACCCCTTCGGGGATCATGGGCTGGTCACTCACCAGCAGCAAGGCGCCGGTGGGTATCTCATTGTGGAAGCCCGTGATGAAGATGGTGGCGGTCTCCATGTCCACGGCCATGCAGCGGTCGCGGCGCAGGCGTTCCTTGAACTCCTCGTCATGTTCCCATACGCGGCGGTTGGTGGTGTACACGGTGCCGCTCCAATAATCCAGCTCCATGTCCCGGATCACGCCGCTGACCGCGCGGTGGATCATGAAGCTGGGCAGCGCGGGCACCTCCGGCGGGAAGTAGTCGTTGCTGGTGCCCTCGCCGCGGATGGCGGCAATGGGCAGGATCAGGTCGCCCAACTGGTTCTTTTTCTTCAGCCCGCCGCATTTGCCCAGGAACAACACCGCCTTGGGCGCGATGGCGCTCAGCAGGTCCATGATGGTGGCGGCCGTGGGGCTGCCCATGCCGAAGTTGATCATCACCATGTCTTCCGCAATGGCCACCTGCATCGGTTTGCCGTGGCCGTGCAAGGTGGCGCCCGTCTGTTGCGCGAACAGGTCCAGGTAGTTGTCGAAGTTGGTGAGCAGCACGTAGCGCTTGAACTCATCCAACGCCACACCCGTGTAGCGGGGCAGCCAGTTTCGCACGATCTCGTCCTTGGTATGCACTTTTGTTCGGTCTTTGGGATGTGGATGCAAGCCTTGAACCTGCCCGATCACGGTGTCAAAACTAAACACGACCCGGAAGGCGGCCGCGTGTTCGATCCCGTGCGCCGCACCTGGGTGGCCCTCACCCCGGAGGAGTGGGTCAGGCAGCATGTGATCAACCACCTCGCCCACGACCTGGGCTGCCCCCTGTCCCTGATGGCCGTGGAGAAGCAGTTGCGGGTGAACAGGCTGGTGCGCCGGGCGGACATCGTGGTGCATGACCGCATGGGACGGCCCGTGCTGCTGGTGGAATGCAAGGCGCCCGCGGTGAAGATCGACCTGGCCGCCTTTGAGCAGGCCGCCCGCTACAACTCCGTGTTCAAGGTACCCTTCCTGCTGGTGACCAACGGCCTGGTCCACTATTGCTGCCGTGTGCACCAGTCCGACGGGCGGATCGAATCCCTTGCCGCCGTGCCGGACTTCGGCCACTTGTGCAGCGCCATTCGGGATTAAATTCGGGCCATGAGACCGCGGTTCCTCCCCTTCGTTTTCCTGCTGGCCCTGGCCACCTCCGTGCAGGCCCAGGGCCCTTCCAAGCTGGGCTTCCAGTTGCAAGCGTGGTTGGCCACCGCCGACCCGGCCGGCAGGGTGGACCTGTTCCTGGGGGGTGATGCGGCGGAGGTGTCCCGTGCCGTGGCGGCCCATGGCGGGCGGGTGAAGATGGCCATTGATGGATGGGTGCAAGCCTCCATGCCCGTGGCCCAAGTAGCGGAGCTGGACCGCGAGGCCGCCGTGGAAAGCGTGGTGTTCAGCCTGTCCAAGGGCCGGGTGCTGAATGACAGCATGCGCGTGAAGGCCCACGTCAACGAGGTGCAGCAGGGCTTGTTCCCCTTGCCGCGGGCCTACCAGGGCGAAGGGGTGTTGTTGGGCATCATCGATACGGGCATCGAGCTGGCGCATCCCGATTTCCAGGACAGCCTGGGCCGCACCCGGGTGTTGCGCTATTGGGACCAGAACTTCGCCTACGATCCGTGGCTGACCCCCTTGGGCTACGGTTACGGGCAAGCGTGGGACAGCGCTGCGATCAATGCCGGCGACTGCCCGGCGGTGGACCCCTTCAACCAATTCGGCCACGGCAGCACGGTGGCGGCCACGGCGGCGGCCAACAACAACGGCAACGGCCATTGCGCCGGCGTGGCGCCCAAGGCCGACCTGCTCATTGTGGCCAACACCTTGGGCGGGCCCAACTGGACCTCCACTGTGGTGGATGCCGTGCGCTGGATCCTCGACCAGGCGGCCCAATTGAACCGCCCGGTGGCCATCAACCTCAGCCTGGGCGATTACTACGGAAGCCATGACGGCCTGGACCCCGCGGCGTTGATGATCGACCAGCTCATCACCGCGCAGCCCGGCCGCGTGCTGGTCTGCGCCGCCGGCAACAGCGGCAACATGCCGCCCTACCACCTGCGCCACCAAGTGGGGGCCGATACCACCTTCACCTGGTTCGCCTACAATCCGGGCAGCATGTTCGGGCTGGGCGCCGTGTATTTCGACCTGTGGGCGGACACCGCCGATTTCAGCCAGGTGCAATACAGCGTGGGTGCGGACAAGTATGAGGATGGCTTCGCCTTCCGGGGCCGCATCCCCTTCCGGAACATCCAGGGTACCCTGGGCCAGGTGGTGGTGGATACCCTTTGGTCCATCGACGGGAACAAGCTCGGCCGCGTCTTCACCCAGGCCCAGCTAAGGGGCGGCCAGTACCACATGGAAGTGTACATCCCCCAACCCGATTCGACCAGCCACTTGCGCTACCGGTTCATGACCACCGGGCTGGGCCTCTTCGACGTGTGGAGCCTGGACATCTTCGGCACG
The DNA here is from genome assembly GCA_024103275.1 of Flavobacteriales bacterium. Taxonomy (GTDB): domain Bacteria; phylum Bacteroidota; class Bacteroidia; order Flavobacteriales_F; family PHOS-HE28; genus PHOS-HE28. The sequence goes on from JAGFIV010000042.1 coordinate 14,817, forward strand.
TCGAAGATGATCACCAACATCCCCGACAGCGCCTCGTTCCCGGACATCGTCCACTATGCGATGCCGGACAACCAGCAAAGCATCGTGGACTCATGGGCCTGCTCGCCACAGGTGATCACCGTGGGGAACTACTACAACCAGCAGGTGTACCTCGATGTGAACGGCGTGGAGCGCAACCTGGGCAATCCCCCCGGGGCCATCAGTGCCAACAGCAGCAGGGGGCCGGCCCGGACCGGTGTGGCCAAACCCGACGTGGCCGCCCCGGCGGACGTCACCTTCGGCGCCGGGCCCTTGGATGTGTTGCAAGCCCTGCTGGCGAACGGCCCGGACAAACTGATCGACACGCTGCACATGCGCAACGGCGGCACCTCCATCGCATCCCCCGTGGTGGCCGGCATAGCGGGCCTGCTGCTGGAGAAATGCCCCAGGGCCTCCAATACCTTCATCCGGGATGCGTTGACCGCCACCGCCTTCAGCGACGATTTTACCGGGGAGGTGCCCAACGTCAGTTTCGGCCACGGGAAGGTCCACGCCTTCAATGCCCTGGCCGGCACCAATTTTGACGTGCCCCTGGCGATGTCAGGCCCGCTCTGCGAAGGGGACAGCGTGATGATCTCCGGGCCGGATTTCATGTACCGCTACTGGTGGAACCATGGCGGTACCCAACGCGACGTGTGGAGCTCCGGCGGCGACACGCTGAGCCTGATGGTGGAGTCCACCAGCGGGTGCCGCGGATGGAGCGACACGCTGGTGGTGGAGGCCCATCCCTTGCCGACGCCCACCATCACGGTGGACGGCCTCACGCTGACCAGCAGCCCCGCAGCGGAATACCAATGGTACCTGGATGATGAACCCATCGCGGATGCCGTGGACCAGGAGTATGAGGTGGCCGAGAACGGCCACTACCGGGTGCACGTCGTGGATAGCATCGGCTGTGGGGCCTTTTCCGATACGGTGTTCATCTTCACGGTGGGCGTGGGGCGATCCCGGGCCGCGGGCCTGGGGCTCCACCCGGTGCCGGCCACGGACCGGATGTGGGTGGAGGGACTCCCCGAGGCCGGAGCCGTGCCGTTCGAGATCATCGATGCCGAAGGCCGCCGCCTGATGGCCGGGGAATTGGCGGTGCAGGACCCCGTTGTGCGGACGGCCCTGCTGCCTTCCGGCGTGTATGTGCTGCGGCTGATGGGTCCGCGGGAGAGCCACCTCCTCCGCTTCGTCAAGCAGTAGGGCCGATGGCCAAGGGATGCGCCCGGTGCGGGCCTCCCTTCCATGGTGAGGCGTCCCCGCGCCGGTGCGGCCCGGTCTAGGCTGCAAGGGTTGGCCACCGGACGGCATCGCGGGGGGGACGGCCGGTTACTTTCGTCCCATGGAACGGCATCCGTTCGTGCTTTCGGGGGGAGGTGTCCGCGGCATGGCCCACCTGGGCGTGCTGCGTGCCTTGGCGGAGAGGGGCATCGTGCCGGGGGCGATCTCGGGCACCAGCGCCGGGGCGTTGGCCGGTGCGCTGATCGCCGACGGTTACACCCCCCGGGAGGTGTTGGACCTGGTGCTTCCGGAGCTTCGCCGTTCCGTCCTGGTCCGCCGGCGCGGACTGGCTTCCCGGCGCATCAGGGCCTTCCTGGAGGAGGTGCTCCGCCACCGCACCTTCGCGGAGCTGGAGATCCCTCTGTACGTTTCGGCCACCAACCTGGAACGAGGAGGCCAACATGTGATCCACGACGGGGAGCTGATCCCGGCGCTCATGGCCTCTTGCGCCATCCCCCTGGTCTTCCCCCCGGTGCAGGTGGGCGGTGTCTTCCACGTCGATGGCGGGCTCAGCAACAACCTGCCCGTGGAGCCCTTCCGCGACCGGCTGGACAGCGTGGTGGCCGTGCATGTGAACCCGTTGCCGCCCTTTGACCCTTCGAAACGTGGCGTGCTGCGCAACATGGACCGCATCTGGCACCTGAACTTCCGCGAGATGGTGATGCGCTCCGCCCGGGGTTGCTTCCTGTTCATCGAGCCGCCCGGCCTGGCCCGCTACAACATGTTCGAGCTCGGCAAGGCTGCGGTGATCGAGGAGATCGGTTACGAATGGGCGCGCCGCTTGGTGATCCACCGTCCCGGTTGAAGCCGGTCAGCGCAGGGGCCACAACTGTTCCCCGTTGATGAAGGTGGCCTGTACCCGGGCTTGCAGCAGCTGGTCCTCCGCCGTGGTGAGCAGCTCGCGGTCAAGCACCACGAAGTCGGCCTTCTTCCCTGGCTCCAGGCTGCCCAGGTCCTTTTCCGTGAAGGTGGCCAAGGCATTCCAAATGGTCATGCCGCGCAGGGCCTGCTCCCGGGTGAGGGCATCCTGCATCTGGAATCCTTCCGGGGGGCGGCCCTCGCGGTCCTTGCGCACCACGGCCGCGTAGAATGTTTGCAAGGGGGCGATGCCCTCCACCGGGAAATCCGTCCCCAGCGCGATCATGCCGTTTTCCCGCATCAGGCGCTTCAGCGCGTAGGCGTTGGCCAGCCGTTCCGGCCCCAGGCGGTCCACGGCCCACAACATGTCGCTGGTGGCGTGCGTGGGCTGCATGCTCGGGATGATGTTGTACGCCCCGAACTTGCCGAAGTCCGCAGGGTCCACGCACTGCGCGTGCTCGATCCGCCAGCGCAGGTCGTTGGTGCCGCCAAGGGCATCGGCATACACGCCCAGCAGCAGGCGGTTGGCGCTGTCGCCGATGCAGTGCGTGGCCATCTGGAACCCGTGGGACCTGCACCAGGCGGCCACCTCCAGGAAGTGCTCCCGGGGCGCAAGCTGCAGGCCGTGGCCGGCGGAGGGGTCGTCGCTGTAGGGCCGCAGCAGCAAGGCCCCGCGTGAGCCCAGCGCGCCGTCGGCGTAACACTTCACGGCCCGCACCACCAGGCGTTCCTCGTCGATGGGTTGCGGGAACCGGGCGAAGTTCAGGCTGTCGTCGGCGAGCATGGCATACACGCGGATCTGCAGTTCGCCCGCCGCCTGCATGCGCTGGATCAGGTCGATGGTGCCCGCATCCAGCCCCGCATCGCACACCATGGTCAGGCCCGCTTCCAGGCAATCGCGCTGGGCCTCCAGCAGGGCCTTGCGCTTGGTGGCCTCGTCCGCGTCGTCGAAGATCTTCTGGAACATGCCCACGGCGTTGTCCACAAGCAGGCCGGTGAGCTTGCCATCCTTGGTGCCCAGCAGGCCGCCGGCCACGGTGCTTGCCGCGGTGAAGCCCGCGCTGTCCAAGGCCGCCTGGTTCGCGATGGCCGCGTGGCCGTCCACCCGCTGCAGCAGCACCGGACAGTCGGGGAAGAGCAGGTTCAGGCTGTCGTTGGACGGGATCCGTTGGCCCGGCCACAGGTTCTGGTCCCAGCCGCGCCCCAGGATCCAGCCTTTGCCCGGGCGGGAAGCCGCGAAGGCCCGCACGCGCTGCAGCACCTCGCTCCAGTCGCGTGCCCCGGCGAGGTTCACCTTCTGCTTGTTCAACCCGTAGCCCAGGAAATGGCAGTGCCCGTCGATGAAGCCCGGGTAAATGGGCTTCAGCCCCGCATCGTAGGTCGTTTTGGCCCGGTAGCGGTTCAGGATCTGGAACTCCGCGCCGAGCTCCAGGATCCGGCCGTCCTTGATGGCCATCGCAGTGTATTCCGTGTTGGCGCCGTCCAGGCTGAAGATCCGCGCGTTGCGCACGATCAGGTCCGCCTCGCGGTTGCGGTACTCGAAACGGCAGGAGGCCAGCAGCATGGCGGCTGCAAGCGCGGGCAGGAAAAGGGCCTGGGGCTTCATTGGCGGAGGAAGGGCAGGTGCCGCCGCACCTTGTCCGGATCGGCCACCAGCAGGAGCGCCAAGGTATAAAAGGGCAGGATCGGGATGCGGTAGCGTATCAGCGCCCCCACCACCGGTGTGGTCCACCCGATGAGCAGGGCCAGGGCCAGGCAGAACGAGGCACAGAAGAAGAACATCGGCCGGTCCACCCGCCCCCATGGCCTGCGCCACAGCCAGGCCACCGGCACCAAGGCCAGCAGCACCGCATTCTCCAGCGCGCCCAACAGGCCCAGGGCACCGATGTCCCAGGAGACCAGGGGCGAGAGGAAGGTGAGGTACAACGCATGGGGCATGGTCTTCAGCAGGCCCATCGCCCCCAGTGCCATGCGGTCGGTGGGAACGTAGCTGCCCGGCGACACGGCTTCCACCACGCCCAGCATGTCCCGCTGCTTCTGCTGGATGATGGCCACCACGTCCAGGCCGGGGGAAAGCAGCGGCAGCACCAGGGCTGCCGCAATGGCCGCCGCGTAAAGCGCGATGAACTTCGGCCCGGCGCGGCGGCCGTCCGTGCGGCGGCACCACCACAAGGCCAACAGCCCGGGCAGCATGCAGGCCAATACGTATGACTTCAGCGTGAACTGCACCAGCAGTCCCAGTGTCATCCAGGCCCAACCGGTCCACGGCAACGGCCCCTGCATGCGGCGGAGGACCTGCAACAGGAAAATGCCCCAGCCGAAGAACAGAAGCGCCTCCTTGATCGGCCCGCTGGACCACAGGAGCACGCTGGGCCAGAGGAAAAGGCCGGCCATCCAGGCCTTGGGCAGCTCCGGCACCCATTGGAGGAAGGCCTTGTACATGGCCACCTGGCCGGTGAGGGCCAGGAAGGCGAAGAAGACCGTATGCACGTGGAAGATGCCGAAGGAGAAGACGCGCAGCAGGGCATTGAAGCGGATCATCGTGTGGGCATCGTTGTAGTAACCGGTGTCATGCTGGCGGTACCAATTGTTCATCACCCCGTAATACTGCGTGCTGATGTGCGGGGCCTCGCTGCCGATGCCGGTGATCATCCGGAGGAAATCAAGGGGATGGCCGTACAGTGCGCCGTACATGATGTTCCCGTCGTCGTAAAACTTGTAGATGTCGGCGTTCAACCGGTCGGTATAGTGGAAGGTGTACACTCCCCACAGGAACGTGCCGGCGGCCACCTTCAGCAGGAACAGGGCGCCGATGGTGCGCTTCCCCAGGCCCGGTGCCCGGAAAAACCCCGACCTCTGGATCAGGTACAGCAGCAGCAGGAAGTAACCGCAGGTGGGCAACAGGTCCGCCATGGAGGCCAAATGTAGACGGGGATGCCGGGGCCTTGCCGGTTGGCGGCTATTCCCGTCCTTTGCGGCCCGATGAAGGACGGACGGCCATGACGCGCGCGGAACTGGTGGACATCATCAAACGGAAGCGGAGCCTGCTCTGCGTGGGCCTGGACACCGAGCCGCTTCGGCTGCCGCTGCGTTTCCGGGGCCAGCATGACCCGGTGCGGGCCTTCAACCACGCCATTGTGCAGGCCACCCACCACGTGGCCGTGGCCTACAAGCTCAACCTGGCCTTTTACGAGGCCAACGGCGCGGCCGGCTGGCGCGACCTGGAAAGCACGGTCGCCTACATCCGCAGCCTGGGCGATTGCCTGATCATCGCCGATGCCAAGCGCGGCGACATCGGCAACACCGCCCGCAAGTATGCGGAAGCCTTTTTCGACCAGCTCGACTTCGATGCCGTGACCCTGTCCCCCTACATGGGCGGCGACAGCATCACGCCCTTCCTGGGCAGGCCGGGGAAGTGGGCCATCGTGCTGGCCGTCACCAGCAACGAAGGGGCCATGGACTTCCAGTTCCAGGCCGTCGGCGACGGGCACCAACGCCTCTTTGAGCTGGTGATGCGGCACATGGCCGCGCTGGGCGGGCCGGACGAGCTGATGTTCGTGGCGGGTGCCACACGCCCGGACATCCTGGCGCAGGCCCGCGCCGTGGCCCCCGACCATTTTTTCCTGGTGCCCGGCGTGGGGGCCCAAGGCGGCGACCTGGAGGCCGTGCTGCGGGCGGGCCTTGCCCGCGACGGCGGCCTGCTGGTCAACAGTTCGCGCGGGATCCTGTACGCGGGGCAGGAAGAAGAAGCCGTGCCCAAGGCCCGCGAAGCCGCCGAAGCCCTGCAGCGCATGATGGAGAAGGCCATGCAGGAACGCGGTGTGGTGTAGTTCGCGGTTGTCTGGTTTTCAGTTGTCGGTTCTCAGTTCTCAGTTCTCAGTTGGTTGTTGCCAGTTGCTGCCGACTACGCCAGTCAGCTACCAACTGAGAACTAACAACCAACAACCAACAACCAACAACCAACAATTAACCCCCAAGAGGCCCTATCTTGTTCAGCACGGGTTGGCAAATTTTCCGTCATGGACATGCAGATGGCCTACGCCGAGGTTGTGCCGTTCCGGGATACGGACGTGTTGCTGGACCCCGCCTTTCCGTATGGGGAAGATCTGTTGCAGTTCATTTGGGAGGCCGGGCTCTATGATGCGCACGACCTGTGCACCACCGATGGCGAGGCATTGGAGGTGCTGAAGGCGGGGCGCATCCAGCACAACAGCGGGCCCGACCTCAATGATGCGGTGGTGCGCGTGGCGGGCCAAACCTGGGCGGGCACGGTGGAGGTGCATCTGCGGTCCAGCGAATGGAACACCCATGGCCACCAAGGCGACCCCGCCTACAACAATGTGGTGCTGCACTCGGTGTACCTGCATGATGCCGAGGTGCACACGGCGGATGGCCGGAGGCTGCCCACGGTGGAGCTGCGCGGGCGCATCGACGGGCGCCACCTGCGCTTGCACCAGGCCCTGATGGAAAGCCGGCGCGAGGTGCCCTGCACCCCGTACCTGCGGGAAGTGGACCCGGCCCGGGTCCGCCTTTGGCTCGAACGCTTGCTCGTGCAACGCCTGGAGCGCAAGGTGGGGGAGGTGGAAGCCTTGTACCGGCGCAACGGCAACGACCCGAACGAGACCTTGCACCACATGCTGCTGCGGTGGCTGGGCGGGCCGGTGAATGCGGAGGCCTTCAGCATGCTCGCCCTTGCCCTGCCGGTGCGCCTGTTGCTGAAATACCGCGATGACCCGGCCCGCGTGGAGGCCCTGCTGTTCGGCCAGGCCGGATTCCTGGACGATGGCCCCCAAGAGGACCATCCGCGCAGGCTGCAGCAGGAATACCGATGGCTGGCCCACGTACACGGCTTAAGGCCGGTGCCGGCGGCGGCCTGGAAATTCGGCCGCTTGCGTCCGTCCAATTTCCCCACCCTGCGCCTGGCCCAATGGGCGGCCCTGATCACCACGCGGGCGGACATGCCGGCGGAGCTGGTGGCGCATGATGCCCCGGAAGCGCTGCGCGCCTTGCTGGACGTGGAGGCCGATGGCTACTGGCACACCCACTACCGCTTCGGGGCGGCATCGGCACCGCGGCCCAAGCGGCTCGGGCGGGCCATGGCGGACAGCCTGATCATCAATGCCATCGTGCCCTACCTCTTCGCCATGGGCCGCATCCGGGGTTTCCAGCCGTGGATGGACCGGGCCATGGCGCTGATGGAACGCCTGCCCGCGGAACAAAACGGCATCACGCGCATGTGGGACCAATTGGGCCTGAAGGCCGCCAACGCCGGCCAAAGCCAGGCCCTGATCGAACTGAAGAAGACCTACTGTGCGGAACGGAAATGCCTCTCCTGTGCCATCGGTGCCGCGCTGCACAAAAAGTGCAGCCCGGCCTGATCATCGACCACGGACGCGGCACCACGCCTGGCGGGCCTCCACCCTCCCTTTCCCAACCTTCCCAACCTTACCAACCCTCATCCACGCTGCAACACCACCTTCCCGCTGACCCACCCGTCCTTGACGGGATAGCGGATCAGGTAGATGCCCGTGGCATAGGCGCTGAGGTCGGCCACTTCCGTCCGGTCGGCATGCAGGCCCCGGATGATCTGCAGCACCTTGCCGCCGAGGTCCGTGATGTACAGCTCGGGAATGTCGCGATCGGCGGTGATGTGGATGGGGCCCGTGGTCGGGTTCGGGTAGTAGCGCCAGGTGATCGCGGTGCTGTCGGCGGGGCCCGTCACGGCGGTGGCCGTGCTGTCGGTGCCGTTGGCCGTGGTGACCAGCGAATCCGGCAGGCCCAGTCCCAGGTCGGGGATCAGCTGCCGGCAGTCGGGCATGTACGTGTAGCTTTTCAGGATGCGGGCCAGCAAACCGCTGAGCGATTCCACATCATAGTGGTCCGTGGTGGGCTCCAGGTGGGGGAGGCCCACGCCGCTGTGGTTTGTGAGGAAGGTGTAGGTACCGTTGGTGCCCAAGGCCACCGACCGGAGCAGGTACTCCGTGGCCTTGTCGATGCCGCTGGCCGCCACCGGCACGATGCGGATGCCCTTGGCGGTGGCCTGGCGCACCAGTTCCTGCATCCGTTTGCGCACGGCGGGCGTGTTGTGCGGACCCGCGTCCAGCACCAGGAAGAGGATCCGGGCGCGTGCCTCCGCGCTCCACTCCAGGTGGTTGATCGCCGAATCCAGGGCCACCTCCACGGCCTCGGGCGTATCGCCGCCGCCGCCGGCCCACTGCGCTGAAATGAAGTTCACCGCCTTGGACAGGACCCGGGTGAACGGCATGGTCCGCGTGAGGTACTCCTCGCCGGGACCCTCGTCGCGGTAAAACACGTTGGCGAAACGGAAGTTGAGCTGGTCGCCGATCTTCTTGGAGCGGAAGATGATCTCGTTGAGCTCGGCCTGCAGGAAATCGATTTCGTCCTGCATGGAGCCGGTGGCATCCACCGCAAAGGCCACGTCCACCTGGCTGCTGGGGCCGCAGGGCACATCCAGCACCAGGCGGTTGATCCCGTCGCCGAAGGGCCGGACGTTTTCCATGCGGTGGGTCACCCCAGCATGGGAAACGGTGATGGAGTTGGGGCCGGTGGCGGCCAGTTCATCCGAGTCCAGGCCCGCCCACAGTTCGGCTTTGCCCGTATTGTCCGTTCGGGCGCGGAAGATCTCGGTGCCGTCCGCACGCACCAGCCGCACTTCGGCATCGGCGATCGGGAGGCCCCGTACATCCTGCACGGTGAGGGAATGGCGGCCTTGCGGACGGATGCCCCAAGCGCGCTGCATTTGTGCCAGCACGGTTTTCGTCAAGTCCGTCCACAGCTCCCATTTGCCGAAATCGTTCACCTCCCCGGCCGTGAGGATGCCCGGGTTCGCTGCACGGCCACCGGCCGCCATCGCCCCGGGGTCGCCGTCCGGGAAGGGCATTCCCATCCGATGGTCCATGTCGGAGGTTACCGCGAAACCCGGAACGCCCCTGGCGCGGGGGCGTGTGCGGCGCCGGGTTTCCGCATGGGCCGCAGGCGCGGCAGCATCGCGTTCCACGGCGAAGTCCGCCTTTTCATCCGCCCGCACGTGCACCATGCGGCTGGAAGCCACATATCCGTCGTAGCTCACCACGCATTTGTACAGCCCCGTGTCCAGGTCCACATGGAAGTTGCCGAAGCGGTCCGTCAGCACCGAGGCCACCAGTTCATCGCCCCGGTAGATGTCCACGTTGCCGTAGGCCAGGGCACCCATGGCCTCGCCGGCATTCAGGTTGCCGCTGATGGATTGGGTGAAGGCCGCGGGGGTGATGCCGAGCAACATGGGGAGCATGAACAGGTGGCGCATGGGTGTTGTCCTTTCGCCCCGGTACACCCGGCGGGCATGCCGGTTCAAGCCGCCAGCCGCCCGGCAGCGTTAAATGATCCCGGCCTGCGCAAGGGCTTTGGGATTCCTTCGCGTAATTTGCACCTCCCATCGGGGCCACCGATGCAGCCAACATGATCGACCACATCAAGACCTTTTTTGAGCGGCAGGCCTTCGGCGTGTGCGAGTGGTGGGCGCACAAGCTCAACATCAAGACCGAGCAGGTGCGGCTCAGTTTCATCTACCTCAGCTTCGTCACGGCCGGCCTGAACGTGGTGCCCTACCTCATCATGGCCTTCATCCTGCACCACAAGGAACAGATCAAGCGGCCCTTCGCCCGGCGCAGTACGGTGTGGGAGTTGTGATCACCCCATGTCCAACAACGACATCCTGAAGAAACTCCGCGTGGCCTTGAAGCTGCGCGACACCGACATCGTGAAGATCCTGCGGCTGGTGGATTTCCACATGACGCTTCCCGAGGTGAACGCGCTGTTCCGCAAGGAGGACCACCCTAACTACAAAGAGGCCGGTGACCAGGTGCTGCGCAACTTCCTCAACGGCCTGGTGATCCATCTGCGCGGACCGATGCCACCGGGGAAGCAGGAGAGGAAGGGGTGATGGTGGTGGGTTCTTAGTTCGTAGTTCTCAGTTCTCAGTTCTTAGTTCTTAGTTCTTAGTTCTCAGTTGGCAGGAGCAGTAGGCAGGAACTGACAACCAACAACCAACAACCAACAACAGGGAACCGACAACAGCCACCTGCACCCAGGGCTATCGCGTCCTCATTCATCAACGGTCATGACTTCGGCAAAGGAGTAGGAACAGCAGGCCCAGCGTGCGTCCCTTGCTCCCCGGACCGCCGCTCGCTTTGGTCCGCCCCCTCGCCCTGAGCCCGCCGTTCGGCGGGCTCAGGGGGACAGGATCGCCGCACGCTGGGCCTGCTGTTCCTGCACATTCCCAGTACTGACGGGAGAAATTAGACGCGATAGCCCTGCACCTGCACCTGCAACTGCCAACTATCCCCTAAGTTCGCCTTCCATGAAGATCCTGATCACGGGCAGCAACGGCCTGCTGGGCCAAAAGCTCATCGCCGCCCTGCGCCATGATCCCGAAGTGGAATTGATCGCCACCTCGCGCGGAAGTGACCGTACTGCGGATCCCTTGGGTGCCCGCTACCGCACCATGGATACCACCGACCGCGAACAGGTGGATGCGGTGATCGATGCGGTGCGGCCGGATGCGATCATCCACACGGCGGCCATGACCAACGTGGATGCCTGCGAACAGGATCCCGCCGCGTGCCGGCTGCAGAACGTGACGGCCACGCAACTCCTGGTGGATGCGGCCAAGCGCGCCGGCAGCCACTTCATCTTCCTCAGCACCGACTTCATCTTCGACGGGGAACACGGGCCCTACCGCGAGGAGGATGCCCCCGCGCCGCTGAGCATTTACGGCCACAGCAAGCTCGAAGGCGAGCGTATCGTGCAGGAAGCAGGCCTGGACCGTTGGGCCATCGCGCGCACCATCATCGTATACGGCATCGCGCCGGGCCTGAGCCGCAGCAACGTGGTGCTGTGGGCCAAGGGCGCCCTGGAAAAGGGAACGCCCATCAAGGTGGTGGACGACCAATGGCGCATGCCCACCTTGGCCGAGGACCTGGCCGACGGCTGCATCCGCATCGCAAAGCGCGGGGCCACCGGCATCTTCCATCTCAGCGGACCGGACGGCATGAGCATCCTGGAGCTGGTACAGCGCGTGGGCGCCTTCTTCAACTTGCCCACCGGGGCGGTGGCGCCCGTGAAGAGCGCCTCCCTGGGCCAGCCCGCCAAACGCCCGCCGCGCACGGGCTTCATCCTGGACAAGGCGCGCAGGGAACTGGGCTATCATCCCCGCAGCTTTGAGCAGGGGCTGGCCGTGCTGCGCAGCCAGTTGGCCACCTGACCGCAGCATGTCACATGGCGAACCGGCACGGACGGCACCCGTGGAAGGAAGCGTGGAAGGACCTTCTGGACATGCGCCGGGGCGACCGCCGGGCCTTCTCCATCCTGCTCGGCCTGTGCCTGCTCGCGGCCGCTTGGGTCACCTGGGAACAATGGATACGCCCGCCAAGGCTGGCACCGCAGGAAGCGCAGGCCTTGGAGGTGGTTTGGCGGTCCTTGGGCGATACGGGCCGCGCCCCCGCCGGGCGGGCCGTCCAGGGGTGGGAGGACATCCAGCTCTTCCCATTCAACCCGAACGGATTGCCCGTGGACCAATGGGTCTTGCTCGGGCTCAGCGATAGGCAGGCCGAAGCCATCCACAAGTACGAGGCCCGGGGAGGGCGGTTCAGGACCAAGGACGACCTGGGCCGCATGCGTGTGGTGGACCCGGGACTGTTCGCGCTTTGGAAGCCCTATATCCAACTGCCTGAACGCGCGGAAGCCGCAAGTCGGCCATCGCGTGGCCAGGGCTGGCAGCCGCGCGACACCGCCCGGGCCGTCAACGGGGAAAGACGGGAAAGGCGGGCCTCCCCGCAGGCCCTGGTGGAGCTGAACGCCGCGGATTCCGCAACCTTGGTGGCCATACGCGGCATCGGCCCCGCCTTTGCCCGCGGCATCATCCGCTACCGCGATCGCCTCGGAGGGTTCATCAGCCTGGACCAACTGGCCGAGGTTCCCATCCTGCGGGACAAGCCGGATGCCGTGGAGCAATTGAAACAACAGCTCACCCTGGACCCGGGGGCCGTGCGGCAGATCCCCATCAACACCTGCGCCGTGGAGGAACTCGCCCGCCACCCCTACATGAACTGGAAAGTGGCCAAGGCCCTGGTGGCCTACCGCGGGCAACACGGTCCGTTCCGCGCGGCGGAGGACATCGCCGGTTGCCTGTTGGTGACGGACACCATCCGCGCGCGCATCTTGCCTTACATCACCGTGGAGTGAACGCGCAGGGCGCGTGCCGCTCTTCCGGTTAGCTTTGCAGCCTTGGAAAACAGCTGTTATTGATACCCTTGAAGCAGAGGACGGAACCCATGGAATTCAGCACGACCGAGGACCGGAAGATGATCGCACGCTCCGTGCACGACCTGGTGGAGCGTGAGTTGCGCCCCCACGTCATGGAATGGGATGAAAGCCAACACATGCCGAAGGACCTTTTCAGGGACCACTTCGGCCCTGCCGGCATGCTGGGCGTGCTGGTGCCCGAGGAATACGGCGGTGCCGGCCTGGGCTACCAGGAGTATGTGGACACCATCGTGGAGGTGGCGCGTGTATGCGGAAGCGTGGGCCTGAGCGTGGCCGCGCACAACTCGCTCTGCACCGGCCACATCCTGTACTTCGGCAACGAGGAGCAGAAGAAGCGCTGGCTGCCCAAGCTGGCCACCGGCCAATGGCTGGGGGCATGGGGCCTCACCGAGGCGGGCACCGGCAGCGATGCCATGCGCATGGCCACCACCGCCCGCAAGGAAGGCAAGGAATGGGTGATCAACGGCACCAAGAACTGGATCACCCACGGCATCAGTGCCGACGTGATGGTGGTGATCGCCCGCACCGGCGAACTGCTGGACCACCATGGCATGACCGCCTTCGTGGTGGAACGCGGCACCCCCGGATTCGCCGGCGGCAAGAAGGAGAACAAGCTGGGCATGCGCGCCAGCGAGACCGCCGAGGTCATCTTCCAGGACTGCCGCATCCCGGAGGAAAACGTGCTGGGTGAGGTGGGCAAGGGCTTCCAGCAGGCCATGAAGGTGCTGGACGGCGGCCGCATCAGCATCGCCGCATTGGCCTTGGGCATCGCCAAGGGCGCCTTCGATGCCGCCGTGGCCTACAGCAAGGAGCGCCACCAGTTCGGCAAGCCCATTTCTGAGTTCCAGGCCATCAACTTCAAGCTGGCCGACATGGCCACCAAGATCGAGGCCGCCGAACTGTTGATCCGCCAGGCCGCGGACATGAAGAACAGGGGCCTGCCGATGACCAAGGAAAGCGCCATGGCCAAGTACTACGCCAGCGAGGTAAGCGTGCAGGTGGGCACCGATGCCGTGCAGATCTTCGGGGGCTACGGCTACACCAAGGATTTCCCCGTGGAGAAATTCTACCGTGACAGCAAGCTGTGCACCATCGGCGAGGGGACCTCGGAGATCCAGAAGCTGGTGATCAGCCGGCAGATCCTGCGCTGACCCCGGTGCAACATGGCGGGGCGGGGCATGGACCCCGCCCGGTATATTTGAACGGAACAAAACAACCGACAAGGATGCCCGAGAAAAAGCAGTTCGTCGCCACCCCCGAGGCCAAGGCGCAAGCCAAACAATTGCGGCTGTTCGCCCTGCTGGCATGGGCCGCCGCCATCGCCGGCGAGGTCTTCGCCATCCTCAAGCTCCTGCACAACGACATGCTCACGTGGCTCATCGTCGCCACCGTGGTCATCCTGGCCCTTTCCATCACCGGTTCCCTGCTGTGGAAGAAGTCCAACCGGCTGGACCCGGCCTCGGAAAAGGACAAGTTCCGCTTCTTCGTGCAGAACCAGCTGGGCGCCATCATCGCCGCCGTGGCGTTCCTGCCGCTCATCATCCTCATCTTCACCAACAAGGAGCTCGACGGCAAATCCAAGGGCATCGCCGGGGCCATCGGCATCGTGGCGCTGCTGGCCGCAGGCATCGTGGGCACCGATTTCAACCCGCCCTCCATCGAGAAATACACCGACGAGATCAACGCGCAGACCGATTCGGTGAAGACCCTCAACCACGGGGTGGACCTGGTGTACTGGACACCGGGCGGGGAGAAATACCACCTGTTCCAGGACTGCCAGCACATCAAGGGCCGGGAGATCCACGAGGGCACGGTGCAACAGGCGTGGGAAGAGCGCAAGATCGGCGACAACGAGCTGTGCAAGACCTGCGAAAGGCGCGCCCGCAAGCAACTGGAGGCCGGGGAAACCCCGGCAGCGGAGCCCGTGGCGGAGCCGGCCGGCCAGGAGTGAGCGGCATTCCCATCACACCGCCCAAGGGCACGCATCCTTGCCGGCATGCCGGTCCGTCCGGGAATTGGGCCCGACCCCGGGTCCGGCCGGGGGCCGTTGGGGATTTTGTGCGATTGCCACCCGCAGGTGATGAAGCATTGGGAAAAGCACCTATATTTGCGCCCCCAAACAGAAAAACAGACAGCATGCTGATCGTTCCGGTGAAAGAAGGCGAGCCCATCGACAAGGCCTTGAAAAAGTTCAAGAAGAAGTTCGACCGTACGGGCACCCTGCGCGAGCTGCGCCGCCGCCAACACTTCACCAAGCCGTCCGTGGAGCGCCGCATGGAGCGGATGCGCGCGGTATACAAGCTGGAGACCTACGGGGAGGAGCAATAAGCCGCCCGGTGCCCGGCACTATCACCAGGCACCTGTCCACAACCCGCCAAAGAAGGCGAAAAGGCACACAAGCCTTTTCGCCTTCTTTGCGTTGCACCCTTGCCATGCCCGTGGAACGCTTTCTTGAATACCTGGTCTCCGAAAGGCGGGCCAGCCCGCTAACGGTGGAGGCCTACCGGAGCGACCTGCGGCAATTTGCCGCCTTCCTGGAAGGCATGGGCGCGGGGCCTCCGGGCCGGGCCACCTCCAAAATGGTGCGCTCCTGGATGATGGAGCTGATGCAGGCGGGCGTGGGCCCGCGGTCGGTGAACAGGAAGCTCAGCGCCTTGCGCGCCTACTACCGGTTTGCCCGCAAGGTGGGCGGGGCCGGTCCCGACCCTACCGCCCTGGTGGAGGCACCCAAGGTGCCCCAGCGGCTGCCCGAGTTCGTCGGCGAACCGCAGATGCGGGAATTGCTGGACGGCATGGCTTGGCCGGAGGGCTTTGCCGGCATGCGCGACCGCCTGCTGATGGAACTGCTCTACGGCACCGGCATGCGCCTGGCCGAGCTCACCGGCCTGGGGCCGGGGGACGTGGACCTGAGGCGGGCCACCGTGCGGGTGCTGGGCAAGCGCCGCAAGGAGCGCATCATTCCCCTGGCGCAGCCGCTGGTGAAGCTGCTCGGCGAATACCTGGCGCAGCGCGAGGCGGTGGCACCCGGCGGGGACGGCCCCCTTCTGGTGGGCCCGGACGGGAGGGGCGTACCACGCCGCACCATCCAAACCCTGGTGACGCATTATCTTAGTGCGGTCACAACGCAACGGAAACGAAGCCCCCACGTTTTGCGGCACACATTTGCGACACACCTGCTGGAGCATGGCGCGGACCTCAATGCCGTGAAGGAGTTGCTGGGCCACGCGAACCTGGCCGCCACCCAGGTGTATACCCACAACACCGTGGACAAGCTGAAACGGGCGCATCGGCAGGCGCACCCGCGGGGCGGGGGGGAAGACCATCGCGACCAATCAAACGACCTGTGAAATGAACGTGAACGTGCATTCCATCCACTTCGACGCGGACATCAAGTTGGTCAACTTCATCAAGGAGAAGTTGGACAAGCTCACCCTCTTCCACGACAACATCATGGGCGGCGACGTCACCCTCCGCGTGGGGCCTGACGGGGAGCGGCCCCGGAACAAGCATGTGGAGATCCGCCTGGCCGTGCCCGGCAACGACCTCTTCGCCAAGCGGCGGGCGGCCAGCTTTGAGGAGGCGGCGGTGAATGCCATCGATGCTTTGCGCAGCCAGGTGGAAAGGGACAAGACGCGCCTGCGCGAAGTGCGGGGCTGAACCCGTTCCGATCCTTTAACGGCGCGGCGGACCAAATTCTTGGACGGCTGCGTTTGGCTGCTTCGTGCTTTTGTATACATTTGCAGGCCCAATTCCGGGGGGTGGACCTTCCGGGAACGGGTCCGGGGCGTTCTTTTCCTTGCTGTACATGCCAATGTAGCTCAGCTGGTAGAGCAGCTGATTTGTAATCAGCAGGTCGGGGGTTCGAGTCCCTTCATTGGCTCCGTGAACGGACCATGGGGAGATACCCAAGCGGCCAACGGGGGCAGACTGTAAATCTGCTGTCTTACGACTTCGTAGGTTCGAATCCTGCTCTCCCCACGATGAACGGAGCCAATGACCGGAATGGTTTCAACGACCGGTGTTGCAAGATCAAGCGGGAGTAGCTCAGTTGGTAGAGCATCAGCCTTCCAAGCTGAAAGTCGCGGGTTCGAGTCTCGTCTCCCGCTCTACCCCCCACTCCCCGCTTGCGGGGCGGGGGGCCAACGGCGCAAAGGCCTTTGTAGCTCAGAGGTAGAGCACTTCCTTGGTAAGGAAGAGGTCGCGGGTTCAATTCCCGCCAAAGGCTCAAGGCTCGAAGGCCTTTCAGGCCGGCCAGCGGCAAAAAGCACGTACAGTAATTAAAGGAACACCCCAACGAGTCAGTAAAAGAACAACACCAAACGATCGCCCCACATGGCAAAGGAGACCTATCAGCGCACCAAGCCCCACCTCAACATCGGCACCATCGGCCACGTTGACCACGGCAAGACCACCCTCACGGCAGCCATCACCAAGGTGCTGGCCGACAAGGGCTTTTCCGAGGCCCGCAGCTTCGATTCCATCGACAACGCACCCGAGGAGAAGGAACGCGGCATCACCATCAACACCTCGCACGTGGAATATTCCACCGAGACCCGCCACTATGCGCACGTGGACTGCCCGGGGCACGCCGACTATGTGAAGAACATGGTCACCGGTGCCGCCCAAATGGACGGTGCCATCCTGGTGGTGGCCGCCACCGACGGTCCCATGCCCCAGACCCGCGAGCACATCCTGCTCGGCCGCCAGGTGGGTGTGCCCAAGATCGTGGTGTTCATGAACAAGGTGGACTTGGTGGATGACCCCGAGCTGCTGGACCTGGTGGAAATGGAGATCCGCGAACTGCTCTCCTTCTATGAGTACGACGGCGACAACACCCCGGTGATCCGCGGCAGCGCCCTGGGCGCCCTCAACGGCGAAGCCAAGTGGGTGGAATCCGTCATGCAACTGATGAACGCAGTGGATAGCTGGATCCCCATCCCCCCGCGTGACAACGAAAAGCCCCTGCTGATGAGCGTGGAGGATGTGTTCTCCATCACCGGCCGCGGTACCGTGGCCACCGGCCGTATCGAGACCGGCGTGGTAAAGACCGGCGACCCCCTGGAGATCGTGGGCATGCAGGAAGAGAAGCTGACCTCCACCTGCACCGGCGTGGAAATGTTCAAGAAGCTGCTGGACCGCGGCGAGGCCGGTGACAACGTGGGCCTGCTGCTGCGCGGCATTGAAAAGAACCAGATCCGCCGCGGCATGGTGATCGCCAAGCCCGGGAGCATCACCCCGCACACCGAGTTCAAGGCCGAGATCTACGTGCTGAAGAAGGAAGAAGGCGGCCGCCACACCCCCTTCCACAACAAGTACCGCCCCCAATTCTACTTCCGCACCACGGACGTGACCGGGGAGATCACCCTGGAGGCCGGCCGCGAAATGGTGGTGCCGGGCGACAACGTGACCATCAATGTGAAGCTGATCGTGCCGATCGCCATGGACAAGGGCCTGCGCTTCGCCATCCGCGAGGGTGGACGCACCGTGGGTGCCGGCCAGGTGACCGAAGTGATCAAGTGACCAAACACATGAAAAAGCAGGCAGGGCCGTCCCGCATTTGGCGGGACGGCCTTTGCCGACGAAAGGGACACCAAGGAAACCAGGAACGAACGGGAGTAGCTCAATCGGTAGAGCGACGGTCTCCAAAACCGTAGGCTGCGGGTTCGATTCCTGCCTCCCGTGCCAATACAAACGACCGTGGCAAACTTCAAGGCATACATCAGCGAGAGCTATAACGAGCTGGTCCACAAGGTGAGCTGGCCTACATGGAAGGAGCTCCAAAGCAGCGCCATCCTGGTGCTCGTGTCAACCGTCGTCGTTTCGCTCATCATTTTCCTGATGGACTTCATTTTCGGGGTCCAGAACATGGGAGGCAGCGGATTCTGGAAAGGGATACTCGGATTCATCTACAAATTCATCGCCTGAGGACCATGCCCGTGCCCCACACGAAAAAATGGTATGTGCTTCGCGCCATCAGCGGGAAGGAGAAAAAGGTCAAGGAGCTCATTGACGCGGAGATCCGCCGCTCCAACCTCGGCACCTACGTATCCCAGGTGCTGATCCCCATGGAGAAGTTCTACCAGATCCGCGACGGGAAGAAGGTGAGCAAGGAGCGCAATTTTTTCCCCGGATACGTGCTGGTGGAGGCCGACCTCTCCGGCGAAACCGCCCATACGCTGAAGCAGATGACCAACGTGATCGGCTTCCTGGGCGCCGAAAAGGGAGGAGACCCCGTACCCTTGAGACAGAGCGAGGTCAACCGCATCCTGGGCACGGTGGATGAGCTGGCTGATGCGGAGGAATCACCCTACAACCCCTACCACGTGGGCGAGGGGGTGAAGGTGATCGACGGGCCATTCAACGGATTCAACGGGACCATCGAGGAGATCAACGAAGAGAAGAAGAAGCTGAAGGTGATGGTGAAGATCTTCGGCCGGCGCACGCCGCTCGAACTGAGCTTCATGCAGGTGGAAAAGGAGATCTGATACAAACACGAACAACCGTCCGAGTGCGCCGCCAAGCGCACGTTACCAAGGACCTAAAAACCAAACAATGGCCAAGGAAGTTTCGGGGCTGGTGAAGCTCCAGGTAAAAGGCGGGGCCGCGAACCCCGCCCCGCCCGTGGGCCCCGCGTTGGGCGCCAAGGGGGTGAACATCATGGAGTTCTGCAAGCAGTTCAACGCACGCACGCAGGACAAGGCCGGCAAGGTGCTGCCCGTGATCATCACCGTATACAGCGACAAGTCGTTCGACTTCGTGATCAAAACGCCCCCGGCCGCGGTGCAGCTGATGGAGGCGGCCAAGGCCAAGAAGGGCAGCGGCGTGCCGCAGACCGACAAGGTGGGCAGCGTCACCTGGGACCAGGTGAAGGCCAT
This sequence comes from Flavobacteriales bacterium, assembly GCA_024103275.1. Classification (GTDB taxonomy): domain Bacteria; phylum Bacteroidota; class Bacteroidia; order Flavobacteriales_F; family PHOS-HE28; genus PHOS-HE28. The sequence continues at coordinate 34,178 of JAGFIV010000042.1, forward strand.
CGCCGAGGATAAAATGCCCGACCTGAACTGTTTCACCCTGGAAAGTGCCATGAGCATGGTGGCCGGCACCGCCCGCTCGATGGGCATCACCGTTACCGGCGAAAGCCCCATCAACAAATAATCCGGAGCCATGGCACAATTGACCAAAAAGCGCAAGGCGGCAGCCGCCCTGTATGATGCCTCCAAGGCGTATGACCTGCTGGAGGCCGCCAACCTGGTGAAAAAGACCAGCACCACCAAGTTCGATGCCACCGTGGACATCGCCGTCCGCCTGGGCGTGGACCCCAAGAAGAGCACCGAAATGGTGCGCGGCACCGTGAGCCTGCCCCATGGAACGGGCCGCACCGTGCGCGTGCTGGTGCTGGCCGACCCCGCCAAGTGCGAGGAAGCCATGGCCGCCGGGGCGGATATGGCCGGACTGGACGAATACGTGGAAAAGATCAAAGGGGGCTGGACCGACATTGATGTGATCATTTGCACGCCCAACGTGATGGCCAAGGTGGGTGCCCTGGGTCGCATCCTGGGCCCCCGCGGCCTGATGCCGAACCCGAAGACCGGCACCGTTACCATGGACGTGGCCAAGGCCACCAAGGAGGTGAAGGCCGGCAAGATCGATTTCAAGGTGGACAAGGCCGGGGTGATCCACGCCGTGATCGGCAAGGCCTCCTTCGGGGCGGAAAAGCTCAGCGAGAACGCCAATGAACTGTTGCAGACCTTGATGAAGCTGAAACCCAGCACCGCCAAGGGAACCTACATCCAAAGCATCTTCGTGAGCAGCACCATGGGCCCGGGCATCCGGGTGGATACCAAGGTCGTGGCCTAACCATTAACGAAAGCGGTGCCCGGCCGGGCACCTCCAGAAACAGACCAAAAACATGGCAACCCGTGAACAAAAAGACCAGGCCATTGCCGAACTGATCGAGGAGATCAAAGGCAGCAATGTGCTCTATCTGACCGATGCCAGCTCCATGACGGCCGAGGCCACCAGCGGACTGCGGCGCGCATGCAACAAGGGCGGGGTGAGGATGAAGGTGGTGAAGAACACGCTGCTGCGCAAGGCGATGGAGCGGGTGGAAGGCCGCGATTACAGCGAGCTTTACCCGACGCTCAAGGGCCAAACGGCGCTGATGTTCGCCGAGAAGGGCAACGCGCCCGCCAAACTGATCAAGGATTTCCGCAAGAAAGGCGACCGTCCGGCGCTGAAAAGCGCCTGGATCGATGAGGCCGTCTTCATCGGCGACGACCAATTGGTGATGCTCAGCCAGCTCAAGGGCCGCGAGGAGCTCATCGGTGAGATCATCGGCCTGCTGCAAAGCCCGATCAAGAACGTCATCAGCGCCCTGCAGGGCGGCGGCGGCCACAAGATCGCCGGCCTGGTGAAAGCCTTGGAGGAAAGGGCCGCCTGAACCAGAACAAGAGGATGGGGGCCTTGGCAGCCCACCCCGTTGAAACGCGTTACGCACAGTCAGCTTCCCAACAACCGTAAGTAACAAACAAACCAAGATGGCAGACATCAAAACCTTGGGCGACCAGCTTGTCGGCCTCACCGTGAAGGAGGTGAGCGAACTGGCCCAATACCTGAAGGACGAATACCAGATCGAGCCTGCGGCCGCAGCCGTGGCCGTGGCCGCACCCGCCGGTGGCGGAGGTGGAGGCGAGGCCGCCGAGGCCAAGACCAGCTTCGATGTCATCCTCAAGTCCGGCGGCCAAAGCAAGCTGGCCGTGGTGAAGCTCGTGAAGGAGCTCACCGGCCTGGGCCTGAAGGAGGCAAAGGACCTGGTGGACGGAGCACCGAAGCCCCTGAAGGAAGGGGTCTCCAAGGAGGAGGCCGAAAGCTTGAAGCAACAACTGACCGAAGCCGGGGCAGAAGTTGAGGTCAAGTAAGGCAATCCGCCCGAAAGGACAGCGAAGGCCGGGTATCCCGTCAAGGTGCGGGGTACCCGGCCAAGCCGGTCCTTTCGCCCGTTAAAGGGCCGCACCAACCCCCACGGTACCGGGGGCGTTTTCCACAGGTACCAACAGGTCGTCGGCGTTCTTAATTCCCCCCAGTCTTCCCTTCATGGCCCAGACCAAACATCCCAAGCGCAGGAACAAGCGGATCAACTTCGGTTCCACGCTCCATCCGGTCGATTACCCGGATTTCCTGGACATCCAACTGAAGAGCTTCGAGGAGTTCTTCCAGATCGAGACCCTGCCCGAGAACCGGGTGAGCGAGGGCCTCTACAAGGTGTTCATGGAGAACTTCCCCATCACGGACACCCGCAACCAGTTCGTGCTGGAGTTCCTCGACTATTTCATCGATCCCCCGCGCTACACCATCGACGAGTGCATCGAGCGCGGGTTGACCTACAGCGTGCCGCTGAAGGCCAAGCTCAAGCTCTACTGCACCGATCCCGAGCACGAGGACTTCGAGACCATCGTGCAGGACGTCTATCTGGGGCAGATCCCCTACATGACGCCCAAGGGGTCGTTCGTCGTCAACGGCGCCGACCGGGTCATCGTCAGCCAGCTGCACCGCAGCCCCGGCGTGTTCTTCGGCCAGAGCCGCCACGCCAACGGCACCAAGCTCTACAGCGCCCGCGTGATCCCCTTCAAGGGCAGCTGGATCGAATTCGCAACGGACATCAACGCGGTGATGTATGCCTACATCGACCGCAAAAAGAAACTGCCGGTGACCACCCTGCTGCGGGCCATCGGTTACGAAAGTGACAAGCAGATCCTGGAGATCTTCGGCCTGGCCGACGAGATCAAGGTGACCAAGGCCGCCCTGAAGGAGGCCATCGGCCGCAAGCTCGCCGCCCGCGTGCTGAAGAGCTGGGTGGAGGACTTCGTCGACGAGGACACCGGCGAAGTGGTCTCCATCGAGCGGAACGAAGTGCTCATCGACCGGGAGACCGTGCTGGAGGAACACCACGTGGACGAGATCCTGGACAGCGGCGCCAAGACCATCATCCTGCACAAGCAGGGCGTCAACGCCGGGGACTATGCGCTCATTTACAACACCCTGCAAAAGGACACCTCCAACTCCGAGAAGGAGGCCGTGGAGGTGATCTACCGCCAGCTGCGGAACGCCGAGCCGCCCGACCTGGAAACGGCCCGCGGCGTGATCGACAAGCTCTTCTTCAGCGAGCAGCGCTACGACCTCGGCGAGGTGGGCCGCTACCGCATCAACAAGAAACTGGGCCTGGAAAGCGAGCTCAGCGTGCGCGTGCTCACCAAGGAGGACATCATCGCCATCATCAAGTACCTGATCGAACTGGTGAACTCCAAGGCCGACGTGGACGACATCGACCACCTGAGCAACCGCCGCGTGCGCACCGTGGGCGAGCAGCTCTACAGCCAGTTCGGCGTGGGCCTGGCCCGCATGGCCCGCACCATCCGCGAGCGCATGAACGTGCGCGACAACGAGGTGTTCACCCCCACCGACCTGATCAACGCCAAGACGCTCAGCTCCGTGATCAACTCCTTCTTCGGGACCAACCAGCTGAGCCAGTTCATGGACCAGACCAACCCGCTGGCCGAGATCACCCACAAGCGCCGCCTCTCGGCCCTCGGGCCCGGTGGCCTCAGCCGCGAGCGTGCCGGCTTCGAGGTCCGCGACGTGCACTACACCCACTATGGCCGCCTGTGCACCATCGAGACGCCCGAAGGCCCCAACATCGGCCTGATCAGCTCCCTGTGCGTGTTCAGCAAGATCAACAGCCTGGGCTTCATCGAAACGCCCTACCGCCAAGTGAAGGACGGCAAGGTGGACCTGAAGAGCGAGCCCATCTACCTCAGCGCCGAGGAAGAGGACATGCAGATGATCGCCCAGGCCAACGCCCCGCTGAAGGAAAACGGCGAGTTTGCCAACAACCGGGTGAAGGCCCGTCAAATGGGCGACTTCCCCGTGGTGGAGCCCAAGGCCCTCCAACTGATGGACGTGGGGCCCAACCAGATCGCCTCCATCGCCGCCAGCCTGATCCCCTTCCTGGAGCACAACGACGCCAACCGGGCGCTGATGGGATCAAACATGATGCGCCAGGCCGTGCCGCTGCTGCGCCCCGAAGCCCCCATCGTGGGCACCGGGCTGGAGGAACTCGTGGCGCACGACAGCCGCGTGCTCATCAATGCCGAAGGCGACGGCGTGGTGAAATATGTGGACAGCGAGCGGATCGTCATTGAATACAAGCGCACCGACGAGGAGCGCGTAGTGAGCTTCGACACCGACGAGAAGGAGTACAAGCTCACCAAGTTCATGAAGACCAACCAGAACACCTGCATGAACCTGCACCCGGTGGTGCGCAAGGGCGAAAAGGTGACCGCCGGGCAGACCCTCTGCGAAGGGTACAGCACCGAGGACGGGGAACTGGCCATCGGGCGCAACCTGGTGGTGGCCTTCATGCCGTGGAAGGGCTACAACTTCGAGGATGCCATCGTCATCAGCGAACGTGCCGCCCGCGAGGACCTGTTCACCTCCATCCACATCGATGAATACGTGATGGAGGTGCGCGATACCAAGCGCGGCCAGGAGGAACTCACCGCCGACATCCCCAACGTGAGCGAGGAGGCCACCAAGGACCTGGACGAGAACGGCCTGATCCGCATCGGGGCCGAGGTCAAGGAGGGCGACATCCTCATCGGCAAGATCACCCCCAAGGGGGAGACCGACCCCAGCCCCGAGGAGAAGCTGCTCCGCGCCATTTTCGGCGATAAGGCCGGGGACGTGAAGGATGCCTCCATGAAGGCCCCCCCCAGCACCAAGGGCGTGGTGATCGACAAGAAGTTGTTCTCGCGCGCGGTGAAGGACAAGAAGACCAAGACCAACGAAAAGGCCGTGCTGGAACAGATCGCCAAGGAAGAAACCAAGGAGCTGGCCGCACTGAAGGACCTGCTGGTGGAAAAACTGATGTCCCTGATCGGGGGGCAGGGTTCCAACGGCGTGTACAACAAGTACAAGGAAGAGCAGATCAAGAAGGGGGTGAAGTTCAGCGCCAAGGTGCTGGAGAAGGTGGACTACATCACCGTGGACCCCACCAACTGGACCGCGGACAAGAAAGTGAACGAACTGGTGCGCCAGTTGATCCACAACTACACCATCCGCCACAGCGACATCAGCGGTGCGTACAAGCGCAAGAACTTCCAGGTGAGCATCGGCGACGAGCTGCCCACGGGCATCATGAAGCTGGCCAAGGTCTACCTGGCCAACAAGCGCAAGCTCACCGTGGGCGACAAGATGGCCGGCCGCCACGGCAACAAGGGCATCGTGTCCAAGATCGTGCGCGATGCCGACATGCCCTTCCTGGAGGACGGCACGCCCGTGGACATCGTGCTCAACCCGTTGGGCGTGCCCTCGCGGATGAACCTGGGCCAGATCTATGAGACCGTACTGGGATGGGCCGGCCTGAAGCTGGGCCGCAAGTACGCCACGCCCATCTTCGACGGCGCTTCCATTGAGCAGATCAACGCCGAGACCGACGAGGCTGGCCTGCCCCAATATGGCAAGGCCTACCTGTACGACGGCGGCACCGGCGAACGCTTCGACCAGCCGGCCACCGTGGGCGTGATCTACATGCTGAAGCTTTCCCACATGGTGGACGACAAGATGCACGCCCGCTCCATCGGCCCGTACAGCCTGATCACCCAGCAGCCGCTGGGCGGCAAGGCCCAGTTCGGCGGCCAGCGCTTCGGTGAAATGGAAGTGTGGGCACTGGAGGCCTTCGGCGCCGCCAACGTGCTCCAGGAGATCCTCACCGTCAAGAGCGACGACGTCATGGGCCGCGCCAAGGCCTACGAGGCCATCGTCAAGGGCGACCCGATGCCGGTGCCGGGCATCCCCGAATCCTTCAACGTCCTCCTGCACGAACTCCGCGGACTCGCCTTGGAAGTGAGCCTGGAAGGAGAGGACGACCTTAACCTTAAACTGAACTCCTGAGCGCCATGACCATGATCAAGAAGGAGGTGAAGTTGTCGAGCCAATTCGACAAGATCGTCATCAGCCTGGCGAGCCCCGAGAAGATCCTCGAGCGCAGCCACGGCGAGGTGATCAAGCCGGAGACGATCAACTACCGCACCTATAAGCCTGAGCGTGACGGGCTGTTCTGCGAACGCATTTTCGGTCCCGTGAAGGACTTCGAATGCCATTGCGGCAAATACAAGCGCATCCGCTACAAGGGCATCGTGTGCGACCGCTGCGGCGTGGAGGTGACCGAGAAGAAGGTGCGCCGCGAGCGCATGGGCCACATCCAGCTGTCCGTGCCCGTGGCACACATCTGGTACTTCCGCAGCCTGCCCAACAAGATCGGCTACCTGCTGGGCCTGCCCACCAAGAAGCTCGACCAGATCATCTACTACGAACGCTACGTGGTGATCCAGCCGGGCGAGGGCACCGTGAACAAGGAAGGCGAGGCCCTGCAATACCTGGATTTCCTCACCGAGGAGGAATACCTGGACATCCTCGAGGCCGTGGGGAAGGACAACCAGTACCTGGAGGACAACGACCCCAGGAAGTTCATCGCCAAGATGGGCGCGGACGCGCTGTACGACCTGTTGAAGCGCCTCGACCTGGACAACCTGAGCTACGAGCTGCGCCACAAGGCCGACACCGAGACCAGCCAGCAGCGCAAGAACGAGGCCCTCAAGCGCCTCAGCGTGGTGGAGGCCTTCCGCAGCGCTAACGCACGCCGCGAGAACCGCCCCGAGTGGATGATCGTGAAGGTGGTGCCCGTGATCCCGCCCGAGCTGCGCCCCCTGGTGCCCTTGGACGGCGGCCGCTTCGCCACCAGCGACCTCAATGACCTCTACCGCCGCGTGATCATCCGCAACAACCGCCTGAAGCGCCTGGTGGAGATCAAGGCCCCCGAGGTGATCCTGCGCAACGAGAAGCGCATGCTGCAGGAGGCCGTGGACAGCCTCTTCGACAACAGCCGCAAGAGCAGCGCCGTGAAGAGCGAGAGCAACCGCCCGCTGAAGTCCCTGAGCGATTCGCTCAAGGGCAAGCAGGGCCGCTTCCGCCAAAACCTGCTCGGCAAGCGCGTGGACTACAGCGCCCGCTCCGTGATCGTGGTGGGCCCCGACCTGAAGCTGCACGAATGCGGCCTGCCCAAGGACATGGCCGCCGAGCTCTACAAGCCCTTCATCATCCGCAAGCTCATCGAGCGCGGCATCGTGAAGACCGTGAAGAGCGCCAAGAAGATCGTGGACAAGAAGGAGCCCGTGATCTGGGACATCCTGGAGAACGTCATCAAGGGCCACCCCGTGCTGCTCAACCGTGCACCCACGCTGCACCGGCTTGGCATCCAGGCCTTCCAGCCCAAGCTCATCGAGGGCAAGGCCATCCAGTTGCACCCCCTGGCCACCACGGCCTTCAACGCCGACTTCGACGGTGACCAGATGGCCGTGCACCTGCCCCTGGGCCACGCCGCCATCCTGGAGGCCCAGCTGCTGATGCTGGCCAGCCACAACATCCTCAACCCGGCCAACGGCGCCCCCATCGCGGTGCCCAGCCAGGACATGGTGCTCGGGCTGTACTACATCACCAAGGGCCGCAAGAGCGAGAAGGACAACCCCGTGAAGGGCGAGGGACTGACCTTCTACAGCCCCGAGGAGGTGACCATTGCGTACAACGAGAAGCGCCTGGACCTGCATGCCTGGATCAAGGTGCGCTGGACCAACCCAGACGGGTCCACGAGCATGATCGAGACCACCTGTGGCCGCGTGCTCTTCAACGCCATCGTGCCGGAGGAACTCGGGTACATCAACGAGGTGCTCACCAAGCGCTCCCTGCGCGACATCATCGGCAGGGTGGTGCGCGAAAGCGGTACCGCCAAGGGGGCGAAGTTCCTGGACGACATCAAGGAACTGGGCTTCATGAGCGCGTTCCGCGGAGGCCTGAGCTTCAACCTGGCCGACGTGGTGATCCCCAAGGAAAAGGACAAGCTCATCCATGCCGCCCAAGGCGAGGTGGACGAGGTGTTGGGCAACTACAACATGGGCCTGATCACCAACAACGAGCGCTACAACCAGACCATCGACATCTGGACGCACACCAACAGCAAGCTCACCTATGCGCTGATGGAGCGGCTGAAGAACGACAACCAGGGCTTCAACTCCATCTACATGATGATGGACTCCGGCGCCCGGGGCTCCAAGGAGCAGATCCGCCAGCTTAGCGGCATGCGGGGCCTGATGGCCAAGCCCCAGAAGAGCGGCGGCGGACAGGACATCATCGAGAACCCCATCCTGTCCAACTTCAAGGAGGGCCTGTCCATCCTGGAGTACTTCATCTCGACGCACGGTGCGCGCAAGGGCCTTGCCGATACCGCGCTGAAGACCGCAGACGCCGGCTACCTCACCCGCCGCCTGGTGGACGTGGCACAGGACGTGGTGATCACCGCGGAGGATTGCGGCACCTTGCGGGGCCTGGTCGTCACCGACCTGGTGAAGAACGAAGAGGTGGTGGAGCCGCTCTCTTCACGCATCCTGGGCCGCACGGTGGTGAACGACGTGATCCACCCCCAGACCGGAGACCTCATCATCGCCAGCGGCGAAACCATCGACGAGCGCGTGGCCGAGGCCATCGGCAAGAGCCCCATCGAGGAGGTGGAGGTGCGCAGCGTGCTCACCTGCGAACAAAGGCACGGGGTGTGTGCCAAGTGCTACGGCCGCAACCTGGCCACGGGGCGCATGGTGCAGATCGGCGAGGCCGTCGGCGTCATCGCCGCACAGTCCATCGGTGAACCCGGCACGCAGCTTACCCTGCGGACCTTCCACGTGGGTGGTGTGGCCGGCAAGATCACTGAGGACAGCCAGATCCAGGCCAAGTACGACGGCCGCCTGGAGGTGGATGAGTTGCGCACCGTGAAGAAGAAGGAGCGCAACGGCGAGGAGGCCGAAGTGGTCATCAGCCGCAGCGCCGAGATGCGCATCGTGGACTCCAACACCGGGATCGTCCTCACCACCAGCCATATCCCTTACGGGGCCATGTTCAACTCCAAGAACGGGAAGCTGGTGAAGAAAGGGGAGATGATCTGCCATTGGGACCCGTACAATGCCGTGATCATCTCCGAATATCCGGGTGTGCTCGCATTTGAAAGCATCGAGGAGGGGGTCACCTTCCGGGATGAGATCGACGAGCAGACCGGCTTCACCGAAAAGGTGATCGTGGAGACCCGCGACAAGAAGAAGAACCCCACCATCCGGATCATGGATGCCAAGAGCAAGGAGGAGATCAAGAGCTACTCCCTGCCCGTGGGCGCCCACATCTCGGTGAACGACGGGGAAAAGGTGGAGGCCGGCGACATCCTGGTGAAGATCCCGCGCAGCTCCGGCAAGGGCGGCGACATCACCGGCGGCCTGCCCCGGGTGACGGAGCTCTTCGAGGCCCGCAACCCGAGCAACCCCGCGGTGGTCAGCGAGATCGACGGCATCGTGGCCTACGGCAAGATCAAGCGGGGCAACCGCGAGATCATCGTGGAGAGCCGCACCGGCGAGCACAAGTACTACCTCGTGCCCCTGAGCAAGCACATCCTGGTGCAGGAGAACGACTACGTGAAGGCCGGCCAGCCGCTGAGCGACGGCTCCATCAGCCCCTCGGACATCCTGGACATCCAAGGCCCCACCCGGGTGCAGGAATACCTGGTGGATGAGGTGCAGGACGTGTACCGCATGCAGGGCGTGAAGATCAACGACAAACACTTCGAGGTGATCGTGCGCCAGATGATGCGCAAGGTGGAGATCGAGGATCCGGGCGATACCCGCTTCCTGGAGCACCAGGCGGTGAACAAGGCCGAATTCATGGAAGAGAACGACAGCATGTTCGACAAGCTGGTGGTGACCAACACCGGTGACAGCGCCAACGTGAAGGAGGGCCAGATCATCACCCTGCGCAAGCTGCGCGACGAGAACAGCGTGCTCAAGCGCAAGGACGGCAAGCTGGTGGAGACGCGGCCCGCCACCCCGGCCACCAGCCGCCAGCTGCTCATGGGCATCACCCGGGCCTCCCTGCAGACCGAGAGCTTCATCAGCGCCGCATCCTTCCAGGAGACCACCAAGGTCCTCAACGAAGCCGCGGTGGCGGCCAAGGAGGACGGACTGCTCGGCCTGAAGGAAAACGTGATCGTGGGACACCTGATCCCGGCGGGCACGGGCACCCGGGCCTTCCAAAAGGACCTGGTGTACGGCAAGGATGAGTACACCCGCCTGATGGCCGTGAAACTGGCCGAACAGGAGATCGAGGAATGAAGGATGGAAGGGGCCTGCCGCAAGGGAGGCCCCTTCACCCATCCGTTATCCGGGCATGCAGCGGCATGCGTAACCATGTGAACGATGGCTGACGAAAAGAACCAACCACGCCCCAACCAGTTGAACATCGAGATCAGCGAGGAGGTGGCGGACGGCATTTACAGCAACCTGGCGATCATCACCCACAGCAATTCGGAGTTCGTCGTGGATTTCGTGCGGGTGATGCCCGGCGTGCCCAAGGCCAAGGTGAAGGCACGCGTGCTGCTCACCCCCCAGCATGCCAAGCGGCTCATGCGGGCCTTGGTCGACAATGTGCAGAAGTTCGAGGCCGTGCACGGCACCATCCGGGAAACGGAGGTGCCGGAGGTGCCGATGAACTTCGGCGGCCCGACGGCCCAGGCCTGAGCGGTGCCGCGGATGTTCCTGCCTGGCGGCCTGACCTTACCTGACCTGGGCGCCAACTACTCACGCGCTCCTTGCGAGAATATGGCGTAGCCGAAGTTCAGGCTCCATACCCACGGCAGGCGAAGGCCATCGATGTAGCTCACATTGAACCACAGCGGTCCCAAGGGGCTCTGGTAGATCAGCGAGCCACTGCCGATGAAGTACCGGGAGCTGATCGCGGTGCCCTGGGAGGTGAGGTTGTCCCCTTCGCGTTCAAGTGTCCGATAGGGCTGGAACACATAACCTTCCATGCGCAGGTCGAACTTGTTGCGCGCCACGGCGACGATGCTCCGCAGGCCGCCGGCCAGGTATTGGGGCGCGCGGTAGTGTTCCAGGAAATAGGTCTTGGTTTCAGGGGTAGGCTGGAAAACCGGTGTTTGGAGCAGGGTGGCCGTATAGTTCTGGAAGAACGGTTGGGTGCTGTACACCCCTTCGGCCAGCACCCCGAACTTGAAGATCCCCTTGGGCAGGAAATACTTGTCGAGGTGTGCCTTCAGCACCACCCAGCCCCGGCGGGCGGTGAAGCGGCCGCGGTCCGTCCATTGCGAGCCGGGCGTGGTATTCTCGTCGCCCGCGATGTACCGGAGCTGGAATTGCAGGAGCTCGCCGCTGTTGGCCTGCTGCTTCCGGTTGAGGCTGTTGCGCTCCAGGACCAGGCCACCGGTCACCAGTGAAAATTCCGTCAGGTCTGCCGTGTCCCGGGCCGTGAACGATGTGTTCTGGTAATAGTTGTCGCGGGTCTGGGCATACTTGGCGTCCACCCGGAGCAGCCCCTTGTTGCCCATGCCCATGCCCGCATTGGCACCGCCCCACACCTCCTTGTGCACGATGTAGGAAGGGCGCACCTCCTGGAAGAAGGAGGTGAACCCGCTGAAGTAATCCCAGCGGTTCAGCGTCACGCAGGGTTCGATGTAGACCGGCCTTCGCGAACTCAGGTCCGTACGCCAGCGGAACTGGCCGGAGGTGTAGAATTTCCCCAGATAAGCACGGCCCTCGATGCGGCTGCTCGCGCGCCCGAAAAGCAAATACCGCGCCGCCAGCATGCCCGTGTTGACGGGCCTGGAGCTGACCAGCCCGCCAAACTGCACCTCCAAGGCCCGTTCACGCTTCACGTTGATGTCCAGGTTGAAATTGCCGCGCGCCGGCACATAGGTGGCTTGCGGAAAGAGGCCGCCGATGTTGTAATCCGCAAAAAGCCGGAAGTAGCGGGGCTTCAGCTCCTCGCCGGAAATGGGCTCGTTGTGCTTGTTCAACAGCCGCTCACAGTACAAGGCTTGCCTGGCTGACACGCCGTCGAAGCGGATGTCGCCGAAGGTCACCGGTGGGCACCGGTCCAGGAACTCCCGCCGCGCACGGGCCAGGTCCTCGCGGCTGCGGCGGCGGTGCACGGCTTGCAGGATCTCGTCCATGTGCTCCATGGTGGAGGCATAGCCGTCCGCGATGGCCTGCTTCGCGTTGGCAAAGTCGAAGAGCGATACCTGGGTCCGGGGCTCGATGATGATCCCGGGGTCGCAGGGCAGCACGTAGTTCGTCGGCTGGGTCATGATCGCCTTCAACTGGCTCATCAGGTCGTCCTCGTTCGGCGGGGGCGCGTTGTAGGCCACGTTGCTGCCGATGATGTAATCGGGCAGGAACGCATCGTACATCACGTCAGCGGGGAAGTTGTTGTACATGCCCCCGTCCATCATCAGGTGGCCATTGATCCGGATGGGCTTGAAGTAGAACGGATAGCTCATGCTGGCACGCACCGCCAGCGCCAGGTTGCCCTTCGAGAAGACCACCTCCTTCCTGGCCGTGATGTCCGAGGCCACGCAACGGAAGGGGATGAACAGGTGGTCCATATCGTAGTGCGCCGCGGCAGCCGCACCGGCGAATGCCTGCATTTGCTCATAGTCGATCAGTACCGGCGAACGCAGGTTGGTGGGCAGCGACATCTGCAGCGCGGTGTCCACGTTCAGGCCCAAGGTGAGCATGGAGGCGTCAGGCGGGTCCTGTTTAAAGTAGTAAGTGTATTCAGGCTCCACTCCGCCCCGGGCCATGGTCTGGTACCGGTCGGTCTGGAATAGCGAGTCCATCTGTGCAGGCGATATCCCCGAGGCATACAAGGCGCCCACCAAGGCCCCCATGCTGCTTCCGGTGATGTAGTCGACGGGGATGTCGTTCTCCTCCAAGGCCTTCAGCACCCCGATATGCGTGAGTGCCGTGGCCCCGCCACCGCTGAGCACCACGCCGATGCGCTGTGCCCGGGCGAATGCCACGGTGCAGAACAGCAGGAAAACGCAGAGGATACGCGGCATCGGCGGCACACTTCGCAAAGCGCGGGCCGTAAAAGTAGGCTCCGCTGCCCGGTGGCTCACCCACCGCCCATAACGCGGTCGATCACAGCTTGGAAGTAGCGGGGCGCGTGCAGCAATCGGCTGCCGTACCAGCTGAACGGCTCGCCGTCCACCAGCATGATGCGTGCATCAGGCAGGATCTTTTTCACCTCGGGCACATGCTTGCCGCCGAAGGGATAGGGTTCGCTGGAAAGCAGCACCACTTCCGGCCTCCATGCGCGCAGTTGGTCATCGTTGCATTCCGGGTACCGGCCGAGATCGGCTGGCGGGCAGGGGGCAAACCCGCAGCGCACCAGCATGTCCCGGATGAAGGTGGGTGCCCCGGCCAGCATCCACGGCATTCGCCAGATGAAGTACGCCGCCTTCACGGGATGAAGAAGGGGCCGTAAACCGCCAAAGGCACCGTGTATGCCCCCGATGATCCGGGTCGCTGCAGCTGCTGTACCGGTGATCCCGCCGATCATCCGGACCATGGCCAGCGCCCCGTCGAGGTCTTCTACATCGCTCATCCACACGGGGAATTCCTGCGCCAAGGCTTCGATGTCCGCCTGCGCGTTCTCCTCCTTGTTGCCGATGATCAGGTCCGGCTGCAGGGTGCGCACCCTGGCCAGGTCCACCTGCTTGGTGCCGCCTACGCGCGGTTTCGTCCGGAACCATTCCTCCGGCCGGATGCAGAACTTGGTGATGCCCACCACGCGGTCGCCCAGGCCGAGGTCATGGAGCATTTCGGTCTGGGAGGGGACGAGGGAGATGATGCGCCGGGGAAGGCCGGGCAGTCGCACGCTCCGGACCATCTGGTCAACCGCCATGTTCATTGCCAGTTCGCGGGATTCTCAGCGATGTATTGTGTGATGCGGCCACGTTCGCCGTTGTCCCTGCGGATGATCCGTTCATAGAATCCAAGTTGCCATAAGCGGCGGCCCATGGTCGCCTGTGCCCGGTTCACCCGCAGGGTGGTTTCCGATTTGAACGCCCCAATGATCGCACCCAACGAACCGGACCGAGGCCCTTTTGGGCGCGCACGGACCGGGCCATCGGATTCCGTAGGGTCGACCCTACGGGTCGACGGTCCGGATGCCATTCCGGGCCGTGGTGCCAATATCAAGATCGCATGAAGATGGCCCGGCATGATCTGCGTTTCATCCAGTTTTACATGTGGGAAGTGGTGCGGGATGGCCTGCCAGCATTCATCGATCATGCGGCCTACCGGGCTCAGGTCCATGCGTGCATTGGCACCTGTACCCACGATTTGCCCAAAAGCTTGTATGCGGGCATGCGTGCAAAGGGTGACATAGTAAATCCCCTGCGTGTAATCATGTCCGGGCAGGCGGATGTGTTTATGGAAAGGCGGTGCCATTTGCCGATTGAAGCACCGCCAAAATAGGGCCAGGGTGGCCAGGGAGTCGACCCGGTGGATCGACGGTACAGGTCACCGCAATTTCCCCAGGATATCCTGCTTCGTCAGGATCCCGTATCCGTTCGCCTGCTCCACCAGTACCGCGGGCGAGCCGCCGCCCAGTTCCTTGGCCACCTGTTCCAGTGCCGCCTCGGGCATCAGCACGGGCAGGGGAGGGCCCATCACCACCCGGCAAGCCTGCAGGCGTACATCGGGGTCCTCCAGAATGGCATCGAAGAGGCGTGCATCCGTGATGGTGCCCACGGGCTTGCCGCCCTCGAACACCGGCAGCTGGTCGATGTTGTGCGCCCGCATCTTGTCGATGGCGTTGCGCACGGGCTCCCCGGCCTCCACGCTCAGCAACTGCATGTCCTTGCCTTTCAGCAGGTCGGCGGCGGTGGGTTTCTCCTCCACCAGGAAGCCGCGCTCGCGCATCCAGTCGTCGTTGAACATTTTGCCCAGGTAGCGCGTGCCGTGGTCGTGGAAGATCACCACCACCACGTCCGTGGGCTTCAGCTTGTCCTTCAACTGCATCAGCCCCGCCATGGCCGCGCCCGCGCTGTTGCCCACGAAGATGCCTTCCTCGCGCACGATCTTCCGCGTGTAGATCGCCGCATCGCGGTCCGTCACCTTCTCGAAGAGGTCGATCAGGCTGAAATCCACGTTCGCCGGCAGCATGTCCTCGCCGATGCCTTCGGTGATGTACGGATAGATCTCGTTGGGGTCGAAGATCCCGGTCTCCTTGTACTTCTTGAACACCGATCCATACGTGTCGATGCCCCACACCTGGATGGCCGGATTCTTCTCCTTCAGGAATTTCCCGGTCCCGCTGATGGTGCCGCCCGTGCCCACGCCCACTACCAGGTGCGTCACCTTCCCGCCGGTCTGCTCCCAGATCTCCGGGCCGGTGCTTTCGTAGTGTGCTTGGGTGTTGCTCAGGTTGTCGTACTGGTTGGCCTTCCAGCTGTCGGGGGTCTCCTTTTCCAGCCGCGAGCTCACCGAATAGTAGGAGCGGGGATCTTCCGGCTCCACGTTGGTGGGGCACACGATCACCTCGGCGCCGAAGGCCCGCAGCGCGTCCACCTTCTCCTTGCTCTGCTTGTCCGTGGTGGTGAAGATGCACTTGTAGCCCTTGATGATGGCCGCCATGGCCAGGCCCATGCCGGTGTTGCCGCTGGTGCCCTCGATGATGGTCCAGCCCGGTTTCAGCTTCCCGGCCTTTTCGGCATCCTCGATCATCTTCAGCGCCATGCGGTCCTTGATGCTGTTGCCGGGGTTGAACGTTTCCACCTTGGCCAGCACCGTGCAGGGCAGATCGGCCACCAGGCGGTTCAGTTTCACCAGCGGCGTGTTGCCGATGGTGCTCAGGATGTTCGCGTGGATCTTCATGCGCCGCGAAGGTAGGCATGTGCCACACGGCTGAATGCCCGGTTTGGGAGGCGCGATGATGCCATGATACCTGGTTGTAGCCCTTGTATGCAGGCTGACCAGACAGCGCCACAGGGGGTGCATCCGGATTGCGAACGGTTGGCGTCAGGGAGCATTCTTGGCCGGGCGCTTCCTGCACCGGGCAGCGGCCGCAATTATGCTAGATTTGCTCTAATGATGAGCGTAAAGAGCAGGATCACGCAGGTGCCGGGATTGTCCGGCCTGGCCCGATGGTATGGAAGGACGATGACCGATCGGGACAACAACCGCGTGATCAGGTCAATTGCTGGATCGCCATACCGGCAAGGTGTGGCCATTGCCGATGCGGTCCGTTCCATCGGCTTGCCCATGGGCGGTGAGGAAGAGCGGGATGTGGCCGCCATTGAGGAACTGCGTGGACAGTACGCGAACCATACTGGGCTGCTTATTGATGGATCGCTTGGGCCGGGGGGACTCTATGACCAAGGGATCACGGTCGGGAGAGCGTTTGCTGCAAGCAAGCCCGTGAAGGCATGTCGGTTCTTGTACAAACTGGTCCGCTTCCTGAAACCGGACGTGATCCTTGAATTGGGCACAAACACCGGGATCTCGTCGGCCTACATGGCTTCGGCACTGCGCAGGAACGGTAATGGAAGATTGGTTACGTTGGATGCTTCGCCGTACCGGCAGAAAATTGCAAGAACGGTCCATCAAGGATTGAATTTGGCCAATGTGGAATATGTGACCGGCCTTTTTACCGATACGCTGGCTTCCGTATTGGACGAATTGAAAAGGGTGGACCTTGCATTCATTGATGGACACCATCAGTACCAGCCGACCTTGGACTACTTTGCGTTGATAGAACCCTACTGTGCACCGGACGGTGTATGCATGTTTGATGACATCCGATGGTCGGCAGGCATGGAGCAGGCGTGGAAAGAGCTCCAGCATGACCAGCGGACAGGCTTGTCCGTTGACCTGAACGCAATGGGGCTCACCACGTTGAGGCGGGACGATATCGGCGGCCCGTTTGTGATGAAGCAACTCTACTCGTTGTGAACCGGCAAGACCTGTAGCAAGGGGAGGCTATCGGTATTGCACCTTGTGTGAAGGGGTTGGCGGCTGGTACCACGAGCCCTGAACAACCCCTAAGGGCCTGGCAGTTCCGTACGTATTCCCCCCGAGGAGGAATTGGGCCAGGGGACAGGGTGCCCGCCCCTACTCAAACCGGATCGCTTTCGCCGGCGCGATGCGCGACACGTACATGCTGGGCACCACCAGCGCCAGCACGCATACCGCCAGCACCCCGATGTTCAGGGCGGCGATCGGCCAGATGGACAGGTCCACCGGCACCACATTCACATAGTAACTCTCTATGGGCAGGCGCACCAGCCCGAAGTGCTGCTGCAACAGCGCCAGGCCGATGCCCAGCACATCGCCCGCCAGGATGCCGATGCCCATGATGTATGCCGCGTCGATCAGGAAGATGCGGCGGATGGTGCCGTTGGTGCTGCCCAGCGCCTTCAGCACCCCGATCATGTTGGTGCGCTCCAGGATGATGATCAGCAGCGCCGAGGTCATGTTGATGATCGCCACCAGCACCATCAGCACGATCACCACCACCACGTTGGTGTCCAACAATTCCAGCCAGGCGAAGATCTCCGGGAATTTCTGCCGGGCGGTCACCGTGCGCAGGCCCACGCCGAGGTATTCGCGGTAGATCAGGTCGTCCATGGCCGTCAGGTCCACCCCTTCCTTCAGGATTACCTCAAAGCCGCCGCAGTAAGCCTTGTAGCTGCCGCCGCTGGTGCGCCGGCCAATGTGCGCGTCGGCGTAGGACAGGCAGCGGCCTTCCCGTCCGGCGTGCGAGGGGCGGATGTGGAGCCAGGCCGTGTCCGGCAAGGTGCCGCCGTTGTCGCTGAGCACCATCATCAGCGTGGTGTCCCCCGCCACGCACAGCGTGTGCGGGCCTTTTCCGCGCAACGGCGTACCCGGCCAGTCGTAACTGTAGCGACCGTCGCCGCCGAAGCCCAGCCCTTCCACGGTGATGCCCGGGCCCGCGGCCTCCCCGTCCACGCGGATCTCCGCCTGCACGCCCCACTGCGCGAATCGTTGGATATGCGCGATGTCCATGTAGATCAGCTGGTGGTCCACCTTCTCCAGCCCCGTCTCATAGATGCCCTTGATGCGGTATTTGCGCGGGCGGATGTCCTCGCGGCCCTTGATCAGGTATACCGTCAGGTCGTCCCCCAGGCTACGGCGCAGGCGCTGGGAAAGCCACCGGCTGATCAACACCTCGGACCGCACGCTGTCACCCACGGACAGCACCGCGCCGGCCACCAGGTGGGCCCGCAGGAACTCCCAGTCATGGTCCGCGCCCACCCCCTTGGCCACCACGCCCTGGATGTCGTCCTTCGTTTCCACGATGCCCGGTTGCAGCGCGAACACCTGGATGTGATCCACGCCCGCCACCGTGTCCAACCACGGATAGAACGGCTGTGCGGTGCGCACACGCGCCGAGGTGTTGCCATCGCCTTGCGCCAGCGGCAAGATCTCGATATGCGCACCGGCACCTGTTACTTTGGCCCGGACTTCGCCCTGGAACCCCGTACTGATCCCCACGGTGAGGATCATCACCGCCATGCCGATGACGATGCCGAGGATAGCAATGAGCACGATGGGCCGTGACAGCCGGTCCTGGCGTTCGCTGTCGCCGAGGATGCGGCGGGCGATGAAATGTGCGAAGCCCATGCGGGTGGTGGCGAAGATAGCCGCGCTGCTGCTGGTGGCCGGTTGCCACGGGCCGGTGCCGGCGCAGGAGCCCACGGCCGGGGCCCAGGTGCCCAAGGCACCGGTGGAAGTGCCGGATTATGCCAACGGCGCGATCAGGACCGGCGCCGAACGGACCGAGGCTTACCTGCCGCTGTTGCGCGGCAAGCGCGTGGCCGTGGTCACCAACCAGACCGGCATGATCGGCCGCACCCACCTGGTGGATTCCTTGCTGGCCCTGCAGGTGGATGTGGCCAAGGTATTCGCGCCGGAGCATGGCTTCCGTGGCACCGCCGATGCCGGCGAAATGGTGGCCGACCAGCGCGACCGGCAGACCGGCCTGCCCCTGGTCTCCCTCTACGGCAAGAACAAGAAACCAAGCCCCGCCCAACTGGCGGACGTGGACCTGCTGCTCTTCGACATCCAGGACGTGGGCGTGCGCTTCTACACCTACACCAGCACCTTGCACTACGTGATGGAGGCCGCCGCCGAGCTGGGTAAACCCGTGGTCGTGCTGGACCGCCCCGACCCCAACGGCTTCTATGTGGACGGCCCCGTGCTCGATACCGCCTATAGGTCCTTCGTGGGCATGCACCCAGTGCCGCTGGTACACGGCATGACCATCGGCGAGTATGCCCGCATGATCAATGGCGAACGCTGGCTGAAGGACGGCGTGCAATGCGAACTCACCGTGATCCCTTGCGAGGGTTACGGCCACGGGCTTTTCTACGAGCTGCCGGTCCGGCCCTCGCCCAACCTGCCCACCATGGCCGCCATCTACCTCTACCCCGCGCTGGGCCTCTTCGAGGGCACCATCGTCAGCGTGGGGCGCGGCACGGACAGGCCCTTCCAGTGCATCGGCTTCCCCGGTTGCACGCTGGGCGACTATCACTTCACCCCGCGATCCATGCCCGGGGCCAAGGACCCGCCGTACCGCGACCAGGCATGCACCGGGCTGGACCTGCACGTCTTCGGTGAGATCTACAGCCGGGCCGATCCCCGCTTGGACCTGCAATGGCTTATCGGCATGTACCAGGCTGCGCCGGACAAAGCAAGATTCTTCCACGCCACCTTTTTCGACAAGCTCGCCGGTGGCCGCGCCCTGCGCGAGGCCATCATCGCCGGCAAGACCGAAACGGAGATCAAACGCTCCTGGCAGCCCGCCCTGGAGGCCTTTGGGCAGAAACGCAAGGCCTACTTGCTCTATCCGTAGGTGGGAAGGAAATACCGGTGCCCAGTCCTGTGCAAGGCCGGGGCAGATCCCATGCGTTTTCTCCGGGAAAAGCGGCTGCATCCATTTCGGGCAGCGCTGAAAACAATCTGAAGCAACCGCCCAATCAACGTCCATTACCGTCCATTGAACCCCCAAACCACCCACCCAAAATGCTGACACACGTACGGTTCATTAGGCCCGGTGGGTTCCAAAGACTTCACCCTATCGCCAGCACGGAATGGTGATCACCCGGCCGCAAGTGCCCCGGCCGACGGGTCAGGTAGGCGTGTTGAGGGCCGGGACGCTTCCGGAAGTGGGGAGGGGTATCGTTGCAATCCCTTGGTT
>JAGFIV010000113.1 GCA_024103275.1 Flavobacteriales bacterium
GCCACCTGCGCCAATGCCGTGCCCGAGAACGACCTGTGCAGCGCCGTGGTGCCGTCCCCCTTGCCGGTCGGCGATACGCTCACCTTCACCGGTGACAACACCAACGCCACCTTCACCGGTGATGTGGTGGGGGACAACGTGATGTCCCAATACAGCTTCCCCAACACCTGGCACGCCTTCACCACCACCGGGTGCGCCGATGTCACGGTGAACTATTGCACCACCGACAGCGGCTGGAGCAACGTCTGGAAATTGCTTTCGTTGGATTGCCCGGCGGCCACCCTGGTCGCCCCCGATCGCATGGATACCACCAACTGCACCAACGGCAATTGGACGTTTGCCTTCGACAGCCTGCCGGCGGGCACCTACTACCTGCCTGTGCCCAACGTGGGCTTCGGCCAAGGAGGTGGGGCCTATTCCATCCAGGTGGATGCAGGCCTGTGCGGCACGGTGGGCCTGGCCATCGGCCAAGTGGCCAAGGACGATTGGATCCTTTTCCCGAACCCGGCGAACGGTGCGGTGCAGATCATGGTACACCGGTCGATCGGCGCCTCGGTGGTCCGCGTGGCGGACATGGCAGGCCGGACCGTACTGAAGCAGAACGCCATGCTGTTGAAGGGTGATGCCTATGACCTGCCCTTATCCACCGTCACACCGGGCATATACCAAGTGGTCATCGAACAGGCTGGAGGCAGGCAGGTGAAGCCGCTGGTCATCCGGTGATCCGGCACGCCCCCTAAAGGCAACGTCCGCGAAGCTTGGATGCTTCGCGGACGTTTTGCTTCCGTGCCATCCCCGTGGCGAGGGCGGTAACTTTGGGGACCAAATCAAACCGCAATGGAGGAATTGAGCCCCGTGTTTTGGGCGGAGCGATATGAAACAGGCGCAACGGGCTGGGACATCGGCTCCGTGAGCACCCCGCTCAAGGTCTATTTCGATCAGCTCGGCAACAAGGACATGTCCATCCTGATCCCTGGTGGCGGACGTTCGTACGAAGCGGAATACCTCCATAAGCTCGGCTTCAAAAACGTCCATGTCGTGGACCTGGTGGAAGCTCCCTTGCAGGCGCTGCTGGGCCGCTGCCCGGATTTCCCGAAGGAGCATTTGCACCAAGGCGACTTTTTCGCCCACCGGGGCACATACGACCGGATCATTGAGCAAACCTTCTTCTGTGCCCTGGACCCGGCATTGCGGCCACGGTATGTGCGGCAATGCCATGCGTTGCTCAAGCCAGGCGGCAAGTTGGTCGGGGTCCTGTTCGATGACCCTTTGTTCACCGATCATCCTCCCTTCGGTGGGCATGCCGTGGAGTATGAGCGACTGTTCAGCCCGGTATTCCCGAGGTTCTCAGCCGTCCGGTGCCACAACTCCATTCCGCCGCGTGCAGGCCGGGAACTGTGGATCACGGCCGTGAAGCCCGAACATTGAGCGGGCCGTGCCACCGCCCCACCAGGGCATGATGTGCGGTTCAACCGGTAAGGCGGTCCCACTATCCCTCTTTTCCCCAGATTGCACCCTCTCCTCTTGCCACCTGATCGGATGGGCGGGGCAGGGCGATCAGCGGCGCAGGGAGTCGATATCGATCACAAACCGGTAGCGGACATCACTTTTCAGCATCCGTTCATACGCCACATTGATCTGGTCGATGGAGATCCGTTCGACATCGCAATAGACCTTGTGCCGCGCGCAGAAATCCAGCATCTCCTGGGTTTCCTGGATCCCGCCGATCAACGACCCTGCGAGCTGCCGCCCCCGGTTGATCAATGAATCGGCCTTCAGGCCCTTGGTCTCTGAAAGGCCCACGACGACCATGGTGCCATGGCGCTTGAGCATGCCGAGGTAGCCGTTGAAGTCATGCTCAACCGAAATGGTGTCCAGGATCAGGTCGAAGCGCCTGCGGTTATCATGGAACACGGCGGGGTCGCGGGTCAGCAGGAAATCATCGGCACCCAATCGTTGGGCATCGTCGCGTTTGCTTTCCGAATGGCT
This sequence comes from Flavobacteriales bacterium, assembly GCA_024103275.1. GTDB lineage: Bacteria > Bacteroidota > Bacteroidia > Flavobacteriales_F > PHOS-HE28 > PHOS-HE28. The sequence goes on from JAGFIV010000113.1 coordinate 1,990, forward strand.
CACCATGGTGACATGTGCGCCCATGGCCTTGGCGATCTTCACGGCCATGTGGCCCAAGCCGCCCAGGCCGACCACGCCCACCTGTTTGCCAGGCCCAGCCCCGTAACGGCGCAAGGGTGAATACGTGGTGATGCCCGCACAGAGCATGGGGGCCGTCCGGTCCAGGGGCATGCCGTCGGGAATGGCCAGCACGAATTTCTCGTTCACCACGATATGGGTGGAATAACCTCCGCGCGTCACGGTGCGGTCGCCGTACTTGTCGATGGAGTTGTAGGTGGCGGTCATGCCCCGTTCGCAATACTGCTCCTCATGTGCATGGCATGCCTCGCAGGCCTGGCAGCTGTTCACCATGCACCCTACGCCCACGGTGTTGCCAGGCTTCCACCGCGTCACCGCGCCGCCCACGGCGACCACCTGGCCCACGATCTCATGGCCGGGGACGATGGGGAACCGTGTATTGCCCCAATCGTCGCGCACCGCATGCAGGTCGGAATGGCAGACACCGCAGAACGCGATCTCAATGGCCACATCGTGCGGACCGGGCTCGCGCCGGTCGATCGACATCGGAGCCAGCGGCGTGGAGGCATTTTCCGCTCCATAGGCATTAATCTTCCTCATGATGCCACAAAGGTCGGCATCATGGCGCGGGATCGTCCGCACCGCCGCTCTTGGCATGCCGTCTACCTTTGCCACAGCCTGTTTGGCGCGACCCACGATGAGTGAAAAGAATCCGATGGACAAGGCCTTCGCGGCCTTGTTGAACGATGATGATGCCAAGGCGCTGGAAGCCCTGGCCACGATCCAGCAACGGGGAGATGCCTCTTCCATCATACCCCTGTTGCGGGTGTTGGCCTCCACGGACAACCACACGCGGCAGCGGCGGATCAAGGCCCTGCTGTTCGACGTGAAGGTCAAAGGGGCGGCGGCTGAATTGGGGCGCGCCCTGGACATGCCCGACCTGCAGGCCGTGCGCGAGACAGTGATCGCGGCATTCTGGAATTCGGAGCTCGATGCCCTGCCGTACCTGGATCGCCTGGTACAGATCGCCATGGAGGGCACTACGCAGGAAACGATTGAAGTACTGACCCTGATCGAGAACCAGCACACGATCCCCGAATCCGTGGTGCGGAAAAGCTTGGCCGTGCTGGCAAACGCCTCCGCCCGGGATCCATACAGGCAAGCGCTATTGGATGATGTGATCGGCCACCTGCGGGAGCGCTTGGAAGGGATGGCCTAAGCCGATGCAATGGCCCGGGGTGCGATTGTATTGTGGACCAGCTCACCTTCAGGGAACCGGGATGAACCGCCCCGGCTGATCGCTTCCTGCCGGCCTAGGTCCGGACCTGCCGGGGGCACGTTAGCGCGCGAGCGGTCCCAGGTCGGGCGGTGCCTGCATCCGTTCCCACAGCAGCGCACCGATCAACAGCAACATGATGGCCTCGGCCAATAGTGTATCCACGGGAAGCACCTCCCAGGCCCCGATGATCAGGGCTGCGGCAAAGACCGCCATCACGTTCCAGGCGAAAGGACGCTTGGGATAGGTGAGCAGGACAACGGCCATGGGCGCAACCCATTGCACGACCTGATAGTCGAAACGCGGGGTGGGCAGCAGCATCATCAGGACGGACCAACAGCAGAATCCCAGCAGCAGGAGATCGGAGGGCCGCAGCCGGCGCAACTTTCGCGCAGTGAGGAGCAGGACACCCAGCAGGAAGGCCGCGAACAAGGCCCACGCCACCCCTGCGCCGACCGGTTTGCCCAGGCCGGACAAGATCGAGAGTGCGGAGCCGTCCTCAAACTCCATGGGATGGATGGCTTGCATGTCCGTGATGCCTTCGATGACGGCCGGATAGGAATAATCGGCCGGCCCGGTCACGGGTGGTTCACCCATGCCCGGCTGGCTGCTCCACACCTTCATGGCCTCGCCATATTCCACCCAGGACCGCAGGCCATCCGGGATCAAGGCGAAAACGCCTGCCATCACCAGGAGGAAGCCGATGCCGCCGATCCATAGCCGTCGCGTGGCCTGCACCACCAGCGGCAGGGCGATCAACCCATAGGTGGGCTTCAGCAACACCAGTGCCGCCGCCAGCACCCCGGCCAACAGGTCGCGCTTGCGGGCCACGCCGGCAAACAGGCCCGCCATCAGCGCCATGGCGAGCACGTATACCTGGCCACGCTCCACATGCAGGTGCCATGGCCGGGAGGCCAGGATCACCACCAGCACCGCCGCCATCACCATGGTGCGCTGCTCTTCACTGCTTCCGTACACCTTGACGACCATCCAAACCGCACCGATCAGCAGGGCGTATTGCAGCACGAACCAGAGCAGGCGCGTGGAACGGAATGGCCACGGGGCAAGCGGCGCGGTGAGCAGCGCTTGGAACGGGGTACCGGTAAAGCGTGTCAACGAGGTGCCGGGCGGCAACATGGGATCGGCCAATTCCTCCGGATCACCGGGGCGCCAGGGATCGTAATAAAGCGAACGCCCGGCCAAAAGGCTGCGGCTGCCCACCACCTTGTCGCGCAGGTCCACGCCGGGGTAGCTGGTGGTCAGGTGCAGGTCGATCAGCATGCTCATGAGCAAGGCCGCGGCCATCGCCAAGAGCAGGACCGTTCTCCGGGGAAGGTGCATCGGGTGTGGATTTCCTGATGCAATGTGCGCGCCGTCGGCACCCCTTCCACGGCACGGCCGGGTTAGTTATGCCCACCGGCACGTGGATTCCCGATCAGCCTGAAAAGTCCCTCTCGCGTACCGTTCAAGTCCGACCACTGCGCGTCATTGCAGGAAGGCGGCCAGGCGGCCTTGGATCCTGGCGTTGATGTCCGTGGTATCGGCAGGCGCGAAACGTTCGGCGGTCACCCGCTCATACAGCTCCACGTACCGGTCGGTGACGCTCTGCACGAAGGCATCATCCATGGTGGGCACCTGCTGACCTTGCTGGCCCATGAAATCATGGGCGATCAGCCATTCCCGCACGAACTCCTTGCTCAGTTGCTTCTGGCGCTCCCCTTTTGCCTGGCGCTCCCGGTAGCCTTCCGAATAGAAATAGCGGGAACTGTCCGGGGTGTGGACCTCGTCGATCAGGAGCACCTCGCCCTCCGGGGTCCGTCCGAATTCGTATTTGGTGTCCACGAGGATCAATCCACGCTGCCTGGCCATGCGGCTTCCCTCGGCAAAAAGCGCGAAGGCATGGTCGCGCATCGTGTTCCATTCCCCACGCGTGCAAAGCCCACGGTCCAGGATCTCTTCCGGCGTAATGTCTTCATCATGCCCGGCATCGGCCTTCGTGCTGGGGGTGATCAACGGTGACGGAAAGGGATCGTTCTCCTTCAGGCCCTCGGGCATGGCGGCGCCGCACAGGCTTCGCACCCCTTGGGCATAGGTACGCCAGGCATGGCCGGCCAGGAAGCCCCGCACCACCATTTCCACTTTGATGGTGGTGCAGCGCCGGCCCACCACCACGTTGGGGTCCGGGGATGCCAGGGCCCAGTTGGGGGCCACCCCCGCGGTGGCCCGCAGCATGTGCCAACTGAGCTGGCTGAGCACTTGCCCCTTGTGCGGGATGCCGCGGGGCAGCACCACGTCGAAGGCGCTGATGCGGTCGGTGGCCACCAGCAGGGTGCGTCCATCCTTCAAGTGGTACACGTCGCGCACCTTGCCCCGGTGGATTTCTTCCACGCCCGGCAGGTCCAGTTGCGACTGCATCAATGTTTGCGGAAGGCCCATGGGATGGCTTCAATGGTTTGTAGGGCCGGTGGACCGGCCATGCGAAGGGGCGCGCCCCTCCTCGATCTCCTTGAAGGCGGCGATCACCCGCGTCACCAGTTCATGGCGGATCACGTCGCGTTCGTCCAGCTCGATCACGGCCACCCCCTTCACGCCACGCAGGTGCATCATGGCGGGCGTAAGCCCGGACCGGATGCGGTCGGGAAGGTCCACCTGGGTGGTATCCCCGGTGATGACGAACTTGGCATCGCGCCCCATGCGGGTCAGGAACATCTTCAGTTGGGGCAGGCTGGCGTTCTGGGCCTCATCGAGGATCACGAAGGCGTGGTCCAGGGTGCGGCCGCGCATGAAGGCCAAGGGTGCGATCTGGATCACCCCGGTGTCCAGGTAGTCCATCAGCTTCTGCGGCGGCACCATGTCGCGCAGGGCATCATAGAGCGGTTGCAGGTAGGGATCGAGCTTTTCGCGCAGGTCCCCGGGCAGGAAGCCCAGGTTTTCACCGGCCTCCACCGCCGGCCGTGTGAGGATGATGCGGCGCACCTGCCGGTCCTTCAGCGCCCTGACGGCCAAGGCGACGGCGGTATAGGTTTTCCCTGTTCCGGCAGGCCCCACGGCAAAGATCATGTCGTGGCCCGCCACGGCATCCACCAGCAGTTGCTGGTTGCGGGTACGGGCCTTCACCCGCAGGCCGGCATTGCCGTGGACGATCACCTCGTCACCGACCCCGTTGCCGCCCTGCTCCGGCTCCTCGCCGCCGTCGCCGTCCAGGATGTCATCCAGCACCTTCCGAGGCAGCTCATTGTACTTGGCCACATGGTGCTGCAGTTGTTCAAAATGGCCCAGGAAGTCCTCCAGCTCCGCTTTGGGCCCCGCCACACGGACCTCATTACCCCGGGCCACGATGTTCAGCTCCGGGTATTTCTCCCGGATGGTCCGCAAGTGGCGGTCGTTGGGCCCGAAAAGGATCACCGGGTCGGCGGTGATGTGGATGATGCGTTGGTTCAAGGTCCTGTCGGTAAACCCGCGGCATACCTTGTTGGTGGCGGGCGGTTAATTTTGACCGGTCGAAGGTAAGCGTTACTTGTTCCCGTCTTCCATGGCCATCATCACCCTGACAACGGACATGGGCACGCGCGACCATTACGTGGCGGCGCTCAAGGGGGCCATCCTATCATTGTGGGAACAGGCGGTCATCGTGGACATCAGCCACCACGTGGCACCCTTCAACAACATGCATGCGGCCTTCGTGCTTCGCAATGCATGGCGGGAATTCCCGGCGGGCACCGTGCATGTGATCGGGGTGAACCCCGAGGGCGCCAAGCAGATCCCCCATGTGGCCGTGAAGGCCCAAGGCCAGTATTTCATCGGTGCGGACAACGGCATCTTCTCGCTGCTGTTCGACGGCCCGGTGGAGGCCATCCACGAACTGCAAGGCGGACCGGACGCCAGCGGGCCCGGCGCGGTGGTCAAACAGGTGTTCGTAAAGGCCGCCTGCCACTTGGCCCGGGGCGGTGCGCCCGGGCAATTGGGCCCCGAAAGGACATCGGTGAATGAGCAATACATCGTGCGGCCGGCCGTCACCGGTGATTCCATACGCGGCCAAGTGATCCATGTGGATCATTACGGGAATGTGATCACCAACATCACCCGCGAGCTATTCGATGCCATGGTAGGCGACCGGGCCTTCACCTTGTCCATCGGCCATCCTTCCAACAACATCCGAAAGATCCACCGCACATACGGGGATGTGATCCCCGGAGAGCGCGTGGCCTTTTTCGCCGATTCCGGGCACTTGGAGATCGCCATCAACAAAGGAGCGGTCGGCAACGGGGGCGGTGCCGCACAATTGCTGGGCCTGCGCGTGAATGACGTGATCCGCCTGGAATTTGAGCGGGTACCGGAACAAGCATAAGCCGCGCATGATCGTCCGTTTGGTGAAGATGACTTTCCGGCGCGGGGAGGAGGAACGTTTCCAGGCCCTTTTTGAAGACTGGCGCCACCGGATCATCGCCTCGCCGGGCTGCCTTCTGCTGGAGTTGCTGCATGACGCGAAGGATCCCCGGATCTTCTTCACCCGCAGCGAGTGGGCTTCCGCCGACTTTTTGGAGGGCTATCGCCGATCACCCGTTTTTGCCGAGGTTTGGCCCGTGGTGAAGGCCATGTTCGCTGAAAAGGCCGAGGCATGGTCCTTGTGCAGCGAGCAATTGATGGATGGAAAAACGGAACCTGGGCAGGATGCTCCCGACCAATGAAAAGAACACTTACCCTCCTCACCCTGGCTCCGATCGCCGGCATGCTGATGGCCCAAGGCGGCGATGGGCCGGCCGTGCTGGACAAAGCCCTCCTGGCTTACCAGGCCGGGCACCTCGACAGCTCCATGGTCCTTGTTGACCGGGCCATCGGGCTGGATCCCGCGCTGGCGGCCGCCTACAAATTGCGCGGCGACATCCATCAGCGGGAGCAGGACTTCGCGGCAGCCATGGCGGACTACGGGGCCTCGGCGAAGCTGAACGACCAGGACCCGCGTCTTTTCGTGAGCCGCAGTGCCTTGCAGATCAGCATGGGCAATGCCAAGGCGGGCCTTCGCGATGCGGACAAGGCGCTGGCCTTGGACCCCAAGGACGCGGATGCCTGGTACAACCGGGCGTGGGCCTTGTACCTGGGCAACGATCTGGATGCATCGCTCAAGAGCGTGCGCAAGGCCCTGGACCTGCAGCCGCAATTCGCGGAGGCCCTCTATCTCTCGGGCGTGGTGAAGGGGGCGCGGTACGACGAAAAGGAAGGTGCACAGGAGATCGGGCAAGCCTTGGAGCTGATGCCGTCGATCCCCGGCGGGCTGATGAGCTTGGCCGTGGTGCTGTACGAAGGGAAGCGCTATGACGAGGCCATCGCGAAGTTCACCCAAGTGATCGCGAGCGACACCACGGAACTGGCCGCGGCGTATTACTACCGGGCCGATTGCCATTACAACCTGGGCGACAAGGAAAGCGCCTGCGCCGATTGGAGGCGGAGCATGGCCTTGGGCGACAAGGATGCGGCCTTTATCAAACGCAATTACTGCGACACGGAGGCCAAGAAGATCCCGCGGAAGCCCCAGCGCAAGCGGCGCACCACCACCATCCGCTTCTGACCCGGGGCGGCGGATCCGGCCGGCACCACGCTCATAAACTTTTCCAACGGGGGTGCCGTTGCCCGGAATCGCTCACGGGGTGGTGGCAACCGCGTTAACTTCGCGGGCCACCGCACCGGCCGGGCCGGCCAAGCGGACAACAAGGGCGAATGCGTGCATTGATCGGCAAGGAGGTCCAGGTATTCCTCGGTTCCCTGATCGGCCACATGGTGATCGTGGTCTTCCTGCTCCTCACCGGGCTTGCCCTGTGGGTCTTTCCCGGCAACGTGCTGGATTCCGGCTACGCCAACCTGGGCCCCCTGTTCGAGGTGGCCCCCTGGGTCTTCCTCTTCCTGGCGCCGGCGGTGACCATGCGCAGCTTCAGCGAGGAGCGCCGCGTGGGCACCATGGAACTGCTGCTGACCAAGCCCATCACGGAGCTGCAGCTGGTGATGGCCAAGTATGTGGCCGCCTTGCTGCTGGTGCTGTTGGCCTTGTTACCTACCTTGATCTACTGGTACAGCATCGGTGCCTTGGCCGTGCCGCCATGGAACCTGGACAACGGGGCGATCCGGGGCAGTTACATCGGCCTGTTCTTCCTGGCCTCCTCCTTCACGGCCATGGGCATCTTCGCCAGTTCGCTCACCGAAAGCCAGATCGTGTCCTTCCTCATCGCGGCGCTGCTGTGCTTCGCCCTGTATGTGGGCTTCGGCCTCATGGCTGACTTCAGCGCCCTGGGCGCCTGGGAAGGACCGGTGAAGAACATGGGCATTGAGGCCCACTACACCAGCATGAGCCGGGGTGTGATCGACCTGCGGGACGTGCTCTACTTCCTGGGCGTGGATGCCATCTTCATCCTGGCCACCCGCACGGTGGTCCAAAGCCGCACGTGGGCATGAGGCTGGGGCGGGGAACCACGCAACGTGCCGGCAGCCTGATGGAATTGGGGCTGGGCATCGCTTGTGTGCTGTTGGTGCTGTTCATCGGGTCCTTCACGCGGGTGCGTGCCGACCTCACCAGCGAGAGGCGGTATACGCTCACCCCTGCGACCAAGGAATTGGTGGACAGCCTCAAGGACGTGGTGTTCGTAAAGGTGTACCTGGCCGGCGAGCTGCCTGCCGACCTGCAACAACTGGCGGGCAGCCTGCGCGACCTGCTGGATGAGATGCGGGTGTACAACCCGGAGATGCTCCAGTACGAATTCACCGATCCGAGCGCCAGCCTGGATGAGCAATCGCGGAACAAGGCATACCAGCAATTGCAGGAAAGCGGCTTGCAGTACACCAGCATCCGCACGCGCGGCAAGGGCTCGCGCAGCGAATTGATCGTGTGGCCCGGTGCCATCCTGTCCTACCGGGGAAAGACCCTCCCCTTGCAGCTCCTGAAATCGCAGCTGCGGGCCACCGATGCCGAAGTGGTGAACCGGTCCATCAACAACCTCGAATACGAACTGGCCAGTGCCATCCGCCAGCTCACCGCCACCACACGCGCCCGCGTGGCCTTCATTGAGGGCCATGGCGAGTTGGACGGGTTGGCGACCAAGGACCTCCACGACGCGCTGGCCGAGCAGTACGACGTGGACCGCGTGCGGCTGGACGGCAGGATCAACGCCCTGAGCGACCGCCCCGAAGACGTGGTTTACCGCATCAACAAATACGCGGCCGCCATCGTGGCCAAGCCGGACAGCCTCTTTTCCGAAAAGGACCGCTTCATCCTGGACCAGTTCATCATGAACGGCGGCAAAGTGCTGTGGGCCGTGGATGCCATGGACCCCCACCTGGACAGCCTGCGGGTCCACCAGTTCTCCATGGCCACCCCGCTGGACCTGGGCCTGGACAACCTGTTCTTCGCCTATGGCGTACGGATCAACAAGGACCTGCTGCTGGACCGCCAATGCGCCATCATCCCGGTGTTCACCAGACCGTACGGCGACAAGCCGAAACTGGAGAACCTGCCTTTCCCCTTCGAGCCCCTGGTGATGCCCAACGGCGACCATCCCATCGTCGCCAACATCGATCCGGTCCACCTCAAGATGGCCAGCAGCATCGATACCATCGGCCTGGACAGCGCGCACAGCACCATCCTGCTCACCACCTCGCGCTACACCCGGGTGATGCGCAACCCGGTGCGCATCAGCCTGGCGGTGGTGGACATGGACCTGGGCCTGGAGCAGAACAACACCCCCTACCGGCCGGTGGCGGTGCTCACGCAGGGGAAGTTCCGGTCGGCCTTTGCGGACCGGATGGCGATGCCGGACAGCGTGCTGCGCGACATCGGCTACCGCGAATGGAGCCGGCCCACGGCGCAAGTGGTGGTGAGCGACGGTGATGCGCTGGCCAACATCGTGGACCGCACGAAAGGAATGTTCTACCCGTTGGGCTACGACCGCACCGCGGGTGCGAAGATCTTCGGCAACCGGGAGTTCTTCATCAACGCCATGAACTACCTGCTGGATGACAAGGCGCTGATCAGCATCCGGTCGCGGTCGATCCAGCTCCATCAGCTGGACCCGCACCGGGTGGAGGCCGGCCGCCTGCCGATCCAGGTAGCCAACGTGCTGCTGCCCATCCTGGCCGTACTGGCCGGCGGCGCGGGGTTTTATCTGCTGCGAAAGCGGCGCCATGGAGGCAAACAATGAGAAAACGAGGGATACTGGTGCTGGTCTTCGCCGCCCTGGCCGGGGTGGCATGGTGGCTTTGGAGAAACAATACCGGGAGCACCCTGGCGGGCCCCCTCACCGACTTTGCCATACCGGACACGGCCTCGGTGGACCGGATCTTCATCGCCGAAAAGACCGGTGGCACGGCAGACCTGCGCCGGGTGCCGGGCGGCTGGACCGTTAACGGCATGCCGGCCAAGACCTATCAGGTGGACCTGTTGCTGAAGACCTTCAAGCGCGTGGAGGTGCGGGCACCGGTGGCCAAAAGCATGGAAGCGAATGTCCTGCGCGTGATGGCGGGCACGGCCAAGAAGGTGGAGATCTTCCAAGGCGGCGACAAGCCCTCGAAGATCTGGTGGATCGGCGGGTCCGCCCCGGACCATTACGGCACCTTCATGCTTCTGGAGATCCCCGGCAAGGGGCGCAGCAATGTGCCCTTCGAAATGGGCATGGCCGCCTTCACCGGCGTGCTGAACACGCGGTTCCATACCGTGATCGACGACTGGCGGAGCAGCCGGGTCACCTACTACCCGAAGCTCGCCGAGGTCTCCCTGGTGGAATTGGAAGTCCCCGGCAATCCCGAAATGGGTTACCGGATCCACTTCGGCGGCGGGGACGACCTCTCGTTGTCCAATATCCACGGCGAAGCGGTACCCATGGACACCCTGGGCGTGCAGGATGCCATGCTGGCGCTTCGCAACGGCAGCTTCGAGGGGTTCGCGCGCGAGCTTTCCGCGCATGAGAAGGATTCCCTGCTGTCCTCCACGCCCTGGTACATCCTGAAGATCACCAGCACCCAAGGGGTGCAACGGGTCCCCTTCTGGCGGCGGAAGCCCGGACCCGATGAGAAGGACATGGAATTCCACCCGCTGGAAGAGGATGTGAACCGCATGTACGCTTTGGTGGACGACACGGCGCTGGTACGCGTGCAGCGATACTGGTGGGACCGCGTGGCACGCCCGATCACGTCCTTGGAGGCACGGCAGCCATAGGGCAGCTTGGGTGCCAAGTGTGGATAACGCATTGCCGGTGTTGATAACACGCAGGTCCGGCAGCAACGCCCCCGGGTATATTTGCCGCCCATGCCGCATTTCCAGCGGCGCGTCGAAACACGTACCCCGCATAACGATCGCTGATGAATTTCATCATCTCCAGCAATGCACTGCTGAAGCTGCTCCAAAGCCTCCAAGGCGTGCTCGCCAGCAGCAATACCCTGCCCATCCTGGACAACTTCCTGTTTGAGATCGAGCCCAAGAAGCTGACCGTCACCGCGAGTGACCTGGAAACGACCATCACCGCGGAGATGTCCGTGGAGGCCAAGGAAAAAGGCAGTGTGGCCATTCCGGCCCGCCTGCTGCTGGACACGCTGAAGGCCTTTCCCGAGCAGCCGTTGACCTTCAATGTGGACAACAAGCACTTCGGGGTGGAGATCACCAGCGACCAGGGAACGTACAAGATGACCGGTTTCTCCAGCGCGGAGTTCCCCAAGAGCCCGGTGCTGGAGGACCCGACGCGGCTGATGATCCCTGCGGGCACGTTGTCCACGGCGATCAATAAAACGCTCTTCGCCACCGGCAGCGATGACCTGCGGCCGGTGATGAGCGGGATCTTCTTCGACCTTTCCGAGGAAATGGTGCGGCTGGTGACCACGGATGCGCACAAGCTGGTACGTTACACCCGCACCGACCTCAGCTCGCCCAGGGCTGCGAGCTTCATCGTGCCCAAGAAGCCGTTGACGCTCCTGAAGAACGCCTTCGCGGGCACCAATGCGGAGGTGAACGTGGAATTCAACGAGAACAACGCATCCTTCACGTTCGACAACCTCAAGGTGGTCTGCCGCCTCATCGACGGCAAGTACCCGAATTACGAGGCCGTGATCCCCAAGCAGAACCCGAACAAGCTCACCATCGACCGCCAGGGCTTCCTGAATGCGATCCGGCGCGTCGCCCTGTTCAGCAACAAGACCACCCACCAGGTGCGCCTGCAGATCACCGGGAGCCAATTGACGCTCAGCGCCGAGGACCTCGACTATGCCAATGAGGCCAAGGAAAACCTGACATGCTCCTACGACGGTGAGGACATGGTGATCGGCTTCAACTCGCGCTTCCTGATGGACATGCTCAACAACCTGGACAGCGAGCACGTGATCGTGGAGATGAGCGCACCGAACAGGGCCGGCATCCTGCTGCCCGGCGAGGGCGGCGAGCAGGGCGAGGATGTGCTGATGCTGGTGATGCCCGTGATGCTGAACAACTGATCGGCGCTGCGGCCCATTCCCCCATCCTACAATGAAGATGACACGATTCCCGCTCCTGGCCGCCGCCTTGGGATTGGTCCTGAGCGCACACACCTGCCAAACGAAGGACGGTGCCCAAGGCGATGCCAAGGGTCAGTTGGAAGGCAAATGGGTGCTGGCGGAATTGAACGGCAAGGCCGCGAGCATGTCGGAGGGGAAAGAAATGCCCTACCTGATGATCGATAGCCTGGCCCAGCAGGTCAACGGGTTCGCAGGTTGCAACCGGATGTTCGGGCCGATGCGGGTATGGGGGGATTCCATCAGCTTCGCCCACCTGGCCGCCACGCGGATGTATTGCGTGGAAACACAGGCCATGGAGGATGAATTCATGAAGGCCCTGAACGAGGCCCGCACCTATCTCCTCCGCGATGGCGAGATCGTCCTGCGCAACAACGCGGTCCTGATGGTGCTGCGCAAAGCGCAATAAGCCGCCCCCCTACCGCGGCGGGATCACCGCTTCGCCCCTCCGCTCCATCCCCCGCGCACTGCAAACGTGACACGCGGCCACCCACTCCCACTTGCCAGGAGGCCCAACCTCTCCGCTGCGGCAAAGGAACCGTGGTCATGGAACAAGCCCCCGACCGGCCTCTTCCTCCCCCGCCATTCATGCCGATGGCCGGTGAAAGCCGCACATCTGCCTTGCCCCGAAAAGCGAGGGGTCCATGGAAAAACCACGGACCCCTCGCCTTGTTTGCCCTCCGGCTCAGTGCATGATCTGCAGCCGTTCGGAGCGCACCCAATCCTGCGTGGTGATGGTCACCACATAGTTGCCGCGCTCCAGGCCGCCCAGATCAACCGTCCAAAGGCCACCGTTCGGGGCCAAGGATTGTTGCATCACGGTACGGCCTGCCATGTCGGTCACCTGCATCTCCGCCGGTGTGGTGAGAAGCTGTTGCACCCGGATGGAAACCTCCCCGTTCGAGGGGTTGGGGAACATCAGGAACCCTTCGGTCAGCGGTACTTCGTCGACACCAACGGAGCCGCAGCCGACCACCCAGTAGAGCGGAGGCCAGACATCCCCGGAGGCGCAGGACCCGGTTCCGTCGGAGATCACCCGCATCAGCATGGAGGAGAAACCCTGGGACGTGTTCACGGACCAGCCGGCCATGTCGCCGTTCAAGTTCCCCTGCCAGAGCAGCCGGTTGGGCACGGGGTTGAGGCCATTGTAGATCTGGACGTAATCATTGACCAGCAATTTGCCCCACAGGAAGGAGATGGTCAACGGTGTCCCGCTTTCCCCCTGATAGGCGAACCAGGCTTGGTCGTTGTTCGTGTAGCAATACTCGTAAGAGGTAGGGGCGCAAACACTGTCCACGCAGGCCGTGGATGCCGCCGACATGGGCTGGCTGAACACTCGGCACAGGTCATTTGTCTCGTTCAGCACGGTTACCATCACCACGCTATCCATGGGGAACGGGCCGACCATGGTGATCCCTGCCGGTATGTTCGTCAAGGTGTCGGTGCCCAAGGTGTTCGCGATCCGCACGAAACTGCCGCTGCCAAGCGAATCCACTTGCACCGCCACGGAGAAGCTGTGGTGGACGCAATCCTCCACCACGCTGAACGAGGCCCCCGGGTTGGTGCAATCCATGCAGCCCACGGTCCATGCCCACTCGGTCTGTGATCCGCTTTGGCAACTACCCGAGCCGTCGGAACTGTTCTCCATGTATATGTGGGAACCCGTTGAGATGAGCAACAGGCCGGCCAGGTTGAACTGGCTCGTCTGGGTATGGTCGAACAACAGCGGGGAGTTGTTGTCCGGACCATCATAGATCCGCAGGTGGTCCCACGTGGACGACTCGATCGTGCCGGCGGAAAACTCCATCGCCAAGGGTTGCCCACCGGCGGACTGCCAATGCCACGTGTGGTTGTCGTTGTTCACGTAGCAATATGTTTCGGCGTGCAAGGAACCATCGCACGGCAATACCGTGGGGCATAGCGGGTTGGTCAGCGGGGTTGAGGAAACGTTGCAAAGCGTGTTTTCATCATTGACCAAGGTGACCGTCGTCGTCGTTGCGGCCGGGAACGGCCCCACCGTGTAGCTGCCGGGTGCGGTGGCCACCACGGGGGGCGCCCCGTTGTTGTTGGTGATGTCCAGGACGGGGTCGCTTCCCAGATCCGTAATGTCCACCACGATGCTGTATTGCATATTGGCGCAATCGGTCACCACGCTGTAGGTCGCCGTGGGCGAGGTGCAATCCAGGCAACCCACCTGCCACACCCATTCATTGTAGGAGCCGCTTTGGCAACTGACCGAGCCATCCGAGCTCATCTCCATGTACATCATGCCCGAACCTGCGATGACCTGCACACCAGTCAGGTCGGTCGCACCGGTCCCGTTCTCATAGATCAAGGGTGCGGCATTGCTGTTCCCGTTGTAGATCCGGATATGGTCGAATGAGGAGGACTCGATGCTCCCGGCCGAGAAGATCAGGATCAAGGCATCGCCGGTCGAGGAGGACCAGCTCCACGTATGGGAGTCGCTGTTGCCATAGCAGTATTGATCGCTCACGGGATCGCCTCCGCATTGGATGACCTGCGGGCACATGGGGTTCACCAGGGAAGGCGAAGACACATTGCACAGGCTGTTGTCACTGTTGCTCAAGGTGAGCACCACGGGGATGTTGGCCGTGAAGGGCCCAACGGTGTATGTGCCGGCCGCAGTGGCCGTGGCCAGTATCGTGCTGGTGGCAGCATCCACGATGTCCAGGGTGGGGTCGCTGCCCAGTTCGGTGATGTCCACGTCCACCGAGAATTGGAAGTTGTCGCAATCGGTCACCACGCTGTAGGTCGCCGTGGGCGAGGTGCAATCCAGGCAACCCACTTGCCACACCCATTCATTGTAGGAGCCGCTTTGGCAACTGACCGAGCCATCCGAGCTCATCTCCATGTACATCATGCCCGAACCTGCGATGACCTGCACACCCGTCAGGTCGGTCGCACCGGTCCCGTTCTCATAGATCAAGGGTGCGGCATTGCTGTTCCCGTTGTAGATCCGGATATGGTCGAATGAAGAGGATTCGATGCTCCCGGCCGAGAAGATCAGGAT
>JAGFIV010000115.1 GCA_024103275.1 Flavobacteriales bacterium
TGTACGCACTTTTCGCGTGATGAGTCGGGCCTGCGCTTGAGCCCTACCTCTTACTGCTGCTGCTGGCAGGTCGATCGACTGTGCTTTTTCTTTTTTTTTTTATTAGGGACATACCACGTCCGACCAGATCTGAACGTTCATGATGCCGTAAAGGTCGGGCAAGCAGCCGGAAGGCCGCCCATCCGGACTACCTTCCGTGTTGCAATGCGGTATGGATCACCGCGAAACCTTCACCGCCCGCTTCACCACCACCTGCCCGTCCAGCGTGTAGGTGCAGAAGTAGGTGCCAGCGGCCAATGCCGTGGTGTTCCACGGGTAGCTGTACGCACCCGCCTCATCCTGTTCCTCCCGCAAGGTGCCCAAAGGCTTGCCGTCACTGCTACTCACCGACAGGCTCACCTTGCCCGCTTGGGGCACGTAGTATTCCAGCGTGGTGAGGTCAGCCACGGGGTTGGGGATGATCAGCAGGCGCTGTTCCCGGAGGTCGGAGCCCTCCTCGCCGCGCCGCTCAGATGCGTTGCCTTGGGGGGCCATACCCTGGTTGGCGGCGCAGCAGGCATCCAGTTGTTGCTGCATAGCCGCGATCTGTTGTTGCTGGGCCTTGAAGCCCGCGATCAGCAAGGGGATGAAGCCCTGGTAACTCATCGCCTTGAAATCAATGGCCGGGCTCGCTTCCGTCCCGGTGCTGTCCAGCATGGCCGGTTGGTGAATGTTGATGACCAGGGAGGGCAGCACGCCTTCCACCTCCTGGGAGATCAATCCATATTGGTGCTCAGTGGGCAGGTGCATGAATCCGAACTGGTCCTGGTTGAAGTCATACGTTTTGGGAACCAAGGCCATCAACTTGGCCACTGCCGTATCCAGTGGTATCTCCGTTACATTCTGCTTGAGCTGCTCGTCGCTCGAAGACCAAAGCCCCCCGGGCGTGTATGTGTATCCCGGGAAATAACCAGCCCATTTGGTGTGCCCGTTGGCCCCGTTTGTATCATCGGGGCCTGATGCGATGCCATACACACCATAGCAAACAGCAGAGTTATGGACCGATTGAGCCCGACCTTGCACTCCAAAGGTCGTGCTCGCTCCCGCCCCAGCATTATTCCCAAAAAAGCTACCTCCGTACAGTGCGTTTATGCTCCCCGCAGCATTCACCGCATAACCCATCACCCCAATACTATTCCTCACGAAAAGATCAAGGTTCGTATTACTACCAGTGGTGTCCGGGGAAAGTTGAGAACGGGTCCTGCACCTGATTGGAAGGCTTGATTTCAGGGGGGGCATGTTGTTGAAGCTGAAGGTAAGCCCCTTGGTGGATCAAGGTGAACCAAAGAGTGGTAGTTGAGTGTCATTCCCAGGTGGCCGATAGT
>JAGFIV010000119.1 GCA_024103275.1 Flavobacteriales bacterium
GAAATCCAACTGCTGGATGGTGTTCAGCATGTTGGTGAACGAGGTCAGCAGGCTGATCTCGTCCTCCAGGCCGGCATTGCTGCGGAGGTAGGATGCGCCCCGGATAAAGTCTTCCCGCCCCCCCCCGAAGTTGTTCCGCTTGGTGTCGCTCATCAGCATCACCCCGTCAACCTGGAAGGTCTTGGGCGTGGTTTTCATGTGCCAAACCGCCCACGCCCCCGCCAGGAACAGCGTGATGCCGAACAGCCACCACATCCGGATGATCTTCCGGAAGAGCGCTTGGATGTTGATATTGTCGTTGTGTCCCGCGCTCATGGCTGACTGCGTACAACGGTCACGATCAAGGCCGCTGCGCTGATGGCCCCGAAAAGCACGCCCAGCAGCTCCAGGTTCATCCGTTGGGGCCGGGCCCCCAGGGCGGGTACATAGACGACGTCGTTGGGCAACAGGTAATAATATTCGCTCGATAGGACATCAGCCTTGCCCAGGTCCAGATATAACGCCTGTGTGCCCTGGTCGCTTTGGCGCATGAGGGTCACGTGCCTCTTATCCCCCATTTCAGTCGGCCCGCCGGCCTGCGACAGCGCTTCCAGAAGCGTGATCTGGTTGTTGTACACGAAATAGGTGCCGGGCCTTTCCACCGCCCCCAAAACGCTTACCCGGAAGCTGACCAACTTGAGGATGACCGTGGCGTTTGCGAAATACTCGTTGATCTTGCGCTGGAGCAGGTCTTGTGCCTCATTGATCGTGAGGCCGATCAGTTTCAACTTGCCAATGCTGGGCAACTGGATGTTTCCGTTCTTGTCCACGGAAAACCCGTTGACGTAAAGTGATGCATCGTTCAGCGCCAAACTGGTGTTGATGGCCTCCACATTGAACAGGCGCGAGTTCTCCTCGTCAAGGCCCAGTACACGGACACTGAACACATCGTTCACCTGGATCCTGTATTCGAACTTCTTGTTGGGGAACAGCTTGCTGGTGGTGCTCAAGGAGCCGTCATGCAGGTAATTGATGCTGCGCTTGCCGACACAAGATGCCATCAGCGACAGCACACAGATCGCCACCACAATATTTTTCAACTGCATGTCATGCTCATTTTTTCGCGACCGGCGCAAGGAATCCGTTTCCTCGCCCCGAGCCTGGTCCCCAAAAGCCGGAAGGGCCAAATATACGCGGGGCAGGCCGCACCGGTTACGCCGAGATGGCCCATGGAATGGTCCAAGCACCCGGCCCGGCAGCCATCGTCAAGGATGTGTCGTTGACCCGTACCCAAAGCCTCCTCCCGCCACGGCCCTTGGGCACCGCCTCCCCTTCCCGGTTCCGTCCATGCCGTCCGGCGCACCGGGCCATGCATCTTTGGCCCTGGCCGGGGGCGTGGGACAGCCCGGCCATGCCATAGGCCAAAATGCAGAAGCCCCGGCATGTGCCGAGGCTTCAGGTGGTAGCCCGTAGGGGACTAATTCCAGTGCATTCTACTTTTTTCGCTCCAACTGTCAAACCGCCAATTTGCCCAACAATGGCGGGGCATGTAGAGCGGAT
This sequence comes from Flavobacteriales bacterium, assembly GCA_024103275.1. Classification (GTDB taxonomy): domain Bacteria; phylum Bacteroidota; class Bacteroidia; order Flavobacteriales_F; family PHOS-HE28; genus PHOS-HE28. The sequence goes on from JAGFIV010000119.1 coordinate 1,540, forward strand.
GGGGGAAAACGGGTATCGGAAGGAAGAAAGGAAAAAGGGTCAACAAAGGGTCAACAAAGGGTCAACGATCTACCTTTGGGCATCCAGTATCGAACCCACATGCGACCCGATGGCCAACTTTCACTTCTACCTGCGGGACGGGGATAGCCCCGACCAACCCACCGCCGTACACCTGCATATCCGTTGGGCGGGTCAACGTCTTGTCTATCCCACCGGCTGCAAGGTCATTCCCCGGCATTGGCTGGCCGATGAGGAGAAAGTGACCGGCAAGGCACCCACATGCACCCATTGCACACCGCCCCCCAGCGACCGCCCACCCGTGGATGAGAAAGGGAAACCCACAGCACCGCAGCACCACCGGGACATCAACGAACGCCTGAAGGTGTTGCAGGCATCCGCCGTGGGCATCTTGGA
>JAGFIV010000007.1 GCA_024103275.1 Flavobacteriales bacterium
TACGGGTTAAACTGTACCGGGGGTTCGAATCCCCCCCTCTCCGCCAACGAGCAAGCCGCCCCGACAGGGGCGGCTTTGTTTTGCCCGGGAGGCCCGAGCTTGCCCGCGCCGCTCCAGGCAGAACGAAACCAACAAGGCGTACCTTGTTGAAGCTTGTTCGACAGGTACCCCCATCGTGGACATCCAAGTCCACGGCATACTTTTTCCGTTGGGTCCGGCGTTGTTTCGTGCCACCTGTAGGATTCCTGTATCCATGGATCATTTCTCCGAACCCCATGTGCCCAATGGGCCGCATTCCAAACCTCCCGTGACGGAGCGCCTCAGCTGGTTCCGCCGCTCCATGACCTTCCGGGCCGTGGTGGTGGCCGTGCTGGTGCTGTTGCTGCTGATCCCGCTGGCGATGGTGGAGAGCCTGGTGCGTGAGCGGGAATGGCGCAAGGAGGAGGCTGTGCAGGAGGTGGGCAACACCTGGGGCGGCAGCCAGACCATCACCGGCCCGGTGATCAGCGTACCGTACTCCGCCACCGTGCGGGTGGACCTCGGCGATGGAAAGAGCGAGATGCGCAATGTGACGCAGTACGCCCATTTCCTGCCGGAGAAATTGGACTTCGCCGGGCAGCTCGATCCCGAGAAGCGGCACCGCGGCATCTACGATGTGGTGGTGTACAAGGGTCATCTGCGCATCCAGGCCGAGTTCCCGGCCATGAAGGCGTTGTCGCCGGTCACCACGGCCACGCTACGCTGGAACGAGGCCGTGCTCTGCCTGGGCATCTCCGACCTGCGCAGCATCAAGCAGCAGGTGGAAGCCGCCTGGAACGGCGCCAAGCTGGCCTTCGAGCCCGGCCTGCCCAGCGACGACCTGATGGCCTCCGGGATCAGTGTGCCATTGCCGCTGGACAGCGGTTCATTGGCCCGGCCGTTCAACCTGGACTTCGCCCTGGACCTCAACGGCAGCAACAGCTTCCGCATGGTGCCCATGGGCCGCACCACCACGGCCACGATCACCTCCGCTTGGCCCGACCCGAGCTTCCAGGGGGCCTTCCTGCCGGATACCTCGGACGTCACCAAGACCGGCTTCACCGCCCATTGGCGCGTATTGCACCTCAACCGTCCCTACCCGCAGCAGTTCACCGGAAGCCGCAACTCGCAGCTGGAGGAAAGCGCGTTCGGCCCGGACCTGATCCTGCCCATGGACGAGTACCAGAAGAGCAACCGAGCCGCCAAGTACGGCGTGATGCTGATCGTGCTGGTGTTCCTGGTGTTCTTCTTCGTGGAGGTGCTGCAGAAACTGCGGATCCACCCCATCCAGTACCTGCTGGTCGGTTTCGCCTTGTGCATCTTCTACACCTTGCTGATCGCGCTCAGCGAACACATCGGCTTCAGCCTCGCCTACATCATTTCCGCCATTGCGGTGATCGGCCTGGTGGTGTTCTACGCCCGAAGCGTGTTCCAGCAGGTGAAGGCCACGCAACTCCTGGGGCTGGTGATGCTGCTGGTGTTCGGCTTCATGTTCACCGTGATCAACCAGGAGGACTACGCCCTGCTGATCGGCAGCATCGGCCTGTTCATCGTGCTGGCCATCGTGATGGCGGTGAGCCGCAAGATCGACTGGGAGCGGGCGGGGGAGTGACGGCCGCAGGGCCTTGCCCGTCGGGCTGTTTCACCACTGGTCGGGTGCATGGGGCCAATGGTCGAAATGTTGATCATTTGCGGGCGTAGGCCGTTACAGCAAAGGGCGGGCATGTCAATTTCGTGCCGCTTTTGAACACCCTGTTCCCCCTCCCTCATTCTCTGTAGGAATGCGAATTTCAGCCCTTCTTGCCGCCCTGCTTGTGGGGGCCGGCGTTTCCCATGCGACGGACTACTACGTGTCGCCCAACGGGAATGACTCGGACAACGGGACCTCGCCGGCCACGGCCTGGAAGACCATCTGGCGGGTGAACCAGAGCACGTACAGCTACCAGCCTGGCGACCGGATCCTGTTTGAGCGCGGGGGGACCT
>JAGFIV010000057.1 GCA_024103275.1 Flavobacteriales bacterium
AAAAAGGCCACCGGGTTGGGGAGGACGTGGATGATGTTGTACAGCGTGGTGTCCCCCTCGCAACCGACGGTTGAGGTCACATGCAGGGACACATTGTAGGTGCCCGGTTGCGCATAGGTGTGGTCGACCATGCAGTCGCCGCCGGCCTGCCATCGACGAAATCCCAGGCACACGCACCGATCATGCCGGGGTCGGTGGTGTTGCTGAACCGGACGCGCAAGGGTGCGCATCCCTCTTCAGGGTCTACGCTGAAGGTGACTACGGGCGGTTCGTAGGCGGTCACTGCGGCGCTGTCGGTGAAGGTGGCGCTGCACCCGGCCTGGTTGGTCATGGTGAGCGAGACGGTGTATGTTCCAGGTTGGGTGTAGGTGGTGGTGGGGCTTGTTTCGGAGGAGGTGCTGCCATTGCCGAGGTCCCAGGAGGCGGCCATCCCGTCCTCGTCGGGGGTGTTGTTCTCGAACCGCACGTTCAGCGGGATGCACCCGGTTGCGGGATCGGCGGTAAAGGCCGGGGCCGGGGTGGGGAGGATGTGCACCAGCTGCGGCATGCTCACGTCGTCGGTGCAGCCGACAGCGCTTTGCACCACCAGCATGACGTTGAAATTGCCGGAGTTGGGGTACACATGCGTCACCGGGTTGCCGTTGCCCACGGTGCCGTCGCCGAACGACCAGGCATAGGTGTAGTTTCCCGGCGGTTGGGTGGTGCTGGAGAAAGTGACCGGCAGCCCCACGCAGCCCATGGTGGTGTCTGCGACGAAGGAAGCCGTGGGCACGGGTTCCACGGTGATGTACCCGGGGATGAGGCTGTCCGTTGTACAACCTTGCGCTGAGGTCACGGCGAGGCTGACATCATAAGTTCCCGGTGCGGTATAGGTGTGGAAGAACGTGTTGTTCGCATTGGTGCTTCCATCACCCAGGTCCCAAAGGGCCTGGCCGTTGAGCACGGGATCGGTGCCGTTGTTGAATTGCACCACCAACGGGGCGCAGCCCGTGGTAGGCGTTGCGCTGAACACGGGAACGGGATATTCCACCACGATTTCCTTTTGTGCCAGGACGCAGGACCCGTCGGGCCTGATCATGCGCAGGGTGTAGGTGCCCGCGCCCAAGCCCAGTGCCGTGGCGTCCAGGGTCTCACCGGATTGCCCCACGATCGCCACACCGTCCAGGTACCATTGGTAGGAATTCACCGTGTCATCAAATGGTGCGCCCGTCAGTACCAGGTTGTTCGTGCATGGGTGCCCGGTGGTGGTAATGGCCAATTCCACTTCGGTCAGGCCAAAGTTGTCAAAGAAGAAATACGGCTCGCTGGAGTTGGGCATGATGTAGTCCGGCGGGATGGGGCACGACGCGCCGAAGATGATGGCCCCTACGTTGAACGCCGGGGTAAAGGTGAAGCTCACCTCGCTCCATGCATTGGAAGGATTGTAGTTCACGGTGCCCAGCTCGGTCCATCCCAGCTCGGTGGGGCAGTATTGGGAAGGCATCGGGTTCCCGAACACGGGGTCGTAGAAGATGTAGGGAAAATCCGGGCAGGTGTCCAGTCCGAAGATGGCCAGGTCGATGGGGCCGAAATCGATGGGCAGGGCATTGGTTAACAGGTATTGTTGGCGGATGGCGGCCACATTGAAACTGAGCTCGTATGTCTGCCCGGCCAACATGGGGTTGGCCAGGCACTGGGCGAAGAATTCATAGGATGCACCGTTGGGCCAGGTGTGCATGACCATGCCGGCCATGGCGCTGCCGTCCGGTGGTTGCGGGGCGGCGGGCGGAAAAAAGCCGCAGGAGTTGAAGTAGTCCGGCGTGGCCGAATAGACCGCCGTCGTCCATCCGTTGGCGCAGTTGATCGATTGGTCCGCCGGGTTGGCCACTTGCTGCGGGCAGCAGGTATGGTCCTCGAAAGACCCGTTCGTGAGGAGGTTCTCCTCCGGTGGGATCAGTGTGCAGGGGCAGGCCAAGGTGTCGTTCAGGTCCGTCAGGCCGTTGCCATCATCGTCGATGCCGTTGTCGCAGATCTCCTGCGACCACAGCACGGGTGCCGACAGGAACGCCAGCACCAGGAAAACCCCACGAACAATCCGACCCCCGTATTCCATCGCTCGCAATGGGGACGAAATATCCGCTCGGGATGTTGCCTGTGTGTCCTGTCCTTGTCCCGATTGGCTGGCCATGATGTTGCGGATCATTTGAGCAGGGCCACCATGCCCCGGTAGGACCTTGTTTCCGCGTTGAATGCGCTCTTCACGCGGAGCATCCAGTTGTACACATCGGTCTTGGGCCCCTCGCCGTTGACGGTGCCGTCCCATCCTTCACCGATGGCGGAGCTGCTGAAGATCTCGGCCCCCCAGCGGTCGAACACCCGGAATTCATAGAAGCGGGGATCGGCATCGCGGAGCACGGGAACCAA
>JAGFIV010000028.1 GCA_024103275.1 Flavobacteriales bacterium
TCGACGGCATCGAGGCGGCCACGCAGCAGATCACCGTTGACGTCAAGGACATCTACGGCCAGCAGGTGTACGGCCAGGCGTTCGGCAACAGCGGGGAGCGCTTCAGCACCGTGCTGAACCTGCCGGCCGACATCGCCAGCGGGGTGTACCTGGTGAACATCACCGTGAACGGTGAAGTGACCACCCACCGCTTGAGCATCGTGCGCTAAGCGACCAACCTGCCGAAAGCAAAAGGCCGTTCCGCAAGGGGCGGCCTTTTTGCTTGGGGTGGGGGTGTGGGGCGCAGTGCGCAGGGCGTGGGCAGGTAGAGGTACGCCGTGGGGCGTTCATCGCACGCGGCACCAGGCTGCGGCCTGTGAACCACGAACGGCACCCTGCGCCCTTCGGCCCCAACGCCTTCATCCGCGGCCGGCTTTTTCAGCTTCGTGTCCCGCCGAAGCCTTGGCGAAGGCGGATCACATTTCAACTTTGGATCCAGTACCGGCTGTCACCCGGATTATGCAGCAGGGTTCGTTGCTAGGGTCGAAAGCGCAATGGCAGCAAGGCTTTCGTTGAGGAGGAATAGCTTATGCCATCCTGACGGAAGGAAAGCCAGTGAACCGCTTGCTGCCGCAGCGATTTCGGGCCGTAGTAGAAATCCTACTGCATATTCCGGGTGCCAGGCTTCTCTCGTGCTGCAGCGCCAGCCAGTGCTTGTACCAAACGAAAAGGCCACCCTTTCAGGATGGCCCTTCGTGCTGGAGTGCGTCCGCCCTTACCTTGCGATCGTGATCGGGGCATAAGCCCTGCTTCCGCCGTAAGTGAGGATCAGTATATATCTTCCGGCGGGCAAGTGCCCCAGGTTGCAGTCGACCCCTCGACCACTGTCTTCCTGGAGCACTACGCCCGCCACCGAACGTCCGGTGATATCCAGTACTTCCAATCGGCCCTGCCCCCCAAAACCATTAGGCATTTCCAACCGGAAAGCACCATCGCCGGGATTCGGGAAGATGCGCATTCCATTGCTTGCTTGTTCATTGATACCCACCTCGCACGACTCGTGAAGCAGAGGTGAGCCTACGGCGCACAGGACGCTCTCGCCTTGTACGGTCACCTGCACCGAGTCGCTGAGGGCGAACGGCCCTACCGTGTATGTGCCCACGGCGGTAGCGGTCAGCATGCCCGCGCCACCATCGTTGGTGATCGACAGCGAAGCGGCCGAACCCATGTCCGTTACCTGCACCGACACCATGTAGGTACCCTGGTTGCAATCCCGTACGGTGGAGAAGGAAGCCGCCGGCTGTGTGCAACCATCATGGCATGCCACCACGTAGTCCCAGGGTAGCGCCTGGCCCGTCTCACAGGATCCCCAGCCATTGGACACCACCTCCACCAGCAAGGCGTGGTCCATATTGGCGTTGCTGGTGGTTACCATCAGGTTGGCCAGGTTGCCGCCGTTGTCACCGCTGAAGAGCGGGCTGCTCATCAACGGGTCCAGGCCGTCGTAAATGTTCAGCACATCACCGGATGCCACCGTGCCCGACAGGAAGCGGATGCCGATGCGGCCACCATCATCGGACTGGTAGCCGAAGTGCGCCACACTGTCGTTGGCGTAGCAATACGTGTACACCTCGGGCCCGCAGCCAACGATGGGACAGGTTCCGTTCATGATCACCCCTGACAAGACACTGCAAAATGCATTCGCGGGATTGTTCACGGACACCTCCACGGGTGAACCGTTGGGGAAGGGACCGGCGGTGTAGGTGCCGATTGCGCCTACGGATACGTGCTGCTGGTCCAGGCTGTTGGAGATGAAGGCACCGGTGGCGCTGCCCAGCGAAAACACGTTCACCTGCACGGTATACTGGTCGTTCGCGCAATCATCCACCACTTGGAAGGTACCCATGATCGGGCTGCAGTCCATGCAACCGATCTCCCATTCCATGGGCGGGATGAATTCCTGGTTTGCGCATGACCCAATGGCGTCCGAGGTCAGCATCATGGTCATGAAACCGCCCGTGGAGGTGATCATCTGCCCGGCGATGTCACCGGTGTTGGAGCTGAAGAGCACGGGCGATTGGTCCGAAGGGCCGTTGAAGACCCGCAATAGGTCGCCGTTGTAAATGGAACCCCCATGGATGAGCATGCGCAACGGGGCGCCGGAGGAGCTGGAATAGTGCCACGTGGTTTCCTCCATGTTGCCGTAGCAATGGGTGTAGGTGACGGCGGGCTGTCCGCAGGCCACCTCCACGATGTTTTCGGTGCTAAAGGGCTGGCCTGCGCCCCATTCCTCCGCACCGGCGCAATCGGCCTTCACGTAGGCAAAGAGGTCCTGTCCGGGTGGCAGTCCCGACAAGCTCACGGTGGTGTCCGTGATGCCGGTGCCGCTGAGGAGGGCAGGCTCACCGGGCCCTCCCGCGGTGATGATGTAATCATAGCTGGAGGCGCCCGCCAACGGGTTCCAGGATAGGGTGGCGGTCAGGTTTCCGGCCGTCATCAGCAGGTCGCTCACCGTGATGCCGTTCACCAGGCAACCCGCAGGCGTCCAGGTGAAGGTGAGGCCCTGTGGCAGGTAGGTGGCGTTGGAAGGCAATCGGCATTTGGCGGTATTGTTCGTCCCCGCCGCGCTCTGCAGCCAATCATAGGGGCTGGCGGTCACGCTCCGGTTGTTGAAGTCGGAAGGGTCGGTGCCCCCCAGCCCCACTTGGCCGAGGTGTGCCGTGGCGGCGGTCATGTTCCCGTAGATCACCTGCACGGTCTGCTGGGCGGGGTTTCCGCCGCCTTCGTTCAGGCGGACCTGGAAGCTCAGGGGTGTGGAACCGCCGGACCTCACCACGTTCCATTCCGCGATGAAGAACCGGTTGGGCGCCGATCCGCCGGTCAGGAGCTGCAGCGGCCATGTGCCGCCGCTGCCCTGCGCCGCCAGGTCCATGGCGAACGCGGCGATGCGGTTGCGCTTCAGCGGGTCCGTGCCCGCCGGGTTGCTTGAACTGAGCGGGTTGTACGCCGTGCCGCCCGCGGGCACCAGCACCGCATTGGTCCCGTTGGCCGAATTCCCGAAGGCCAGCCACCCTTCGATGCTCAGGCCCACGCGGTCAAATGGCTGGCCGTTGTAGTGGAACGTGAAGCCGATGGGCCATCCGTTCCCGATGGTGGTGGTGCCCAACAGAAGGCTCTGCCCTTCGGTCACGAAGGAGTTGTCGTCGTAAAAATTGAAGGCCGGCGGCATGCCGGGCATGCCCAGCAGCGATCCGCTGCCTGCCAAGGGCTGCCACGTGCCTACCTCGGCGGAGAAGGTGTATGCCGACACCTGGGCCAAGGCCGGCACGGCTGCGAGGCATGATGCGAATGCGAAGGACCGCAGTCCTTTGGCATAGGGCGCCAATGGCATGATCGAGAGTGTTGTTTCCCGCCTTGGGCAACGCCTTCCGGCTGGAGAGGCCGGAAGGCGTTGCGTGATCAAGGCGGGCTAAAGTTAATGCTGGATGTTGATCTTCCCGTTCAGGATGGTTGAATTGTTCTCAACAGTGATGGCGTAGAAGCCCGTCGGCAAGTTTTCCAGGTCCACCTGGTGCATCCCGGGCCCGTTCAGGTTCCGTTGTGCCACGGTGCGGCCTGTGACATCGCGCACCCCCAATTGGGATGGACCGGTGATGGAGGCGGGGATCTCCAGGTTGAAGCGGCCGTTGCTGGGGTTGGGGAAGAGCTGCAAGGTGCCCATGTTGTTCTCGTTGATGCCGATGTTGTAATCGGAGCAATCCTGCTTCACCAGTGCGGGCGAGGTCCAGGTGCACAGGATGCTGGCACCCTCCACCTCCACGGTCACCGGCGTTCCGGCGTTGAAGGGTCCCACGTTGTAGGTTCCGGCCGCGGTGGCGGTCACGGTGGCGGCACCGCCGTTGTTGGTGATCTGTGCGCTGCCGGTGCTGCCCACCTCGGTGAGGTTCACCACCACTTCATATTGGGTGGTGCTCACGCAGCTGGTGGTGAAGGTGGCGCGCGGCTGCACGCAGCCGTCGTAGCAGGCCACCACGTACTCCCATTCGGCGGAGGTGCCGTAGAGCGGGTCTTCCACGGCACAGCTCACCGCATCATCGGCCTGGAGGGTGAGCACCACGGCACGGTCGGTGGAAGGTGCGCCGGAGGTGATCAGCTTGTTGGCCAACCCGCCGGTGTTGTCCGTGAACGGGAGGTTGTCGATGTCCAATCCGTTATAGGAGTACAAATGATCGCCCAGGCCGACGGAACCGCGGATGAAACGGATGCCGATCTCCTCGTTGCCCTCGCCCTGGTAGGCCCACTGGCTGCTCTCGTTGTCGGTGTAGCAGTAGGTGTAGGTGGTCGGCCCGCAGTCCTGCACGGCACAGGGTGCGTTGATCAGCGGCGTACTGGCGGAATAGCACATCGGGTTGTCCGTATTCTGCACGGTGATCACCACGGTTTGGCCGGCCGGGAAGGGGCCCACGGTGTGGATGCCCGTGGAGGACACGGTGGTGGAGGCCGCGCCCAGGTTGTTGTCCAGCGAAACGGATGAGGAACTGCCCAGGTTGAAGATGTTCACATCCACCGAATATTGGTGGTTGGCGCAATCCTCGACCACGGTGAAGGAGGAGACCAGCGGGTCTTGGCAGTTCTTGCAGCCCACGCGCCATTGTACCGGGAGGTACCAGGACTGTGCCTCGCACGCACCCGCATCGGTGACCAGGCGGATGAAGATGGCGCCGCTGTTGGCGATGAAGCTGTACCCGGTGAGGTTCCCGCCCATGGGTGGTGCCGGGGTGCCCGCGTCGGAGGTGCCGTCCCACACTTGGAAGGATTCCGTGCCTGAGCTGCCCACATAGCCCCCGAGGAATTCAATTTTCAACGGAGAGCCATCGGAAGAGATGTAGAGCCATTCCTTCACGTCGTGCTGCTTGGAACAATAGTCCTCGGTCATCACGCTGCCGTCGCAGGCCACCATGCCTCCGCCCAATGTTTCCACCACTGTGGCCAGGGACCAGGCGCCGGGCTCGCCGTTGCAGATGCTGCGCACGAAGAGGTAGTAGGTTGTGGAGGCCTCCAGGCCGAAGAGATAGGCCTCCGGGTCGTTGGTGATGCCGGAGGTGATCTCCGGGCCGCCCACGTAGTTGGTGTCGGTGAGGAAGTATTCATATTCCCCGGCGGCGGTGGGTTCCCAGCTGGCGTGGCCGGAATCGAAGCTCATCTGGTCGATGGTGAGCGGCCACACGGGAGGCGGGCAGGCATCGGGGGTCCATTTGAAGTTGAGCCCGTTCACCGGCGGCACGCCGGAACCGTTGGGATGGCCGAATTCCTCGGTGGTGGCCAAGCAATAGTCGGTGTTGAGGACCCCGGCGGCGGTCTGGTTCCAATCGTAGAGGAACGCCGGTTGCTCATACACGGTCCTGCGCGAGTTGAAATCCTCGGGCACCCGCCCCCCCAGGCCCACCTGCACGCCTCCGCCCGACTGATAGCCGAAGACGAAGTTGCCATAGCGCACCTCCACGGAGTTGTCGGCCTCATTGAGGCGGATCTGGAAGTTGATGAGCGTGGTGCTGGGAGAGTAGCTGGCGCGGAAATCCTTGTATTGGATCACGCAGGTACGGTTCGGCGCGGTACCGATGGTGCCGATCAGGAGCGAGGAAACCGGCCCCGGGGGATCCAGCGGGCTCATGTCCTGCATGCGCAGTTGGGCGGTGCCGTAGCCGGCTACGCGATTGCGCTTGTACGGCACGTCGGGCCCGCCGATATATTGGACGAATGGGTACCCGTGCGAATGGTCCGAGGTGAAGCACCACACGGCCTGGTTGCCGTCGCTGGATTTTCCGAAGCTGATCCAGCCGCCATGGGCCACGCCGATACGGTCGAACACATCACCATTGAACGTAAAATCAAACCCGATCGGGTAACCGGGGCCATACACTCCGCTGAGATATCCCCCGTTGGTCACCTGGCCGGCAGCCCCGAAAAACTCGTTGTTCACCCATGCGATCAAGTTGTGCTGCGGTGGCCAATAGGTGGGCACGCCCAGTGAATAGGCTGCTTCCGCCGCGGTGATCTCCGTGTAGGGTTGATTGCTTTCGCTGAACTGGTAGAGGCTCACTTGCGCCCAGAGCAGGGATGGGGCGGCCACGGTGGCCATGGCGGCCAAGATCCTGGACTTGCGTGGCCCGATAGAGGCGTGGTGCTTCATGTGGAAGAATGGGGAGGTTAGCGTTGGATGATGATGGTTCCGTTAAAGATCTTGCGGTTGCTCTCCAGGGCCAGTGCATACAGGCCGTTGGGCAGTTCGGGCAGTTGCACCTCGGTCATGCCGGTGCCGTTCAGCTCCTGGCGGGCCACGATGCGGCCGGACACGTCCGTCACCCGCAGGCTAGCCATACCGTGGAAGTCGGAGGGCAGTTGCATGGTGAACCGGCCGGTGTTGGGGTTGGGGAAGAACTGCAAGGTGCCCATGCCGTTCTCGGCGATGCCGATGTTGTAATCGGAGCAATCCTGCTTCACCAGTGCGGGCGAGGTCCAGGTGCACAGGATGCTGGCACCTTCCACCTCCACGGTCACCGGCGTTCCGGCGTTGAAAGGGCCCACGGTGTAGGTTCCGGCGGCGGTGGCGGCAACCGTGGCCGCACCGCCGTTGTTGGTGATCTGCACGCTGCCGCTGCTGCCCACCTCGGTGAGGTTCACCACCACCTCATATTGGGTGGTGCTCACGCAGCTGGTGGTGAAGGTGGCTTGGGGCTGGGTGCAGCCATCGTAGCAGGCCACCACATATTCCCATTCCCCGGAGGAGAGCTCACCGTCGGCGCAGCTACCGTTGTTGTTGGACAGAAGCTCCAGCACCAGGGCGTGGTCCGTGGAAGGTGCCGCCGAGGTGATCAGCAAGTTGGCCAGGTTGTAGGGTAGGTTGGTCGGGGCGATGTCCTCCACGTCAAGGCCGTTATAGCTCTGCAACTGGTCGCCGTATTGCACGTTGCCGCGGATGAAGCGGATACCGATCTCCTGGCTCCCTTCGCCTTGGTAGGCCCATTGGCGAAGCTCATTGTTGTCGTAGCAATAGGTATAGGTTGCCGGGCCGCAATCCGTTATGGCGCACGGTGCGTTCAGCAACGGCGCGCTGGTGGTATAGCAGATCGGGTTGTCCGGGTTTTGCACGGTCACGATCACCGATTGGCCTGCCGGGAAGGGGCCTGTCAGGAAGGTACCGGTGGCACCGGCAACCACGGATTGCACGCCCAGGGAGTTCTGGAGGTTCACGGTGGCGGAGCTTCCCAGGTTCGCTATATCCACGGCCACGGAGTATTCCATGTTCGCGCAATCCTCCACCACGCTGAAGGAAGCCAAGGGGTCCAAGCAGTTCTTGCATCCTACCCGCCATTGCAAGTGGAGATACCAGTATTGCGCCTGGCAGGCGGCCACGTCCGTGACCAACCGGATGTACATGGCGCCGCTCATGGCGGTGAACATGTGGCCGCTGATGTCGCCGCCAAACGAGGTGCCTGCCCCGCTGGGGGTTGACCCGTCCCACACGGTGAAATAGGCATCGGGCGGGGTGTTGTCCACCACGCCGCCCTGGAATTCGATCTTCAACGGGGACCCGTCACCGGAGATGTACAGCCATTCCTTGGTGTCGTGTTGGGCGGAGCAATAGTCCTCGGTCATTACGGACCCATCGCACGCCAGGATCCCCCCGCCAAGCGTCTCAAGTGGTGTCGCCAATGACCAGGCCCCCGGTTCACCCCCGCAGATGCCGCGCACGAACAGGTAGTACGTGGTGGAAGGCTCCAGGCCGAAGAAAAAGACCTCGGGGTCGGTGGTGGTGCCGGCGGTTACCTCGGGGCCGCCCACGAAGTTGGTGTCCGTGAGGAAGTACTCATATTCCTGGGCATTCGTGGGTTCCCAGCTGGCATGGCCGGAATCGAAGCTCATCTGGTCGACCACGAGCGGCCAAACGGGTGGCGGGCAGGCATCCGGGGTCCATTTGAAGTTGAGGCCCACCACCGGCGGGATGCCCGAGCCGTTCGGGTGGCCGGTGAGTTCCGCCGTTGCGTAGCAGGCATCGGTGTTCAGGATGCCTGCCACGGTATTGTTCAGGTCGTACAGGAATGACGGTTGCTCGTACACGGTCATGCGGCTGTTGAAGTCCTCGGGGACCTGCCCGCCCAGCCCGATCTGTACGTTCCCGGGTTGGATGGAAGAGATGATGATCGTGCCGAAGCGTACTTCCACCGAGTTGTCCGCCTCGTTCAGCCGGATCTGGTAATTGATCCGCGAGGAGGTGGGCGGGTAGGCCATCATGAAGTCGTGGAATTGGATCACGCAGGTCCGGTTCGGAGCCGTCCCGATGGTGCCAACCAGCAGGGAGGAGATGGTTCCAGGAGGGTCCAACGAGCTCAAGTCCTGCATGTAGGTCGTGGTATATCCCCAGCCCGCCACCCGGTTGCGCTTGTAGGGCACGTCGGGCCCGCCGATGTACTGGACGAAGGGCCGTCCATGCGGATGGTCGGCGGCGTAGCACCACACCGCTTGGTTGCCATCACTGCTCTTGCCGAAACTGATCCACCCCTGGTGCGAAATGCCGATGCGGTCGAAGACCTCCCCGTTGAAGGTGAAATCAAACCCGATCGGGTAACCGGGGCCATACACTCCGCTGAGGTATCCCCCGTTGGTCACCTGGCCGGCAGCTCCGAAATATTCGTTGTTCACCCATACCCGCAGGTTGTGCTGGGGTGGCCAATACACGGGTAGCCCCAGCGAATAGGAGGCTTCCGTGGCGGTGATCTCGGTGTAGGTCTCCGTGGATTGTGAGAACTGGTACAGGCTCACTTGTGCCCACAGCAACGGGGGGGCCGCGATGGCGGCCAAGGCTGTTAGGCGCATGGATTTCCTGGGCCCGTTATGGGGTCGGTGGATCATGGTGGGTCGGGGAGGGAAAGGATCCTTAGCGTTGGATGATGATGGTTCCGTTGAGGACCTTGCGGTTGCTTTCCAGGGCCAGTGCATACAGGCCGTTGGGCAGTTCGGGCAGTTGCACCACGGTCATGCCGGTGCCGTTCAGCTCCTGGCGGGCCACGATGCGGCCGGCCAGGTCCATCACGCGGAGGCTGGCCGTGCCACGGAGGTCGGAGGGCAGGTCGATGGTGAAGCGGCCGGTGTTCGGGTTCGGGAAGAGCTGCAAGGTGCCCATGTTGTTCTCGGCGATGCCGATGTTGTAATCGGAGCAATCCTGCTTCACCAGTGCGGGCGAGGTCCAGGTGCAGAGGATGCTGGCACCCTCCACCTCCACGGTCACCGGCGTGCCGGCGTTGAAGGGCCCCACGTTGTAGGTCCCGGCCGCGGTGGCGGTCACGGTGGCGGCGCCGCCGTTGTTGGTGATCTGCACGCTGCCGGTGCTGCCCACCTCGGTGAGGTTCACCACCACTTCATATTGGGTGGTGCTCACACATGCCGTGGAGAAGGTGGCGCGCGGCTGGACGCAGCCATCGTAGCAGGCCACCACGTATTCCCATTCCTCCGCACTGCCGAACAGGGGGTCTTCATTGGCGCAGCTCACGGCATCGTCAGCTTGGAGCACCAGCACCACGGCATGGTCGGTGGAGGGTGCGCCGGAGGTGATCAGCTTGTTGGCCAGGCTGCCGGTGTTGTCCACGGGCACGATGTCGTCGATGTCCAGGCCGTTATAGGAACGGAGGTGGTCGCCCAGCCCCACGGTGCCCCGGATGAAGCGGATGCCGATCTCCTGGTCGTTCTCGCCCTGGTAGGCCCACTGGCTTTGCTCATTGTCCGCATAGCAATACGTGTACGTGGCCGGTCCGCAATCCTGGATGGCGCATGGCTGGCCGATCAGCACCGGGCTGTCGGCGTGGCACATCACATTGTCCGGGTTCTGCGCAACAACGGTGACCGACTGGCCGCTGGGGAAGGGCCCCACCAGATGATTGCCGGTGGTGGACACCGTATCGGCCGGCACCCCCAGGGAGTTGTTCAAGATCAGCGAGCCGCTGCTGCCCAGGTTGAAGACGTTGGCATTGACGTAATACTGGAAGTTGGCGCAATCTTCCTCCACGGTGAAGTTGACCAGCGGGTCTTGGCAGTTCTTGCAGCCCACGCGCCACACATAGGGCAGGTACCAGGACTGGGCCGAGCAGGCACCGGCCCCGGTGACCATCACGATGGTGATCTGTCCGGAGGAAGCCGTGAACGTCAATCCGCCCACATTGGCGCCCCCCGGTGCGTTGTAAAGCAGGCTGCCGGTGCCGGGTGCCCCGTTCCATACCTGGAAGATCTCCCCGCTCACCGAGCCGTGGAAGCCGTCCAGGAGCTCGATGCTGAGCGGTGACCCGTCGCCGGAGATGTATTGCCACGTGACCGAATCGTTCTGTTGGGAGCAGTACGTCACATCGATGGCCGTGCCGTCACAGTTCACCATGCCGCCGCCGATGGTGCGGAACGGTGTGCCCATGGACCACGGCCCGGGTTCGCCGTCGCAAATGCTGCGGATGAAGAAGTAGTACTGCGTCATGGGCTCCAGGCCGAAGAGGAAGACCCCTTCATCCGATGTGAGATCGGTGGTCACCACGGGTCCGTCCGGGTCGTTGGTGGTGGTGATCAGATACTCGTATTGGCCTGCAGGGGCAGGCTGCCACGAGGCGTATGCCGCATCGAAGGAGATGTCCGTGATCGATTGCGGCCAGGTGGGCGGCGGGCACACCGGAGGGTCCCACCGCCAGGTCAGCCCTTCCACGGGGGGAATGCCGGAGCCGTTGGGCATGCCGGGTTGCTCAATGGCAAACTCGCAGGCCGCCACCATGGTGTCCGCCGCCACGGTGTTGTTCCAGTCGTAGATGAAGGAGGGTTGCTCATATACGGTCATGCGGCCATTGAAGTCCGCGTTGCTCCTTCCGCTCAGGCCACTTTGGGTCCTGGTGTACCGGCCCAATGAAGAGACCCAGTTCATGGGACCGAACACCACCTCCACGGAGTTGTCGATCTCGTTCAGGCGGATCTGGAAGTTGATGACGTTCATGGCCACGGTCACGTCGCCCCGGAGACCGTAATCCTCCCATTGGATCACGCATACCCGGTTGGGTGCCGTGCCGATGGTGGCCATGCGCACCTTGGATACCTGGCCCGGCGGGGTCAGTGAGCTCCAGTCCACCTGTTGCAGGCTGCTGTTGCCGAACCCCGCCACGCGGTTGCGCTTGTAATCCTGGGCAGGGCCATTGTACCATTGGATGAACGGGTCGCCTTGGATGGTGCCGCTCCAGTTGTACACCCACACGGCGAAGAGGCCGTCCGTGGATTTCCCGAAGCTGATCCACCCGCCGTTGGAGATGCCGATGCGGTCGAACACATCGCCGTTGTAGGTGAAGTCAAAGCCGATCGGGTAGCCCGGCCCCTCGGCGGGGTTCAGGTAGCCGCTCATGGTCACCTGCCCGCCCGGGTCGTTGAACGGGTTGTTCACCCAGGCCCGGTTGTTGTTGACATGCGGCCAGTAGACGGGGGTGCCCAGGGCCACGCCGCCATCGGCAGCGGTGATCGGCGTGTAGCTGCCCACGGATTCGGAGAACTGGTACAGGCTTACCTGCGCGGAAAGCAAGGCCGGCAGGGAGATGGTGAGCAGGCCGGCCATGAGCTTGCCCATGGACCGGGCCGGGGAGTACAGGTGTGTCATGTCAATCGTTGTTTCTTGGAGGAGAGTGGTCCGCAGGTCGGGTTTTAACGGAGTATGGTGATGCGTGCGGAAAGCGGAATGCCTTCATCCCGCTCCACACGCAAAAGGTAGCAACCATTGGGCAATGCGGCGATGTTGATCGTTGCTTGCGGGGCGGCGATGCCGCCGGCAAGTACGATATGCCCGGCGGCATCCAGGAAGGTGAAACGGGCATTGGCCGCCCCGGGCCAGGCAAGGGTCACCTGGTCGGAGGCGGGATTGGGGTAAACCACCGGTTGGTCGGCCGCGGTGGGTCCGGCGACCAGCGTGGAGGTGGCACAGGGGTCGTCGCTTCCGCTCAGCACCAAGGTTCCCGTGTTATCGGGGTCCAGCCACGGTTTCAGCTTGATGTTTGCCGCGTTCGGGTTCTGCGTCCAGTGGTAGCTCATTTTGCCGAAGTAGGCATAGCCCGTGTGGTTGCTGCAGCTCATGCCGGACGAGTTGCCGGTACAGGTGCCGATCAACACCGGCCCCGCCCCGGCTTTTTGCTTGAAAAGGCCCGCACCGCTGGAGCCCACCTCGGTGATGCCCCAGCCATGCACGGTCTGCGCCCAGACCACCTTGTAGTGGCTCATCAACCCCGATGAGGCCATGGGATGACCGGTGACCAGTGTTTGGGTGTAGCTGCTGACGCGTTTGGGGGCACCGGTGGGATGGTGGATGCACACGCCGTCATCGGTCACCGTGGACAGGTTGGTGGCATCCCATCCCGCCCAATAGGGGTCATAGGCCTCGGGAATATCCGTATTGGTGCGCAGCAACATGAAGTCGGACCCGCCCAGTCCCTGGTACTGCGGCGCATAGTCATCGCTGTATGCCTTCAGTTGGGCGCCCGTGATGAATTGCGCCGTGCTGTAGGCACCTCCGCTGCATGTGGCATATTGGAAGTTGAAGTAGAACTTGTACTGGTTGAAGTTGGCGGTGGTGGACTCGCGGCCGCAATGGTAGGCGGACAGGATGTACGGCGCGCAATCTTCCCGGACATTGTTCATCAGGGTGCCCGTACACCAGCCGGTGCCTTGCGGCACCACCACGCTGATGCGCACCGAGGCGCGGATGGCCGCTTCCCAACCGTCCCCCTCCGGTGAACAGGCCACGTTCACATGGCAATTGCCTTCACGTTCCGCGAATTCCTCCACGAAGCGGTAGGCGTGCCCCACGCGGGGGATTTCAAAATATCCTTGCACACCGGGCACTGCGGGTTCCCGATATTCCAGGATCCAGTGGTCCCCGCCCACCAAGGGCGTGGAGAATTCATGGATGCCGGCAGGAAGGACCACCGGGAAGAACGCGTGCAGTTCCACCCCGCTTCCATCCAGTATCCGCATGCGGGCCCCGGTCGGCACCGATACGTTCTCCAAGAACAATTCCATGGCCAGCGCACCCGGCGAAGACACGGCCAGCCGGCAGGTCCGCTCCCCCTGCTCCTCCCGCCAGGCACCTTGCATACTGTGGGCACCCAAGGCCAGGCTGCGCCCATAAAGCGGCAGGTCGCCTGCCGCATCGCGCCGCAGGTCGTCCATGGCCGCGGCCTGGGCATCAAATGGGGAGGCACGGAAAACGGGGACAGCGTCCACGCCCTGCTGCGCACCAGCCATCAGGGGCATGAGAAGAAGGATGGTCAGGGCAATCCGTTTCATCGCAGCAGGGTGACATGTCCGAACCCTTGGTGCAGGGGCATTCGCAGGCCCTTGACGCGGTATCGGTATGGATAGGTCCCGGTCACGGGCTCCTCTCCGCCCACGCGCCCGTCCCACCGGAGGTT
>JAGFIV010000034.1 GCA_024103275.1 Flavobacteriales bacterium
CGCGCCCCTTCGGGTGTGGGCGGCATGCTCCTTTCGGGCATCTGGCTAGGACCCCGCGGGGGTCAGTAGCATCGTGGCGCTTGGGTATTCCATGCCCCCGGGGGGGTCACAGCCTATTGTTCGGGGGCTACCTGTGATCCGCCCCTGAAAGGGTCGCAGCAATCCCCCGGACACCAGGGTTCCAAGTTTCCTGTTTCCTGTTCCCCGCCCTGGCTGCGACCACCGCCTTCAGCTTCCTCGTCCCGCCGATGCCTTGGCGAAGGCGGATTTTTCCCGGATACCAGTGCGATGGGAACCCCGTCGTTCATAAATAGAGCTGGCACCCCGAACGGGATTGCTTTTCATTTCTTTCCTTTACCTGGCCGCAACCATGCCCCCGTGAGGGGTGCGAATTATTTTTTTGATGCGCAGCCAACCGGCCTTCCGCCAAGCCCTTTGCCTGATCGCGCTATGCGGGCTGGCGGCCATGGCCTGCACAACAGGGCCGGGAGCGGTTGCCACGGTGCCGGAGCCGCCGCCCGTTGCCGGGCCACCGCCCGTGGAGGCACCTGCGCCGGACAGCCTGCCGGGGACGGGACCGCCCCCGGCGGTGCCGCAGTTCCCCGCCACGGGCGAACGGTCGGGGGCGGAATGGACCTTCCGGGTCATCGACGCGCCCAACGGCACCTTCGGATACGACATCCTCGGCAACGGCAAATTGTTCGTGCACCAGACCAACCTGCCGGGCCTGCCCGGCGTGGAAGGGTGCCGGACACGCGATGATGCACAGCGGTTGGCCTCCTTTGTGATCGGCAAGATCCACAAGGGCCAGATGCCCCCGAGCGTCACCCCCGCCGAGCTTGATTCCTTGAAGATCCACTGAACCCGGTGAACCATGAAAACACGATTGACCACCCGATCCCTGTTGTCCGCCACCATGGTGGCACCCTTCATCCTGGGCGGCATGCTGCCGCTCCATGCACAACCCGATACCTGGCAGCAGAAAGCCGATTTTGCGAACGGTCCGTCCGCCGAGCCTTCGGCACGGTTCGGCGCCGTGGGCTTCACCGTCGGCGGCAAGGGCTACATCGGCACGGGCAACGACGGTGCCCGGCGCAAGGATTTCTGGGAATACGACCCCGGCACCGACACCTGGGCGCAAAAGGCCGACTTCGGCGGTACCGCCCGGGAGTATGCCGTCGGCTTCGGCATCGGTTCAAAGGGCTATTTGGGCACGGGCTACGACGGCACCTACCGGAAGGACTTCTGGGAATATGACCCCGGCGCCAACGCCTGGACCCAAGTGGCCGACCTGGGCGGCGCGGCGCGGGCGCGCGCCACGGGCTTCGCGGTCGGCTCCGAAGGCTACGTGGGCACCGGCTACAATGGTTCGCACCGCAAGGACTTCTGGGCGTATGACCCCGGCACGGACACCTGGACGGCCAAGAGCGATTTCGGGGGTACCGCGCGCTCCTTCGCCGTGGGGTTCGGCATCGGTGCCACCGGCTACATCGGCACGGGCAACGACGGGGTGAACAAGAAGGACTTCTGGGCCTACGACCCCGGCACGGACACGTGGAGCCCGATGGCCGACTTCGGCGGGACGGCCCGCAATGGCGCGGCGGGCTTCAGCACCTCCACCAAGGGCTACATCGGAACGGGCTTCGCCAGCAACTACACCGCCGACCTGTGGGAATACGACCCGGTGGGCGACACGTGGACGCAAAAGGCCGGCCTGGGCGCTGCGATCCGTTCCGGGGCGACGGGCTTTGCCATCGGCGGCACGGGATACATCTGCACGGGCTGGAACGGCGACGTGATGGATGACTGCCGGGCCTATGACCCCGGTACCGATACGTGGTCGGCGATCGCCTCCTTCAGCGGCACGGCCAGGGGCTATTCCTTCAGCTTCAGCGCGGGCGGCAAGGGCTATGTGGGGGCCGGTTGGAACGGCTCCTTCCGCAAGGACCTCTGGGAATACGACCCGGTGTTGGACGCCTGGGCGCAGAAGGCCGATTTCGGCGGCGCGGCACGCACCCATGCCGTAGGCTTCGCCATCGGCAACAAGGGCTATGCGGGCACGGGCTGGGCCGGAAGCTACACGAAGGACTTCTGGGAGTACGACCCGGGCACCAACACGTGGACGCAGAAGGCCGATTTCGGCGGCGTGGCCCGCTACGCCGCCACCGGGTTCGCCATCGGCGGGAAGGGCTATATCGGGACAGGCTCCTCGGGCAGCAACCGGAAGGATTTCTGGGAATACGACCCCGGCACCGATGCCTGGACGCAAAAGGCGGATTTCGGGGGGGTGGCGCGCTATGGTGCCGTAGGGTTCGCCGTCGCGGGCAGGGGGTTTATCGGAACAGGCACCACGGGCAGCAACCGGAAGGATTTCTGGGAGTATGACCCGGGTGCCGACGCATGGACGCGAAACGCTGATTTCGGCGGCACCGCCCGCTATGCGGCCATCGCTTTTGCATCGGGTACCAAGGCCTACGTGGGGCTGGGAAATGACGGCGCCAACCGGAAGGACTTCTGGGAATACGACCCCGTGAACGATACCTGGAAGCAGAGGAATGATTTCGACGGTGCCGCCCGGATGGACGCAATCGGCTTCCACATCGGCGGAATGGGTTATGTGGGCACCGGCAGGAGCAACCGCCTGTACAATGACCTCTGGGCCTACGAACCCTTTGTCTGCACCGGGGACCAGGTGGTGGTGCGCGTGACCACGGACAATGCCCCCACGGCGATCACCTGGGAGATCATCGATGCCAGCCTGGCGGTGGTGGCCTCCGGCGGCTATGGGTCCGGCCGGGCCAACCGCACCGTGGCGGACACGGTGTGCCTGAACGCCTTGCCCACCAGTGCCTGGTACGGCTTTAAGCTGATGGACGGCAACGGCGACGGCATCACCGGTGGCGGCTGGGAGCTGCGCACCACGGACGGCAAGGTGATCCTGCGCGACGAGTTCGGCACCGGCGCCTCCAGCCCGGCGAACCCGCCGCTGTCGGGCAGCTACGGCAGCCACCACAGCTTCGCCCTGCCCCTGGCGGCGCCGGACGTGCACCCGGCGGAGTGCGGGGTGTTCAACAACCGTTCGGACAACAAGGTGTTCGCCAACAAAGTGGCGGGCACCAACTACTTGGGCGGGACGCTGAACTACCAGTTCGAGTTCTCCGACCCGGATTCCGGGTACGTCCGCCGGATCAAGAAGCCGCGGAACTACGTGGTGTTCAGCGAGCTGAACCCCAGCCCGCTGAAGGGCGGCAAGCACTACTTCACGCGGGTGCGCACGGACAAGGCGGGCCCGGTGGCCGATGCCCACTGGGGCGCGGGCTGCGAGATGGGCCTGGGCACCACGGTGAACTGCACGCAGC
>JAGFIV010000059.1 GCA_024103275.1 Flavobacteriales bacterium
TGTACTGGCTGCAGGCCCATCGCTCGTACTCCTCGGAGGAGAAGACGTAGCGCACGCTCACCATGTCGCTGGTGGGGATGAAGTCGAACTCCAGCACCGACTTGTTGCCGATGTTGCTGCCGCCGCTGGTCTGCCAGGAGGGAATGCGCGTCAGGTGGCTCAGGTCCAGGTCGGGGCTGTTCCAGAAGCCGCCGCCGCCCATGCCGCCGCCGTGCTGCATCAGCTGGTTGTTCGGCCCGGGCAGCGAATAGGAGGCATCATTGGTGCAGAGGAAGGTGCCGCTGTTGATGCCGATCACCGTGTTGGTGCCGTTGAAGCGGCCGATCTGCCCGTACGTGGTGAACAAGGGGGCCACCACATTGCCGGGTGCCCCGTTGAAGGTGACGTTGGTGGCGAACACGCCGGGCCCCATCAGGTAGTTCTGCACCAGGGTGGCGGGCGGCTGCGTTTGGTTGATGATCAGCTGGGCCTGCACGGGAGCCCCAAGGACCAGGACAAAGGTCATCGCCAATGCGGGGGAAACTATCCTCATCCACTTCATCGCATCAAGGTTACATGTCCGGTCAACGCGGCGGTGCCTGGCTCGTCGGGCATCACCACATAAAAGTACGTCCCGTCAGGTGCCCCTGAACCGTTCCATCCCTGGGCCAGGTTGCGCGTGCTGAAGATCACCTGCCCCCAGCGGTTGTAGATCTCCAGCAGGCCCGGCGCTCCTTTGTAGTCCACGGGGATGAAATAATCGTTGTGGCCGTCGCCGTTGGGGCTGAACACGTTGGGCATCGCGATCGCCCCGGGGTCGATCACATGGACCACCGACCGCACGGTATCGGTGCACCCGTCGGCCGAGGCCACCACCAGCACCACGGGGTAGTCCCCGGGCACGGGGGGGAAGTGGGCCAGCACGTCCTGGTCCGTCGACACGGGCGGGTCGGCGGCGCCCAGGTCCCACCACCAGGAGATGATGGCGGAGGAGCCGGAGCCGTCCAGTTGCACAGCGGGGTCCTCGACCAGCACGGGGTCGGGCGTGGCGGTGATCTGCCCCTGCACGCCCGGGAACACGGTGATGGCATCGGGGATGGTCACCTCTCCCTCGCACCCGGCATCGTTGCGTACGCGCAGGGTTACATCGTAGGTGCCCGGTGCCGTGTACGTGTGCGTAAAGGCGCTGTCCGCCGTGGAATTGCCGTCACCCAGGTCCCAATGGACCACTTGCACGCCCCCGGTGGTGTCCGCAAAAGCCACGGACAGCGGCGCACATCCCGAGTCCGGTGCCAGGGCCATCAGCGGGATGGGGGCCATGGCCGGCGAAACAGGCGAGGCCCCCATCAGGCATTCACCGTTGAACGTGCTGGCCAAAGAATACATCCCTGGCCCGTAATTGCCGGCTGAGACGTCCAGCATGGTTCCCGTTTGCCCCGGCAGGGCCACGCCGTCCAGGTACCATTGGTAGCCGCTGGCGCCCGCCGGGGGAAGCGCATTCACCCCCGCGTCGCCGGCGCACAGGCTGCCCGTGGCCTCCACCGGCAGCAGCACCTGGTCGCTGGCCAACGTGAGCATCAGGTCGTCCACCAGGGTGTAGGGCCTCAGGATGGCGGTGTCGCCCTGGCTGTCCACGAAGATGCGCCCGGTGAACGAGGCCGGGATGTCGCATGCGGCGCCGAAGATGATGCTGTGGATGTCCTGCGTGGGGGTGAAGGTGATGGATACGCGCTGCCATTCCCAGGCCGGCCGCACATAGGTCCGCCCCAGTTCGTTCCAGCCGGGGGCCTCCTCCATGCAGTCGTATCCATACAGGGGAAGCTCCACGCAAACGTTGGCCAGCCCATAGATGGCCAGGGGCACCTCGTCCTGCCACAAGGCGCTGAACTGTTGCCCTTGCTCGGCCGGCTGCGAGTGGGTGGAATTGGTGGCGGAGCCGGCCAGCCACATGGAGAGCGTATAGGTGGTGCCGGCGATCAGCGGGTTGGCGGGCAGCGGCCAGGTCAGGCAGGTGCCCACGAATTCCTTGTAGCCCGCGGAGGTGAAGAAGCCCACGGCCCCGTCACCGTCGGGCGGCGGCAGCGGCATGCCCACGGGCGCATAGCCGCATTCGTTGAAATAGTCCGTGGTGGCCGCCGTGGCCTGCACCCATCCGGTGGCGCAGCTCAGCCAAGGTGGCGAAAAGGGGTTCACGAAGGCCAGCGGGCAGCACATGCGCTCCTCGAAGGAGTGGTTGCGGATGTAGCTCTGCACCCCGGGCGCCAACACCGCCGTGCTGCACGGGCAGTCCGGGTCGTTCAGGTCCACGAGCCCGTCATTGTCGTCATCGATGCCGTTGTCGCAGATCTCCTGCGCGGTTACCCCCAAGGTGAGGGAAAACGCCAACAGGACGGCCAGCCGTTTTTTCATGGACGCAGGGGCAAAGGGCTTGGAGAGCGGGGCGGGAAGGAGTTGGCAAGATAGCTTGCCCCAAATTCGTTTCGACTTCGCTTGTAGAATTTTGTCTACAAGGGGAAGACGATCCGACAAGCGGCCAGGTTGCCCCGTTGCCCCGGGGGGCATTGGGTTGCCGGGCGGCTGCTGGTGCGTGATGGCCGCGCGGCGATGGTTTGGAACGCTCAGCGCACCAGGGTGATGTGCCCCGTCAACGCGGCGGCACCCGGCTCGTCGGGCGTCACGATGTAGAAGTACGTCCCGTCAGGCGCCCCTGAACCGTTCCATCCCTGGGCCAGGTTGCGCGTGCTGAAGATCACCTGCCCCCAGCGGTTGTAGATCTCCAGCAGGCCCGGCGCCCCTTTGTAGTCCAAGGGGA
>JAGFIV010000071.1 GCA_024103275.1 Flavobacteriales bacterium
GGGCTCGCGGGCGTGCCGCCGTTGGCCACCACGATCCACTCCACATTGGGCGAGGCACCCGCGTTCCACGTGAAGGTGGCACCATGTACCTGGGTGGAGGTGACCGTACGGTCGGTGGGCGCAAAGCAGGTGGGGCGGGGTGCGCAGGTGAAGTTGGCGCTCCAGCCCATGCCGCTGGTCCAAGAGCCGTAGGACATCACCACCACGGTGAGGCAGCCGCTGGCGGCGGTGGAGGTGGTGGTGGGCGGCTTGTTGGAGGTGTTGGAGGAAGTCCATCCGCCTGCGGGGACGATCCAGGTGCCGGACGTGTACCCGGTACCCGGGCCGGCGATCATCGGGGCGTTGGTGTCGTCGCCATCATAGATGAAGATGCCTGATGCCTGCGGCAGGTTCCAGTTCAGGCCGTTCCATGTGGTGAAGTCGATCGTCACCACATCACCGGCCACTTCGGGGCACACGGTGATGGTGTCGGCAAATTGCACGTCCGTGAGGTTGGCCACGCCACCAGGGCTGATCCAGGTGTCGCCGCACCCCAGCAGGGTGGTGAAGGGCTTGGACATCCACACGCTCTGGCCGTCCGTGGCACCGCAATCACTGCGTACATACAAGGTGAAATTGGTGTTGCTGGCAAGCCCGCTGGCGCTGGCCGTGGTCACTCCTGCGGCAGTGGTACCGCTGGCGGCCGGGGAAGGATCACCCGGGTTGCCGCTGGAACGTACCTCCCAGATATAGCCCACGATGTTGCCACCGCTGCTGGCAGCCCAGGCCAGGTTGGCGCTGTGGGGGCCAATGTTGGTGATGGCCAGCGAAGCAGGATTCGGCGGGATACAAGTGGCCGGGGTGACGTTCAGCGTGTAGTCCTCCGTTTGGCCGCCGTAGGTGGGGCCCGCACAGGCGGTTGCCGGCTGCTCGTAATAGCTGGTCACGATCCGCATGCGGCAGTTGCCGGCCAAGGCACTGGCGGCCACATTGATGGTGCCGGTGAAGGTGGCGGGGTTCGTCGTGCTGTAGCCGATCGTTTGTGCATCCTCGAAAACGCCATCCTGGTCCCAGTCGAAATAGGCCGTGGCGTACATGTCCGAGTAGGGATTGGTCGCTACCACCGTGATCGGGAAGGACAGCGGGCTTTGGACATGGCCGACCACGCTGGTGAAGTCCTCATACGTGGAAGTGGTGTTGGTGCTGGGGTTATTGATGTCCGCCACTTGCACCGATGTGATGGGCATCACGCCATAGCTCAGGCTCCCCGGCACCGGGCAGGGCAAAGTGTAGAAGCTCGTGGCCGCCGTCCAGATGCTGGTGGCGCCGCCGCCGCAATTGCTGCGGATCCAGGCCTTGTAATTGGTGCTGGCCGTCAGGCCCGTCACCGTGGTCGGGCTTCCCGACACCGTGCCGGTGAAGGTGGCCGAGGCGGGGCTGTTGCCCGTGCCGATGGCGTAGTCCACATCACCCGTGCCGGTCCAGCTCAGGTCCACCGAGGTGAGGCCCCCGGTGGCGCTCAGGCCGGATACGGTGATCAGGCAGGTCGGCGGCGTCCACGTAAAGCTCATCATGTCCGGCGTGTTGGCCTGGCCACCTGTAACTTGGATCGTAGCATTATCCTTCGGGCTGCCGGCCAACGAGTGGGTCTGGGTGAAGATCGCGTTGTAGTAGTCTTCGGCAGAGCCGCTGCCGTATGCATTGTACGGGTTATACCCCTGTGTGCCGGTCCATGGGATGCGCTGGCTGAATGCCGTGGAGCCGGGGTAGCCGTTGTGGTTGGCCTGGGTCGTAAAGGCGTACGGCCAAGCCCTCCAGGTGTTCGCGGGCTGGTCGTAGAAGCCGAAGGAGTTGAAGGAGCCGGACACACCGGTGCCGCCCGTCTTCCCGCCCAGGCCGGTCTGGAAGTAGGAGGCGGTGTTGGAGCGCCAGGCCTTGCCGAAGCGCACCTCCACTTCATTGGTGGTCTCGTACAGCCGGATCTGGAAGTCCATCCGGCGGTAGTACTGCTGGTCCATGCTGCTGATGGTGAACCCGTAGTTGCGCCATTGCACCACGAACACGCGGTTGGGCGCCGTGCCGATGGTCTCATACCGCAGTTCGGCCCCCGGGAATGCGGGGTACGTCGGGTTGAACACGATAGGCATCGTGTTGTAGCCCGAGTTGTACGAACCGCCCTGGACGCCGGTGGCCACCACGCGGTTGCGGCGGCTGTCGTTGGCCAGCAACGTGGTGTTGTTCAGCGGGAGGTTGGCTGTGTTCTGCGTCTGCGCCGTGTAAACGGACACGGCGGTGGTGCCGTTGGCGCTGTTGCCGAAGCCGATCCAGCCTTGGCCGGAGATACCCACGCGATCGAACACCTCACCGTTGTAAGTGAAGTTGAAGCCGATGGGATAACCTGGGCCGGTCTTCAACGTGGGACCGCCCGTGGCCATGTATTCCGCGTCACTCGTGCCCGCATCACCCGCACCGGTGTTGCCCACGAAGCAGGCGTTGCCGGCAAAGTCCTTGGGGCGTGTGGTGCTGCCGAAGAAGCCCCCTACGGTCTCGTACTCCTTGTAGCCCACGCCGAAGGTGGTGTTGCCGGCCACTGCGGCCTGTGTACCATCGGCCAGCACCGTGCCGCCGGTGATGGGCTCAAAGGCGGCATCCTCGTCGGCCTGCAGGATGCTCGATGTCTTGAGCAGTTTGTCATAAGTGAACGAATACTGTGCCACCTGTGCCTGCAAGGCGCCGGTGGTACACAGGGCCAAAGTGGCTGCTGCCAAGGGCAGCGCCCACGGGCGGCGGCGCGTTCGCGCCGGGTCCGTGCAGCGTACTGTACTTCGTTGCATGGGTTGAGAGTTTTGGTTTGTGGATCAGGAACGGTTGGCGCTTCACCCTTTCGGGCCCGGCGCGGGGGAGCGTATGTCACGGCACCGATGCATCGGGGCCGGCAGGGGGGCCGCCTGGCCGCGCCGGTGCCTTCAAGGCTGCCGCGCGGGGAGGACGAACAGGATGGTCTGCGGGGGAGAGGAGGAGAGTGTATGGGTTTGGAGAGTGCGGAGGATTTGGGTTTGAAAAGCGGAATTCCCGAACAAATGGAGCACCGCCGGGGACAATCTTAATCAACCTGCGGAAAAAATGCAAGGGAATATATTTTTCGACAACAGGCAACCATCTTCCCCGATCGCGTCCGCGCACGAAGCCCCAATGAATGCGGCACGGGATGACGGGCGTGGCCGCAGGGCCACCGGCACTACACCTGCCTTCATGGATGCCTGGGCCAAGCGCGAATGTGCGGGCCACGGCCCATGCCATGCCCCCGGCAAAACCCGTGAAGGAGGCATTTCCCATCCCCGCCTCCCTTACCATCCTTACCATCCTTACCATCCTTACCTCCTTACCTCCTTACCTCCTTACCATCCTTACCATCCTCTCCCCCCACTCCCGCGCCGCCGCCATTCCGGAAACCACGCACCAAGGCGCGTACGGGATGCGGCACCCGGCAACCGGGACATGCAACGGCGCAGATCTGTGCTATCCTTGCA
>JAGFIV010000080.1 GCA_024103275.1 Flavobacteriales bacterium
GCCTCGCTGCGCCCGTCGTTCCGGTAGTTCTGCACAATGCCGATGAACTGCTTGGCGCGGTCCTTTTCACTGATCTCCTGCTCCTTCAGCTTGAACTCCACGGGAAGGCGGTCCATCACCGCGTAGGCGCTGTCGAAGTTGTCCTGCTGCAGGTAGGTGAGGATCTCCGCGAAGCGGGCAGAAGGTGTACGCAGCACTTGCCAGGTGGCGCGGATGCTGTCCACTTGCTCACCCAGCGTATCCGCCTGGAAGCTGGCCAGGGTCAGGTTCAGGGCCTGGGTCATCTCGCTGTGCTGGAAGGCCATGGTGCTCTCCAGCATGGTGCGGTAGGTCTTGGTCTCCCAACTGGCCATGATGTTGTCGATCAGGTATTGCGGCATGTTGCAGGGCGACTCGTATTGCAGCCATTTCAGGAAGCCTTCCTTGCGGGTGGCGTCCGGGTTGGCGATGCAAACCTCGGCCACCATGGCGGGCGGCATGATGTTCTTCAGCACCACCTCCTTCAGCACATCGGTGCTGAGGAAGGGCGATTTCTCCAGCAGCATGGCGCGGAGCTCCCAGGCCTCGTCCGGCCAGGTGCTCTGGATCTCCTGCACGGTCTCGTCCGTGCTGCCGCCGTCGATCAATTGGTCGTAGAGGTAGCGTGTGTTGCCGTAAGCCGCTTTCCGGGCCTGTGCCTCACTCCGCAAATAGGCACGCAGTTCCACTGGGCCGGGATGGGGCGGCACCGGCCCGATGGGTTGGACGCGTGAGGCGCAATTGGCCGGGTCGCGCGTGATGTAGTTCCCGTTGTTGTCCTGGTTGGAGCTGCTGACCCCTGTGGTGGTGTACTTGGGCCAATAGGGCACCTGGGGCAGTGCCCACCAATAGGTCAGCGGGTTGTTGGTGTTCCCTGGCGTGAAGTTGGTATTGGCCACATCGAACTGGCCGAGTACTTGGCCGAAGGTGTTGTCCGCCGGGCGTGAGGGCGAACCTTGGTACAGACGGATGGTTTGCTCCGGATAGCTGGCATGATCGGGTGATTCATCCCTTCTGCTGAAGATACCCTTGTCGTTGTCGGCGTTGGTGTTGCAGAGGTACCACAGCCCGAGGTAGGAGGTGTTCACCAGGTCGGCACAATTGCCTTCCCCTATATAGGCACCCGCCAAATGGCTGGCCTGGTTGCGGAACACCACGTCGTTGTTGGCCCCGCTATACCCGGTCACGATGCCCTCCAGCTGGGGGGTGGTGGCATTGGGGTTGTTGGTGAGGGTGTTGTCGTCCACCAGGAAGCCGGTGCTTTTGTAGCTGTAAATGCCGCGGTGGCTCCAAATGCCATTCTCTTTCCAATACCGTTCATCCTGCTGGTCGAACAAGTCGGTTGCCTTGCTGCTTCCCACGATGAAGTTGCTGTTGTGCACCTCGAAGTTTAGCACGCTGTTGGCGTACACCCCGCAGACGTTGTTTTCGAATACGGCCCCGTCCACGAGGAAATTACGGGTGGTGATGGCCTTGGCCGCGCGGATGCCCATATCCAGGCCCGTGAAGGTGGAGGGGATCACATTGTGGCATTGGCCGGGCGGGGTGGGGCCGGGGTCGCCGCAGCGCGTAAGCACCTTGTAGTGGGCATCCAGGCTGCGTATGCCCTGGCCCAGCTGGCTGCTGTTGGTCTCGGTGGTGCGTTGGTTCTCAAAGGTGCACCCCATGAACTCGATGCCGTCCACCTTCCACAGCTGGGCATGCACGGCCAGGTCCAACGGGGCTATGTAGCTGGAATTGGCCGTGAAGGTGGTATTGACGAACCGGCTGCGGTTCCGCGTGGGGTTGCCGTTGGGCAGGTGGTTCTGGTAGGGATAGAAGTTCACGCCCACGCGGCAATTGAGGAAGGTGCTGTGGCTGGCCTCCAGGATGCCACCGGTCCCGACCACGTGGCCGGATTGGTTCTTCTTGCCCACGGTAACGCCCACCAGGGCATCCTGCACGGTGCTGTTCCTGAACACCAGGCGGCCTTGGTCGGCCGGGTAGGCGCTATGGCCTTGGGCCAGTGTGGGGGTGCCATAGAGCTCCACGCCGGGCCATTTCATGGGTCCGCAAATGTCCCCGCGCAACACACAGTTGTCGAACTGTACAAAGGCCCCCTTTTCAATAATCAGCCGGGCATTGGGCCCAAAACGCCACTCCATGTTGCTTACAAACAGGCGCGCGCCGGTCTGCACGGTGAAGTCCTGCTCGAAGTAGACATGGCCGAAGGCGAGCCCCCCCCCTGCCGGCTGGCAAAGCACGGGTGCGGTAAGGCCATTGTTCTGTGGCGTCCATGGATTGGCCGAAGTGGTAATGCCGCTAAAACTATTCGCATGGCTGGCTTCCGGGATACGTTCATTCGAGAGGCAGCATACAGCCTGCAATAGGCTTGGCACCTGCTGGTCGCGGTAGTTCTGCATGTCCATCAGGTATTGGGTCAGCCCAGGATAATTGATCTGGAGTGCGGCAGACACAGGAGGGTTTCCCAAGGGCTGGGTGGTGGACATGCTCCCATGCCAAAGGGCATTGGCCGGGTCGTCCGGGTTCTCCAAGTATCCAAATCCTCCTGCGACAGGGAAGTATATGGCATGTCCTGCTCCGTCAGGAGTGCGGTTCATACGGATCTGGCCGTTTGAATATGCCGACAAGGTTCCCGTGGCAAGCCCAAGGTCCGCTTCCAGATCATGGACCGCCAATGCGGGATCCAATACATCCACATAACCCACCCTGGGGGCAAAGGCTTGGCTGAAATAGAGGTAACGCCCATTGGGACTGAAGGCTACCCCCCGCATACGACCGGTATTGGGGGTGGGAACGGTGCCCGAATAGGTATTCACATACGAACTGGTCAGTGCCGTGGGATAACCAGCGGTCAATTGGATTTCGCTGACCTGCAATGTATATAATCCGGGACCGGGTATCACATTCATGGCTGAATTGTAGGTGGTGGCCAGCCTCAGTTTGCCGTCCGGGCCTTGTGCCACGGCCATGCCACCGGTCATGGTCAGAGGCTCATCGGCATAGCTCTGTTGCCCACCGTCGCTCAAATGGATGGCCCAAGGAATACCCAGTGTGGTGATGGGCGAAGTGAGAAATTCCATCGCCGTCCGGATCACGAGGGACTTAGGGGCGGATGGTGTGAGGCCGTCCCAAGTGGTATGATAGATGTTGTTGAGCCGTGAACTGCTTGCGCTATTCACGCCGGTGTTGCCGGATGCCACCACAAAAGTGGATCCTCCGTCCACCCCAAGCTCTTCCGGCAGGTAAGAGTCCTCTGATTGGTAGTACAACAAGTCCAAGAAGTCTGAGGCCTGAGTAGAACCAGGTGTTACGCCCAGTCCCGCAATGAACTCATTCCAATAGGCCACATCGTCATTAATGTTCACCACGCGTCCCCGACGACCTGGATGATGCCTGTTACTTCCCGATAAGTCAAGTATGCTGTACCCAATCTGCGAATCATTCTGGCTGTTTTGCAAGGTCCTTGTGTCAGCTGAAATGACATAGTACTTGTCACAAGTGCCGGGTACCAGGACAATGCTGATCTCCTGGATCCCCAGCATCAGGCAGTCCGTGCATCCGGGAGTTGAAATATTGTCTGCAATGAGATGGCCTGCATGGTCATAAATGGCACCGTCCACCACGAAGAACAGCAACTTGCCGGTTTCGTCGTACTGCGCATTCTGTGTGTACTGGGCCACTGCACCCTGGTAGTCAATGCTGGTCGGTCCTACAGGGAGGGCGCATACGGTGGTGGAGCTGCCCACTGGTGTATTGAAGTCAAGCAACTGGTTGCCATTCACCCAGAGGTTGTCCTGGGCCATCGCAAAGGTTGCGCCAAGCAGTAACGGTGCCGTAATGGCGGCTATCCTGTTCCTGCGGGGGGGGGGGGCTTTGCAAACGTCATGGTGTAAGTTGTTTTGGGGTTGATTATGCTTGGACAAGGTAACCATTATTTCGGGGCACGATATGATATTCGTCATATTCCGGCTTCGGTCATCCTGAAGGGCCGGTCAGGCGTAGGGACGTCGGCTTAGCGGGGCTGGGCGTTAACCCCGGGGGCCTTTCATGGCAAGGTCCCGGCCCCGTCGTCCCCGCGAGGCCGTTCCGGCCGAAGCGATCTTTAATCCCCATGCCGGGTTCAAATCATGGATCGCTTCGGGGTTGTTGAATGCACAACCCCTCGCGAAGACGGGTGGCACGGCCCACCACCACCGGGCCGACCGTGGATAACCGGAACCCTGAAGGCGGCGGCGGGCGCACGCGTACCCCTAATTTCGCGCCGACGTCGGGCACGGATCTGCGCCCGGCGCCGTTGTAAGCACCCGATGCGGAGGTTACCCGCCCTGTTTTGCATGCTGGCCTTGACCGCCGGCATCTCATCCGCCCAGATCAGCGAGCTCGGCATCACCGGGGGCACCACGTTTTATATCGGCGACATCAACCCCACGACGTATTACCCCGAACACACGCATTTCGGGGGCGGCCTCTTCTACCGGTACAACTTCAACGACCGCTATGCCTTCCGCCTCCAGGGGCTCTACGGCAAGCTTGAGGCCTGGGACCTCGATTCGGACGACCCCGTGCAACAATTGCGCAACCTGGGCTTCCGCAGCACGCTCTTCGAGGCGTCGGCCTTGCTGGAGATCAACTTCTTCAAGTACCGCGCGCTGAAGGACGGCCGTAAATGGAGCCCCTTCGTGTTCGCGGGCCTGTGCTATTTCCGTGCCAACCCGCAGAACCTGCTGGACGACACCTGGTACGACCTGCAGCCCCTGGGCACCGAGGGCCAAACCATCGGCGGCGGGGAGGGATACAACATCAACCAGATCGGGATCCCCTTCGGGGCCGGCATCAAGGTGGCCTTGGGCACGCGCATCGATGTGCAGCTGGAATGGGGATTGCGGCGCACCTATACCGACTACATCGACGATGTGGGCGGCGTTTATTTCGACAATGCGGCCCTGGCCGAGCAGGCCGGGCCGCTGACGGCCCTGCTGGCGGACCGCAGCGTGCTGCGCACTTCCGGCATCAATACGGGCCGCAGCCGGGGCGACACCCAGACCCGTGACTGGTACCACTACACCGGCCTCTCCATCTCCCTGTTGCTGAACCGCTTTACCGAGTGCGACGCCATCTGGGACAAACGCAGGCGGTGATCCTGCAGCGGAACCGTCCAATTTGCGACCTTCGCAGCCCCGTGACCGAAAAGACCCCATCCATCGAGCTTGCGTTGCGCGCCCGGATCGACCCGGCCCGCGTGCCCGCACACATCGCCATCATCATGGACGGCAATGGGCGATGGGCCCAGCAGCATGGCGAGAACCGCATCAGCGGGCACCTCAACGGGGTGCGCTCCATCCGGGAGGCCCTCACCGCCGCCACCGCGATCGGCGTGAAGTACCTTACACTCTACGCGTTCAGCACCGAGAACTGGAACCGGCCCCAGGCCGAGGTGGACGCCCTGATGGAGCTGCTGGTGAACACCATCTCCAACGAGATCGATGAGCTGCACCGCAACGGCGTGCGCTTGCACACCATCGGCGACACCGACAGCCTGCCCAAGGGCGGCCGCACGGCCTTGAAGAAGGCCATGGACCAAACGGCGGGCAACGACCGCATCACGCTCACGCTGGCCCTGAGCTACAGCGCCCGCTGGGACATCCTGCGCATGGTGCGGAGCATCGCCACCGACATCCGCGAGGGCCGCCTGTCCACCTTCGCGGTGAATGAGCAACTGATCGACCAGCGGCTGAGCACCGCCGGCCTTCCCGATCCCGAGCTGCTGATCCGCACCAGCGGCGAACAACGCATCAGCAATTTCCTGTTGTGGGAGATCGCATACGCCGAGTTGTGGTTCACCCCCGTGATGTGGCCGGATTTCCGCCGGGAACACCTTTTCCAGGCCGTGGTGGACTACCAGCAGCGCGAACGCCGCTTCGGCCTCACCCGTGAGCAACTGCCCAACCCGTGATGAGCCGGCCTGCACCCACCCCCGCGGGGCGCGGCGCCGCCTTCACCAGGACCGGAAAGGCCCTGCTGCTGCTGATGGCGTGGGCGGCTTGGTCCATCGCGCAAGCCCAGAAGCTGGACGTGCCCACCATGGACTACAGCTACCCGAAGGAATACACCATCGGGGGCATCACCGTGAGCGGCTGCGTCACCCGCGACCCCAATGCCGTGAAGCTCTTCAGCGGCCTGAAGGTGGGTGACAAGCTCACCATCCCGGGCGAGCGCATCGGCCGCGCCATCCACGCCATCTGGGACCAAAAGCTCTTCACCGACGTGCGCATCGAGGAGGCCGAGGTGAGGGGCGCCACCATCTTCCTGCACATCATCGTGCAGGAGAACCCCCAGCTGGCCAGCTATGGCTTCGCCGGCACGGTATCGCGCAGCGAGGCCGACAAGCTCCGCGAAAAGCTGAACCTGCAACGCGGCCAGCAGGTGAACGAGGCCGTGAAGGCCAACACCGCCCAGGCCGTCAGCCGGTTTTTCGTGGACAAGGGCTTCCTGAAGGCCACCGCCCGCATCGTGGAGAACCGCGACACCTCCCTGGAAAACAGCGTCAGACTGCAAATACTGGCCGACAAGGGGCCCCGGGTGCGCATCCGGGACATCCATTTCACCGGCAACGACAACGTGCACGACCGGCGCCTGCGCCGCGCCATGAAGAACACCAAGCGCAAACGCTGGTACAACATCTTCGGAAGCAGCAAATTCAAATACGCCGACTTCAAGGCGGACGAGGACAAGGTGATCGACACGTACAACGAAAAGGGGTTCCGCAACGCCCAGATCGTGCGTGACACCACCTACTTCGTCTCGGACCGGAAGATCAACGTGGACATCACCGTGGATGAAGGCCAGCAATTCTTCTTCCGGGACATCCGGTTCACGGGCAATTCGAAGTACAGCAACGATACGCTGGTGCGCATCCTGGGCATCCACCGCGGCGACATCTACAACCGCCGCAAGCTGGAAAGCCGCCTGTACATGAACCCCAGCGGGGCCGACATCAGTTCCCTGTACATGGACCAGGGCTACCTGAGCTTCAACCCCGACCCCGTGGAACGGGTGGAAGGCGACAGCATCGACCTGGAGATCCGTATCCGCGAGGGCAGGCAATACCGGGTGCGCGACATCACCATCAGCGGCAATACCAAGACCTTCGACCATGTGATCCGCCGCGAGATACGCACCCGGCCGGGCGACCTCTTCGACCGCAGCGAGGTGATCCGGTCGCAGCAGCAATTGATCAGCCTGGGCTTTTTCGACCCTGCGGCCGTGACGGTGAACCCCGTGCCCGACCCGGCCACGGGGAACGTGGACCTGGACTATGTGGTGGCCGAAAAACCCAGCGACCGCCTGGAGCTGAGCGGCGGTTACGGAGGGGGAAGGGTATTGGGCTCATTGGGCCTGTCCTTCACCAACTTCAGCCTCCGCAACATGTTCACCAAGAAGTGGACCCCCCTGCCCGCCGGCGACGGCCAGACGCTGAGCCTGGCGTACCAGACCAACGGCGCCTACTACCAAAGCCTGAGCGCCTCCTTCGTGGAGCCTTGGCTGGGCGGGAGGAAGCCCAACGCCCTGAGCCTGGGCGGATACACCACCCGCCAGACCAACGGCGTCAGCCGCGGCGATCCCGCCTTCCAGCTGCTGAGCATCAGCGCGGCCAGCATCGGGCTGGGCAAACGCCTGCGCTGGCCGGACGACTACTTCTTCCTGAACATCACCGGCAGCTTCCAGCGCTACAAGCTCAGCAATTGGCATTCGCTCTTTTCCTTCTCCGACGGGAAGAGCGACGTGTACGCCGTGCAGCTCCGCTTCTTCCGCCGGTCCATCGCGGAACCGTTCTGGATCACGCAGGGGTCGGAGACCTCCGTTTCCGTGAAGGCCACGCCGCCCTTCTCCGCCTTCCATCCCGAGACCCAATACCAGGAACTGCCCGCCGCCGAGCGGTACCGGCTGGCCGAGTTCCACAAATGGAAATTCACCAGCCAGTGGTTCACCAAGCTCACCCGCAGCAAGAGCAAGCACGACCTGGTGCTGATGGCCCGCGTGGGCTACGGCTTCGTGGGGCGCTACAACGGCCGCAAGGGCGATTCACCCTTCGAGCGCTTCTACATGGGCGGCAGCGGCCTCACCGGATTCCAGCTCGATGGGCGGGAGATCATCGCCCTGAGGGGTTATGACGACCTGTCCCTGAGCCCCACCTTCGGCAGCTTCTTCGTCAACAAGTACACCGCGGAGCTACGCTTCCCGGTTTCCCTGAACCCGCAGGCCACCATCTTCGCCCTGGGCTTTGCCGAGGCCGGCAACGGATGGAACTCCATCGACCAGTACAACCCCTTCCGGGTATACCGCAGCGCCGGGGTGGGCCTGCGCCTGTTCCTGCCCATGTTCGGGCCCATGGGCCTCGACTACGGATGGCGGTTCGACGACGTGCCCGGTTTCCCGAACATGGCCAAAAGCCAGTTCCATTTCACGATCGGCATAGATCTTGGCGAGCTCTGACCGGGATCGCCTATTTTCGACGGCTTTTTTCCATGAGACCCTCCTTCCTCCGCACCGCCCTGATGGGCCTCCTGCTGGCCGGTGCATCGGCCCATGCCCAGCGCATCGCCTTCGTGGACACGAAGTACATCCTGGGGCAGATGCCGGACTATGCCGCCGCCCAGCAGGAGCTGGACCGCACGAGCAAGAAGTGGCAGGATGAGATCGACGAGCGCTGGGCCCAGATCAAGCGCATGCGGGAGGCCTACAACGCGGAGGCGATCTTGCTGACCGACGAGATGAAGAAGTCGCGCCAGGCGGAGATCGACAAGAAGGAGCAGGAAGCGCGGGACCTGCAGCAAAAACGCTTCGGCGTGGGCGGCGACCTGTTCAAGAAGCGGCAGGAACTGATCCAGCCCATCCAGGACCGGGTATACGACGCGGTGAAGGAAGTGGCGGGCTCGAGCTACGTGGCCATCTTCGACATCGGCGGGGTGGGCAACAACGTGCTCTTCGCCAGCGAGAAATACGACAAGAGCGACAACGTGCTGCGCAAGCTGGGCATCCGCCCCGGACAGGACGGCAAGAACGCCGGCAACCTGCGGGGCGGCGAAGAGGAAAATGACCAGCATGAGGAGCAGGACATGAAACAGGATGACCGGATGCGCACGCCCAACAAGGGAGGTGCCGACCGGATCAGCCCGGACCGCATGAACCAAGGCCGGGACAACATCAACACCAAACCGAAGCAGTGAACTCGAACACGACCATGAGGAAATCCATCCTGACCCTGTGCGTGCTGATGGCCGCAAGCACGGCCCTGCGGGCACAATCCACCGTGAAGCTGGGCCACATCGACCGCCAAGCGCTGATGCTGATGCTGCCTGAGCGCAAGGCGGCCGAGACCAAGATGCAGGACTTCGCCAAGACCCTGGACGACCGCCTGAAGGCGATGCACCAGGAATACCAGGACAAGGTGACCGATGCCCAGGCGCGGGCGGAGAACATGACCAAGACGGAGCAACAGGTGGCCATGCGCGAGATCCAGGACCTGGAACAGCGCATCAGCGATGCCCAGGACAAGGCCAAGGAAGACCTGTCCAAGCAGGAGAGCGAGCTGCTGGCGCCCATGGTGGAGCGCACCACCAAGGCGATCAATGATGTGGCCGCCGAGGGGCACTTCACCTACATCTTCGACACCAGTACCGGGACCGTCCTGTATGCGGGCGGCGGTACGGACATCATGCCCTTGGTGAAGGCCAAGTTGCAGATCCCTTAGCGGCAGGCGCATGGGCGCGGGCCCGCGCATCGGCATCTTCGACTCCGGCATCGGCGGGCTCACCATCGCGGCCGCGGTAAGGCGAACGCTGCCTTCCGAACACCTGGTGTATTTCGGCGACAACGCCCACGTGCCATACGGTGAACGGACCTCCGGGGAGATCCTGGCGCTGAGCACGGCCATTACGGAAGCCTTGTTGGACAAGGGGTGCCGCTCCATCGTCATCGCCTGCAACACGGCGAGCAACGCGGCCCTGTCGCCATTGCGGGAACGCTTTCCGCACACCCCCTTCGTGGGCATGGAACCCGCGGTGAAACCGGCCGTGGAACACACCAGGACCGGGGTGGTGGGCGTGCTGGCCACCAAGGCCACCGTGGAGGGCCGCAGCATGGCCGCCATCGTGGAGCGCTTCGCCAAGGGCGTGGAGGTGATCCAGCAAGCCTGCCCCGGGCTGGCGCAGCGCATCGACAATGGTGACTTCGACACCGTGGAGACCGAGGTGCTGCTGCGCAACTGGATCGAACCCATGCTGGAGCGCGGCATCGATGCGCTGGTGCTGGGCTGCACCCATTACCCGCTGGTGCGGCCGCTGATCGAACGCATCGCCGGGCCGGGCGTACGCGTGATCGAACCATCGGCAGCCATCGCACGCCGGTTGGCACAACTGCTTGCCGACCACGGGCTCACGGCCCCGCCGGAAGCGCCCGGCCGCTTGGAATGCTTCACCAGCGGGGACCCGGAACGCTTCCACGCCGTGCTGGGACGGCTGGGCCTGCGGGCCGATGCGGTGAAGCACGGACTTTGGCTCCCGGACGGCTCCCTGAGCCTGCCATAGTACAAGTCCCCTTCCCTTTTCGGCCGGGAACGAAGGTCAAGGCAATTGCTCCACCCTGGCGTTCGTAGGCATCGAAGGCCCTACGTTGACCAGGATCGGGTCGCGGTCGTTTCCGGCACCCGTGTATCGGGTGGTCCCGTCCAGGTTCACATCGCTGGCCTGATAGCCCATCACGACGGACGTCGGCGACGCGCCGCCAATGGCTTGCAAGACCACGTCGCGATCGTTGCCGGCACCGGTATACCGCACCGTGTTGTCCGTCGACGCATTACCTGCCCATAGGACCATGGTGCCGCCGATCCCCTTGCGGGCCTCTGTCCCATGGGTGGCCACCACCGGGGAGGTGAAGTCCACCGTGGAAGGTGTCCCGCCCAGGGTGATGGCGGAGGCGGTCATGCAGCCCAAGTGGTTGCGGTGGCGCACCGCCACGTGATAGGGGCCCGGGGCACTGCAGAAACCCACGGGGCTTGTACCGTCCACATCCACCACATCACCGTCGCGCTGCAGCAGGGCGGCGCGCCGCTCCACCACCGTGGCACCGGTGGCGGCATCACGCAACTCCACCAGCACCCAGTCCACGATGGCCCCGCTGCCCGTGGCGGACAGCACGCCGGACGGCACGGCCATCGGGCCGGTCACCGTCAAGCCCATGGCCCCATACGGCTCCGTGGCCGGCAGCACTTCCTGCCGCCGGAGGGAGTCGGTCATCAGCCCGTCGGCTGCCACATACGGCCCTTCCAGGAACAGCTTGGGGGCCACACGCACCGGTGGTGCCACCTCACAGGGGGCCGCCGCCGTGGTGAACGTAAAGGTGGCCGAGTATCCGGAGGTGGTTACGCCTCCTTGGCTGCCTATGCCCTCCCCGCACCGGGAACGCACCTGCACCTGGTAGGAGGTGAGGGGCTGCAGGCCGGTGAGGACGTGGGATGGTGCTGACAGATCGTTCACATCGGTCCATTGGTTGTTGCCCGCGGCCGGGCGCCAACGCAGGTCATAGCCGACGGCGTTGGCCGGAGCTCCCCAGGAGATCGTCGCCCCGTCCCAAGTGATGTTGGAGGTGAACAGCTCCACCGGGGGTTCGCACGGACTGGATGGATAGGCATTCACGAACAGGTTGTAGCAGCGCGTTGCATGGAACGCACCGCCCACGCCGGCCACTTGGACGTAGTAGTTGCCGACATCCGCCCCGTAGCTGATGTACTGGGCGTTCAGCCCTTCCGGGACCGAGGTGGCCAGCACATTGCCGGCGGCATCCAGCAGGGTGAGCACCATGCCCACCGGAAGGTTGTACAAGGATGCCGACAGCATGGAATATTCCGAGATGCCGAACCCGTAATGATCCAAGTCGCCGGCATTCCCGATGGTGGCTTGCAGGCTCGCCGGCAGGACCAGCGGCACGGCCGTGGTCATGGAGTTGTTCGGCTCGTAGGCATCCGTGCATACGTCCGGCGTGGTGAACTGGTATGATGCGGACCAATCGGATAGGTCCGCCCCGCATACCGACATCACCTGGAACTCGTACCCGGTGACCGGGGCCAGGCCGGTGATCGGGCATGTGGTGCCCGTGAGGCCGTTCACCACGGTCCACGTGCCGCTGGCCTGTTCCTTCCATCGCACGTTGTAGGCCGTGGCGCCAATGCCGGACCAGTTCAAGGTCCCCCCTTCCACAGAGAGGCCCAACACGGTCAGGAATCCCGGCGCATCGCAGGTGGTGCCGCACGCAACCAGGCAGCTGGCCATGTTCACCATGTTGATGATGCGTTGCCTGGGCTGAGGCCCGAAGCCCAGGTTGAAGTTCATCCCGATCCCGCCCACCAGGTGGCAATAGCTCATGATCGTTCCACCGCCCGCCGGCAATTCCGCCATGGGACAAGTGCCTTCCACATAGCCCCTGGAAGGTCCGCAGCCATCGATGGCCGTGTTGTTGCCGTTCCAAACGCAGGCATGCGTGTGGCTCGACCCCAGGTTGTGGCCCTGTTCATGCGTCACCACGTTCACGCTCCAGCTGTAGGTGGGCACATTGTTGTAGCTGCTGTTGATCCCGCTGTACGCCTTGCGATAATAGGATGCGGAGCACAACGTGTTGAGCCAGGCCACGCCGCCGTATCCCCCGTAGTCCAGCAAGTGCGCCATGTCGCCATTGAAGGTGGTGCGGACATCGCCGAACTGGTACAGCCTGGCCTCGCTGCTGGTGCCGTCGTAAGGGCTGGGCACGTCCCACACGAAGATCTCCTGCAGGGAAATGTCCACGCCGTCGTTGGCGAAAAGCGTGGCGCTTTGGTTGAACAGGCCCGTGAGGTAATTGGCGGCATTGGCCACGCTGCCCTTGCCTTGGTATATGGCATAGGCGGCCTCCCAATACCAATGCACGCAGCGCATGGTGCGGTCGGCCCCGTCGGTATCCGGATGTTCCGGCGCGGCCTCGCCGGCGGGCAGGTCGGCCGTGCCGCAGGAATAGGTGGGGTCCTTCAGCAGGTCGCGGTCGCGGTACAGCACGTGCAGCCCCTCGGGTGCCTGGTCGAAAGGCCCGAGGACCCGTTGTCCCTGGCCGTCCGCGATCAGGCCCATGACCTGGTCCCCGAAGATGCTGATGGCCACGATGGACAACGGATCGCCTTCAATGATGCCCCGGTAATGCACGGCAGGCGGCGGTGCCACCTCCCTGCCGTCGCTGGCCCGGCGCACAAGGAAGCCGTCGGCCAGCACCGGGGCCCGCTCCAGGTCGAGCCGCAGCAGGCCAGGGGAAGCGGGGATGTCCAACCGGAGCCGTTCCGGTGCGGCGGCGATCAGGCGGCCGGCCATCGCCTTGTCCATCTTCAGCACATCGGCCTTGCGGCAGGCTTCCCGCCACAGGGCATCCGTGGAGGGGCCGGCGGATTCCGCCCTGAAAAGTGCCATGGGCGCCATGCGGCCGTATGCCGCTTGCCGGTCCGAAACCTGTTGCGCAACCCTTCCCGGTTGTTGGGCCGACAAGTGTCCGGTGATGGCGCAGGCCACCAGGAATACAAAAGGGTATCGCATGCGTTTATTGGGCCGGTGGGTGGGATTCACTTATGACCATAGACGCATGCCCACTGCCCTCGGATGCCCGCATGGGGGAAAATTCATTCCCTGGTGCCCGTCATTCCTTCTTGAACCAGCCCGCGTACAGCTTGTAGTTGCGGGCGATGCGTTCAATCTCGCCCTCGCGCAGCGCCTGTGGCACCGCCCCCATCCGCTTGGCGGGCACGCCCACCATCAGGCTGCCGGGTTCCACCACGGTACCTTGGGTGACCACGGCCCCGGCGGCGATCACGCTGCCCGTGCCGATCACGGCCTGGTCCATCACGATGGTACCCATGCCGATCAGCACCTTGTCCTCCACCGTGCAGCCATGCACGATGGCGTTGTGGCCGATGCTGACGTCATTGCCGATGGAGAGCCCGCACTTCCGGTACGTGCAGTGCAGCGTCGCATTGTCCTGGATGTTCACCCGGTGGCCGATGCGGATGCCGTTCACATCGCCGCGCACCACCGCATTGTACCACACGCTGCAATCGTCACCCATCACCACATCACCCACCACCACGGCCGTTTCCGCGAGGAAAATGCCCTGTCCGAAGGTGGGCGTGATCCCATTCAAGCTGCGGATCAGGGCCATGGTTCAGGGGTGGGGTGCCGGGGTCGGTGAAGGTACCGGGGCGGCGTCATGCTCCTCGCGCGTCATCTGGCAGCAGGAAGGCAGCGCCGCGCGGGCCTTGGCGTCCGGCTGCACATCGTCGGCCAGGTAGCCGATCTTGGAGACCGCCTGGCGCAACTTGTCGGGATCGGTCTTCTTCGCCTTGTACTCCACGTGGATGATCTCCTTGTCGAGGTCCACCGTGACTTTCTGCAC
Organism: Flavobacteriales bacterium; assembly: GCA_024103275.1. GTDB lineage: Bacteria > Bacteroidota > Bacteroidia > Flavobacteriales_F > PHOS-HE28 > PHOS-HE28. Next base: position 14,482 of record JAGFIV010000080.1, read on the forward strand.
GCCCTTCTCATAGAGCATTTCGGTCTCGATCCGGTGCTTGCAGTCGTTGCACACCGCGTTGGTGTGGATGTCCAGTTGCGCCAACTTGCCCTGCGCACGGGCGGTGCCCCCGAGCAGTACCAGCATCATGATGGTGGCTTTCAGGATGTTCTTCATGTTCAATGGGTCTTTTCGGTGGCTTGTGGTTTCTTGGCAAGGGTGTACCGCAGGCCGAAGTAGGCCATTTGCCCGTTGGTGGGCCCCCAGATCAGGGAGGCGTCAAAATTCGGGCCGAACGGGTCATTCGCGGCGAGGATCTGGCGGCTTTGCAGGGCTCCCGTCAGGTTTTCACCGCCAAGGTAAAATTCCCACGCCCCGGCCACGCGGGTGAGCTGGGCATTCAGGGTGGCATACGCCGGCGAGCGTTCCGGCAGCCGGTATTCCACCGGATTCCCTTCGGTGATCGGCAACCGGGAGGTGCCGAACCCGTTCAGGGTGATGTCAAAGCGCCATTTCTCGCCCTTGGAGATGTAGCCCAGGTCAAGCAGGCCGCGGTGTGCAGGCACCAGGGGCCGTTCGCGCATCACGCCGGAATAGGTCGTTCGTGCATCGTAGTACCGGTAGCTGGCCTTCATTTCCACCTGGCGGCCCAATTGCACCTGCAGGTCGGCCAACACACTGTTGGCGTAGCTGCCCCCGTCGATCATATAGAACACCACCTGCTGCGGGTCCCGGTCCAGGTCGGCCACCAGCTGCCGCATGAAATCGGTGCGGTACACGTCCAGCCCGAAGGACCATTTCTTGTCGAACCACTTGAACTTGTGCAGCAGCGAAAGGCCGGTGTTCCAGGAGCGCTCGAAGCCCGGGTTTCCTTCAAGGATGACCCGGCGTGAGCTGGCCAGCGCGGCACCGGTCTCGATGATGGGATTGGCGCTGCGGAACCCGCTGCCCGTCGAAAACCGCAGGGTGGTGAGCGGCGCGATGTCGTACTTCAGGTGCAGGCGCGGGCTGATGGCCTCGCCGTACTCGGAATTGAAGTCGGCGCGCAGGCCGGCCACCAGGGTGAAATTCTTCCGTGTGCGGCTGTACTCGGCAAAAAGACCGGGCATGCGTTCGGTGCGGCCAAGGTCCATCCGCCCCGTGCCGGGCTGGGTGAAGAGTTCCCCGTAATCGTCAAACTGGAAGGAAGCACCCGCCTTCAACTGGTCGTTGTGCTTCATCAATTGCTGGTATACCGCGCTGGCATAGGCACTGCGCTGCACGCCTTGGTATTCCTTGTCGCCGAACCGGGATGAGACGGTGTGGTCGCGGAAGCTGGCCAGCAGCCCGATGCTTTGCATGGGGTTGTCCAGGATCCAGCCATTCTTGGCGATCACGTCCACCATCTCGTTCCGGATGTCCGCGCGGTAGCGCTTTCCGGCCGCGGATTCACCCAATGGCGCATGGCTCATTTGGCCACCTTCGCGCTCGTCGGCCACATAGCGCAGCAGCACCTGGGTGGTGCGCTTGTCGGTGCGCTGCAGCCAGCGGTCCATGATGTTGAAGCGCTTATTGAGCGGCTGGTCGCGAAATCCGTCCTTGTTGTCGTCCAGCTCGTGCTGCAACAGGCTGCCGTGCACCATCAGGATGTTGTCGCCGTGGTTGCCCAGATGCTGCGCCGCATTCACGTTCAGTTCGGCACGCCCGTGGCTGTTGCCATACAGGTTGGCGAAGAGCGTGGGGGCCGTGGCCGGGTCCACCAGGTGCAGATCGATCTGGCCCGTCATGGCATTGGGGCCGTTCACGGCCGTGCCGATGCCCTTGCTCACGTTGATGTCCCCGATCCAAGGGCCTGGGATCAAGGTGAGGCCGCTGTTGGCGGAAAGACCGCGCACGAAGGGGATGTTCTCCATGCCGATCTGCGCGTACTTGCCGTCCAATCCCAGCATGCGGATGGTCTTGGTACCGCTGACCGCGTCGCTGTAACTCACGTCCACGGTGGCGTTGGTCTCGAAGCTCTCGCTGACATCGCAGCAGGCCGCCCGCTTGAGCTCTCGGGCCCCGATGGACTCAATGGCCTGCAAGGTTTGTACGCTCAGGCGCGTGCTGGCCTGGCGTTCCACGATCTCGGCGGCCTTGAGTTCCACCGAACCGCCCACGGTGACGGTGATGGGTCCCGTGGGCGGCCCGTCCAGCCGCAGGGAATCGGGCGTGGTGGAGAAGGAGGAGGTGACCAGCACGGCCGGCCACCCGTTGGGCATGGGCAAGGTGAAGCGGCCTTCGTCGTCCGTCATCGCGGCGGCGCCGTCCGCCCAACCTACCCGGGCGTGCGGCAACGGCTCCGTGCGGCTATCGGCCTCGCGCACCAGCACGGTGCCGCGGATCTGGCCCTGGGCAAACAGGCCCACGGAAGCCAGGATCAAGTTGAAAAGGAGGATGTTCTTCTTCAGTTTCATTGGATGTTCTTCAGGGTGGAAAAGAAAAAAACCGGCCTCCGCCGTGATGGGGAAGCACGCACCGTGAAGAGCTCCTAGATCCTGAAAACACCTGTGGCCGCCAAGCATTGCGAGCCCGGCTGGTCCGGGGGGCCGCGCAGTGACACGGATTCCGTGCCCCCGATGTGCAGAGGGGCCGGCAACAGCACCGGCCAAGGCACCGCGATCGCCACCGGCAGCGGAAGGACCATGTCCTTCACCGTGGTGAAATCCGCGTGTTGCGGCCTGGCCATATCAAACTGGCAGCAGGTGGCGGCCACCGTTGCGCGTCCGTCATCCTTCCCCGGGTTGCAATCCTCCACCTGGCCCCATCCGAGCACCGTATTCCCGCTCATCAAGCAGGTCATGCTCGCCAAGGCCGGGCTGGCGGTCGCTACCATCAACAGCACCACCGCCAACAACGACAGCGCCTTGGAACGGAAGGTGTGCATGGCCGGCATTGCTGCAAAGGTAATTGTCCGGGTACCCGCGGGATGCCTGCTTCGGCGATGCTCTTGGAAACCTATTTGGTGGCCTGCCCGGGCCAGGGCCTTATGCATTTCTCCTGCAACGCGCATCCCATGCATAAACCCGGAAGACCAATGAAGAGGATAAGCATGAAATGGATCCTGGCAGCCACAATGGGCTGGAGCGGCCATGCATCGGCCCAAGGGCCCGGCGAGATCCACGGCCAGGTGTTCGATGCGGAAGGACAAGCGGTGGAATTTGCCGTGGTACGGGCCGGGCAGGGAGGTGCCTTCGCCACCGGGGTATCCACCGATGCGGCAGGGCGCTTCGTGCTCAAGCCGTTGCCGGCCGGCACCTACGACCTCACCGTGCAGTACATGGGCCACAACACGCGGGAGATCGCCGGCGTGCGCGTGGACCCGGGCCTGATCACGCGCCTGGAAGCGATCAAACTGAGCAACGAACTGGGGACGGTGACTGTGGAACGGACCCGGTGGGAAGAACCGTTGATCCGCCCGGATGACCCGTCACGCATGGTGATCACCCCCGCGCAAATCCAGCGGAACGCGGTGCGCAAGGAGCCCGTGCGGATGATCGCAAGCCTGACCCCGGGCGTGACCAAGTCAAGGAACGGCGATGAGCTCTATTTCCGTGGCTCGCGCGCCGGCAGCATGGCCTACTATGTGGACGGAGTGAAGGTGACGGGCACGAACCCTGGTGTTTCCTCGGATGCCATCAGCCGCATCAGCGTGTACACCGGCGGACTGCCCGCCGGTTACGGCGACGTCACCGGCGGGGTGGTGGCCATCGAGACCAAAAGCTATTTCGAACTGTACCGGCAGCGCAACCGCTGATCGGTGCGGACCTTCGCATGCACCAGACCGCAGCAACGGCATGTTCATACGCCGCCCGGACACCGGCATCCCCAGTGATGAGGAACTGCTCGCCCAGCTTCGCAGCGGCAAGCGGCGTGCCCTGGCCCCGCTGTGGGACCGGTATGCACACCTGCTCTTCGGCACGGCCATGAAATACCTGAAGGACACCGATCGCGCCAAGGACCTGGTGATGGCGCTGTTCACGGACCTGCCCGCCCTGGCTGCGAAGCACGAGGTGAGGGCCTTCCGGCCGTGGGTACACACCGTGGCGCGCAACCGCTGCCTGATGGAATTGCGCAACAGGGACCCGCACGTGGACCTGCCCGGTGAGCCCATCGCCGAGGTTTCCGACGCGGATGAGGCCGTGCTCCGGGAAGCCACGCTCCAAGCCTTGGAGGCCGCCATCAACCAGCTTCCCGAAGGCCAGGCCACCTGTATCCGCCTGTTCCACCTGGGGCGGAAGAGCTACGCGGAGGTGGCGCAGGCCACCCGCCTCACGGCGGACCAGGTGCGGAGCCACCTGCAGAACGGACGGCGCAAGCTGCGCATCATACTCGAACGCCATGGCCCGGAACGTTGATCCCTTCACCCCGCACGGCCACGTGGACCGCGAACAGTTGGAACGCTACGTGCAAGGCCTGCTCAGCCCTGCGGAATGCCATGCGGTGGAGCTGCATTTGGAACGCGACCCGCTGCTGCGCGATGCCGCGGAAGGGCTGCGGATGCCCGGTGCGGTGGAGGCCTTCCATCAATTGCCCGGGCCGGCAACGGGGACCGGAACGGGTCCGTGGGTCGCAGGGGTGCTGTCCGTCGGCATCGTGCTCGGCATCATCCTGCACGCCCTTTGGCCTTCACCGCCCGCGGACGGGACATCGCCTCCGGGGCCACAGGGGGCCATGACCCACGCCCTCACCCCTGCCGCCATCGAGAGCACGTTGCAAGTGGTACACCTGGAGCTGGCGGCCGTTCCGGCACCACCCGCCCAGCCGGAAGAACGGCCCTTGCCCCAGGAAAACTTCAGGCGGGAACCGGCGGTGCCGGGCAACGCCGAACGCGAAAGCCCGGAACGGATGGAGGTGCAGCCGGTACAGATCGACCGCGGACCGGGCCAGCCCGCCGCCTTGAGGCCCGCCCGGGGTACACGCCCTTCCCGCCACTTGGTCTTCCTGCACGGCCTGAAGGTGGTGCATCCTTCGGAACTGGCCCGGGCCGGGCTCGGCGTCCAAGGGTCGCCCGGGCGATCTGCCGATGCGGAACAGGCCAGGCGCGACCAGGTGCCGCCAGGACCCGTCACACGGCCCTACCTGGACCTGATGGACGAGGCCTTGGGTGCCTTTGCCCGCAACGCATACCGGCCAGCCTTGGATGAACTGTATTTCCTCCTTGGCCAGAACCCCGAAGATGTGAACGCCCAGTTCTACGCCGGGTTGGCCTGCTACCGGCTTGGCCTTGATCCACGGGCGGCCAGGCTTTTTCGTGCGGCCGCCCGGAACCCGGTGGACAGCTTCCATGAAGAGGCCGAGTGGTATGGCGCGCTGGCCTTGGAACGGATGGAAGGCCGGGCGGCGGCGCGGCCCGCCTTGGAGCGCATCGCCCAAGGCGGAGGGTTTTATGCGGCCCGCGCACAGGAGTTGCTGCGGCACTGACCACCGGGCCCCATGACAAAACAAGGCCTCCCACGCGGGAGGCCTTGCCTGACGAATGAGGACTTGAGCAGGGCTCAGTTCGCGGCCCCGTCGGTCGCCGGGATCACGCTCACGTAGCTCTTGTTATCGCGCTTGCGGCGGAACTCCACGGTGCCGTCCACCAGGGCGAACAGCGTGTGGTCCACGCCCATGCCCACGTTCTTGCCGGCATGGTGCCGGGTGCCGCGCTGGCGCACGATGATGTTTCCGGCCACGGCCTGGCTGCCGCCATAGATCTTCACGCCGAGGCGCTTGGAGTGCGACTCGCGTCCGTTACGGGTACTGCCTTCACCTTTCTTGTGTGCCATCGCTTATCGGGTCTTGTCTGTCTGCTTGTTGGAATTCCCCGCCGGAACCAGGCCGGGGGTTATTTCTTGTCCTTTTTCGGGGCGGCCTTCTTGGCGGGGGCCTTCTTCGCCGGTGCCTTCTTGGCGGCGGTCTTCTTGGCCGCGGCCTTTTTGGCGGGGGCCTTGGCAGCCGGGGCGGCCTCGGCCACTTCAGCCTTGGTCTTCTTCACGGCGGCGGCCTTCACCACCGGTTTCGGGGCCGTGCTCTTGCTGGCATCGAACTTCTCGCCCTTGCCCAGGATGGCCTCCACCCACAATTCGGTGAGGGCCTGGCGGTGGCCGTTGAGCTTCTGGTAGCCCTTGCGGCGCTTCTTGTGGCCCACCAGCACCTTGTCGCCCTTGCTGTGCGCCAGCACCTTGGCGGCGATGCGGGCACCTTCCACCACCGGGGTGCCGATGCTGGTCTTTTTCCCGTCGCTGACCAGGAGCACGTTTTCGAGCTCCACGTGCTTGCCTTCCTCGAACTCGAGACGGTGCACCTTCAGTTTTTGTGAGGCCTGCACCTTGAATTGCTGGCCGGCGATCTCTACGATGGCGTACATGGTACCTGAAAAATGGGGTGCGAAGGTAAGGGTTCCTTGTGATCGGACAAATTCTCCCGCTTTATCCGCTGCCGACGACCCGTTCACGAGGGGAAAAGGGCCCTTCCCGGGCCCGGGGGACTTGCCCCGTCCTACAGCCCGAACGCCTTCTTCACCGCCGGCACGGCATCCAGCTTTTCCCAGGGGAACAGCTCCACCTTGACCTTGGCGGTGCGGCCGGCGTTGCTGAAGGTCTTGGTCACGGTCTCCGGCTTGCGCCCCATGTGGCCGTACGCGGCCGTTTCGCCGTAAATGGGCGTGCGCAGCTTGAAGCGCTGTTCGATCAGGTACGGCCGCATGTCGAACTCCTTCATGCCGGCCACCGTCCTGGCGATCTGGCCGTCGGTCATCTTCACCTTGCCCGTGCCGTAGGTGTTCACGTAGAAGCCCACCGGCTGGGCCACGCCGATGGCGTATGCCACCTGCACCAGCACTTCGTCGCATACGCCGGCGGCCACCAGGCTCTTGGCCACGTGGCGCGCCGCATACGCCGCGCTGCGGTCCACCTTGCTGGGGTCCTTGCCGCTGAAGGCACCGCCGCCGTGCGCACCCTTGCCGCCGTACGTGTCCACGATGATCTTGCGGCCGGTGAGGCCGGTGTCGCCGTGCGGGCCGCCGATGACGAATTTGCCCGTGGGGTTCACATGGAAGGTGATCTTGTCATTGAACAGGGCCTGCACCCGCTTGGGCAGGCCCTTTTTCACCCGGGGGATCAGGATTTCCTTCACATCCTTCTTGATCTTGGCCAGCATCTTGGCCTCCGTGTCAAATTCATCGTGCTGGGTGCTGATGACGATGGCGTCGATGCGCACCGGCTTATGGTCGTCGCTGTATTCGATCGTCACCTGGCTCTTGGAGTCGGGCCGGAGGTAAGGCATTTTGCTGTCCGGTTCGCGACGGATGGCGGAGAGTTCGCGCAGCAGGCGGTGGCTCAGGTCCAAGGCCAGGGGCATGTACGTGTCGGTGTCGCGGCACGCATAGCCGAACATCATGCCCTGGTCGCCCGCGCCCTGGTCCTCGGGCTTCTTGCGCTCCACGCCCTGGTTGATATCGGGGCTTTGCTCGTGGATGGCGCTGAACACGCCGCACGAGTGGGCCTCGAACATGTACTCGCTCTTGGTGTAGCCGATCCTGCGGATCACGTCGCGGGCGATCTGCTGCACGTCCAGATAGGCCTTGCTTTTCACCTCGCCGGCCAGCACCACCTGCCCGGTGGTGACCAGGGTCTCGCAAGCCACCTTGCTTTGCGGGTCGAACGCGAGGAAGTGGTCGATGAGGGCATCGCTGATCTGGTCGGCCACCTTGTCGGGGTGGCCCTCACTGACGCTTTCGGAGGTGAAGAGATAAGGCATGTAGAGGTCTGGTTCTGTCGTTCAACCGGTGTGCGGGGCGCAAAGAAACGGGTTAATGGTGGACCACGGCGCCCGAAATTTCCACAGGATGGGACCGCCCGTCACTTGCCAGTGAGTTCCTTGAACACCGATTCCAGATTGCGCTCGGCGCGTTGCAGGGTCAGCACCTTCAGGCCCTTGTCCACGGCGAATTGGAATAGGACGGGCCGGATATCGCCCTCACCGGTGTATGAGATGGTCCAAGCGTTGCCCTCCCCGTACACCGCACGGTCCACCCCCGGCAGGGCCAGCAGGTCCTCAGCCTTGGCGCGGCCGTCGAACTCCACCAGCACCGCCTGGCGGCTGCCGCCCAGCCCCCGGATGTGCCTGGCATCGTCATCGGCCACGATGCGGCCTTTGTCGATGATGATCACCCGGTCACAAATGGCCTCCACCTCCTGCATGATGTGGGTGCTGAGCATCACGGTACGCTCCTGCCCCAAGTGGCGGATCAAGCCCCGGATCTCTTCCAGCTGATTGGGATCCAGTCCGCTGGTAGGCTCGTCGAGGATGAGCACCTTCGGGTCATGGATCATGGCCTGCGCCAAACCCACACGCTGCCGGTAGCCCTTGCTCAGCGCGCCGATCTTCTTGTGCTGCTCGCGCTCCAGGCCCACCGTGCCGATCATCTCCTTCACCTTCCCCTTCACGTTTCTCAGCCGATACATGCCCGCGGTGAAGGCGAGGTACTCCTTCACGTACATGTCGGTGTACAGCGGGTTGTGCTCGGGCAGGTAACCCGTGTTGCGGCGCACGTCCATGCTGGCCTTGCGGATGTCGAAGCCGCACACGCTGGCATCGCCGCTGGTGGGCGGCAGGAAGCAGGTGAGGATCTTCATCATGGTACTCTTGCCGGCACCGTTGGGCCCCAGGAAGCCCACCACCTCGCTGCCGCCGATCTCGAAGGAGACATCGTCCAACGCCTTTTGGGTGCCGAACTGCTTGGTGACGTGGCGGACGGAGATGGACATGGGGGCGAAGTTCGCCACGCCATGCGGAACGGCATGGGCCGTGGATCAATTTTGCAAAAACGGGAAGCGACGCGGATGAACAAAAGTCGAGGAACCGATCACCGGTGCAGCCCACTATGGGCCGCTACCGTCGGCGCATTCCTCGGACTGGTGTCCGGCGCCTACGCCCAAGGCGACGAGGCCCTGCTCTACTTCAGCAATGCCAGCGGTCCATACCAGCTGCACCGCCTGCTGGACGGCACCGATGAACTGTTGGTGGACGACCCCGCGCACAACTACTGGTGGGCCTTCACCAACCCCGCCCGCACCAAGTTCCTGGCCTACCGTTCCGATACCGCCGCGACCCCGGACCAAGGTGCCTACAACGCGGCCGAGCTGATGCTGTTCAACATCGACGGCAGCGGTGCGCAACTGCTGATCGACACGGCCACCTACCACTGGGCCGCGCACGGCGTGGGCAAGTTCAGCCCGGACGGCGGCAAGATCCTGATGGCGGCTGAGCCCGTGGCCAACGGCCCTTGGTATGGCTATGTGACCGACAGCCTGGGCCAGGATCCCCGGCAGATCTCCGATCGGTTCATGCTCGATCCCGCCTGGTCGCCGGATGGATCGAAGGTGGTGTTCTGCGCCTTTCCGGGGAACCTTCCCAGCTTCGACCTCACGCAACTGGAACTGCACATCGGCGACTTCGATCCCGTGCTGGACACGCTCACCAACATCGTGCAGATCACCAGCGGCACGGGCAGGGTGCATGATCCCTGCTTTTCCCATGCCGGTGACCGTATCGTCTTCTCCGACGGCAACCTCCTCTACACCCAGGCCGACATCCGCATGGTGGATGCCGATGGCGGCAACCCCACGACCGTCTTCACCGATGGCGGCGCCAATGGCGGTAGCATGTGCTGGAGCGCGGACGACCAGTACATCTGGTTCCACAACCTCACCTACCTCGTGCATCCCTTCCAGGTACGCAAGGTGGATGTGGCCACCGGCACCATGACCGTCGTCCTGCAAAGCATCGACCACGATTGCATCGGCCCGCACCTCTATGTTCCGTTGAACACGGCCATCGCGGACCGCATCGCGGGAGCGGCGGCGTTGCAGTTCATTCCGAATCCGCTCACGGACCGCGCCACGGTGCATGTCCCCATCACCTTGCACAACGTCAGCCTCACCGTGACGGATGCCTTGGGTCGCACCGTGTTGCAACGAACCGGTATCAGCGGAAGAACGTTCACCCTGGAACGGAACGACTTACCTGCCGGCCTGTACCACGCGCTGATCCGCGCGGATGACCGAATGGCATATTCCGGCCGCTTCATGGTCGCGGAGTGATACTGCGTGCCGATCTGTACACCCAATGGAAGCTGGTGGTCCAGGGCTATATTGAGCACCATAATGCGTAAGGCACCATGGGCAACAAGAAGTGGGCTGGTCTGCTTGGCGCTAATGGCCTCGCCCCCTTCTCCCGCACAATTCGGCATTGGGCACGTGGAGCGCCTTTCGGTGGAAGAGGGGCTAAGCAACGGGGTGGTCTACAATCTGTTGCAGGACGGCCGCGGCTTCCTTTGGATCGCCACCGGCAACGGGCTGAACCGCTATGACGGCACCGAAGTGGTACAGTACTTCGCCACCGGGGACAGCTTGGGGCCACCGGACAACAGGATCACCAGCCTGGTCCAACTGGATACGGGGCATCTGCTATTGGGGACCGAGCAGGGCTTGGCCACGGTCGAGCTGGCCACTTCCGTATTCCGCACCGAGCCCTGGCCTTCCCTCCCGGACAACCCGGCACGCGACCACCGCGTGCATCTCCTGGCACGGGATACCCGGGGCCAGATCTGGGCCTGCACGCCCCATGCGGTCCATCTCTTCGACAGCACACTGGCACCGATCGAGGTTTTCCGAACGCAACCCGACCCCGCAGCCCACCGCTTCCAGAATGTCTTCAAAATAAGCCCCCTCCCCTCGGGCGAGGTACTGCTCTGGTTGCACGACGGCAGTATCTGGCAGTGGATCCCGGGAGCCCGGGTACTCGAACCGCTGGAAGAGGGTGACCCGGCCGGGTTGGACTTCTTGCTCGGTGGCCATTACGCATCAGTCACCTTGGTGGACGGGCGCTACCTCGTCCGGCTCAAGGGTGAAAAGATCCTGGTGAAGGACCTTCGTTCCGGTTGGCTGGGTGAATGCGACCTGCCCGGGCTGAAGGGCGGAAGCATGAACTTCATGGCCGGTACGTGGGGGCCCGCATTTGCCATCAGTTCCTCGACACAGGGCCTATTCGTGTTCAACCTGGCCCCGGATGGATCCGGGGGGGTAGCCGTGGAACAAGCAGCTCTGCGGCTGCCCCATACTCCAGCTGGCATAGCCTATCAGGATGGCGAGGCCAATATCTGGCTCACCAACGGTTACCTAGGGCTTCTGAAGGTGGCCAGGGAAAAGCAACTGTTCAAGCATTGGGCCTTGCCCAGCCCGGAGGATGGCCGACCGGCCCCGGGGGAAACCAGCTGCCTGATGCCTTTGGGGACATCCCTGCTGGTAGGCACCAGTGAGGGATTGCTGGAGGTGGACACCGCCACGGGCGGGATGCGACACTTCAAGGTAACGGACCAGCCCGGCTTCGGCAATATCATTTGGAACTTCCGGCGGGCCGACGAGCAGGCCCTGTGGGTAGGGACCCAGGTAGGCGTGGTCACCTTCAATCCGGTGGATGGGACATTGGGGCGCCTGCCACGGCCTCATCCCCCCGTTTTGGACAGCGTACCGATCACCGTCCTGATGGAGGATGGCCGCCGACGCGTCTGGTTCGGCCTCGGGCTGGGAGGGGGGGTGGTGATGTACGATCCACGGGGCAAAAGTTACCGGACCTTCCCCGGCATAAGGGGCGGTTATCCGTACCGCTATCCCTTGCAAGCAGGTGAGGATGCCTCGGGCCGGGTCTGGTTCATCAGCGACGTGACCGGGAACCTCGTGAAATGGGACGACGGAGCCGATGGCTTCATACCGGTTGCCGTACCTGGGGTGCAGGGGGATGTCGACATCCAGACCGGCGGTTTTTTCCTGGACAAGGAAAAGAATGAGCTCTGGTACGGAGTGCGGCCCGCCAAGTTGGTGAGGTACCGGATCGATGACGGCAGCGCCTCGCTGTATGATGCCTCGGATGGATTGGGCAAGGGATGGATCTCTACCATCGCCGGCGACCAGTGGGGCCGCATTTGGCTGGGCACCACCGCGGGCATCTCCTGCTTCGACCCGGACATGGGCCATGTGATCCACTATTCCCTGTCGGACGGTCTTGCGGCCACGGACTATTCCAGTTCGTTCTATGACCGGGCCCGCAACAGGATGTACATGGGGGCCACCGGCGTGTTGACTGCCTTCAGCCCACCGGTATCACCGAGGGACAACCGGCCCATGCCGATCTACCTGACCGGCCTGACGGTGAACAACGATGTGGTGACCCTGCCACGCAATGGCCGGATCCAGCTAAAGGCCTGGCAGAACAACCTGACCGTGGCGTTTACGGGGGTGAACCTGGCCAACGGCAATGAGAATCGCTACCAGTACCGCCTAGGCCAAGAGGATTGGACCTCTCTGGAACACCAATCGTCGATCCGTTTCGCCAGCCTGAAACCCGGTCCATACCAACTGGAGGTGCGGGCGGCACGCAAGCATGGTGAATATGGCCCGGCTACACAGGTGCTGCATTTTACCATCCGGCCTCCCTTTACTGCCACCGCCTGGTTTTATGCCTTGCTCATGGCCGTGACCTTGGGCCTGGGCTATGCCTGGCATCTGCACCGCCTGAGGCAATGGCGGCGGCTGGAGGCCGTTCGCAGCCGCATCTCGCGCGACCTGCACGACGAGATCGGTTCGCGGCTCACCAACATCAATCTCATGGGCCAGATAGCCGATACCGCCGGCAACGCCGACGCGAAAAGCGGCCTGCTGCGGCAGATCCAAGAGGAAAGCCTGCAGATCTCCCGTGCCATGCGGGACATCATCTGGAGCATCGATCCCGATAATGATTCGATGGGCAACACCCTGCCCAGGATGGTCTCCCACGCCTCACAGCTGCTGGAGCCGAGGGGTATCACCGTTGAAGCCGACGTGGATGACCTGGGGCAGATCCGCCTGGACATGGAAGCGCGGCGCGACCTGTTCCTGATCTTCAAGGAGTGCATCCACAATATCATCAAACACTCCGGGGCGACGCAGGTGGCGATCAGGGCAAAAACGCACCCGGGCGGCTTCCTCCTGGAGGTGGAGGATGACGGCAAGGGCTTCGACCCGCATGGCTCCCATCCGGTGAGCGGCCTGCGGTACATGCGGCAGCGGGCGGAGAAGCACCGTTGGGTCCTGCTCGTGGAAAGCGCGCCCGGCAAGGGTTCAACGATTTCCCTCACGTTCAAGGGCGGATGATCCTGCATGCCCGTGCGCCAGGGACCGAAAACCACATGAACATGGAATTGCCTTCATGGCCGCGGCCGGTAGCTTTGTTCCCATGCCCTTGAGGATCATCCTATTCGAAGACAACGTGGGGCTCCGGCATTCCATGCGCACCCTGCTCAACGGGGTTGACGGTTATGCCGTGGTGGGCGACTTCGGCGACTGTTCGACGGCGCGACAGGTTACTGAGGAGCTGCAGCCGGACATCGTGATCATGGACATTGACATGCCGAAAGTGAATGGCATCGAAGGGCTGCGGATCATCAAGGAGGCGAAGCCTGATACAGCCATCATCATGCACACGGTGTTCGAGGATGACGACAAGCTTTTCGACAGCCTGTGCGCGGGCGCCAACGGCTATCTGCTGAAGAACACCTCGTACGGCAAACTGATCGAGGCCCTGGAAGAGGTGCGCAACGGAGGTGCGCCCATGTCACCTTCGGTGGCGCGCAAGGTGCTGCATTCCTTTCAGAGGCCGCAGCCCCGTGACAAATACGGGCTTTCACCCAGGGAATTGGATGTGATGCAGTGCTTGGTGAAGGGATACAGCTATAAGATGATCGCAACGGCGCTGTTCATCAGTTTGGCCACCGTGCAGGCCCACATCCGGAACATCTACGCCAAGCTGCACGTGAACTGCGGGCGCGAGGCCGTGGTGATCGCGCTGCGCGACCGCATCGTTTGAACGGCGGGCAAGCCCGCACGGCCGGTCAGTGCTTCACGAAGCGCAACCGGGCCACCGCCCGCTCCTGGGCATCCCATACCTGCATGATGTAGATGCCCGGTGCAAGCCCGCCGATGTGGACCGCGCCGCCCGGCGGCGCCTCCATCACACGGCGGCCCGTCAGGTTGAGCACCTCCAAACGTACCAGTCCCTGCTTCGGACCCATCAGTTCGATCCGGTCATGCGCGGGATTGGGGACCAACCGGAATGACTCCGACGCCTGTGCGGCCAGCCCGGTACCGAAATCCACCTGCACGCTGTAGTCTTCGGCTTGGCCGTATCCGATCATGGCACAGGGATCAAGGGGCACTTCGTCCCAGTTCTTGATCACGCGCATGCGCGTGATCCCGATGGGCGCATCGGCGGGCACGGTGACCATGGCCGTGATCACGTTGTTGCATGAACTGTTGGTGAGGCTGCCAATCGTTACAGTGGCCTCGAAAACGCTGTCCTGGTCCCAATCAAAGAAGGCCACGACGTGGTCCGTGAACTCGCCATCGGTGTTGCCGGTAACGGAGATCGGGTAGGTGGCACCACGCTGTACGTGGGCAACGATGGAGGTGAAATTTTCCAGCATCGGGCTTCCACCCGCCACCGGCGAGCTCTCGTTGTCGATATCCGCGAATGTGACGCTGCAAATGGGCAACACATTGTTCCCGCCCTGCCCGCCTGCCAGGCCGATCGGCGAGCAGTAATGGGGCGGGTTCACATAGATGCTGTAGTCCTCCGCCTGGCCAAAACCGTAGGAGCTGCACGGATCAGTGGGCCAGGATCCAAAGTTTTTGACGATGCGCATGCGTGTAACCCCCATCACGGCATCCGGGGGCACCGTGATGTCCATGGGGGCGGTGCTGCCGCATTCCACGTCGGTGATGCTGCCCACCTGCACCGCTGTTTCGAAGCTGCCGTTGCGGTCCCAATCGAAGAAAGCGGTGATGTAGGTGGTGAACGGCCCTGCCGTATTGCCCGACACGGTGATGGGATAGGTCCGCCCCGGGTCCACGCTGCCGGCGATGTGGGTGAAGTCTTCCAGGGCCGGGTCCGTCGCCGTGGCAGGGCTGTCGTGGTCAATGCCCGCAAAGGTCACGTTGCAGATCGGTTCCACCCAGTTGATGTTGAACCCCGTGCAATATTCCGGTGTTGAGGGAGCCGAGACATGGACGGTGTAGTCTTCCGCCTGGCCGTAGGCATAAGTGCCGCATGGGTTCGTGGGCTGCGCACCGAAGGCCTTGACGATCCGCATACGTGTGATCCCCAAGGTGGCATTGGGCGGCACCGTGATCACCGCTTCCACGGAGCCACAGGATCCATTTTGTATGCTCCCGATGTCTTCGGCCGTTTCGTAGGTCCCGTCCTGGTCCCAGTCAAAGAAGGCGGTGATGTAGTTGGTGTAGTTGCCGGCCGTATTGCCTGACACGATGATGGGGTAGCTCCGCCCCTGCTCCACCACGGCCATGTACCCGGGCCCATCGGCCCACCACGGAACACCCGGTGATTGGGTGAAGTCCTCCACGGCGGGGCTTCCATTCACCCCGGGGCTGGACGAACTGTTGATCCAGGAGAAGTAGACGTAGCAGATCGGCTCCACATTGGTGGTGATCTGGAATTCCGTGCAGTACCATGGCAGGGAGGGCTCCACCACGTGCACGCTGTAATCCTCCGCCTGGCCGTAGTAATAGGCCCCGCAGGGGTCCATGGGTTCGTCATCATAATTCTTGATCACGCGCATGCGGGTGGTTCCCAGCGCGGCATTGGCAGGCACCGTTACATAGTCAAATGCGGCATTGTTGCAAACGGCATTCGACATGCCTCCGATCCACTGGGCCGTCTCGAACACACCGTCCTGGTTCAAATCGAAAAAGACCGTGACCGCATTATAAAAATCACCCTTGGTGTTCCCGTATACCAGGATGGGATAGAACCGGCCCCGCTCCACCGTGGCAGTCTGGGCGGTGAAGTCCTCCCAGTCGGACATCGTTGGCACATCCCCGGGGCTATCATGGTCCAACCCGGCAAAGGAGACCTTGCAGATTGGCTCGACCACGTCGAATGTCGGGGTGCAATACTGTGCCACGGCAGTGTTGCACAGCACGAGCGCCAGCGGCCAGGCCAGGGATCCGCGACGGCGATCCCGGAAAGCGTTCGGCAAGAGGGTAGGTAATGGGGTATTCATCAGGGGTTCCATTTATTGATCGGGTCTGGTGCCCATGCGTTCCCGCCCAGGCGGATAAGTGCGGCATTGGCGGGCGAAGGTTCGGCTTGCCTTCAGGGGAATCAATCGCAGGGATATGTGATTTTGTGCGTACCGCCGAGGCAGGCGGGCCATCCATCCGCAAGCGGGTATTCCGCAGGGTGCGGCCATTGTCCAAGGGAAAACCACATGAACATGTAATTGCCCGGCTGGGATTGCAGGCCAACCTTCGCCACCATCGGACCTGGCCGATCCCGTTATGCGACTTAGCCTGCCTCTTATCCTGTTCTTCTGGTGCTGGGCCGGTCTCACCGCCGTCCGCTTGCAGGCACAGGACCTGGGCAACCTCAAGGGCCAGAAGCCGGTAACGCTCCACGGCAGCCTTTCCGCCGGCTTCAACTACTACAGCACGGCCTCGGCGGGCACCGGCAACTTCCAGGGCTATGGCTTCGGCAACTCGCCGTCCTACTTCTTCCAAGCCAACCCGGTGCTATCCATCTACGGCTTGGCCCTGCCCATGAGCCTGCTGATCGCCAGCCAGGACAAGCAGTACAGCCTGCCCTTCAACCGCTTCGGCCTGAGCCCCTATTACAAATGGGCCAAGCTGCACCTGGGGTGGCGCTCGCTGAACTTCTCCCAGTTCACCTTGGGCGGCCAGCAGATGCTCGGGGCCGGCTTTGAGCTGACCCCGGGCAAGCTCAAGGCCTCGTTCATGTACGGCAGGTTCAACAATGCCATCACCGACATCTCGCTGTACAACAACCTGAACAACGCCACGCCCATCTTCCTGCGCAAGGGCTATGCCGCGCGCCTGGGCTACGGTTCCACGGCCCACTTCATCGAGCTTTCATACCTGCAGGCGGAAGATGACCTGCACTCGGTGAAAGGCATTGCCCTGGACAGCCTGCCGGCCATGCCCGCGGCCAACCAGGCGGCCGGGCTCAAGGGCCAGGTGACCCTGCGCAAGAAGCTCATCATCCATGCCGATGCGGGCGCCAGCTACTACATCCGCAACATCGCCTCGCCCCTGCGCGAGACCGACGACCCGTGGGTGCGCTATGCCGTCTTCCCGCCCCGGTTCAGCTCCCGCATCGCCTTCGCCGGAGAGGCCGGGATGCGCTACCGTATGCGCGGCGGCAACCTGCGGCTCACCTACCGGCGCATTGACCCCGACTACCGCTCCATGGGGGCCTTCTATATGCAGACCGACCTGGAGCAGGTGACCGCAGGATTCGACCAGGCCTTCCTCAAGCGCAAGGTGTTCCTGCGCGCCGACCTGGGCCTGCAACGCAACAACCTGTACAACACCGCCGCCAGCAACAGCCGCAGGACCATCGGCAACATCAACCTCAACATCTCCCCCTCCCAAGCCTTCGGCATCGGCATCCAGTATTCCAACCACGGGATCTCCCAACAGATCATCCCCCAGCTCCAAGATCCCGCCACGGTGGTGCGCTACGATTCGGTGCTCATCAGCCAGGTCAACCAGTCCATCGCCATCAGCCCGCGCCTGATGCTCAACCGCGAACGCCCCGTGCAGCACACGATCAACATGCAGGCCTCCATGCAATCCCTGCGCTCAGGCAATGAGACCTACGCCAGCCAGGAATACTCCTCCAACATGGGGAAACTCACCTATGTAACAGCCTTCACCGGGCGCAAGATCAACCTGAGCAACTCCCTGAACTATTTCAGCACCCGGTCCACCGGTGCCCGATCGGCCACGCTCGGCTACAACCTGGGGCTGAGCAAGCAATTCCTGCCCGATACCAGCAGGGCCCCACTGATCAATGCGGTCACCCTTTCGCTGTACGGCGGCTACTTCGCCACCAGCCTCAACGACCGGCCCACCGGCCACACCATAACGGCCAACCCCGCATTGACCATCACCTTCCTGAAGCGGCACTCCCTTCAGCTCAACGCCAACCATACCGCTTCCAGGAACAAGAGTGCCGCCATCACCCAGCGCAACCAGTTGACCTTCTCAGCGCGATACAATCTTTCATTCTGATGAAGCCCATGCCCACCATCCTCCGCCATGCCCTGCACAGCATCCTGCTGCTGGCCGTGTGCAGCACCCAGGCCACGGCCCAGAACTATCCGATCACCCTGCAGGTGCAGCTCATCCCGCCTTATTCCGCCTTTCTGTCGGACTATCTGCAGAAGTCGATCATCTCGTTCACCAACCAGGGCCAACAACCCTTGGACGTGTACATCCGTGGCCGGTTCGAGAATGACCGCGGGCAGTTCGTGGAAACATCGCCCTACAGCTACTCCAACATCCCGATACATGTACCGGGCATGCAGACCGTGGTGGTGCAGGGGAGCCAGCTGGACGAGGGTTACCTGGACGTCAACCACCTGAACACGAACCTGGCCGACGAGGACTACGACAACTTCAGGCGCTTGGGGCAGTTGCCCGAAGGCTACTACACTTTCTGCATCTATGCCTACCGCCGCGATGCCAACGGCAACTACCAGCCTGTAAGCGACCCCTTGGCCATGGGCTCGTGCTTCCCCTTCCCGATCACCCACGTGCTGCCGCCGGTGATCACCACCCCGGTCACGGGTGACACCATTACGCCCAGCCCGACGCAACAGGTCAACATCAGCTGGACCTCGCCCATGGGCTTCAACCCCGGCACAATTACCGTTTACGACCTCTACCTGGTGAAGGTGCTGCCGGGCGAGGACCCCCAGGTATCCATGGGCAATGCCGTGCAATACAATGCCGGGATCTTCATCAAGCAGCCGGGGATCATGATGAACAACTTCCAGTTCACCAACCTCGGCGGCTTCAACCTGGAAGAAGGCGGCACCTATGCGTTGATGGTGCAGGCGCGCGACCCGAACGGGCAAACCGCTTTTGAGAACAACGGCCGCAGTGTCACGGAAACATTCGTTTATGGGGGCACGGTGCCACCAGCGGGCACGGTGACCGCCATCACCGAGGGCAGCTGTTCATGCGCGGTGGACGTTGCCGCCCTGGACCAGGCCAACAACACCGCTTCGCTGGCCCCGGGCGGCAGCTTCACCATGGCCACGCTCACGGTGAAGATCGGCACCGTATCGGTGAGCGGCGGGCTGGCCTCGGGCACCGGCACCGTGCTGGTGAAACAGGTGCCCGTGCAGGTGACCTTCAGCGGCGTGGCCGTGAACAATGCCGGGGTGGCCATTGCGGGCAGCGCGAAGGCCAAGACGGACAATGCGTTCGGGTTCCTGGAGAACAACCCGCTGCCGTCGATCTCCACCTCGGACTACGACTCGTTCATGGACCGCATCTCCGACTACAACCTGGATGCGGTGCTGGCCGGTGCCGGGGTGATGCTCCCCTTCGGGCTGCACACCTTCGGTGCACCCGATGCGGTGAACGTGGCCGTCGTGGCCTTGGACATCACCCCCGCAAAGGCCACCTACGATGCCATTGCGGCCGTGCAGCTGGCCGATGCGAACCACGTGCTTTCGCTGTTGGCAAAGGACGTGTGTTTCTCCAACACCTCCGTGATGTGCGGGGATGCCCTGTTCGTGCTGGCCCAGGACCTGGAGCTGCCCGGCATCCAGCTGAAGCTGCACGGCTTCCGGTCCGAAGCCGAACCGGGCACCTTCGTGCGCTATGCCAACGGTGAACTGACCAAGTTCCACATCCGCGCGGAGTATGCCTTCCCGGCGGCGTTGATCACCAAGCTGGACGGCGGGGCGGCCACGGCCCTGCTGGATGCCGACGCCACCAGCTGGAGCGACTGGACCGCAACGGTATCGCTGGACCCCTTCCGCCTGCCCGCCTTGGACGGCGTGGAGTTCCGCTTGGCCCAGGGGGCCTTCTACGACCACTCCACCCTGCGCAACCCCACCGGCATGCCCTCCTCCTTCAGCGAACCCCTGCTGGCGGAAAAGAATGCCGAGATCGGCACCGCCCTGTGGACCGGCTTCTACCTGCCCACGGCCACGGTGACGTTGCCCGCTATCGTATCCGCTGGGCCGCAAGGCAGCGGCCGGATCGAGATCGGCGCCACCCACCTGCTGGTGGACGGGTCCGGCCTGAGCGGCATGGTGGGCGCCACCAACGTGATCAGCATCGGCAACGGTTCCCTGGGCGGCTGGTACTGCTCACTGGACCATGTGGGCATCACCCTGCTCAACTCCTCGTTCATCGGCGGAGGCATGAACGGCCAGGTCATCCTGCCCTTCTCCGACAAGGACAAACAGGCCAGCCGCATCAACTATTCCTGCACCCTCTCAGCGGACAACAACGGCGGGGGCCTCACCTACCAGTTCATCGCGCAGCAGCAACAGGACATCGACTTTTCCGCTTGGTGGGCGCGCATCAACATCAACCACTGCAGCATCGAGGTGAGCAACCGCAGCGGCAGCACCGTGGCCTCGGCAGACCTGAGCGGGAAGCTCAGCATACAGGGCGAGGTGGAAGGTTACCGGGTGGGCCTTGACCTGATCACCATCGAGCACCTGGTGGTGAGCACCGCAGCGCCACACGTGAAGGTGCAGAACGCCGTGGCGGGACTAAGCTCTCCCCAGCATTTCATGGCCGATTTCCCGATCAGCAACCTAAGCGTGGAGCCCAAGATCAACGGCAGCAACGTGGGCTTGCAGATCGGCTTCAAAATGACGCTGAGCGACCTGGCGAACCAGATCCTGCCCGATGCCTCCTCCAAGTTCACGGTGAGCGCCAACGTGCTCGGTGGCACACGCCCCGTATGGCAGCGCGCCGACTTCCACCTCGACCAGGTGTGCATCAACGGCGATCTCGCCGGGGTGGTCCACATCAAACAAGGCTGCATTGATTTCTTCAAGAACGATGCCGTCTTCGGGGACGGCATCTCCGGCTTCCTCCGCGCCTCTTTCGCCGGCCTGGACGCCGTGGAGGTGGACTGCACCGCCAAATTCGGCCATACCTCGTTCAACTACTGGTACTTCGATGCCTCGGTGACCATCCATCCCGGCATTCCCGTGGCACCCGGCATCAGCATCAACGGTTTCGGAGGTGGTGCCTGGTACAATTTGGTGCGCACCGGGAACAGCAATCTGGCGGCCAAGGATTACTTCAACAACATGGCGCAATACCAATTGGGTGCATACCGCCCCCAAAGCGGTACGCTGGGCTTCAAGGCCAAGCTGGGCATCAGCACGTCGGACGGATACATCTTCTCCGGCTATGGGGAGGTAGGCATCACGTTCAATACGGCGGGGCCGATCAGCGTGAACGCCCTGGACGGCACCTTCTACGCCCAGGTCCTTAAGGCCACGGAAGGGCTGGCACAAGACGCGAAGGCCCCGGTGCAGGGCATCATTGAATGGCACGCCGGCATTGCCGACCGGGTATTCAGCCTCGATGGAAGGGTGGACCTGAATTTCCCATGGGGCGGCACCCCGATTGTATCAGGGTCCGGCACGTTCGCCTTCCTGGCCGACGTGGGGAACCAGAACTACTACATCAAGTTCGGCGACCCCGCGGAGGAACGCATCAAGGTCTCCATCCTGGACCTGGCCACGCTAAAGGGCTACTTCATGGCCGGCAACCGGATCGATGCCGCAATCCCGGACCCCGACCCGGCAATCGTGGATGTCAGCAAGCTCAGTAACTACCACCGGGTCCAGTACGACCCGGAGGCCGGCGGAATGGTGATGGGGGCCAGCTTCCAGTTCCGGAAACACATCCCTTTCACGATCTTCTTCGCAGAGGTGGAGCTGGGCGCGGGATTCGATGTGAGCTTCGCCCGGCACACCCGAGGCTGTGAAGACCATCCGGCCCCGCCCGGAGTCAACGGATGGTATGCCATCGGGCAGGTATATGCGCGTGTTTCCGGTGCCTTGGGCGTGGAGGTGGACCTGCCGATGGTGGGGCACAAGAAGGTAAAAGCGGCGGAGATCGGGGCCTCAACCGTGCTGGGAGGCGGCCTTCCCGACCCCTATTGGTTTGACGGCCACCTGTATCTCTATTACAATGCCTTGGGCGGCCTGCTGGAAGGGCATGTCAACTTCAAGGTTTCCATCGGTGACAAGTGCGTGCCCGACCAGAAAGTGTTCACCATGCCCTTGATCAGCGAGCTCAAGCCTGCGGATGGGTCCACCAAGATCCCGCTCAACGCCAGCCCCGAGGCCGTGTTCAATTATCCGGTGGAACGCTCGTTCGAGATCGTGGTGATGGATGCCGATGGCATTCAGGTGGCACGCGACTTCCAGCTCAAGCTGTTGGAATGCAAGGCCACCGACTTGGAAAGCGGCAAAGTATATGCTGATTACTTCAACTTCACGAGCTACCCGGTCTTCCTGGACGATCGCCACACCGACCTGGCCCTTGACCCGCAGGATGCGCTGAAGAGCCAGACGCGCTACCGGTTCGATGTGGCCGTGAAGGCGCAGGAGCGCAACGGCAGCAACTGGGTGGACTGCACCTATGACGGCAGTCCGGTGAGGGAAAGCAGCTCCGTCACCTTCAAGACCGGCGACTGCAAGCTGGACGAGATCATCGCGGACCCGGGCTCACGGTTGGCCTCCTTCCCCTTCCCCAACCAGCGTTTCTTCCTGCAAGGCGATTCCCGGAAAGGGGCTGTCATCTTGGACAAGGCGTATGAATGCGCACAGGCACCCAATGAGAACTATGACCTCCTGGTGCGTTTCACCCCTGCGGACGGCTCCGGCCCCAAGGAGGTGCCCATCGTCCTCAACGGAAGCCGGTACCTGACCTTCGATATCCCGGCATTGCCCAATGCCACCATCGTGCGCACCGAGGTGATCAAGCGCAGGAAGCTCAGCAGCGGCGATTCCTTCCAGATCATGTCAAACAGCGTGCTGGCCACCGGCATCAACCAGCATTTTGCGCAAATGACCCAGCCGCTGCAGGTTGGCGGCGGCCAGGGGTTTTCCACCGGGAGCATGACGGCCATGACATCCGCCACGATGATCTCGCAACAAGCCGGCGGCACGCCTTCCTTCAACACAGGCTTTACTCTGCCCGCGTCCGCCGTGGCCCAGCTCGCCGGCATATCCGGCACAGCCCAATCTTCCGCACCCCAACTCATTGTGCACACGCCGAGCATCTCGACCGGCCCGGCCCAGCTGATGACCAACCAGAAGCTGAGGCTTACCGACCGCATCCTGGACGAAGTCTTGTACAAATACCACTTCCGGACGAGCCGCTATAACACCTTGGCCGCCAAAATGAATTCATTCAGCTATAGCTCGCCCATTGGCAGCTCGTGGGAATTCTATTCCATAAAGGCATCAATGGCCGAAGGATTCGATGCTTTCGACATAAACGGCTTTGTCAGCAACCGTTACCATAATGGGAATAGGGTGTATTTCTCCGTGCCATTGGTGACTTTCCGGGAAGCCAGGCAGGGTAACAACTGGGCTGACCAGTACGCCAGGCCCTGTATCTATGAACAATATAGGAATGCCATGGTCAGTATTTGGGATGTTCGTTATGCGCACGGGGTCAGCTATCAGGAAATACAAAGGGCGGGCCTGGAGTGCGATCCTTGGAGTGATTGCTTCCCCCGGCGCCCGATCCTCATCCAAAGCATAGAGCCGTCACTGAGCCCCGGGGAAATTTTCCAGGCCTATCCAATAAATCTGATCAGCCCTGCGCCCAGGGGTTCCTGGCTGTATTGACCGCAACCCTAAATCACCTTCCGAATGAGCGCATCACACAACCTTCTTGCCTCACTGCTGTCCTTGTCCCTGGTTTCCACAGGAGTTGGTCAACCCGTGATCAGTTCCGGAAACCTTACTTCGTTCGCCATGCTCAACGGACCTTCAAATGCCAATATGGTAACTGGAGCCCTCGTACAAGCTTCTCAAAACCCTTACATGATCGGCACAATTCAAGCCGCCGGCCCTTCACAAGGAATCATCGATGTGCTCCTATCCAAAGAGGTGACTCTCCAATATGCCGTCCCATTTTGGGCGGCGATGGACAAGCTGCGGCTGATGATCGAGCTGAACGCGAGGATCGCGCGCATCATGGATAACCAACAAGAATTGCGCCTAAAGGCAATCGCTAATTACCAGAACTCTGATTATGTCAAGGCTTGCAATGCGTTCATCCAGTTTGACCAACAACTCCTGGACATGTTGCAACCCGTGCTGGATGACCTGTCAGGGGCTTGTGCCACGCTGGAATTCAAGGAATTCCACACCAAGGTACATGCGGAGTATATGTACAAGGATGTCCTTACGGGAGCTGGCTTGATCATGGCAACCGATGGAAATGCCGAGCTCCACAACGTACCGCGCAGCTCGCTGGAAGGCCCCGTGGTGGGCACCAAACTGATCTATAAGAAATAACCGGTCCTACGCGTGATGAAAACCTTTGCCCTGCTCCTTTCCGCCGCCCTGCCGGCCTTGGCCATGGCGCAGGCCGCGCCCGCCGGAAAGCCGTCCGCCCCAAGCGATACCGTGCGCGCGGCCATGCATGTAATCGCCAGGCATTACGGGGACTCCATCGTGGTGCGATGGGCACCGGGCAGCTCTGCGGCGTGGTTGCTGGCCAACCCGGAGGGCTATATGTTCCGCCGCCAAGTGTTCCGCCGCGGTGAACGGAACGAATTCACCTTGGTCGACTCCTCCTCCACCATGCTCAAACCGTGGCCGATGGAGCTGTGGGCCCGTGGAATAGAGGCCACCGGCGACAGCCTCGCGCTGATCGCCGCCCAGATGCTGCATGGAAAAACCATGGCCTTCAACAGCGGGCGAAAAGGCAATTCCATGGCCGAGATCCTGGACAAATACACCGAGCAGGAAAACCGCTTTGCCTACGCCCTGATGGCGGCGGACCAAAGCCGCCTGGCGGCCGATGGGCTGGCCCTGCGCATGGTGGACAAGCACGTGCAAAAGGGCTTGCACTACCTCTACACCGTGCGCCCGGTGGGCGGGCAGGCCGCCCTGCGCAGCGACACCGGCCGCGTGCTGCTGAACGACCGCCAGATCCACCTGCCCGACACGTTCCCGGCACTGAACGCCGTGGCGGGCGACCGGGTGATCCACCTGTTTTGGCCGGAGGGCGGGCCGCTTCTCCCCTATTCCAGTTACGTGGTCGAGCGTGCCAACGACGGCTCGAACTTCAAGCGGCTACACCACCGGCCCTTCATCTCCGGCCAAAAACGCGATCCGGGCATGCCCCAGAGCGTGCGCTACGACGATTCGGTGGCGGTGAACTACCACAAGTACACCTATCGGGTGAGCGGCATCGATGCATTTGGCGACCTTTCCCTTCCCTCGCCGCCCATCACCGTGATGGCCGTGGACCTGACCCCGCCGACCGCACCCGTGGTGACGGCGATCGGCAACACCCCAGAGGGCGGCATCCGCTTTGCCTGGGAAAAGAACGAGCCCGAAGCAGACCTGAACGGCTTCATGGTGGGGCGTGGCACGAATATGGACGGCCCCTTCGAGCCCTTGATCAAGGACTTGCTGCCACGCGATGCCCGGGAGTTCACCGACCGGCAGCCCGCTCCCGGCGTACCGAACTATTACATCGTGGCCGCCGTGGATACCGCCGGCAACGCGGGGCGTTCCCTGCCGGCGTACCGCAGCGTGGACGACCGTACCCCGCCGGCCGAACCCGTGGGCCTGGCGGGCAATATCGACTCCCTGGGAAGGGTATCGCTAAGCTGGCGATGGAACCGCGAGCCCGACCTGGCCGGGTACCGTGTCTTCTTCAGCAACTCCCCGCACGACGTCCCAACGCCCGCACACGGCCAGATGCTCAGTGACACGCTCTTCAGCGACAGCACCACCCTGCGTACCTTGACCAAGCACCTGTACTACCAAGTGATCGCTTACGACCGCAGCATGAACGCCAGCCCGCCTTCAGACCTCCTGAAGCTGGACCGCCCGGACACCATAGCCCCCATGCCCGCCTTGATCCACGATTTCAGCATCGGCAAGAACGGCGTCACGATCCATTGGCACCCCAGCGCCAGCGAAGATGCCGTGCGGCAACAGGTGCTACGGCAAGCCGACAGCACCGGCACCTGGCAACGGATGGCCGATCTGCCCCCCGCCGACTCGGCCTACTCCGATACAACCGTGGTGCCGGGCGCGCGCTATGCTTACACCCTCGAGACGTTTGATGCCGGCGGGCTCAGCTCGGGCCGCTCGTTCCCGTTGCGCGCCTATATCCCCCGCAGTACGGGCGACGCGGCCATCCGCGGGCTGAAGGCGGAACTGATGCAGGACAGCGTGGTGCTTGCCTGGGCACCACCCCTCAAACCCGTGAACTACTACATCCTGTACCGGGGCCAGGCCGGAGAAGGGCTGCGACTGGCCTGCAACATCCCGGGTGAAAAGGCCAGTTACACGGACCGGTCGGGAGGCCCGGGCACCAGTTATGCAATCAAGGCCGTGCACGCTGACGGCAGCCATTCCGCCGTGAGCGAGGTGGTGCGTGTGCATAAGCCATAACGCTCTTCATCGGCAACCACCCGAACTATCGCCAACATGAAACCGATGTCCCTCGCCGTACTGGCATCCATCCTCTTGTTGACCGGCGCGGCCACCGCACAAAACATCCACGTGGACGGGCGCTGGATCATCGGCCCGTGCGGGGATACGCTCATCCTGAAGGGCGTGAACTATGCCCCCTACAACTGGGGCTGGTCACCCGATGAGCTGCACATCGACCAGATCGCGCTCAGCGGTGCCAACTGCGTGCGCCTGCCTTGGTACGAAGCCACCCCGGACGGTGCCCAGCCGCAGGCCACCTACGACAACCTGGCCAAGCTGGACCAGGCATTGGCCGCCTGCACAAGCCATGGCATGATACCGATCCTGGACCTGCACGACCAGAAGTGCGCCAACGACCCGGCGGCCCTGATCGCCCTTGCCAATTGGTACACCCAACCCGGCGTGATGGCCGTGCTGGACAACCATGCGCAGGACATGATCATCAATGTGGCCAACGAGGCACTGAACGTACTGTGGAGCGGCAATCCGGCGGCCGCACAGGCCACTTTCGTGTCCACGTACACCACCATCATCAACAATCTGCGCAATGCCGGCATCGGCATGCCCCTGATGATCGATGCACCGGATTGCGGCATCAACCTGGACGTGCTGGCCGAGGTCGGCAGTCAACTGCTGCAGGCCGATCCGCAGGGCAACCTGATCTTCAGTGCGCACGGATATTGGCACAGTTTCGCCAACAATGATCCCGCACAAATGCAGGTGAAGATGGATCATGCCTTGGACCAAGGCATCCCCTTCGTGATGGCGGAGGTGGCCAATCTGCAGGATGATGCGCAGATGTGCCAATACACCTTGGACTACAATGCGCTGCTCAATATCTGCACCGAAGCACAGGTGGGGTGGTTGGCTTGGAGCTGGGACCGCGACGGATGCAGCGCCCGCCAGATCAGCACCAATGGGATGGCCAACAGCCTCACGCCCTACGGCAACGACATTGTGAACAACCCCGGCCATGGATTGGCCGTGAACACCGTGCGCAGCGCGCACTTGGTGCTTGAGGATTGCAGCAGCACCGGCATGGGCGGAAGCATGCCCACCAGCGGAAACTGGACGGTATGGGTGGACATGCCGCGGCAACAGATCGATGTGGAGGGTTTGATCGCCGTGGACCACGCCAGACTGGTGGACCTTCAGGGCAGGGCCGTGCCGCTGGCCCGTGCAGGGCGACTTTCCTTCCACTATGGTACGTTGGCACCCGGCATCTACACCCTGGTATTGATCACACGTGAGGGGCGCCTGGCCACCCGTAACGTGTTCCTGGGCCGGTGAGCCGGACCGGAGGTGCGGGAGATGGGGGGCAAGAAGAGTAATTGGGGTAACGAGGGTAACGAGGGCAACAAGCATGGAGCGGTCTGTTCCCCTTATATGGAAGCGACCGGCCTTCGCGCATTCTGCCTTCGCAGAGCCGCCCCTCCCGTGCTAAGCCAGGATGGGGCGATGGTGCATGGGTATGCCGCTCCTGCACGGCCCCGGCACAGGCCCGTCAATCGCCAGCTTCTTCATGTTGGCCCCGTGGTGGCGGTAATACCAAGCAGCCGTCCACGCCCGGATCACGTGGCACCCTCTGGCCTCCCGGGAAGGCAGCGGAAGGTAAAAACAGGAGGTCTTGCCTTTCCCCGCCCCGTTGCCCGCTCCCAGCCCTTCTTCAGACCGCCATGTGCGTCCCCGGCCTCCGCCGATCCGATCAATGGAGCGGAAAATTGCGGACCTTGGTGACACGGAACGCGAACACCAGCATTCGGACCGGGCCATGGTAGGCAGGGAAGCCACCCTCTTCTTGTTCGCCTTGACGACCTTGATGCCATTCGTGGCACGCGGCCAGCCCGCCGATCTGCGGCTGGAGCACCTGACCACCGCTGATGGGTTGAGCAGTTCGCTGCTGACGGACATCGCCCCGGATGAACGCGGCTTCCTGTGGATTGCCACCCTCCATGGGCTGAACCGGTATGACGGCAGGGAAATCGTGCAGTTCCATACCGGCCATGAAGAGGGTGCACTCCCAGCCGAGGGCATCCACCGCCTGCTTTCCCCGGGGGATGGCCGCCTGCTGGCCGGCACGGACAAGGGCTTGGCGATCCTGGACCTTACTGGCCGCTGCCAGGCGGTGATCCACCTTGATCCCGGGCGGGCAGGACAGCCATACGAGGACCAGGTGCTGACCCTGAACCGGGATGCGCTGGGCCAATACTGGGCCGGCACCCCTACCACGCTTTATCGTTTAGACAGCAGCCTCGTGGTGCAAGAAGCATTCAGGACACAGGACGATCCCATCCGCAGCCGGAACAGGAACCTCCACGACATCATCACCCTGCCCTCCGGCGAGCTCTTGTGCAGGCTGCGTTCCGGGTGGCACTACTGGTCGCCCGGGAGCAAGGGCCTTGAACGCCTGGAAGACGGCGCGGGCGTCAAATATGACTTTTTGCCAAAGGCGGGGCTCTATATCAGCGGCCTGATCGGGAGCCGGTACTTGGTCAGCCTGGCGAACGGGGGGCTTTCCGTCCATGACCTCGCAGATGGCCGAACATCCATCCTGCCCATCACCGGGCCATCGACGCAACCAAACATTTGTGGCATCTGGGGCCACGAATTCGCGGTGGCCCAGAATGAGGGCGTTTCCATTTATACGCTGGAGGACGATGGGCATAAGGTGTCGCTCCGGCAGCGTGCAAGCGGACTTCTGCCCGGCTCTGTCGTCAGCATGGTGACACAGGACCGGGAAGGCAACTACTGGGTAGGGACCAACGGCGGGCTGGTGAAGGTGGCAGGAGGCGGGCAAGCTTTCCACAACCACGTGTTGTCCGGTGGCCCACAGGCCAATGAAGGAACCCTGGAGCCGATCGACGTCCTCGCCCACGGCCGGCACCTGTTCATCGGCACGAATGGCGAAGGATTCTTTCAGGTGGACCCGGCCACCGGTGAACAGGTGCGATACACCATAGGGCCTGCCACCGACGGGCGGAACATCGTGTGGAACATCCGGGCGACGGAAAGCGGCGACACCTTGTGGCTGGGCACCCAACAGGGCGTGGCGTATTACACCCTGCAAGGCCACCGCACAGGACGGTTGCCCGGAGACCACCCGGCCGTGTTGGACGCCGAGGCGATCACCCTCCAGTTCGAGGACAGCCGGCAGGGCGTCTGGTTCGGCATCGGCAGAAGCCAAGGTGCGGCCAGGCATGACCGGATCACCGGGGCGTTCCAATGGTATCCCTACGGCTCCAACGGCTACCCCTTCCTGTATCCCATGCAGGCCGGGGAGGATGCCCAAGGCAACCTGTGGTTCACCAGCGATGCCACCGGCAACCTGGTGGAATGGGACCACCGGACCCGGCGGTTCCGTGTGGTTGAAGTCCCAGGCGTGGAAGCCACCATCAATATCCAGAGCGGCGGTTTCCTGCTCGACCGAAAGCGGAATGAAGTCTGGTACGGCATCCTCCCGGCAGGTCTGGTACGCTACGGGATCAACGATGGGGGAAGCACGGTCTTCGGGACCCGGAACGGCCTTCCGGGGGACAGGGTCAACAGCATCGCCATGGATGGCCACCGCCGCTTGTGGCTGGCCACGGACCAGGGGATCTCCTGCCTCGATGCCGCCACGGGCACCGTGGTCAATTACACGCGGTCCGACGGGCTGGCCGCCGTCCGCTACACCGCCATCCACTATGACCCCGTAGCGGACAGGATCAGCGCAGCTGGGCCGGGGACTTTGACCTGGTTCACCGTTCCGGAGCAACTGACGGACGCCCGGACGCTGACGATCTGCCTGACCGGTGTGCAGGTGAACGGCAAGGCGGTCATGCTCCCGGGCAACGGACCATTGTCCTTGGGGCCCGATGAGGGCCATGTCAATGTCAAGTTCACCGCCGTGAACCTGTCCGATGGGCGGGAGAACCGCTACCAATACCGCCTGAACGAGGGGGAATGGTCCGACCTGGGCCACCTGCCGGAGATCCGGTTCGCAGGTATCAAGGCCGGCAGCTACCGCTTGGAGGCGCGCGCAGCCCGCAAGCTGGGTGCGTACGGCCCCGCATCCACTTTACTGGAGTTCACGGTGCGGCCCCGCTTCACCAGCACGCCCTGGTTCTACCTGCTGGTGATGGGTGCGCTGCTGCTGATCGTTTGGGCCTGGTACGACCACCGGATCCGCAGCATCCGAAGGCTGGAGGCCATGCGGGCGCAGATCTCCCGTGACCTCCATGACGAGATCGGGTCGCGCCTCACCAATATCAACATGATGAGCCAGGTGGTCAAGCGCGCATCGACCGGCGGGCGGCATGAACATGAGCTGCTGGGGAAGATCAGGGAGGAAAGCGAGGAGATCACCCAGAACATGCGCGACATCATCTGGAACATCGACCCGCGGAACGACCAATTGGCGCTGGCCATGCCACGCATGCTCTCTTACGCATCCCAATTGTTGGAGTCCAGGAACATCACGGTGGAGGCTTCCATGGGCGACCTGGAGGGCATCCAGGTGGACATGGCCCAACGCAAGGACCTGATGCCGATCTTCAAGGAGGCCATCCATAACATCGTCAAGCATTCGGGCGCCACGGTCGTGCGGATCGGCGCGCAGGTGCAGGACAGCTGTTTCCACCTGGCGATCGAGGACAACGGAAAGGGATTCGACCCGGCGTGTGGCGCGGACGGCAATGGGCTGCGCAACATGAGGACCCGGGCCGCTGCCCATGGATGGGCCCTGCGGATTGAAAGCGGGCGCGGCCGAGGCACCTGTCTTTTCCTGGTGGTGCCGTTTACATGATGAAGGCACCGTCTAACGGACGATGCCCAACCGTTGGGTCAACCGCACTTCCCCGACCACCACCTGCACGGCATACAGGCCTGGGGCCAAGCCTACGCCCATGTCCACCACAGTATGCAAGGTCCCCTTGGCTATGGCCACCTCCTGCCGGTGGACGAGCTTTCCGCCGGCATCCACGATGACCATGGATCCTGCCCGGTCCGCCGTGCCCAGCCCATCCGCATGAATGGTGATCAGGCCGGACCCGGCCGGATTCGGATAAACGATCATCGCCGTCCCCGGCGCATTATCCGGGTCATGGACACCGAGAGGGCCTTCACCGAACTTCACGAGGAAGGCATCCCTCAATCCTCCACTGTATGTATTCCTGAATCCACCGCTGGCGATGCCCGTGGTGGAGCGGGTGGATCCGACCAAGTAGACGTTGCCGTTGCCGTCCGCCGAGCAGGAAAAGCCATCATCCATGTCAGCTCCTCCATAATAGGTGGCCCACAGGCGGTTGCCCGACGCATCGAACTTCACCATGAAGGCATCCCGGTCCCCCCCGCCATAAGTGTTCTGGGGTCCTCCGCTGGACAAGCCCGTGGTGGTACCCGTCTGTCCGGCCAAGTATGCGTTGCCGTCGCCATCCGCCGTGCAAGCCCATCCATACTCCCAACCAATCCCGCCGTAGTAGGTTCCCCAGAGGCGGTTGCCCGCCGCGTCGAATTTCACCAGGAACGCATCGCTGAGGTTCCCACCTCCAAATTCATTCTGATACCCCCCGCTGGCCATGCCGGCATGGGACTGCGTTTCCCCGGCCAGGTACACGTTGCCACCGCCGTCAATGGCACAGGAATAGGCGCCATCCAGGCCGCTCCCTCCGTAATAGGTGGCCCAGAGCCGCGTGCCCGCCGGGTCGAACTTCACCAGGAAAGCATCCCACAGGCCTCCTCCATGCGTGTTTTGATACCCGCCGCTGGCAATACCGGCGGTGGAGTAGGTGGACCCGGCCAGGAAGACATTGCCGCTGCCGTCAACCGCGCAAGCTCCTCCTTCCCGGCCGCTCCCGCCATAATAGGTGGCCCAGAGACGGGTGCCCGTGGGATTGAACTTCACCAGGAAGGCATCGAAATCCCCTCCGCCATAGGTGTTTTGATGCCCGCCGCTGGCGATGCCGGAGACGGATTCCGTTTCACCGGCCAGGTACGCGTTGCCACTGCCGTCAACGGCACAGGAAATGCCATCGTCCAGGCCGCTTCCCCCGTAATAGGTGGCCCAGAGCCGGGTGCCCGCCGGATCGAACTTCACCAGGAAGGCATCGAAATCCCCCCCGCCATGTGTGTTCTGATGCCCACCGCTGGCGATGCCGGTGGCGGATTCCGTTTCACCGGCCAGGTACACGTTGTTGCTGCCGTCAACGGCACAGGAGCTGCCATAGTCTCCACCAACCCCGCCGTAATAGGTGGCCCAGAGGCGGGTTCCCGCTGCATCGAACTTCACCAGGAAGGCATCCGAATCCCCTCCGCCGTAGGTGTTTTGATGACCACCGCTGGCCATGCCGATGGAGGATTCCGCCGAACCGGCCAGGTATACGTTGCCGCTGGCATCCATGGCACAGGAGCTGCCGTAGTCTCCACCAGCCCCGCCGTAATAGGTGCCCCAGAGACGGACGGGGTCGATGGTCAGGGCCTGTCCGGGGTCATAGGCCGCCAGGGCAAAATGCAGCACATCGCCCTCCAGCACAAAGCGGGTCTCCACTTCACGCCCGCCCTGGAAGCTCACCGGTCTCCGCTCCACGAATCGTCCCATTCGGTTGCCATGTACCAAGTTGCCGCCGCCCTCCAGCCGCAGCTCTTCCTGGTGCTCGAAGCGCAGGCGGATGAGCGAGGGGTCCGCACCGGGATGCACCACGAAGTCGTGCTCCATGCCCGTTGGCGTGGCGTGCAGCACCCAATCGATGCCCGGATACACATCGTGGTAGGTTACCTGCCTATAGGTATGTACCCCCAACGCGCCATGCGTGTAGTAGTTCGAATAGCCGCTGCAGCGGTCCTCGGTGGATACCATCGCATCGGGGTTTGCCCCCTCGAGCAACATGTCCATGCGATAGGTCTCCAGGCGTACCTCCTTGCGCAGTGCGATCCGCTCCCGCCGTTGGGCCGGACTGGGCCGGACCACTTTCTCCAAGCTGTCCAAGCCCGGCGGCCGGTGCAGCCGGTTGAACTGGAAGGCCATGCCGTCACGCAGCAGAAAGAGGCTCGTGTTGCCCTGCGCGTAGCGGAAGCGTACGCCGGATGCCGGGGTACCGTCAATAGTGGTCACCTGGCCCTTGTTCTCCTCGAAGCCGACGGCCGCCGCCGACAATGCACCTCCATTGAGGTCCGCAAGCCCCGGCCTGGCATCGGTGCCGCTGCCCGAGGGGCCCTGGGGGAGCCCGGCGGTGGTACACAGGCCAAGGACCAAAAGGGAAAATGGGCGTATTGTTGTCATGTGCGTGCCTTTTGAGGGAAGGGCTTTGGTGCTGCAAGCTACCGTCCTGGCCTCGGCCTAGCAGGGCCGACAGGGCCTGGACCATGGCCCCCCGGTGCCAGATACCTCGCCTACTTCTTCACCATCCGCTGCACCGCTTGGGTGCCATCAGCGAATTGCACCTTTACGAGATAAAGGCCACATTCCATGTTCCCCATGTCGACCGCGACCGGACCGGCCTTACCGGACATAGGTTCCGTCCGGACCATCCGGCCGGTTGCATCGTGCATGATCAGTTGCAGGGGCCGTTCGCCGGGCGCAAATGTGACGGTCAATTGGTCGGTGACCGGATTCGGTTTCATGGCGAACCTGTCGCGGGTCGGCCCCTGAATGCCTTGGCCCACGCCGATCTGCACGGAATAATCCTCCACCTGCCCGTAGGATGCCATTCCACAAGGCGTATCGTTCGCCCAATCGGGATGTCCGGCATCATGCATGCGCACGCGCATGCGCGTGAGGCCCGGCGCGGCATCCATTGGTACCGTGACCGTGCCCGAGAAAGGCCCCGCACCCAGCCCTGAAGCAAAGACCAGCTCATCCGGTTGGAAGATCGTATCCCGGTCGAGGTCTATCCATGCCAACACTTGGTCACCATCGTATGCATTGGAAAGGGTCACGCTGATCGAATAGCTGCCCCCGCGGACCACCTGTGCCGTATCCTCCAGGAAATCCTCATAGCCGATCCCCAAGGTGGACGATCGCTCGATCCCCGCGAAGGATACTTGGGAGATCTTCTCGTAGACCGGGGTAGCGCTGTTGGCCCATGCTGCGCAATAGGGCCCGCAGGCGGCGGCATGTACCTGCACCGTGTAGGGCCAGGCATAGCCGTCCAGGTCGCCCACCGGCAGGTAATAGGTGCCGGCCGGCACTTCCCAAAATTGAATGGTCACGGCACCATTCGCGCATTGTTGCAGGTCATAGCTGCCTGGCAAGTAAAGGGAGTCCACGGGGCATGAAGTGCCCAGGAAAGTCCAGAAGGTGGCATAGGGCGGATCCATGCCGCAGAAAGTCACCGCTATGTTGGCGCATGCGGTGGTGGTGAAGGCATGCCACACCGTGTTCACCGATTGGTCGCCGGCGAAGCCCGGCCCATAATCCCCGTCCGGCGTGGCGGATGTGACGTGGCCGGAGAAGGTGAGCGTGGAATCCAAGGCCAAGGGTACTGCCGTCACCTCTTCGCAATGGTCGTTCGCCGGGGCCGGAACGCAAGCCACCGCGGCCACCTTCACATTGTAGATATCCTCCGGGTTCGCAAAGATCATGATGTGGTATGTACCGGCCTGCAACCCATAAGCCGTGCCCAGGAAATTTCCGTCCCCGCAATCGGTCAGTTCAAAGGATGCGTAGAACATGTTCCAATCATCCGGTTCGCCGCAATCGCCCGTGACCAGCATGAAGGACCCGAAAAGCGCATCGGAGGAGCTGCCGCACCAGTTGAAGGTGACATCGGCGCATGCGTCCAGGGTGAACGCCTCCCACACGGTATTCATGCCAAAGCCTTCCTGGTCCGTGGCACCGGCCATGGTACCGGAGAAGAACAAGCTATCTCCCAAGGCCAAGGGTTGGGGGACCACATCGCAGATCTCATCGTTGGGCGGCGCGGGCGGGCAGGCGGTGGCGGTTACATGGATGGAGTAATCACCGCCACTCCCGTCTGCATCGGCAACGGGTACGTAGTATGTGCCCGGTGGCAACGTATGGAACGGAATGACCAGATTCCCGTCACCGCACGGGGATGGGGTCCCCGGGTAATAATAATTGGCCAAGGCATCGCAGTCGCCGTCCAACAACACGGTCCAGTCGTATTCATGGGGTGGCGTGGTGCCGCACCAATCGAGCGTCACATCAGAACATTCGCCAAGGGTGAATGCCTGCCAAACGGTGGGCGCCCCGAAGCCTTCGCTATCCGTGGCACCGGCAAGGCTCCCGCTCCAATCCAGCGATCCGCCGATGGCCAGGGCATCCACCGGGGCATCACAGGCTTCATCATTGGCCGGCCCGCTGCCGCGCATCCCTCCTGTGGCCGGCGGCGTGGTGCCATGTACTGGCGGAAAAATGCGATGCACCGGCCCGCTCGGTGCATGAGATCCGTGTTCGTAACCGAAGAGCTTCTTTCCATGCGTGGTGACCAAGCCCGGGCCGGTCTTGGCCACAATCCCCGGTTGTTGTGCATTGGCGCTCGCAAGCGGGAGGCAGAGAAGCAACGTAAACAGGGCGTATTGTCGGGAATGGGTCATCGGATTGGAGTTTTCGTGTGCGGACATTTGACCACCACAAAAGTTGCCGGCCCCAAGGCCCTTCACAATAGCATGATCATACGATTCCGCGCGGCGGGGCCATCTTGCCCGGGCATCAGGCCCCTCCCTGCTGAAGGCTTGGATGACGGCCCTTTGGCCATGGGCGGAACACCCATGCACAAGGGGCGTGGTCAATGAATCCTTAGATATCGCGCGGGATGCCATCCGGCCCCACTCGAGGCGGGTTGGACGGTGGAATGTCATGCGTTGTGCAGGCCCCGGCGATGAAAGCCGCAAGCCGCAGCATCGGTTTGCCCATCATGCGATGTCGTTGCATGCCGGCCCGCCATGCACCAGGCCGGTCCCATCACACAGCCATGCAGATGGCCAAAACAAGGTCCTGCACCTGAATTCACGCAACGCCGCGCCGCTGGCCTTGTTCCGGAAGGCCCGACATCCGTGATCGCCCCGTAGCCGTTTACGCCAGGCGCTGAGCTGTGCCGGTGGCCCACCGATGCATCCACCGATGCGATCTTTGACCGGATCCTTGAACCCGAATGCCTTCCATGCCCACCGGACTCCTGATGCGCAGCACCGGCAGCCGCTACACCGTGCGCGGCGAGGATGGCGTGCTGCACAGCTGCATCGCCAAGGGCAAGCTGCGCACCAAGGGCTACACCAGCACCAACCCGCTGGCCGTGGGCGACGTGGTGGACTTCGAGCCGGCGGCGGAGACCGTGGGCAACGAGCTGGTGGGCGCCATCACGCACCTGCACGACCGACGCAACTACCTCGTGCGCAAAAGCGTGAACCTCTCGCACCGCAAGCACGTCATCGCCAGCAACATGGACCAATGCCTGGTGCTGGTGACCGTGGCGCGGCCGTGGACCAGCTTCGGCTTCATCGACCGCGTGCTGGTGACCGCCGAGGCTTACCAGATCCCGCCGGTGATCATCTTCAACAAGGTGGACGACCTCAACCACGACGAACAGGCCCTGCTCGCGGAATACGAGGCTGTGTACCAAGGCGTGGGCTATCGCACCCTGCGCACCTCCGCGCTCAAAGGCATCGGCATCGACGAGGTGAAGGCCCTGCTGCGCGGCAAGGTGAGCCTGCTGGTGGGACACAGCGGCGTGGGCAAAAGCACGCTCGTGAACGCCATCGATCCCGCACTGGACCTCGACACCTGGGAGGTGAGCGCCAGCACCGACAAGGGCCAGCACACCACCACCACCGCGCAGATGTTTGAGGTTGGGATGGATAGTGAGGAGTTCGTAGGACGTAGTTCGGAGGAGGGACGCGATGACTCCGGTTCCCACGCCCTACGCCTTACGTCCTTCGCCCTTCGAACTACGAACCACGAACCACGCCCTACGCCCTACGCCCCCACCTTCCTCATCGACACCCCCGGCGTAAAGGGCTTCGGCCTGGTGGACATGAAGCAGGACGAGATCGTGGACCAGTTCCCGGAGTTCTTCGCGCGCAAAGGCGAATGCCGCTTCGGCAACTGCACCCACCTGCGCGAGCCGGGCTGCGCCGTGCTAAAGGCCGTGGAGGAAGGCGCCATCGCCGCCAGCCGCTACCGCAGCTACGTGGATATGGTGGAAGGCGTGGAGGAGGATGATACGTACAGGGCGGGGTAGCGCGGTGTCAGCACTTCACCCCGGGTACCGTTGCGGCTCCAGGTCCTTCTTCAAATAGAGGGGATGCTTGGGATGGCCGTCCTTGGAAAGTGCGATGCAATAGGCCTCCGGGAAGAATTTCTTTACAACCTCATCCCTGTTTCCGAAAATGCCATTTACCCCCCATGCAAAAACGACCAATGCCGATTTGCCGGCAATCTCCTTGAGCCACTTATCGTTCTCATCACCAATTGGGTCCTTCTGAACTTTCAGGCTTTCCGGATTGGTGGCTCTGAATGCGAACAGGTTGGTCATGTAAAACCCGCCATAACGCCATGACTGTGCATAGGACCGGCAGCGTCGAACGGTCGGGTCATCGGTCTTCTCATCCGCGGTGGATGGATTGAGGCAGATGAAATTCACCATGGGCTTGGTGTTGTCCCATATTCGGCTCAGGACGTAACGGTAACACGCATCCTTGGACAAGATCGCATCAAACACTTCCATACCAAAGGTCTTTGTTCTTCCCCGCCGACTTCAGTTTCCCAAAGTGGTCAAGTACTTCGCGAACCTACCACGCAACACGACATACCGCAACCGACACCACGACGTGGATTCGCAGCCAATCGATTGACGCCCCATTCGCGGCGGCCTTTTCGGCTTTCAGCTTTCCCATTTCAACTTTCCCTTCACACCGCCTCCACCTTCACCACCTCAGGTGCGGCCCGTTTGATGGCCTCCTCCACGCCGGCCCTCATGGTCATGGCCACCATGGTGCAGGTGCTGCATGCACCGTGGAGCTTCACGCGCACCTCGCCCTTTTCGTTCACGTCCTCCAGGGAGATGTCGCCGCCATCGGCTTGCAGGAAAGGGCGTATCTCGGTGAGGGCACCCTGGATCCGTTCCTTCAATCCGGCCAGCTGCTTGGGGCCGATCAGGGTTGTTGTGGACATTATTTCACGATCATTTCATGCGCCGGGTCGGCGGTCTTCCTCGGGCCTTGCTCACCCAGCCCCGCCAAGATACGCTCCATGGAATCCAGCAGCGGGATGTAGGCCTGCGCAGCCGGGGTGTCGCCTTGCAGGATGGCCGGGCGGCCCACGTCGGCCGCCTCGCGGATGCTCTGCACCAGCGGGATCTCCGCCATGTACGGCACCTTGAGCTCCTCCGCCAGCGCCTTGGCGCCCTGCTTGCCGAAGATGTAGTGGCGCTCGTCCTCCGGGATGTCCATCAGGCGGCGGCCCTTCAGTGCCTCGTCCGTGGCAAACCACGACATGTTCTCCACGATGCCGAGCACCGGCACGTTCAGCGCATCCATCTGGAACAGCGCCACGCCCTTGCGCGCGTCGATCAACGCCACGGGCTGCGGGGTGCTTACGATGATGGCGCCGCTGAGGGGCACGGCCTGCACCAGTTGCAGGTGGATGTCGCCGGTCCCGGGGGGCATGTCCACCAGCATCACGTCCAGCTCGCCCCAGTCGGCATCCTTGAAAAGCTGGTCCAGCGCCTTGCTGGCCATGGGGCCGCGCCATGCGATGGCCTGGCCGGGGTCGGCGAAGAAACCGATGCTGAGCATCTGCACACCGTAGCTCTCCACGGGCACGATCACGTTCTTGCCGTCCAGCTGCTTCACGCGCGGACGCTCCTTCACCACGTCGAACATCAGGGGCATGCTCGGGCCGTAGATATCGGCATCCACCAGGCCCACCTTCAGGCCGCGCGCGGCCAGGCCGGCGGCCAGGTTGGCCGTCACCGTGCTCTTGCCCACGCCGCCCTTGCCGCTGGCCACCGCGATCACGTGCTTCACGAAGGGCAGCACCTTGCGCAGGCCGCCACGGTTGCCGCTCACCGGCCGCGTGCTCACCTTCACTTTGAGCCCCTCGATCCGCAGGGCCTGCTTGATCTGGAACTTGATGGCCTCCTCCATGCGCTTGCGCGCATGCATCGCCGGGTTGGTCACTTCGGTGATCACATACACGGTATCGCCGTCCACCGTCACGTCCTGGATCAGGTCGAGTGACACGATGTCCTTCTTCAGGTCGGGGTCAATCACCTTGCTTAAAGCAGCATAAAGGGCTTGTTCGGTTATTTCCATAGTGGTGCGAAATTACCCATTGGCCAATGGACCCGGTCGGCTGTCTGCCGCCTCCCCCCACTCTTGCGATCCCGTGACCCTTAAAACCCCAGCTCCACCGACGGGTCCCAGAACTTCCTGGCAAAGTCCACCACCTGGTCATCCTTTACCCGCACGCCTTCCGCCTCCAGCAGGTCCTGCATGGCGGTGGGGCCGCCGAAGTGGTGTTTGCCGGTCAGCAGCCCGTTGCGGTTCACCACGCGCTGCGCGGGCACCAGCGGGCGCACGGTGTGCGCGTTGCTCATGCACCAGCCCACGATCCGCGCGCTGCGCGCCGCACCCAGGTACTTGGCAATGGCCCCGTAGCTGGTGACGCGCCCCCGCGGGACCTGCCGCACCACGTCCATCACGTCGCGGAAGAAATCGCGCTCCTGGACTGCATCGTGGATGATCTGCTTCTTCTTGGCCATCGAGGCGAAAGTACTGGAGGAAGCAAGCGAGTGGAGGGCTGCGGCACTTGATCTCGCTCGCATGGGCGAGGAGGACAGGGTCGCTGCTCGCCGGGCCTACTGCCCTGCACACCGGTCACATCCCGAAGCGCACGTAGTGGATCGTCCGGCCCTCGGCCAGCCACATCTCCTCGTAGCGCGTGCGGATGTTCGGCACCACCTGCTCCTTCGGCGGCACGCGCCGCACCAGGTCCGTGTACATGTTGCCGCTCTGCTCATGCACGGGCAGCTTGTGCTCCGCGATCTGCTCCAGCGTGTATTCGTACAGCAGCGGGCTGTCGGTCTTCAGGTGGACCAGGCCGCCCGCCCGCAGGACCTGCCGGTTCCGCGCCAGGAAAAGCGGGCTGGTGAGGCGTTTGCGCGCCTTGCCGATCTCGGGGAAGGGCTGGTTTTGCAAGCCCGCCCGCCCCAGGCCAAGGCCGTGGAATAGCCGCTATTCCTCCACCTTGAAGTTGAGTAAGCGCTGCTTTACCGCGTAGGTATCCAGCAGCAGGCGGCGAAGTTCGGGGTCTGCAGCAACATGGTCGTAAATGTGCTGCTCGGCCGTGTGCAGGGCGTCGTCGGGCATGTCCTGGTACAGGGAGTCCCCGCTGGCATCCTTTGCCCGGTAGAAAATGGCGAATGGATCCTCCATGGAACGGATCACCTGATAACAGAATGCGGCGTAGTACGGTGAACCGCTGGACTGCGGCAGGTTCTTCACCTGATTGATGCCGGTGCAGATGTGGGCGGTCACCCGTTTCCCGGCGCGGTGCAGGTAGAAGAAGTGCGCGGCGATCCGCTGCAGGGAATCGATCTTGATGGATGGTACGGGATGATCGGGGGCAGCATTCCCGTAGAGGCGCCCAAATGCGGTGTCCGTGCGCAGCATTTCCAAGTATCGGGCACGAATTGCCATGGTGTCCGGCAAGAGTGCTTCCAGCTCATCCATGTGCCACATGGCTGAAGCATAGTTGTCATAGAGGTATGCGTCGAACGCCCATAATGCGGTGTCCCTTCCAGGCCATTGGATGTTGTGTGAATTGCTGTCCGGTTCCGCATAGAGGTACATACCGTCCTCCCCGTGACCGATGATCATTTCAAAGCGGTCTTCCACGTGCTGTGGAGGTTGCTGTGCAACTGCGGATTTGAGGCCCGCACAAAGCGATAGAAAACATTTGCCGTAATACCCGGAATATGCAGTAGGATTTCTACTACGGCCCCAAATCGCTGCGGCAGCAAGCGTTTCACTGGCTTTCCTTTCGTCAGAATAGCATAAGCTATTCCTCCTCAACGAAAGCCTTGCTGCCATTGCGCCCGGGAACAGGCAGAACGGGGAGAGCTGGCCTTCGGTACGGTCGACTCCTGGCTGATCTGGAACCTCACCGGCGGGAAGGTGCACATTACCGACTTCACCAACGCTTCCCGGACGCTGCTCTACAACATCAAAAAACTGGAGTGGGATAATCACCTGATGGAAATCCTGGGCGTGCCGGCCGGTATGCTGCCCGAAGT
Source organism: Flavobacteriales bacterium (assembly GCA_024103275.1). Lineage (GTDB taxonomy): Bacteria > Bacteroidota > Bacteroidia > Flavobacteriales_F > PHOS-HE28 > PHOS-HE28. The sequence goes on from JAGFIV010000080.1 coordinate 56,290, forward strand.
CCGCCGCTCCAGTGAAGTATACGGGCATACCACGGAAAACCTGCTGGGGGCGCCGGCGCCCATCGCCGGCATTGCCGGCGACCAGCAGGCGGCCCTCTTCGGGCAGGCCTGCCACAGCCCCGGCATGGCCAAGAATACCTACGGCACCGGTTGCTTCATGCTGATGACAACCGGCGATGAGGCCGTTGCCTCCAGGTCCGGCCTGGTTACGACCATCGCCAGCAAACTGGACGGCACGCCTCAGTACGCTCTGGAGGGCAGTGTCTTCATCGCCGGCGCCGCCATACAATGGCTGCGCGACGGCCTGAAGATCATCGACGAGGCGCCCGACTCGGAATTCTATGCCATGAAGGTGCCGCACGCCGATGGTGTTTACGTAGTACCTGCTTTCGCCGGCCTTGGCGCTCCCTACTGGGACATGTACGCGCGGGGCGCCATCCTGGGCCTGACGCGGGGCACCACCAAAGCCCACCTCATTCGCGCCACCCTGGAGTCGTTGGCCTATCAGGTCCGGGATGTGCTGGACGCTATGGAAAAAGACTCCGGGCTGAGCCTGCAAACCCTGCGCGTGGACGGCGGCGCCAGCGCCAACGGCCTGCTGATGCAGTTCCAGGCGGACATCCTGGGCGCCAATGTCGAACGCCCCCGCATCATCGAAACCACCGCCCTGGGCGCCGCCTACCTGGCCGGCCTGGCGGTAGGCTATTGGAAACCGGAAGATATCTCGGATAAGTGGCAGCTGGATGCTACTTTTGTGCCGTCTATGGAAGAAGAGGAGCGCAACCGGCTGTATCGGGGCTGGCAGAAGGCGGTAAAGCGGGCGATGGACTGGGCGATGGAGGAGTGAGGAAGTCGGAAGTCGGAAGTCGGAAGTCGGAAGTCGGAAGTCGGAAAGGGGAAGGCGGAAAGCGGAAGCTTGCCCGGCTGAGGGACGAAGACGGGCTTGTCCGGAAGAGCGCAGCGAAGACGGGGCGGAAAGCGAAAGTACAATATAAATTCAACTGAAATTGGCGACGAAAAGGATAACGGTTAGCGAAGTCCTGGATCTGGAGCCGGGGCGTGTGCTGTTTGATGTGCGCACGCCGGCGGAGTATGAGAAGGGGCATATCCCCGGTGCGTTCAACCTGCCTCTTTTTTCCAATGCAGAGCGGGCGGCCGTAGGTACTACCTACAAACAGGTTGACCCGTATAAAGCCTTCCTGCAGGGCCTGGGGTATGTGGGGCCCAAAATGCGGCCCTTTGTGGAAGAAGCCCGGAAAAAAGCGCCTTCCGGGAAAGTGGCCGTGCATTGCTGGCGGGGCG
>JAGFIV010000095.1 GCA_024103275.1 Flavobacteriales bacterium
ACGGTTGTAGACCCGACGCCAACAAAGGCGGCGGCATCGGCGACTGCAGCGGCCTCGCCGACCCGGCGGGCCACAGCCGGGCCGTCGCCAACGCGGACGCCGACAAGTACGCCAACGATGACTCCGACGCCAGGGGATGCGGAGCCAACACCAACACCGGCGCCGGCGGTTCTCGACAGTTCGGCGGATGCTCCGACCCCGACGCCCGTGCCCGTAGAGCCGACCCCTACGGCGACGCCGGAGCCGGTGGTTTCTACGGGGCAGTATTGCGACACGATTTCGGCGACAGCGCCGCCGACCACAGTTGCGGGAACGCTCACGGTCGGCGGATTGCCGGCGCCCGCGGACACGACCGTATACCTGGCGTTCGATGGGGCTGCCGGGCCTGCGGCATACGTGGTGGTTGACGGCGCAACGACGGGCTATTCCGCGGCGTTCAACACAGGCTCTGCCGGGTGCAGCAACCAGGTCGGCGCGTCCATCGGCATCATCGTGAACGGCGTGTACTACGCGACCGGCTACACGATAGGCGGCGGCGACCCGTTCATCCGCTTCGACATCGCCCAGTAGGTCAGCTGACCGGCGCACCTTTCGGGAGGGCGTCCCATTCGAGGGCCCAGTTGGGGTGCCAGGGACGCTCGCGTTCGAATTCTGCCGCGAGCTGGAGGACGAGGTCGTCGCGATGACGCGGTCCGACGATTTGCATGCCGAAGGGCAGGCCTGTGGTGGTCATGCCGGCCCGGACGGTGGCCGCGGGGTGCCATGAGAGGTTGAAGGGGATGGTGAAGGAGCCGACGTTCGACCACGGCTGCTTGCGGCCCTCGGTTTCCATCGGGTAGGGGCCCTCGGCGGCGAAGGCTTCGACGGGGACGGTTGGCGTGACGAGGAGGTCGGCGTCTTCGAAGCGGGCGTCGATCCAGGCGGCGACCTCAGCGCGGCGTTCGGCGGCCTGCTGCCAGCGCTCGGGGGTCATGTCGTAGCCCTGGCGGATATTGTTGACCATCCCGCGGGAGAAATCGGCTTCGTGGTTTTCGAGGAGGTGCCCGAGGCGGGCGGCGAAGAAGAAGCTGCCGGTAATGCCCCAGGTGGGACCGGCTTCGGGAGGACCACCTTCGACGGGGACGATGGTGTGACCAAGGGCGGCGAGCTGGCGCACGCAGTCTTCGACGCCGGCTGCGATGTCCGACTGGACTGCTGCGTAGCCGAGGTCTGGTGAGTAGGCGATGCGCAGGCGCCGTGGGAGGCCTTCGGCGACTCGTTCGGAATAGGAGTAGCCGGGATGGGGCAGGCTTTGCGGGTCGTGCGGCGAGGCGCCGGCGGTGATGTCCAGCAGCAGGGCGGCGTCGGCGACGGTCTTCGTGAGCGGGCCCCAGTTGGAGACGTCGGCGAACTCCCACGCGTCCGACGGGCCACGGGGCACGCGGCCGTAGGAGGGCTTGAGGCCGAAAGCACCGACGAAGGCGGCCGGGATCCGGATGGAGCCGCCGCCGTCGCTGGCAGTCACGAGGGGAAGCATGCAGCTGGCGAGAGCGGCGGCTGCGCCACCGCTTGAGCCGCCGGGTGTGCGTTCGAGGTTCCAGGGGTTTCGGGAGGCGCCGAAGACGCGGTTCTTTGTGAAGGCCGGCGCGGCGAATTCGGGGACATTGGTTTTGCCGACGACGATGGCGCCGGCGTCCCGGAGACGGGCGACCTGGACGGAGTCGTGTTGGGCGACGGCGTCCTGGAAGACGAGCGAGCCGTGGGTGGTGGGAAGCCCTTTCGCGTCCTCGATGTCCTTTACGCCGACGGGGATGCCTTCGAGGGCGCGCGGCGAGCCGTTTGCATAGCGGAGCTCGGCCATCTCGGCTTCGGCGAGGAGCGCTTCGCGTTCGCGGCGGTTGACGACGGCGTTGAGAGCCGGGTTGCATTCATCGATGCGGTCGAGGACGGACTGCATCAGTTCGAAGGCAGATGCTCGCCGCTGGCGGAGTGCGGCGAGCAGTTCGGTGAGGGTGAGCGTGAGCAGTTCGTGGGACATCGCAGCCTCCGGGGCGCGGCCCATTGTACTTCTGGATTACCTCCGGCGGCTGAGCCTTTTAGCGGCGGTAGCGGCGGGAGCGGTCGCGGCCGCCAGCCTGGCTCCGACCATAACGGACGGGTCCAGAGCGACCGGCGGCCTGGGCAAAGGCTTCGAGCTGCTCTTCGTCGCTGCCGGCGTACTGGCGGCGGAGCTCGACGATCTGGTCGCGCATGGCGGCGGCTTTTTCGAACTCGAGGTTCTTCGCCGCGGCCTTCATGGCAGATTCGAGGTCCTTGATCATGCGTAAGGCGTCGGCTTTGGCGAGGTCTTGCGGGACGCCGTCGTAGGGCGCGGGCGCTTCGGCGGCCATGCGGACCTGGTCGGTGATGTCGCGGATGGCCTTGGCGATACCGCGAGCTTCAATTCCGTGGGACTCGTTGTACTCGGCCTGGATGGCGCGACGGCGGTAGGTTTCGTCGATGGCCTGCTGCATGCTGGCGGTGACCTTGTCGGCGTACATGATGACGCGGCCTTCGAGGTGGCGGGCGGCGCGACCGACGGTTTGGATGAGCGAGCGATTGGAGCGGAGGTAGCCTTCCTTGTCGGCGTCGAGGATGCAGACGAGCGAGACTTCGGGAAGGTCGAGACCTTCGCGGAGGAGGTTGATGCCGACAACGACGTCGTAGACGCCGAGCCGGAGGTCGCGCAGGATTTCGACGCGGTCGAGGGTTTGGACTTCGCTGTGGAGATAGTGGGTCTTGATGCCCATTTCGGTGAGGTAGTCGGCGAGGTCCTCGGCCATCTTCTTGGTGAGGGTGGTGACGAGCACCCGCTGGCCTTTGTCAACGGTGAGCCGGATCTCGGCCATGAGGTCGTCGACCTGATTCTGGGTGGGGCGCACCTCGATTTCGGGGTCGAGCAGGCCCGTGGGGCGGATGATCTGTTCGACGACCTGTGTGGAGCGCTTGAGCTCATAGTCGCCGGGGGTGGCGCTGACGTAGATGGCCTGCCTGATGTGCTGGTCGAACTCTTCGAAGGTGAGGGGCCGGTTGTCGACGGCGCTGGGGAGTCGGAATCCGAATTCGACGAGGGTGTCTTTGCGGGCCCGGTCGCCGAAGTACTGTCCCTGGACCTGCGGCAGGGTGATGTGCGATTCATCGACCACCAGGAGCCAGTCGTCGGGGAAGTAGTCGAGGAGGCACCAGGGGGTTGAGCCGGGCTCCCGCGCCTGGAGATGGCGCGAGTAATTTTCGACGCCGGCGCAGTAGCCGGTCTCACGAAGGGATTCGATGTCGTAGTGGGTGCGCTCTTCGAGGCGCGCGGCCTCGAGGATCTTTCCCTGGCTGCGGAACCATTCGAGGCGGCCGGCGAGCTCCTCTTCGATGCCTTTGATGGCCCCTTCGAGGCGGTCGGAAGTGGTGACGAAGTGCTTGGCGGGGTAGATGTCGACTTCGTCTCGTTCGCTGACGATTTCGCCGGTGAGGGGGTCGAGCTCGACGATGCGCTCGACCTCGTCGCCCCAGAAGTCGATGCGGACGGCGAGTTCGTCGTAGCTGGGGAGGATGGTGAGCGAATCGCCGCGGAGGCGGAACTTGCCGCGCACCATGTTCATGTCGTTGCGCTCGTACTGCATGCCGACCATGCGGCGGGTGGCTTCGGAGCGGGAGAATGTCTTGCCGCGTTCGAAGTGGAGGACGAACTCCTGGTACTGGGCGGGTTCGCCGAGGCCGTAGATGCAGCTGACGCTGGCGACGATGATGACGTCTCGCCGGGTGAAGAGAGAGCGGGTGGCGGCGTGGCGCAGCTTGTCGATCTCTTCGTTGATATCGGCGTCTTTGGCGATATAGGTATCGGTGCGAGGAATGTACGCCTCGGGCTGGTAGTAGTCGTAGTAGCTGACGAAGTACTCCACGCGGTCGTGCGGGAAGAAGTGCTTGAACTCGCCATAGAGCTGCGCCGCCAGCGTCTTGTTGTGGCTGAGCACCAGCGTGGGACGGTCCAGCCGGGCGATGACGTTGGCGATGGTGAAGGTCTTTCCCGATCCGGTGACGCCCAGCAGCGTCTGGAAGGGCATGCCGTCATTCACGCCATCCACCAACTGGCGGATGGCCTCGGGCTGGTCGCCGGTGGGCGCAAATTCCGAAATGAGGTCGAACGGCATGGTGCAAAAATACCGCGCCGTGCGGGGCCCTGCCGCAGGCTCAGGGGTCCGCCCGCTTCATCTCGGTCCAGTTCCGGTCCTGGAAAATCGCTGCTGGATCAAAGCCGGGCTTATTGCTCAGGATATAGGTGGTGCCGTCGCCGCGGCTCCACGCCTGGTCGTAGCCGGCGCTCATCTCCACGGCGGTGCCGGAAGCGTCCTTCCAGGTCTCCACCTCGCGGATGGTCTGCACGAATGCCTTGTGCTGGCGGTCCTGCGAGGCCTGCTGCCGTTCCCAGGAGCGCATCTGTGCATCCATCGCATCCATGCGCTGCTCGTGGCGCGCGGTGTTGGCCTGGCCCTGGGCCCGGATATCGGCCATGCGCCGGTTGTGCGCGGCGGTGTTGGCGCGGGTCTGCGCATCGATGGCGGCGATCCGTTCGCGGTGGAGGATGTCCTGCCGGTTGCGCATCTGTTCCATGTACTGCTCCACGGCCTGCTTCCACGCGGGATTGGTGCGGTAGCTGCCTTGGATGGTGGCCAGCACCTGCTCCGCCTCGGCCTTGCGGCCGGCGGGGAAGCGGATGTAGCTGCGCATGGCCGCCACGCTGGTGGACAGTTGCTGGAAGCCGCCGGTGTATATGTCCTGCATGGTGATGAAGATGTTCATCACGGACACCAAGGCGATGCCCTGATCGCCATTGGGCCATTGCAGCGTGCCGTTCACCGCGCTGTTGCGCACCTCGGCCTGTCCGCCGTACTGCATGATGGCATTGCGGGTGCGTTGGCTTTGGGCGTCCAGCTCGGCGCGTGCCGCGGCATTGTCCTGCACCGTGGTGACGGAGGCCCCGTCCATCTCCCCGGCCAGCACCTGGCGCAGATACCGCTCCGCCTCCATCGGTTCCCCGAAGGCGCAACCGCCCTGCTGGGCCTGCATCATCATGCTTTGTTGCATCATGGGGTCGGAGGCACCACCCCAGGTGCGCAGGGGCAGTGCCACGAAACGGATGGCGCCGTCCGGCGAGGAGGCGCTCCATGGAGCCGTCACCAGCTCGCCCCGGCATTGTTGCAAGCTCCCCCAGCGGATGCCGCCCTCATGCTTCCAATCCCGGGGCAGCAGCACGCTGAACGCCTCGGCCGGCTCCTGGAAGCCGTCATTGTCCATGAAACGCACGCGCTGCATCACGGTGTAGTCCCGGCCTTCCACGTATGCTCCGCCACTGGCGGAGGACTGTCCGCCGCTCTCCGAGCATTGGCAGAGCACCAAGGCAAGAAAAAGGCTGAGGGTGATGTGCCGGCGCATGACTCTGGGGTTTTGTGCGAAGTTCCATCCGGATACCCGCCTGCCCAAGAAGCAGCCATCCCATTTTCGGGGGAGTCCGCACTTTTCACATCTTCGCGGTCGCCAAGTGCGCCCCGCCATGTTCCTCAAGCGGATCCTCTACTACCTCAACCCGGCCACGCTGTTCACCCCGTCGGACGGCGACAGGAAGATGCGCTTCATGAACGGCGTGAACCGGTTCAGCATCTTCGTCTTCCTCATCTGCCTGGTGGTGATGATCGTGCGGGCGTTGAGGCACTGAGCCCGTTACCGGCACGCCTGCAGGTCCAGCACGCCTTCCAGCCGATCGATGTGCAGGTAGTCCTCCGTCCCCGATCCCTCCATCGCCGGTCCCTCGCGCATGGAGGCCGTCACCTGCACGTACAACGGCTGCGGTGGCTCCTTCACCTGTTTGGCGTATGTCTTCTCCATCTCCGGCCCCGCCCCGGGGCTGCCGGCGGGGTCCATGGCCACGGGCAGCGCAAAGCCCGCCCCGCATGGCGTGAAGCTGTGTGAATCGGCGAAGTAGACGTACCCGCCCGTGAGGTGCATGGGTAGCGGATCGATGTGCGCCACTTTCCGGATGGTGTAGTTCAGCGGGCTGTCAATGGGCTTCCCGTCGGCATCCAGGCGATGAAGCCCGTCGCTTTCCATCCGCCATTCCATGGGTTTGTGGAAGGTGGCCAAGGTGACCACATCGCCTTTCACGCTCCATTTGCCGATGGTGCCGTACGGAATGGAATCCCGCTCCAGATAGCGTTCTCGGAGCACGTAGGTGCTGTCCGCCCGAAGGTCCAATTGGGTGAGGATGCCCGGGCAATCGGCGCAGGGCAGGGTATCGGCATACAGGCCGGTCCATTCCACCACGGGCACCACGGGTGCCAGTGCGGGGGCCGGCGTCGGCTCCTGTTCTTGGTTGCCTTGGCAGGATGCAAGGATCACGAGGCATGCGGGGATGAAGCGGACCGGTTTCATTGGCCGTGTTTTTCAATTCGTGGTGCAAAGCAACAAGAACGGGGCGACCTTTGTTCCGCATGCCCGGCACTCCCCTGTTTTCCGCGTTCTACTTCGGGAGCGTGGAACACTACGCGTTGATCGCCCGCCATCCGCGGATCATCATCGACACCGGTGAGCACTACCTGCGGCAGAGCTACCGCACGCGCACCGGCATCCTCGGGGCCAACGGCATGCAGCAGTTGCAGGTCCACATCGCCCGGCAGGGCGGGCAGAAGATGCCCATGCACGGCGTGGGCCTTTCCTACGATGAGCCGTGGCATGCGCGTCACCTGCACGCCATCCGGAGTGCCTACGGCAAAACGCCTTGGTTCATCCATTTCATCGGGGACATCGAGGCCGTGCTGCGCCGCCGCCATGACCGCCTGGTGGACCTCGACCTGGCCACCCTGCACATGGCCTTGGGATGGCTGGGCATGAAGACCGGGGTGGAGGTCCGGGAGCGCTACGTGGAACAGGAGGAAGTGGCGGCCCTTGACCTGTTGGACCTGCGCACGGCGTTGCACCCGAAGAAGGCGCTGCCGCCCGCCATGCCTGCCGTGGCCCCTTACACCCAGGTCTTCGCGGACCGCCACGGCTTCCATGGCCGCCTCAGCATCATCGACCTGGTGATGAACTGCGGCCCCGAGGCCTGCCGGGTGCTGGCCCGCTGCTAGGGCAGGGCCAGTTCGTTGTCGTGCATGGCCTGGCCGAACCGTTGGATCACGGCCTCCATCCGCAGCTGCATGGTATCCGCCGTGGCCGGTTCCGTGCGCAGCAGGTCCGTGGTGAACAACGTATCCGTCCCGTAGGCAAACAGGCCCACCGGTTTTTCCCCGTTGAAGAAGAGCAGGCGGTCCCCCTGGATCATCTGGTACTGCCCGTTCGCGTACTGGATGGCATAGGGGATGCGGTCGTTCTTGAACAGGCTTCGCCCGAAGGTGTTGATGTCGCCTTCAAATCCCACGAGGTCGAGGATGCTGGGGATGATGTCCAGCTGCTGCGCCACCGAGGCATCGCGCCCCTTCAGGCTGCCGTCGCCCCGGAAGAACATGATGGGGACGGCGAAACGACCGGCGGGATTGGTGAACCAAGGTGGGTGGATGTTCCACGGATAGGTGTGGTCCGCGGTGATGACAAACAAGGTATTGGCGTACCAATCGCTCTTGCGGGCCCGCCCGAAAAAGTTGCGGAGGGCCATGTCCACATAGCCGAGTGATTCATGGATCTCCTGGTCGCCCTTGGGGAAATGGCCTTTCCACCGCGCTGGAACGGGGAACGGGTCGTGGCTGGACAGGGTGAAGACCGCGGCGCCGAACGGTTTTTTCTCCCGGTCCAGGCGGTCGGCCATGAACTGGAGCCACTCTTCGTCGTAGATGCCCCAGTGGCCATCGTACCCGGCCTTGTCCGGGTATTGGTCCTTGCCATAATAGGTGTCGAACCCGGCGGTCCTGGTAAAGGAGTCGAACTTGTATTCGCCATTGAACCCGCCATGGAAGAAGGAGGTGGAATAGCCCATTTGCTTCAGCCTCTTCCCCAGCCCTTCCACGCGGTTGTCGGCATAGGCCGTGTTCATGAAGGCATCGTCCATCAGCGAGGGGATGCCGCCCAGGACGGCGCAGATGCCCTTGTTGCTGCGCTCGGCGTTGGCGAACGCATTGGTGAACACGGCCGACTCCCCGGCAAGCGAATCCAGGAAGGGCATGTAGGCCGTTTCACCGCTGATGGCGCTGACATATTCCCGGCCCAGGCTTTCCACGATGATGACCACCACATTGTCGGGCCGGTCGCCGGCATCGTGCCGGATGGTGTAGCGCAAGGGCATGCGGCGGTCGAGCTCCTGCCGGCTGAAGTAGGCATGCTGCGCCAGCTCGGGTTTCGCCAAGGAATAGACAAACGTGAACGCGGAGTTGGTCACCAACGGGGAATAGGGCACGTCCACATGGTCGGCGGCACTCGCGGGCGACAGGGCTTGGTATTGCCATCCTCCCCTTCCCGCCACGAAGAGAATCCCGAGGCCCGCCAGGGCGGCCGCCGTCTCCGGGGCCCAGCGCATGCGATCTTGCCGTCGCCGCAGGCGTGGGTAGGCTTTCCACATCACCACGAGGGCCACCGCAAAGACGGCGGCCACCCACGTGTGATCGGCGAGGAACGACGGCAGGTTGCGGATCCCCGGCCCCAGCTGGCCGAGCAGGTCGCGCCCCACGCGCTTCAGGTTGAAGCCGAAGAAAGCCAGGTCGATGGTGCAGACCAGGAACAGCAGGCCGTTGGCCACCATGAACCAGCTGAACAGCAGGCGCTGGGCCAGCCGCGTGTTGCGCCACGGCAGGGGCAGCAGGTGGAGCAGGATGAAGGGGATGTTCCACCACGTGATCGTCGCCAGGTCGAAACGGAACCCTTGGAGCAGCACCTGCAGGCCCTGGCCCGGGGGTAGCGCCGGGAACAGGTGCCGGTAGACGAGGAAAAAGAGCAAGCGCAGTGCGGTGAGCAGGCCCAACAGCAGGCCCAGGCGCAGGGCCAGCAACCGCAGGTGGACGAACCTTCCCGGCATGGCTCACACCGGGCGGCGGCCCGGCGGGCAAGGCTCACTCCACCGAGAAGACCGCGGCATCAATGCCCTTGTTCACCAGGATCTCCTTGGCGGTGAGCGTCATCTCCATGCCCCCCGACTGGTGCAGGGAGAAGGGGAACAACACGCCGTCCACCGCGCGGTAATCGCCGTAGTCCGTGATCACCTGCACATAGCCGCCACCGTCCTGGGATTGGAAGTCCTTGCGGCGGACTTTCAACCCCGTGGCCACATCATAGTATTCGTCGAATGACCCGCCGGGCAACGTCTTCACGTTCACACGGTAGGCCTTCTTGCCGTTGATGTCCACAATGCCCAGCAGCCTTGCGGAATATTCCAGCTCGGGGTAGCGCAGTTCGGGGAAGAGGTAGGCGCTTTGTTGCATCTCCTCCAGGTCCACGCCCACGAGTTCCTTGTCGCCCATGAAGCTTTCCACCTTGGCCTTTTCCCCGCCGTCGTACTTGATGCGCTGCAGCAGCATGTCCCCCACCTTCATCTCCATGCCGTACTTGTTGGGTTGCTGGAAGCGTTCCTCCAGCGTGGCCGCCATGCCCTGCACCGTGGTGCCATAACGCAAGCGCGCATTGCCCACTTTTTGCACGGCCGCCTTGCCGCCGATGGCCTTGATGTACGCATCAAGCACGTCCTGGGCGGTCATGCCCTTGGGGGCCGGCGTGGCCCCCTCGGTGGGGTCGAAGCGCACGATGTCGCCGTTGGCGTCGAAGTCGATCACGTTTCCTTTGGGGCTGAGCCCCTTCAAATTCTTGGCCACCTGTTCCTTGTCCCCCACCACCAGCACGGTGCAGCTATCGGGATGCAGGAACCGTTGTGCGGCCTGCTGGATCTCGTCCGCCGTAATGGCGTCCAGCTGCTTCAGGTAGGTGGCATAATAGTCCTTCGGCAGGTCGTTCAGGTAGGTGTTCAAGGCAAAGCGCGCCACGGTGCGCGGATCCTCCAGGCTTCGTGCAAAGCTCCCCGCCATGTAGCTCTTGGCCAGGGCCAATTCATCCGCCGTCACCTTGTCATCGCGGATGCGGTGCAGTTCCTTCATGATCTCGGCCGCCGCGCTGTCGGTCACCTCGTTGCGCACGCTGCATCCGGCGCCGAAGGAGCCGCACCAACGGTCGGAGGTCAGCGTTGAATAGGCCCCGTAGGTGTACCCTTTGTCCTCGCGCAGGTTCTGCATCAGGCGGGCGTTGAACACCCCCCCGCCGAGGATGGTGTTGAGCACTTGCGCCTGCAAGGCTGCCGGATCGTTGGGCTTCAGTTCAACCGGGAACACCACGCGGATCACGCTTTGTGCGCTTCCGGGACGGTCCACGAAGGCCACGCGCACTTCATGCGGCAGGCGCGGCTGTTTTCCAGCGGGGATGATCGGCCCCAGGTCCTTCACCACGTCATGGCCCTGTTCATCCTTGGTCACGGCCAGCTCCGCCCCTTTCCAATTGCCGAAATAGTGCTCGGCCATCTCGCGCCCTTTGGCGGGGGTGATATCACCCACCAGCACGAGGTAGCCCCGTTCCGGCCGGAAGAAATAGCGGTAGTATTGGTAGGCCTGTTTGCGGTCCACCTTTTCCAAGGAAGCCATGGTGGTCACCTCACCGTAGGGATGGCCCTTCCCGTAGGTCAGTGCCTGTCCCACCACCTCGCCGATCTGGTCGGGGTCGTCGCTGCGCGCCTGCACCTGCGAGGCCAGGCGGGTCTTGGCCTTGTCAAATTCCTCCGACGGGAAGGTGGCGCTGGCGACCACCTCGTATACCAGGTCCATCACGTCCTTGAACTTGTCGGTGAGGCTGGTGGCATAGATGCCATTGGAACTGGCGCTCACCTGCGCGCCCAGGCCGTCCACGCGTTCGTCGAACTGTTCCTTGGTGTGGCGGGCGGTGCCGCTGGTGAGCATCTCGCCCACGAGGTCCTTGTAGCCCACCCGATCGCCTTGCAGGATGGGCGGGATGTCAAAGCGCACCTGTGCACTGATGATGGGGGCCTTGTGGTCCTCCACCACGATCACGCGCATGCCGTTGGGCAAGGTGAAGGTTTCATGTTTCCCCAGCTGTACCTCCGGGGCGGGGCCCGGCTTGGGGGCCTTGGAGCGGTCCACTTGTGCGGTCATCATGGCCGGTATCAGGAGTGTAGCGGCCAACGTAAGGGTATGAAGCGGCTTGCTGTTCATGGTCTTCCGGTGGCTTGTCAGTTCTTCTTGGCTTGGGGCAGGTAGTGCAACACCACGCGGTTCTCCGGCATGAAATACTTGCGCGCCGCCCGCTGCAGGTCGTCGGCCGTCACGGCCAGGTAGTGTTCCACCTCGGTGTTCACCTTGTCGGTGCCGCCCAGGAACGTGTAGGCATTGGCCAGGTTGTTGGCGATGCCGGCCATGCGGGTGTTCTCCATCGCGTGCTCGGTCTCTATCTGCACCTTCAGCTTGGCGAGCTCGGCCTCGGGCACGGGCTCGTTGCGCACCCGCTCAAACTGCCTGTTCATGCTGGCTTCCAAGCTGTCGGGGTCCACGCCCATGTTGGCCACGGCAAAGGCGATGGCCAGTCCGGGGTCCTCAAAGGGCAGGCTGAAGGAACCCACGAAGACGGCCTTTTGCTCGGCCTCCTTCACGTTCCTCACCAGGCGGCTGCTGTTGCCGTTGCTCAGCAGGCGGTTCAGCATGTCCACGGCATAGAAGTCGGGCGTGCCCAAGGCCGGGATGCGGTAGGCCTGCACCACGGCGGGCAGCTGGATCTTGTCGTATACCACATCACGGACCTCCCCTTTCAGCGGCGGCTCCACCACGCTGTTGCGCGGGACCTCCGCACCCTTGGGGATGGGCCCGAAATATTTGGCCAGCTGGTCCTTGGCCTGCTTCGGGTCGAAATCGCCCGCCAGCACCAGCACCGCATTGTTCGGCACATAGAACGTCCGGTAGAAGCGCTGGTAGTCCTTCTCGGTGGCCGCGTTCAGGTCCTCCATGTACCCGATGGTGGGCCACTGGTAGGGGTGCTTGGTGTAGGCGCGTGAGAGCACCTCGGGCAGGATGCTGCCATAAGGCTGGTTCTCATAGCGTTGGCGCCGTTCCTCCTTCACCACCTCGCGCTGCGTCTCGATGCCCTTGGTGTCCACCTTGGCGTGCATCATGCGTTCGCTTTCCAGCCACAGGCCCAGTTCAAGCTGGTTGCTGGGCAGCACCTCGTAGTAATAGGTGCGGTCGCCCGTGGTGTTGGCGTTCAGCACGCCGCCCGCCTTCTCCACGTACTTGGCGAATTCGCCCCGCCCGATGTTGTCCGAGCCCTCGAAGAGCAGATGCTCGAAGAAGTGCGCGAACCCCCGCCGGTCCCTCGCCTCATCCTTGCTGCCCACATGGTACATCACGCCCACGGCCACGATCGGGGTGCTATGGTCCTCATGAAGGATGACGTGCAGGCCGTTGGGCAGGTCGTACTCGGTGAATTTGATCTGGCGGGTCTGGGCCGTGGCGGTGATCGTGGCCATGGTGAACACGGATAAGGGGATGAATGCTTTCATGCTGCTCGGCTTTGGCGCGGAAGGGGTCGCGAATTTAGGCATTCCGCCGCCGGGCACCCCTCCGGTCGGCAGGGCTGCACGCGGCCACGGCCTCCCGCTTCCGCAATGGCCGCCGATGCCCGAAATTCGCACCGCGCGGCCCGTTGAACCCGCTCTTCCCGGTTGGCGTAGAATGGGCCGCCGACGACCATGGGAACCTCCGCAAACAGCCTCCGGGGCCAGCCGCCCGTACCGGATGAAGCGCTTGCGCTGCTCGCGGCCATGGAGGAGCAATTCGGGCCGCGCCGCGCGGACATCCTGCAGGAGGCCGCCGGCCGCAGGGAACGGCTCATCGCGGAAGGACCGGGGTTGCTTACCGAAGCGCGTGACCCAGCCGAATGGCACGCCGACCCTGCACCTGCGGAATTGATGGAGCGGCGGGTGGAATTGATCGGCGGATGCGGGCGCAAGGCGTTGGTCGATGGCATGAATGCGGGTGCCAAGAGCTACGTGGCCGACCTGTGGAACATGACCTGCAACGAGCCGGAGGCCATCTGGCGCGCCCACAAGAACATCGCCCGGGCCACCGACCTGCACCTGATGTACATCGGCGATGGCGGCGAACGCATTCGGCTCAATCCCAGGAGCAGCACCCGGCTGACGCTGGCCCCGAGGCCACTGCAAGTCCATGACCGGTCGGGCCTGCCAGGCACTTCCGCGCCGGCGGCCTTCGTGGACCTGGCGGTCCATGCGGTGAACAATGCGGCCAAGTTGGTGCGTCGCCAAGGTGTGGTTTCCCTTTTCCTGCGCGGGGTCCGTGGATGCCATGAAGCGCGTCTCTGGGCCGACCTGTTCATTTTCCTGGAGAAGCGTCTTGGGCTGGCCCGCGGAAGCTTCCGCGCAACGGTGATGCTGGACAGCCTGGCCGCGGTGATCGATGCGGACGGCATCCTTCGGGAACTGAAGCATCACTCCGCGGGCCTCTCGCTGGACCCGCAGGGCTACGCGGCGGACCTTGTGGCCTTGTTCAGCACGCTGGACGGCCCTTTGATGCCGGACCGTGAGCACATCGGCATGGATGCCCCCTTCCTGCGTGGCGTCAGCCTGCGGGCCATCAGCATCTGCCACCGCCGCCAGGTCCATGCCATGGGCGCGCCGGCCTTTGTGCTGCCGCCCGACGGACATGGCACGCTCAACGCACGCTACCTGGAGATGCTGGGCGACAAGGAACGCGAAGCGGTGGACGGCCATGACGGCACCTTGGTGGCCCATGCGGGCCTGGTGAACCCGGCGATGACGGAATTCAACAAAAGCATGCCCCGCGCCCACCAGATGTACTACCAACGGGAAGACAAGTCCACGTGGGCCGAGCTGACCGCCAAGCCCGAAGGGGAGCTGACCACCGAGGGCATGCAGCGCTGCATCCGTACGGTGCTCAAGGGGATGGTCCTGTTCCGGGAGCAGGGGCTGGTGGTCCAGGGCGGCCGGCTGCACGACCGCTCCTCCATCCGGTTGGCCACCGTGCTGCTGTGGCATTGGGCCCACGGGAAAGGCAGCTTCAGCACGGGGCTGGAGATCCACGAAGGGGTGGTGAAATACCTGATCCGCAAGGAAGGCGACAAGCTGTTCGCCATGGAAGGTGCCGAACTGCACGACCGCGCCGTACAGGCCGCCCAAAGGCTGACGCAGGTGGTGCTGGCACCCCATGTGCCGGCCGACCTGCTCGAAATGGGCCCGCAACTGGTGGACAACCGATGACCCGGCCAAACGCGGAGTGGATATCCTGTGCGGACCGGTTGCCGGCCGATGGACAGCGCGTGCTCTGCTGGGTGCCGGGCAACCTGGTGCACCTGCCCGGCCTCGATGAACGTGAACCGCGCGAGGTGGTGATCCTGCGTTTCGCGGAGGATTGGTTCATCAAAAACCCGAGCAAGACGGGCCGCAAGACCCACCGCCACTTCTGGCTGGGCGAGGGCAGCAGCAATTTCTTTTTCGAGCGCGTCTCCCATTGGCAGCCGCTTCCCGGCGGGCCCGCCTCCTGAAAATGCGGCAGGGCCCGGGAATGCCGGGCCCTGCCTTTGCCTTCGCGCGGTGCCTACTTCTTCACGATGTCCAACAGCTCCACCTCGAAAATGAGGGCGCTGTTGCCGGGGATGTCCGCCCCCGCACCGTGCTGGCCGTAGGCCAATTCACTGGGGATATACAGCTTCCAGCGGGAACCCACGGGCATCAGCTGCAGGGCTTCCGTCCAGCCGGGGATCACGGCATTCACCGGGAATTGGGCCGGTTGGCCACGATCATAGGAGCTGTCGAACTGCTTGCCGTTGATCAACGTGCCCCGGTAGTTCACGCTCACGGTCTCGTCCGCTGTGGGCCTCGGCCCCGTGCCCTGTTGCAACACCTCGTATTGGAGGCCGCTGGCCGTGGTGACCACCTCCGGCCGCTGGCCGTTCTTCGCCAGGAAGGCCCGCCCTTCGATCAAGTTCAGGGAATCCTTGCCGGCCTGTTGCGCCATGAGCTTCTTCTGCACCTCCAACATGTAGGCCTGCACCATGGACTTCACGGCGTCGGAATGGATCCGTTCATTGCTGTCGATGGCATCGCGCATGCCCGCGAACAGCGCATCCATGTTCAGCGAATCCATGCCAGCCTGCTTCAGGTTCATCTGCAGGTTGCGGCCCACATCGGTCCCCACGCCGTAGCTCACCGAATCCACGGTGGTCTTCAGTGGGATGTTGCGGCCGAGCTGGCCGGTGGCCTCATTGGTGCAGGCGTTGAGCAACAAGGCGGCCGCGGCCAGGAACGGGAGTTTGAAGTTCATCGGTTTAAAAAATGGGAGGCGAAGGTATATGCTCTTCCCTTTCGCGGTCCGGGATCGGGAACCTTTTTGTGCCGCACGGTCCGGCCCGGTCACGGTTTCTTCACCGCAAGGATGGTGCGCAGCTTGCGCCTGAAGCGCGGATAGCCGGCAAGGTCGCTGTGGTAGCCCCGCGCGAAGGTGACCAGCTCCCGCTCCACCCCGGAAGGGATGGCCGCATACAGCCGCAGGGCGCTGTTGTATGGCACCAGCGGATCCCGTTTCCCGTGGAAGATGTACACGGGGCAGGACACGCCCCTGATGGCGACATCGCTGCGGAAGAAATAGCGCAACAGCCATCGGTAAGGCAGGATGGCCAAGTAGTGGCGGGCCACATCGAGGAAGTTGGCGAACGGGGATTCCAGGATCAACAGGCGCGGATGCCGTTTCGCGGCGATGGGCACGGCCAGGCCGGTGCCGAGCGAACGGCCGTAGATCACCACGTTCGCCTCCCCGTAAAGCGCGGCCAGGCGGTCATACCAGGCCAGCGCATCCTGGTGCAGGGCCTGCTCCGAAAGCTTGCCCGTGCTCTTGCCATAGCCCCGGTAGTCGGGCATCAGCACGGCATGGCGCAGTGTGGTGAAGCGCGGGGCGCGCTTGCCCCACCGGCGCAGGCTGCCCGTGTTGCCATGCAGGTACAGCACGGCCCCAGTGGGCCGGGGCACGGTGAAATGCAGGGCATGCAGGCGGGCACCGTCGGGCCGCTGCTCCCAAAGCTCCTCGAACGGCTGCGGGAACCGGAACACATGGCGCTCCGGCAGCGGGAACCGCACGAAGATGAACCGCTCCTGGAAGATCCAATAGAACAGGCATACCCCTGCGTATACCAGCGCCAACAACCCGATCGTGTACAGGAAGAAGGCGGTCATCGCGCAAAATTACCTTGGGCCCGTGCCGGCATGCGGCCCCTGACGGATGAACGTCCACTGGTCCTCCGTGCTTTCCCCCGGGTCGAAGCGGTAGCCGTCCGCATCGTATTGCTTCAGTTCGCCAGGGTCCAGTAAACGGTGGCGTATCACCCACCGGGCCATGGCCCCGCGCTGGTGCTTCGCATGAATGGCCGCCGTGCGCAGCCCCTTGGCGGTGCGCTCCTTGAACAACGGGGTGATCATGCGGCCCGGAAGCTCCTCCGGCCGGATGGCCTTGGCATATTCCTGGGAAGCCAGGTTCAGCAGGACCGTGTCCCGGTTCGCCCGCATGGTCCTGTGCAATTCCCTGCCGATGCGGCTGCCCCAGTATGCATACAGGTCCGTGGCATCCTTTCCCATGGGAAGGTGCGTCCCCATTTCCAGGCGGTGCGGCGCCACCATGTCCAGCGGGCGCAGCAAGCCATACAGCCCGCTGAGGATGCGCAAGTGGCGTTGTGCGAAGCGCATGTCGTCGCGGTCCAGGGAAGGGGCCGCCAAGGTTTGGTACACATGTCCGTTGAACAGCAGGATCGCGGGCTTGCGCGGTGCCTCCTTCCAATTGCGGAAACGTGCGTGGTTCAACCGGGCCAAGGCGGGGCTGATGGCCATGAGCTCCGCCAACCGGGCGGCGGAATACGTTCTCAACCGGGCAACGACCTCGTCACTGGCCTGCTGGAACACGGGCGTGGAAATGCCATGGGGCGGCTTCACCGGCGACTCGTCCAGCATCTTCGCCGGGGCAATGATCAACAGCATGGGCCTGGGGAACTTGGGTACAAAAATGCCGAACAGCCGGGGATGGAGGCCTTGGTCCGTCTCCGCCCATCGGCGCAAGGCATGTACTTTCGGCCCATGGCCGAGACACGGACGGTGGTCCTGGAGCATGACCGCATCCGGCGCAAGTTGCGCCGGATGGCCTACCAGGTGTACGAGCAGAACGTACACGAATCCTCGTTGGTGCTGGTGGGAGTGGCACCACGCGGGGCCCGGCTGGCGGAGCGCCTGAAGGTCCACCTGGAAGAGATCTCGCCATTGGGCATCGAGCTGCACGAGCTGGTGCTGGACAAGGATGCACCGATGAAAAGTCCGGCCCGCCTGGGCAAGGGCGACGTGGACCTGGAGGGCCGCGTGGTGGTGCTGGTGGACGACGTGCTGATGAGCGGGCGCACCTTGATGTATGCGGCGGCACATCTGATCGGCTCCCCGCTGAAGCGGTTGACCACGGTGGTGCTGGTGGACCGTCGCCACCGCTCCTTCCCCATCCGCGCCGACATCGTGGGGCTGACGTTGAGCACCACCCTGCAGGAGCACATCAGCGTGGAACTGGGGCGGACCGACACCGTTTACCTCTCTTGAAGCAGGCCCAGCTTGTCCGCCATCAACAAGGCGGTCTCGGCGGGGGTGCCCGCCCCGGGCACATGCACGGGCGCACGGCGGTACACCGGCTCGCGCACCCGCATCAGCTCGGCGATCCGGTTGTGCAAGGCCTCCCCTGCCAACCCGTGGATCAATGGCCGGTCACCGCCACTGCGCTTGGCACGTTCCACCAGGATGTGCTGCGGCACGTCCAGGTACACCACCAGGCCCTTGTCCATCATGCGGTCCATGTTGTCCGCCGCCATGGGCGTGCCGCCGCCGCAGGCCACCAGGACGTCGTCCTCCTCCAACAGGGCCGACAGCACTTCGTTTTCCACGTCCCTGAACCCCGCCTCGCCATGTTCCTTCATCCACGGCAGGATCGGGCCGATGCGCTGCTCGATCACCCGGTCGATGTCCACGAAGCGGCGCCCGGTGATCAGGGCCAGCTCCCTGCCCACGACGCTTTTGCCGCTGCACATGAAACCGATGATGAAGACCCGCATGGCGACACAAGGTAAGCACGGAACGGATGTTTCGGGCACAACCCATCTTGCCGGCGGTAGCGAACTTCGCGGCGATGAAGATCACCGAAGCGGAAGGCGGAAAGCCCCTGAAGGATTGGATGCGGCTTCCTTGGCGGATCTATGCCGGGGACCAGAACTGGGTGCCGCATTTGAAGCAGGACATCGATCGCGTGTTCGACCCGGGGAAGAACAAATTGTTGCAGGCACGGACCGATCGGGTGGCCGGCACCATCAAGCGCTGGGTGCTGTATGACGACGGGGGGCAGGCCTGCGGGCGCATCGCGGCCTTCGTGAATCCCAAGACGGCATGGACCGATCCGCAACAGGCCACCGGCGGATGCGGCTTCTTCGAGTGCATCGACGACCAGGCCGCGGCCAACCTGCTTTTCGATACGGCGCGCGACTGGCTGCGGGCACAGGGCATGGAGGCCATGGACGGGCCGGTGAACCTGGGTGAACGCAACATGTTCTGGGGCCTGCTGATCGAAAATTTCACCGACCCGCCGATCTATGGCACCAACTACAACCCGCCTTACTATGTGCGGCTGTTCGAGGAATACGGCTTCCGCGTGTACTTCAAGCAGCTCTTCTTTTGGCGCGATGCCCTGGAACCGGCCCAGCCCATTTTCGTGCGCAAGTACAACCAATTGCGGAACGATCCGGCTTTCCAGGTGCGCGATGCCCGTGGAATGTCGACGGAGCAACTGGCCGAGGACTTCCGTACGGTGCTCAACGGTGCCTGGGTGGACCACGACAACTTCAAGCCCATGCCCAAGGAGGTGGCCCTGAAGACCATCAAGACGATGAAGCCCGTGATGGACCCGCGCATCGTTGTCTTTGTCTACCACCAACGCAGGCCGATCGCCTTCTACATCAACCTGCCGGAACTGAACGAGATCTTCCGGCACGTGGACGGCAACCTGGATTGGCTGGGCAAGGCCAAATTCCTCTGGCACAAATGGCGGGGCACGGCCAAGACCATGACGGGCATCGTGTTCGGGGTGGTGAAGGAATGGCAAGGCAAGGGCGTGGAGGGTGCCATGATCGCGTTCATGGGCGAGTGGCTGCAGCGCACCAAGCGATACACGGAGACCGTGCTTACCTGGATCGGCGACTTCAACCCCAAGATGCTGCGCGTATGCGAAAACCTGGGAGCGAAGAATTACCGGACCATGGCCACGTACCGGTATCTGTTCGATCGCAACAAGCCGTTCACGCGCCTGCCGATCATCGGAAAAGAATGACGGCGTTTGGCGGTCCCTGCGAAGTGGTTACATTCGCGGCCTCAAAAACCCGGGCATGGTTTGCCTGTGCCCGTGGGATCCTGTAGCTCAGTTGGTAGAGCATCACACTTTTAATGTGAGGGTCCTGGGTTCGAGCCCCAGCGGGATCACCAAAGGCCTCGGCGACAGCCGGGGCCTTTGTTTTACGTGGTCGGTGTGAACAGCCCGGCATCCCATTTTTCCAACCCTGGCATTTACCCGATCGATCTCCGACTTACCTTTGCAGCCCGTTTTGGCACCGTCCCATGGACGGCCTACGGAAATGGTCCTGTAGCTCAGCTGGTAGAGCAAATGACTCTTAATCATTGGGTCCAGGGTTCGATCCCCTGCGGGACCACCGAAAAGCCCCGGCTTGTGCCGGGGCTTTTCATTTTCCGCGCGGCGGGGGGCCGGCCCCCGGGCCCCTCACACGGCACCCTTGCCGGGAGGTGATCGTCACCTGCCATGCCCGCTCTTCGTTATAGTTTTGCCGCGCGAATCATGATGAGGGTGCGCAGGACCATAGCGATCCTCCTTTTGGGGGTGTTCCTCTCCAACACCATGGAGGGGCATGAGTTCCTGAAACTCCCGGCGCTTTTCAAGCACATGGCGGAACATCGGGCGGATGGTCCCATGGGATGGTCCGACTTTTTCGCCGAACATTACTTCGACGCGCCGCACCATCCGGACCGGGGACATCACCACAACGACCTGCCGTTCCACGCGGACAACCATTGCTGTGCGCAGACGGTACAGGCGCGGCTGCCCGAAGCTCCATCCGGGGCCTTCGCCATTCTTCAGGCCTTGGACCGATGCCTGAAGCCGGTGGACGAGGACATGCCGGACAAGCACGGCACCGGCGAAGTGTGGCAGCCCCCGCGGGCGTGATGTTGGCGTGAACGCCAACCGGCGCGGCCCCCGGCCGTGCCCCGACCAGGCCGCCTCCGGCGGGCCGGTCGCCTGTTTCCCCATTCACGTTTTCCCGTCCGCGATACACCCATGATCGACCGCATCGTCCATTTCAGCGTACGCAACAAGCTGGTCACCGGCCTGCTGCTGTTGGCCTTCCTGGGTTGGGGGGCCTGGTCCGTGGCCCACCTGCCCATCGACGCCCTGCCGGACATCACCAACAACCAAGTGCTGGTGAACACCGTGGCTCCCAACCTGGCCACGCAGGAGGTGGAGCAGTTCATCACGTTCCCTTTGGAGCAGGCCTTCAAAAACCTGCCCGACGTGGTGGAGCTGCGCAGCGTGTCGCGCAGCGGCCTCTCCGTGATCACCGTGGTCTTCAAGGACCAGGTCCCGCTTTACCTCACACGCCAGCTGGTGGCCGAACGCATCGCCGAGGCACAGGAGCAGATCCCGCCGGGCTATGGCAAGCCCGAAATGGCTCCGCCCACCACCGGCATCGGCGAGATCTTCCAGTACACCCTGGCCGTGGACAGTGCCCATCAAGGACAATACGACCTGACCGAGCTGCGCACCTTGCAGGACTGGGTGGTGCGCCGTCAATTGCTGGGCGTGCCGGGGGTGATCGATGTGAGCAGCTTCGGGGGCTTCCTGAAGCAGTATGAGGTGAGCGTGGACCCGCGCAAGCTGGCCGGCGCCGGCCTTTCCCTGGCGGAGGTGTTCACCGCCCTGGAGAACAACAACGCCAACACCGGCGGCAGCTACATTGAAAAAGGGCCCAACGTCTATTTCATCCGGGGCGAGGGGGTGGTGCGCACGCTGCAGGATGTGGAGAACGTGGTGATCACCGCGCGGGGAGGCAGCCCGGTGCGCGTACGCGACGTGGCCGAGGTCCGCTTCGGCCACGCCAGGCGCTATGGGGCCCTGACACGGAACGGACAGGGCGAGGCCGTTGGCGGCGTGGTGCTGATGCTCAAGGGCGCCAACGCCATGGCCACGGTCACCGCCGTGAAACAGCGCATGGCCGAGATCCAGCACGGCCTGCCCGATGGCGTGTACGTCGATGCCTTCGTGGACCGTTCCAAACTGGTGGGCAAGACCATCGGCACGGTGGAGCACAACCTGCTGCTGGGCGCCCTGATCGTCATCGCCGTGCTGGTGCTGCTGCTGGGCAACTGGCGCGCGGGCCTGATCGTGGCCAGCGTGATCCCGCTTTCACTGCTCTTCGCCATCGGCTGCATGGTGCTGGCCGGGCAGAGCGCCAACCTGATGAGCATGGGGGCGCTGGACTTCGGCCTGATCGTGGACGGGGCGGTGATCGTGGTGGAGGCCATGCTCTTCACCCTGCACCAGCGGCATGCGGGCAAACGGCTTGGCCGCGATGAGTTCGACAAAGAGACCGTACGGTCCGCCGGCGGCATCATGAAAAGCGCCGTGTTCGGCCAGGTGATCATCCTGATCGTGTACGTGCCCATCCTGGCCCTGGTGGGCATCGAGGGCAAGATGTTCCGGCCCATGGCCTTCACGGTCAGCTTCGCCATCATCGGCGCCATGCTCTTCAGCATCACCTACGTCCCCTGGGCCGTGTCGCTGTTCATGGACCACCGCGTGGGGCAGGGCGAAAGCTGGAACGAGCGGATGATGCGCCGGCTGGAAGGCTGGTACGCGCCCAAGCTGCGGGCCCTGCTGCGGCACCGCGCCGCCACCTTGGCCGGGGCCTTGGCCCTGATGGCCGCGGCCTTGTTCACCTTCAACCGCCTGGGCGGCGAGTTCATCCCCGAGCTGGACGAAGGCGATTTCGCCACCAGCCTGATGATCCGCCAGGGCAGCAACCTGAGCCAAAGCATCGCCATCGGCGGGCAGATGTCGCGGATCCTGCTGGAGAACTTCCCCGAGGTGAAGGAGGTGGTGACCAAGATCGGCAGCGGCGAGATCCCCACCGACCCCATGCCCCTGGAGGCCCAGGACATGATCATCGTGATGAAGGACCGGAAGGACTGGACCACCACCCGGGACCGGGAAAAGATGGCCGAACTGATGAACGAAAAGATGAGCGTGGTGCCGGGCGCGCTTTTGAGCTTCGAACAACCGATCCAGATGCGCTTCAACGAGCTGATCGCCGGGGTGAAGAGCGACATCGCGGTGAAGATCTACGGCGAGGACCTCGACGCGCTCTACAAGGCGGCCAACAACGCAGCGGCGTTGATCCGCACCGTTCCCGGTGCCACGGACATCAAGGTGGAACAGGTGGTGGGCATGCCGCAGCTGGTGGTGAAGTACGACCGGGCGCGCATTGCCCAGTACGGCCTCAACGTCGCCGACCTGAACAACGTGCTCAACACCGCGCTGGCCGGCAAGGTGGCGGGGGTGGTGTATGAGGGGGAGCGCCGCTTCGACCTGGTGGTGCGCATGGCCGACATGGGCGACGCGGACCCGGAAAAGGTGAAGAACATCCTGGTGCCGCTTCCCGCCGGCAAGGACGGCAAGGCGGGGCAAATGCCGCTGGGCCAGCTGGCCGAGGTGGGCTTCCGCAGCGGGGCGGCCCAGGTGAGCCGGGAGAACGGGGCGCGCCGCATCGTGGTGGAGGCCAACGTGCGGGGCCGCGACATCCAAAGCACCGCCCGCGACATCCAGAACCGGATGACCAACGACCTGAAACTGCCCACCGGCTACTACGTCAGCTATGGCGGCACCTTCCAGAACCTGCAGGAGGCCAGCGCGCGGCTGCTGCTCACCGTGCCGGTGGCGCTGCTGCTCATCTTCGTGCTGCTGTATTTCGCCTTCCGCTCGGTCACCGAATCGCTCATCATCTTCAGCGCCGTG
Organism: Flavobacteriales bacterium; assembly: GCA_024103275.1. Classification (GTDB taxonomy): domain Bacteria; phylum Bacteroidota; class Bacteroidia; order Flavobacteriales_F; family PHOS-HE28; genus PHOS-HE28. The sequence goes on from JAGFIV010000095.1 coordinate 23,154, forward strand.
CCGCTGGCGGCCGTGGGCGGCGTGTTCTCGCTGTGGCTGCGGGGCCTCGATTTCAGCATCAGCGCGGGCGTGGGCTTCATCGCGCTCTTTGGCGTGGCGGTACTGAACGGCATCGTGCTCATGAGCTACTTCAACCGCCTGAAGGACGAAGGCGTGACCGACGTGACCGAACGCACCGTGCGCGGCACCCTGGCCCGCCTGCGGCCCGTGTTGGCCACGGCGGCCGTGGCCTCCCTCGGCTTCCTGCCCATGGCCGTGAGCACCAGCCCCGGCGCGGAGGTGCAGCGCCCCTTGGCCACGGTGGTCATCGGCGGCCTGATCACGGCCACGCTGCTCACCCTGGCGGTGCTGCCGGTGCTGTACCACCTGGCGTTCGCCCGGAAGGCTGGCGGTGATGGAGCCAGGAGAGGTAATGCCGGCAAGGGAGGTGGTGCGGCACTGGCCACGGTGCTGATCTTGTTCGGCCTTGGCGGAACGGCACAGGCGCAACCGCCGGTACTGACATTGGACAGTGCGGTGGCCCGCGCGTTGCGCACACATCCGGCCATGTTGGCGGCCGGGCTGGAGGTGAAACAACAGGAGGCGTTGCGCCGGACGGCGTTCCAGCTGGAGCCGCTGGGTGTGGGCCTGGAAGGCGGGCAGGTGAACAGCGGCTCGCATGACATCAAGCTGCAGGCCACCACCGGCATCCCCTTCCCCACCGCGATTGCGCAGCGAAGCCGTTTCCTGCGCGAGAGCGTGGAACTGGCCGAGGTGGACCGGGTGCGGCTGCAGGCCGCCGTCAAGGAGAGCGCCGCCAGCGCCTACCTGCAGTGGGCCATGGGCGTGCAGCTGGCCGGGCTGCACCGCAGGAACGACAGCGCCATGCAGGCCCTGGCCGCATTCGCGGAACGCAAGCTGGAGCTCGGCGAGACAGGCCGCCTGGAAGCGATGGGTGCCCGCAGCGCGGCCGGGCAGGCCCGCCTGGCCTGGCAGCGCGCACAGGCGGAGGTGGCCGTGTATGCCGCCGAGCTGGAACAATGGACCGGCCCGCTTGGCGGGATGCGGCCCGATACGACGGCCGTGCAGGCAACAGCCGCGCTTCCCGCCCCTGCCGACGGGGGCCAAGACCCGGTGCTGGCCGTGGGGGTGCAGCGTGCCGAAGTCGCCGGGCAGGAATGGCGGATGGAACGCAGCCAATGGGCCCCCACCCTTTCCGGCGGCGGCTTCTTCCAAAGCATCGATGGGGTCACCCCCTTCAGCGGCTACCTCCTGGGCACCTCCATCCCGCTTCCCGGCAGCGGCCAAGGGGCGCGCACCAAGGCAGCCCGGCTGCGCAACGAGATCGCCCTGCAGGAACTGGAACAACTGCGCCGCAGCCGCACCACCGAACTGGCACGCACCCGCGCCCAATGGCAGCAGTTGCGCGAAAGCCTCGGCTACTACGACACCACGGGCCTCGCATTGGCCACCGCCCTGCGCCACGGCGCCGACCGGGCCTACCGCAGCGGCCAGGCCAGCTACATCGAACTCCTGCAAGCCTTGGAACAGGCCCGCCAGATCGAGGTTGAACACCTCGGCGTGCGCTACCGGCTCGCCCTCACTGTCCTCCACCTCAACGCCCTTCTGGGCCAATAAGCCCTTCCGATGAACACCCTTCCTTTCACTTCCTTCCCTTCCGGGCATCTCCGCCTGCGGCATGCCCTTGCGGTCCTGGTGCCGTGCCTGCTCATCCCCGCGGCCTGCGGGCCCGGCAAGCCATCCCCGGAGGATGAACAGCACCAGCATGAAGGCAGCACCGAGGTCGCTCTCACCGCCGAACAGGTCCAAGCCATCGGCCTGCTCACCGGAACCATGGAGAAAAGGGCCTTGTCCACGTCCCTGAAAGCCAATGGCCGCCTGGTGCTGCCACCTGACAAGAACGCCGAGGTAAGCGTGCTGGCAGGTGGCCTGGTGCGCGACGTGCCCGTCCGGGAAGGCCAACGGGTGGCCCAAGGCCAGGTGCTGGCCACGCTGGAGAACCTGGAGTTCCTGCAATTGCAACAGGACTACCTGGAGGCATCGGCCAACCTGAAGGTGCTGGCTGCCGACCTGAAGCGACAGCAGGAACTCCACGGGGAGCAGATCAGCGCCACCAAGACCTTGGAACGTGCCCAGGCCGACCATGCGATCATGCAGGCGCGGCAGGCCGGCATAGCCGCCAAGCTGCGCCTGTTCGGCATCGACCCGGCCCACCTGCTCGCCGACCAGCTGAGCCCGTCGTTCAGCGTCCGTGCACCCATCGCCGGCAACCTGCAGCGCATCGCGGTCACCACGGGCCAATACGCCGAACCCAACAGGCCGCTCTTCACCGTGGTGGACAACAGCGCGCTGCACATCGACCTCAACATCTTCGAGCAGGACGTGGCGCGGGTGAAGGTGGGCCAGCAGGTGATCTTCGGCCACGCGGGCGAGCCCATCGGCCACCACACGGCCACCATCTACGCGATGAACAAGGCCTTCGAAAGCGATCAGCAAGCGGTGCTGGTACACGCCAAGCTGGACGACGACGGCGAGGAGCTCTATGCGGGCATGTACATCGAGGCACTGATCACCATCGACGACACCTCGGCATGGAGCCTGCCGGACGGGGCCATCGTCAACAATGGCGATGAGCACTACATTTTCGTGGAACACGGACCGGACACATTCCGCCAAGTGCCGGTGGCCACCGGTGCCAGTGAGCTGGGCTACACCGAGGTCAGGCCCCTGCACCCGGTGGACACCACGGCCCGCATCGTGGTCAAGGGGGCGTATTACCTGCTGAGCGAGCTGAACAAGGGCAGCATGGAGCACGCGCACTAAGGGCCTGTTCAGGATCTTCCCCTTTGAAGCAAGCGGTGAGGATTGGGCGACCAGACGAGGCGCGGAATCGGAGGATAGCCTGAGCTACGTGACGATTTCGGCAACGAAGTATGGTCGCCAAAGGCCATCGCGGAGCCAATTCGGAGATCCTGAACAGGCTCTAGGCGGGCGGGACGGCATCCCTGGCCACGACCGTCACCCGGTACAGTACCGGGGTCCATGGCGGTACGATGCCCGATGAGGACCCCTTGGGCCCGAAAGCGAGTTCCGACGGCAGGATGAAGGTGCCGCTCCCCCCGGCCGCCGGCAACAAATGGGCGGCCACCTCCAGCCCCTTGATCACTTGATCGGGATCACCCAGCCGGAAGGTGAGCCCTCCTTCAGCCCCTCCCTGCTCATCGAACACCTGGCCGTTGTCCAGGAACGAGGCCGTGTAGGCCAAGGTCACCAGCTCGCCGCTTTGCACGCGGGGCCCCCGCCCCGCCAGGCTGTCCAGCCGGTACCACACGCCCATGGCTTCTTTCCACGGGATGGTATCCTTCCCCAAGAATCCCCGGATGATCCGTTCTTCATCGGCCTGCGTGCGGGCCATCAGGGCAGCCTTGGCGCGTGCCCTGGATTCCTCCGGGGTGCGGATCTCCCGCAGGGACAGTTCCAATTGCACCCAGCCCGTGTCCGCGGCCGGTTGCGGCACGCTGGCACCCAACGCCGCCCATGGCACCTGCGTCGCCGGTAACAATACCGTGGCGCTGTCCCCCTGGCAGAGCCGCCGGAAGAGGAAGGTGGTGCCTAGGCCGGGCCCCATGCCGAACCAGCGTTCGGTGCTGTACAGCGAGCCCGGCGATGCGGCAGGCCGCGCCACGCGCACCCGCACGAACACGCTATCGCTGTCGCCGGCCGGTTCCTCGCCTTCCCCCAGCTGGTTCAGCCGCCAGTATACGTTCTCCGCGATGCGCTTTCCTCCCTTCAAGGGCGAACCGGAACAAGCCGCCAAGGTCATCAGCGCCAGCAGCGGAAGGATGGGTCCGGCACGTTTCATGGACGCAGGGCCACCAGGCCCACGTGGTAAATGACCGTGCTGCGCATGGGGATCTTGTCGCGGTCGCCCACCAGGCCGAAGGCCAAGGCGCTGGGGATCACCAACACGGCGCTGTCGCCCACGGACAGATGCTGGATGCCTTCGTGCAGGCCGCTTTCCACATCGGCGTGCTCAATGCGGAAGGAGGCCGGTCCGCCCGGCGCGGAGGTATAGGCGGTATCGCCGTTGAGCAGGAAAACCGCATAATTGATCACCGCCACCTGCCCCGGCCGTGCCGTGTCGCCGGGAACGTCGCGCACCAGCTTGTAGCGCAGCCCGGTGCCCGTGGAGACCATGGCCGTGCCCTGCCGGGCCAGCCATTCCCGGATGTCCCTCTCCTCCCGCCCTGCCATCCGCCGGTTCTCGTCCATCAGCCGGGTGTCCTGCGGCGCGGCCCGGTTGCCCACGACGGCGGGCGGTGGCGTGCGCGGCTCCCCGCATGCCGCCAGCATCAGGGCCATGACGGGGGCAATCCAGCTTTTCATGTGCGATGCTTGCCAAGGAAGGCCGGCAGCTCGGCGACCAACTTCGCCACGGTGGCCTCCATGCTGTCGGTGGAGCGGCCTCCGGCGGCGTTGGCATGCCCTCCCCCCTGGAAATGGGCGGCCAGGAATTCGTTCACGGGCAGGTCACCCTTGGACCGCAGGCTGATCTTGATGCCGTCGGGGCGCTCCACCAGGAAGGCCGCCAGGCGCACGCCGCGAACGGTAAGCCCGTAGTTCACCAAGCCTTCGGTATCACCCGGCACGAAATTGAAGCGTTCCAGGTCGTGCTTGGAAAGGGTGATCAGCGTGGCTTCCCCGCCGGCCAGCAGTTGCAGTCGTTCGTGCAAGGCAAGCCCCGTGAGGCGGAGGCGGTCGATGGTGTTGTCCTCCATGATGGCCTCGTACACGGCCTGTGGGCGGGCACCCCGCTCAAGCAGGTGCGCGGCCACCCGATGGGTATGGGGCGTGGTGCTGGGAAAGCGGAACGACCCTGAATCCGTCATGATGCCCGCATAGAGGCAGGCGGCGGCGGCGGCATCGATGCGGCCGCCCATGCCCAAGGCTTCGGCCACGTCATACACCAGTTGGCACGTGGACGACGCGGTGATGTCGCTGAACACCACATCGAAGATCGTATCCGGATCACGATGGTGGTCGATGAGCACCTTGACCGGTGCGGCGCGCAATGCCTCTTCCAGCCCTTGGACACGGTCCGCCCGGTTGAAGTCAAGGCAGAAGAGCACTTCCGCCCCGCGCACGGCCCCTTCCGCGGTTTCCTTGTGGTCGATGTGGTTGATGGCCTCGCCGTAGCCTTCCATCCAGCGCAGGTTTCCCGGTGCCGGGTTGGGCAGCACCACCTGTGTCCGGTGCCCTGCTCCCTCCAGCACGCGGGCAAGGGCCAAAGCACTGCCGATGGCATCCCCGTCCGGGTTGTGGTGCGTGGTGATGGAAATGCGCCGTGGTGCGGCCAGCAGCTTGGCCAGCGCCGCTACTTGATCGGCCGGAAGGGCGGAATGGGACATGGGCCGCCAAAAGTAGCCCGTTGGAAAACAGTCCAGATCCGCGGCAGGCTGGAAGGGTGCGGTCCCACCGAAGGACAGCAGGGCCGGGAGTGTGGGAATCGAGGGCCGGACCGACGTGGGCCGGGGTTACCGGGGTCGTCCCGGGCAGTACCCGTCAGAAGCCGATGTTCGGCGTGGGCATGTGCTCGATGAGGATACCCAGGCACCCGATATCGGGGGTCACCTTCCCCTTCTTCGCGTCCTTCGGATTCTCGGGCACCCCTGGCGCCATCACCTCAACGGCGATGCGCTTGGTGGAAGTTGCCGTGAACTCCACTTCGTTGGTCATGTCATGCACCTGGTTGTCCCAGATCACCTTTTCCACATCCCCGATCTCCGCTTTTGCACGCTCACCTTTCACGCCGATGTCCTTGGTGGCGGCCGGTTTCTTCGGCCCCCTCACCTTTTCAATGATGCGGATGGCGATCTGCTCGCCCAAGATCTTCTCATCATGCACCACGGAAATGCGGTAATCCTGGCCCTTGTAGATGATGATGTTCAGTTCGGTGGGCACGCCCACTTGCACGCTGGCCGCCCGGCTTTGGCCGTTCACGGTGAACCGCGCATCCGTGGCACGGGGCGCCGACCGCCAGAACTCGGCGCATGCGCTTTGGGCCTCCACGCACACTACGGTCGTACAGGCGATGGAAATGATCAGGGATCTCAACAGCATGATCAGGTTCAGCTTTGGGAGGGCTTGATGATGTCCTCGGGGGTGATGATCGCGTCACGCACCTCTTCCACGGCGGCCGCCAGTTCCTTGAAACCCTCGGCGGTGATGACCACCAGGACATCCTCGCCCAGGATCTGCCTTCCGCTGGGCGAGGCACCGGCGTGGGCGGTGCGGATCACGGGGAAGGTATCATAGATGTTCCGCAGTTTCTGCAATTCGGCCCGGATCTCGGCCACCTGGGGATCATCCTGGAACTGTTCCGTCAGGTCCACGAGCAGGTCCAGGCTCACCTTTTGTTCGGCCACGCGCATCACCAAGGGGTCCTCGGCGTCCACGTGCAGCACCTGCCGGGTGACGAGGTGCATGCTTTCGATCCATCCCCCGGCCAGCACCAGGGCCAGGGTGGGCCCCATCTGCTCGTCCTGCATGCGGCGGTAGGCCCGTTCGTAGGCTTCGTTGCTGATCACGTCCAGTGAATCGCCGTGCGTCAGGTTGCGCTCCAGGCGGACGAAGTCCTTGTCCGAGAAGGAGCCGGCAAGGCCCAGTTCATCGCCCAATTTCTTGCAGGTGATGTAGTAGCGGACCACCTCGCTGGTGATCTTGTAGTTGCTGGCGTACACCAGGTCCGTGGCGTACACGCCGAAGTTGAGGGCCTTCTTGGCCGAGGTGGCATAGCGCTGCACGTTCTTGGCCGGGCTCATCATTTGCTTCTGCCCGTCGCTGCTCATGGATCGCACGATCTGGAACAGCTCGTTGGGCGTGGGCATCTGGTAGTAGTTGTCGGCGTGATCGGAGGCATCATCGCCTCCGATCACCAGGGTGTCCGAATGGTCCTCTTCCTTGGTTTGCGGCGTGCTGCATGCGGCAAGGAGCGCGGCGAATGCGATGGCTGTGGGAATGCGTTGCATGTTCCGGTTGGATCTCATGCCCCTGGCGCTTCCGCGTAGGGGAGATGCGAAGAAAACATCGCGTGCATGTGTTGGGGAGAGGGGATGCGGCTACTTTTGCCGCCGTTTTCAACATTCCTACGATGGCAAGCAACAGAACGTTCACCATGATCAAGCCGGAAGCCATGGCCGCCGGGCATGCCGGCAAGATCCTGGACCTGATCCTCTCCAAGGGCTTCAAGCTGGTGGCCCTGAAATACACGCGCCTGTCCGAAGGGGAGGCCGGCCAATTTTACGAGGTCCACAAGGAGCGTCCCTTTTATGGCGAGTTGGTGAACTACATGGCCAGCGGGCCCATCCTGGCGGCCATCCTGGAAAAGGACGACGCGGTACAGGATTTCCGTGCGCTGATCGGTGCCACCGACCCGGCGGAGGCTGCCGAAGGCACCATCCGCAAGCGGTTCGCCGAGAGCAAGGCCAAGAATGCCGTGCACGGCAGCGACAGCGACGCGAACGCGGCGATCGAGGGGGCGTTCTTCTTCAGTACGCGCGAGCAGTACTGAGGCGGCGGCCCGGCCTCAATCGAGCTGGATCTGCTGCACCACCTCGCGCCCCAGGCGCTGGTTGATGGTCTTGATCAGGCCCTCGCGCATGAAGGTCAATTCCTGCCTGAGCGGGGCGCTGTCCACCTTGATGGAAAGCTTGCCCTTGCGCAGCTTCACGGCCACGGTGTGGCGGGCCACCATGCCTCCGGCCAGGTCATCCCACAGGGTGGCCACGGCCTGTTCATCCAGCTTTTCGCGCAGGCCATAGGCATCCACCAGGCGGTCCATGGCTTCCTTCAGCGTGGTCTCGTTCCTGCGCTTCATGCGTCCTGCATGGTTGGGCGGGGCCGGTCCGCGGTGATGCCCTGATGGTCCAGGTGGAAAAAGCGCGTGTCCAGGCCCAGGCCGTCCAGCGCCTTGTGCAGCCGCTGCGCGTCGGTGTCGGTGATGATCACCTGGCCGAAGCGCCCGTCGCCCAGCAGGCCCAGCAGGTGGCGCATGCGCTGGGGGTCGATCTTGTCGAAGATGTCGTCCAGGAGCAATACCGGCTTCTTGCCTGAGCGCCGGGCGATCAGATCGAACTGGGCCAGTTTCAAAGCGATGAGGAAGGTCTTCTGTTGCCCTTGGCTGCCGAATCTCCGCAGCGGCCCGTCTCCGATGGTGAACACCAGGTCGTCCTTGTGGATGCCGCCCGTGGTGTGCATGGCGGCCAGGTCCCGCGGCCAGTTGGCCGTAAGTACCTCGCGCATGCCCCGCTCGTCGAGCTCGCTCCGGTACTGCAGGCCCACCTGCTCCGGGCCGCTGGTGATGCCTTGGTAGTGGCGGGCCACCAGCGGGATGATGGCTTCCATGAATTCCCTGCGCACGGCATGGACCGCCTCGCCATGGTGCACCAGTTGCTCGTCCCACGGCTCGGTCAGGGTGCGGTCCAGCTGGCCGTTGGCCTGCTTCAGGAGCTGGTTCCGTTGGGCCAGGGCCCGGTTGTAGCGCAGCAGGTGGTCCAGGTAAGGCCTGTCAAACTGGGAAATGAGGCCGTCCAAGAAGCGCCGTCGCACCTCGCTTCCCTCCAAGATCAGCTGGCCGTCGTAGGGTGTGATCACCACGGCCGGGTATTTCCCGATGTGGTCGGCCAGCCGTTCGTATTCCTTGTGGTTGAACTTGAAGACCTTGCGCTGGCCCCTGCGCACGGCACAAGCCAGTTCGTCCAGGCCATCGGCCCCGTGCATCATGCCCTTGATCAGGAACCACTCCTCGCCGTGCATCACGTTGTGCATGTCCTGGGCCTCGAAGTAGCTCTTGCACATGCACAGGTAATGCACCGCGTCCAGCAGGTTGGTCTTGCCCGTGCCGTTGGGCCCCACCAGGCAGTTCACCTGCGCGCCCAGCTCCAGTTCAATCTCCCGGTGGTTGCGGAATTGGAGCACGGAGAGACGGTCGAGGCGGACATTCATGGGGGTGGCCCAAAGATACTCCGGGGGTGCGGCCGGGCATGGCGGACGCTGGCCTTCCGGGGGAATTTCCGCCTGGAAGTCCCTTTTGTGGCACGTTTCACCCGAAAGCCTACTTTTGCCCTCCATTTAAAATTGGCAGGCATACACCATGTCGACAAAAGTCAACGAGGGCAAGGACCTGGATATCGGGGAACTGTACACCAAGGGTGAGCTTTACCTGGAGAGGAACAAGAAGCCGATCACCATCGCGGTGGTGGCCATCCTGGTGATCGTGGGCGGCCTGCTGGGCTACCGGAAGTTCATCTCCGAGCCGCGGGCCAAGGAAGCGCAGGACATGATCTGGAAGGCCCAGTATTATTTCGAGATCGATTCCTTGGACAAGGCGCTGAACGGCGACGGCAACTACCTGGGCTTCCTGGACGTGGCCGACCAATACGGCAGCACCTCCACGGGCAACCTGGCCAAGTTCTACATCGCGGTGATCAAGCACCAGCAAGGCGACTTCCAGGCCGCGCTGCAGTACTACAAGGAGGCGGACCTGGGCGACGACGTGCTGCGGGTGATGGCCGTGGGCAACCAGGGCGATGTGCTGGTGGAGCTGGGGCAACCGGCCGAGGCCGCGGTCCAGTTCATGAAGGCGGCGGACCTGGTGAAGAGCGACTACACCACGCCGATGTTCCTGATGAAGGCCGGCATCGTGTACCAGCAGCAGAACGACTGGAAGAACGCGGCCAAATGCTTTGAGCGGGTAAGCCGCGACTTCCCGAACTCGCCGGATGCCCTGATGGCCAAGAAATACGGGGCCCGCGCCCAGGCCATGGCGGGCCAGCCTTCGTGATGGCCACCACGGACCTTTCCAAATACGATGCGGCCGGTGTCCCCAAGGGCACCGGTCTGCGTTTGGGGCTGGTGGTGAGCGCCTGGAACGGGGAGATCACCGGTGCTTTGCGCGACGGGGCGGTGGAGACGCTGTTGAAGCACGGCGTGGCACTGAAGGACATCACGGAGGAACGCGTGCCGGGCAGTTTTGAGCTGGCCCTGGGCGCCCAACTGCTGGTGGAACACCGCTCCTTGGACGGGGTGATCTGCATCGGCAGCATCGTGCGCGGGGAGACGCCCCATTTCGACTTCGTGAGCCAGGGAACGGCCCACGGCATCATGGAAGTGGGGCTGAGGACGGGCATTCCGGTGATCTTCTGCGTGCTCACGGACGACACGATGGAGCAGGCCCGTGCCCGCAGCGGGGGCAAGCACGGCAACAAGGGCGTGGAAGCGGCTGTGGCGCTGCTGCACATGGCCGACCTGCGGCGCAGGTTGGCGGGGTGAAGGGCCCCTATTTGGGGGTGATCAGCCCAAAGCGGTAGTCTTTCTTGCGGCTGGCGCAGATGAACATTTCCTTGTTCTCCAGTTCCACGCAATCCATGGGCCGCTCCACCTCCGTTGCACCTGGGTCTTGGTGATCTTCCTTTGGGCGGATAGGGGGAGGGTCAATGGAAGGAAAGCGAGGAGGGTGAGGCTTTTCATGGCTGGCATGTTGTGGATAAGAGGGTATCCAAAAGCGCGTACAATGCAACAGCCGCGGGCCCATGGCATGTGTACGGGAAAGCGGGCGCCGGTCAGAGCGAGGTGCCCAGGTCGTAGATCTGCCGGATCTCCCCGAGCTTTCCGGCAAAGTCGAAATGCAGGTCCACCAGTCGGCCCGTCCGCATGTCGAACACCCATGCATGGACGGCAGGGGCCCGTGTTTTGAGGTATGCCTTCTGGAACACCGCCGTCTTGATCACATTGATGCACTGCTCCTCCACATTGAGCTCCACGAGCCTGTCGTACCGTTCGTGGTCGTCGGCGATGGCGTCCAGTTCGGCACGGTGCAGGCGGTATACGTCGCGGATGCGCCGCAGCCATGGATTGAGCAGGCCCAGGTCCTGGGCCTGCATGGCAGCCTTCACGCCCCCGCATCCGTAGTGGCCGCATATCACCACGTGCTTCACCTGCAAGGCCCCGATGGCGTATTCCACCACGCTGAGGGCGTTGAGGTCCGTGCTGCCCACCATGTTGGAGATGTTGCGGTGCACGAATACCTCCCCCGGGTGTGCCCCCATGAGTTCCTCCGCGGACACGCGGCTATCGCTGCATCCCACGAAGAGCACCTCCGGGTTCTGGCCCTCCGCCAACTTGCTGAAGTAGGCGGGATCGACGGCGCTTTTCTCCGCCACCCATTTCCTGTTGTTCTCGAAGACCTTGTCGAAGAATGTCCTTTCCCGATCCGCCATGAAGTTCATGCAATGGTTTGAAATGGGCGGTCCGGTGGTCCTGCTGTTCCGGGGCCGCGCCACGGTCAGCTTTGTGCGGCCTTAAGCGTGTTGAGCAGCAGGCTGGTCACGGTCATGGGTCCAACCCCGCCCGGCACGGGGGTGATCCAGCTGCATTTGGCGGCCACCGGGTCGTAGTCCACGTCCCCGCACAGGCGGAAACCGCTCTTCCGCGTGGCATCCGGCAGGCGGTGGATGCCCACGTCCACCACCACGGCCCCCTCCTTCACCATGTCCGCCTTGATGAAATTGGCCTTGCCGATGGCCACGATGAGGATGTCCGCCTGCCGGGTGATGGAAGGCAGGTCCCGGGTGCGGCTGTGCGTGATGGTGACGGTGCAGTTTCCGGGCTGGGCGTTGCGGCTCATCAGGATGGACATGGGCGTGCCCACGATGTTGCTGCGTCCCACCACCACGCAATGCCTGCCCTCGGTGGGTATCTCGTAATACTTCAGCAATTCCATGATGCCACTGGGCGTAGCGGGCAAATAGCCCGGCAGGCCCAGCATCATGCGGCCCAGGTTCTGGGGATGGAAGCCGTCCACGTCCTTCCATGGTGCGATGGCCAGTGTGATGCGCTCCTCATTGATGTGTGCCGGCAGTGGCAGCTGCACGATGAAGCCGTCCAGACTGTCGTCGCGGTTGAGCTGGTCCACCAACTCCATCAGGTCTTTCTCCGAGACATCGGCAGGCCGTCGCACCAACGTGCTTTGGAAGCCCACCTCCTCACAGGCCTTCACCTTGCTGGCGACGTATGTCTGGCTCGCGGGGTCCTCCCCTACCAGCACGGCGGCCAGGTGCGGCGGGCGGCCGCGCAATTTCTGGACATTCGATGCGCCTTGGGCGATCCGTTCCATCAGGGCCTTGGAACAAGCCCTTCCATCAAGCGTACGGTAGGTGGTCGTGGTCGGCATGGTGCCGAAACTACGGGATCCGATGGATCGGGCAGCTGTCCGCGCGCATTCCTTGAGGCTGCAAGAGGCACCCGACGCGGATGCTACCCCTTGGCGGCGTGCTTCAGCAGATAGGCCATGGGGTCCATCACCTCCATTTCCGCGAAGTGCCAGTCGCGTTTGTCGTAGGTGACGATGGTGGTGCAGCCCGCATCCAAGGCGGAATAATACTGGAACCCGTCCTCGATGTCGGCGATCTCCGGCCGCGCCATGGTGCGTTCCACCACGGAGGCGTCCGTGCAGGTGATCTTCAGCTTGGAGGCCAGCAGGGCGATTTTCTTCCGGGCCGTCTTCTTCCCCGACTTCTTCTCGGCAAAGAAGAAGCCGATGGACAGGCACAGCGATGAGGTGTATACCTCGAACCGGTTGTCATCGGCCAGGCTGAGCACCCGCGCACAAGCCCCGAAACGGGGATACTCGTTGCAGAGAACCGCCACCAGGACGTTGGCATCGAGGAAGAGGCGCTTGGCAGGCATGGACGTGAATCAGGTTACCATGCAGGGGGAACATTGAAGCCCCGGCCGCGTTCCGGCAATGGGCTTCAACGCTTGCGGCTGGCGAGGTAATCCTTCTTGAGGTTCCGGTCGGCGGCGTTCTTGCGCACATAGACGGCTTCGCCTTCGGCCACCTGGCTGACCCAATCGCTCACGGGAAGCTCATCGAGGGAGCGGTAGCGCTTATCGGAGACCTTGGCGAGCATGAACTCAACCAGGCGGGAGAGGCTGATGTTATTGGCTTCGGCGAAGGCCTTGGCCCGTGCGACCACGCTTTCATCGAAACTGAGGGTGACCTTGGCATCCATCGTACGGAAACTTTATACGGCAAATGTAGAATAATCTTCCGTATTAAACGCCTCAGGCCCTGGGCCCGGTGAACAGGAGCCATCCGAAAGCCGCTACAAACACCAGGAAGACCACGCCCAAGGCCATTGGGTACAAACCGCCGCCCGGGGTTTCCGCCTTCACCAACACCAGCCCGGCCGTAAGCATGGCGGCAAGGTCGGCCACCAGCAACGGACGCCCGTAGATCCCGCCCATGGCGGCCCCGCGGGCCATCCAGTTGTTGACGGCCAGGGCGAGGGCCATGGCTCCTGCGAGTTGCGCCATCAGTTGGGGGGCCGCCCCGTCCCCGCCGCCGAACGCGGCCAACGCCGCCTCGGGTGCGAACAGCAGGAACAGGCCGGGCAATGCGAGCAGCAGCGCCGTGGCGGACAGGAGCAATCTGGTTGACATGCCACCCAAGGTAGGAACCCCCGCGACACCGCTTCGACAGGCCGGAATGGGGATGGCCGTCCGGGGGCCTATCGCCGCATGCCCTGCATCTGCTGCATGCGCTGCATCATCGCCTGCATCTTGCTCTTGTCGCCCATCATCTTCATCATCTTGCGGGTCTCCTCGAACTGCTTCATCAGCTTGTTCACCTCGGCCACATTGGTGCCGCTGCCGCTGGCGATGCGTTGGCGGCGGCTCCCGTTGATCACGGCGGGGTTGCGGCGTTCCTCGGGGGTCATGCTGCTGATGATGGCCTCGATGCCCTTGAAGGCATCGTCGGGGATATCGAGGTTCTTCATGGCCTTGCCCACGCCGGGGATCATGCCCATGAGGTCCTTCATGTTGCCCATCTTCTTGATCTGCTGGATCTGCTGCATGAAGTCGTCGAAGCCGAACTGGTCCTTGGCGATCTTCTTCTGCAGGGCGCGTGCCTCCTTCTCGTCGAACTGTTCCTGGGCCCGTTCCACCAGCGAGACGACGTCGCCCATGCCGAGGATGCGGCCGGCCATGCGGTCCGGATGGAACTCGTCCAGCGCCTCCATCTTCTCGCCGGTGCCGATGAACTTGATGGGCTTGTCCACCACGCTGCGGATGGTGAGCGCCGCACCGCCGCGTGCATCGCCGTCGAGCTTGGTGAGCACCACCCCGTCGATGTCCAGCCGGTCGTTGAAGGCCTTTGCGGTGTTCACCGCGTCCTGGCCCGTCATGGCATCCACCACGAAGAGCGTTTCCTGCGGGTTGATGGCCTTCTTGATCCGGGCGATCTCATCCATCATCTCATCGTCCACGGCCAGCCGGCCGGCGGTGTCGATGATCACGGCGGTGAACCCGTGCTGCTTGGCATGGGCGATGGCGTTGCGGGCGATGCTGACCGGGTCTTTGTTCCCCCGCTCACTGTACACCTCCACCTCGAGCTGTTTGCCCAGCGTTTCCAGCTGGTCGATGGCCGCAGGGCGGTACACGTCGGCCGCTGTCAGCAGCACGCGGCGGCCCTTTTTCCGCAGGTAGTTGGCCAGTTTGCCGCTGAAGGTGGTCTTGCCCGATCCCTGCAGGCCGCTCATCAGCACCACCGTGGGGTTGCCGCTGAGGTTGATGCCCGCATTGCGGCCGCCCATCAATTCGGCCAGCTCGTCGTGGGTGATCTTCACCAGCAACTGCCCGGGACTGACGGCGGTAAGCACCTGTTGGCCGAGGGCCTTGGCCTTCACGCGGTCGGTGAACTCCTTGGCCGTCTTGAAGTTGACGTCGGCATCGAGCAGTGCGCGGCGCACTTCCTTCATGGTCTCGGCCACATTGATCTCGGTGATCTGGCCGTGCCCCTTGAGGACCTTGAAGGCCCTTTCCAGTTTATCGCTGAGGTTCTCGAACATGCGTTTTCAAAAGCGCCGCAAAGGTAACCACCCTGCCCTGGCCGTAGCGGCCAGGCGGCCCGTCCGGTTTGCAACCTCTTCCCGCAACCACCGTAGGAGTGAACGGAATTTCAGCTCCGCGCATGGTCCGGAAACTACTTGCCTTCGTCCTTGCCATCCTGTTCTTGGCCCCTGTGGCCCGGGCAACGCACATCGCCGGAGGGGAGATCTACTACGAGTGCCTGGGGGGCAACAACTACCGCATAACCATGGTGGTTTACCGCGATTGCGCGGGACAATACCTGGACAATTCGTACCAGCTCGATGTGCAAAGCCCCTGCGGCAACACCTCCTTCACCGTGAGTACGCCGGGTGGCACGGAGATCTCGCAATTGTGCCAGCCCATGGCGGGCAACAGCACCTGCCATGGCGGCACCCTGCCCGGGATGCAGGAGTACGTCTATACGGGAACGGTGAACCTGCCCCCGTGCAACTACTGGAACATCTCCTGGACGGCGATCTACCGCAACGGGGCCATCGTGAACCTGGACGCTCCCGGGAACAAGAACATCTACCTGGAGGCCCAGATCAATACCCTTGACGCGCCCTGCCAGGAATCACCGCGGTTCACCAACGCCGCCATCCCATACGTGTGCGCCGGCTATCCGATCTCATACAGTTACGGGGCCTACGACCCGGACAACGATTCGTTGACCTACACCTTCATCAGTGCCCGCAACGTCGGAGGCATCGTCCTTCCTTATGTGAGCCCGTACAACGGGGCCGAGCCGATACCGGGCATCACCCTGGACCCCGTTACGGGGCAGGTGAACTTCACCTTGAACCAAGTGGGCAACTGGGTGGTGGTGGTCCGCGTGGACCGCTATGACAGCAACGGGAACTGGATCGGATCGGTGATGCGTGACATGCAATTCATCGCTTATCCGTGCACCAACATCCCCCCCGACCCGGCCTCGGGCACGGTGACGAACCTCAACGGGCAGGCCACGCAAACCGGGCCGCGTTCCATCGAGATCTGCGAATCGGGGAACTTCTGCTTCGATGCGGTGATCACCGACCCCAATGCCGGGGACGTGCTGACGGTAACCTCCAACCTGGCGCAGAACCTGCCGGGGGCGACCCTGACGACCAGCGGGACCAACCCGCTTACCGTACACGTATGCTGGACGGGCACGCCGAACGCCTCGGGCTTCTTTCCCTTCATCATCACCGCGAACGATGGGGCCTGCCCCATACCGGCCTTGCAGACCTATGTATACTCGGTGCATGTGCTGCCCGGCCTGTTGACCTATGCGCCGGACATCGTGGATGAGACATGCGCCGGCAATGGCGATGGTAGCGCCACCGTGACGATCGACGTGGGCACGCCCCCCTTCAGTTACCAATGGAGCACCGGGGCCACCACGCCCTCCATCACGGCACCCGCAGGTGACTACACCTTGGTGATCACCGACGGGAACGGGTGCGTGGCCGGGCCCTTGGGCGTGACGATCGGGGCGGCCGCCCAGCCCAGTACGGCCGACGCCGGCCCTGACCTGGTGGGCTGCATGGACGGCCTGCCCGTAACGGTGGCCGGCGCGGTGACCAATGCCAGCGGCATCGCCTGGAGCGGGGGCGCCGGCATCATCACGGGAACGGGCCCGATGATCACCTACATGCCCACACCGGCCGAGGTCCAGGCCGGTGGTGTGGACCTGGTCCTGGTGGCCGCGGGCCATCCCAATTGCGGCGATGCCTCGGATACCGTGCACATCGCCCTGCCCAACAGCTTTGCCGGCGGCAGCGTTACCGCCACCGACCTGGGCTGCAACGGGACCGCCAGCGGGACGGCCTCCTTCCAACCTTCCGGCCCGGGCCTGCACTTCCTGTGGAGCGACCCCGCCGCGCAGACCGGCGCCAACGCCACCGGGCTTGCCGCCGGCAACTACAGTGTCACGGTCAGCGACAATTACGGTTGCGACACGGTGCTCAGCGTCACCATCACGGAACCGGCGGCGTTGGCCATCGCCAGCCTGGACGTGGTGGATGAGGCCTGTGCGGGCAACGGTGACGGCACCATCACCGCCATGGTGACCGGCGGCACGCCACCCTACCAGTACAATTGGAGCAATGGCGCCTCCGGTCCCTCCATCACGGCCGGGGCGGGCACCTACACGGTGACCATCACCGACGGCAACAACTGCACGCCGGTGCAAGGCACGGCCAGCATCATCGCATCGGGGCAGCCCAACGTGGCCGATGCCGGGGCCGACCTGATCGGTTGCTTCACCTCCCTGCCCGTCCAACTGAACGGCTCGGTGACCAACGCCACGGGCGGCACGTGGAGCGGCGGGGCCGGCACCTTCAGCGGCAGCGGGCTTAACGTTGCCTATATGCCATCGGCCGGCGAAATCCTGGCCAATGGCATCGACCTGGTGCTCACCACCACCGGCAATACCACCTGCCCCCCAGCCACGGACACGGTACACATCACCCTGCCCACCAGTTTCTTCGGATCAGCGGCGGGCACCAGTCCCTTGGCCTGCAACGGCGACCATTCCGGCACGGCCACCTTCACACCCAACGATCCGGCCTTCACCTACTTGTGGGATGACCCCGCCGCGCAAAGCAGCGCCCAGGCCACCGGCCTCGCTGCGGGAACGTACACGGTACACGTGACGGACAACTACGGCTGCGACACCACCGCCACCGTCACCATTACCGAGCCGGAGGCACTTGCCGTGGCCAGCATCACCGGAATGGATCCGCTGTGCGACGGTGATGCCAACGGTTCGGCCACCGTGCAGGCCTCCGGGGGCATGCCGGGCTACTCCTTCCAATGGGGCAGCAATGCCAATGGCCAGACGACGGCCACCGCCCAAGGGTTGGGGGCAGGCGCCTATACCGTTGTGGTCAGTGATGCCAATGGCTGCCACGCCCAGGCGTCCATCACCCTTGTCGCCCCCCCGCCGCTGACACTGACCGCGCAAGTGGCGGACACCGTATGCGTGAACACGCCGGTGACGCTTTCCGCCCAAGCCACGGGCGGATCGGACGGGCACATCATCACCTGGGCCGGGATCGGCACCGGTACCGACATCCAGTATTCCTTCGCTGCATCCCAGGTGGTGACCGTTTCGGTGGTCGACCAGAACGGATGTCCGGGCCCCGCACTGCAATTCCCGGTCACCGTGCTCGATCTGTCCCTGGCCACGCTGCACACGTATGGTGATACGGCATTCTGCCCGGGAGGGACGGCCACGGCAGGCGCTTGGGTCACGGGTTATCCGGGTGCGACATCCATCGCGTGGCCGGAGATCCCGGCAACCGGCAACGGTCCGTTCGCGATCACCACGGACAACACCCGCAGCCTGACCGTGATCGCGACCGACGGTTGCATGAACAGCATCCAAGGCACGGTCACCATCATCGTGGAGACGCCGCCGTCCATCACCCTGCCCCCGGTGATCGCCCAGGGTTGCGCACCGCTCACGGTGCATTTCCCCACCGGCCTGACCAACCAACCGGTCTCCTATTTCTGGCAATTCGGCGATGGCGGCACCAGCACCTCCATGAGCCCGGTACACGTCTACCAGGCGGGTGATCACACCGTTTCGCTCACGGTGGCCACGCCCTTGGGGTGCACGGCCGATGCCGTGAACACCGGCATGGTGAACGCCTATGCGCCGCCGGTGGCAGCCTTCACCGCCAGCCCGTGGGAAACCGATGCCGACCACGCCGACGTCCAATTCACCGACCAAAGCACCGGTGACGTGGATAGCTGGCAATGGGTCTTCGGCGACGGCGGCCTGGCCACCGAGCCTGATCCAGGGTACACCTTCCTGGAACCCGGAACGTGGCCTGTTACGTTGACCGTCACGGACGGACATGGATGCACCGCCAGCGTGGAGCATCCAGTGGTCATCACACCGATCTACGACATCACGATCCCGAATGCCTTCACGCCGAACCCGAACGGCGGCGGCGGGTTCTATGACCCGTATGCCTTGGACAACGACGTGTTCTACCCCTTCATCCGTTTCGTGAAGAACTACCGCATGCGGATCTTCAACCGTTGGGGCGAACTGGTGTTCGAGAGCGACGACATCAAGCGCGGATGGGACGGTTACTACCGCGGCCAGCTCAGCCAGCAGGACGTGTACGTCTACCAGATCTGGGTACGCTTCGTGGACAACAAGGAAATGCAGCGGCGGGGCGACCTGACCTTGTTCCGATGATCATGCAGGGCCGTCATATCCGCACCTCGATCCTCGCCTTGGGCCTGGCCGCCACCGCCATGGCGCAAGACCCGCAACTCTCGCAATTCTATGCGGCGCCGATGTACCTCAACCCGGCGCTGACGGGCAACACCGTGCAGGACCGGGTGGGGCTTAACTACAGGTTGCAGTGGCCGGGCATCGGCCCGGGGTACAAGACCTACGCGGTGGCGTACGACCACCGCAGCCCGGAGATCAACAGCGGCATCGGCGGCATGGTGATGCACGACCGGGCGGGCTCGTTCAACCTGGCCTTCACCCAAGTGTCGTTCAACTACTCCTACGAAGCACGGCTGAGCCGGAAGCGGGCGGTGCGCGGGGGCTTGCGCGCAGGCTATACCAGCCGCACGTTCGACCAGGGCAACATGCTCTTCGCCGACCAGGTGATCCGGGACAACGCCCCGGCCAGCATCGAGGCGCCCACGATGCAAAACACCTCGTACTTCGATTTCTCCACAGGGTTCCTGTACTACTCCGAGCAGTTCTGGGGCGGTTTTTCCATCAACCACCTCAACCAGCCCCAGCAAAGCGTGTTCCTGGACGGCGATGCCAAATTGCCCATGCGCACCAGCGTGCATGCCGGCTACCGGTTCGCCTTGGATGGCCGCTCCTTCCGCTATACCGAAACCCGGATGACCCTGGCGGCCCACTACAAGGCCCAACAGAAGTGGGACCAGCTGGACCTGGGCGGTTACGTGGACCATCGCGACCTCACCTTTGGCCTGTGGTACCGGGGCTTGCCGGGGTTGAAAGCATACCAGCCCGGCTATCCAAACGACGATGCCGTGATCCTGATGATGGGGTACGAAACGCCATACCAGTTGCAGATGGTGTACAGCTATGATGTCACCGTCTCCAAGCTGACCGCCAAGAGCGGCGGCGCACATGAGGTCTCGGTGATCTATGAGTGGCCCCGCAACAGCAAGAAGCGGAAGCACCGCACCATCCCCTGCCCCAAGTTCTAGGGTTCACATCCGTTCGGGCACCTCGATGCCCAGGCACCACATGGCCTTCTTCACCGCGATGCCCACGGCGGCGCTGAGCTCCAGCCGCAGCTGTCGCTTGCCGGCATCCTCCTCCTTCAGCACGGGAATGGATTGATAAAAGGCGTTGTAGGCCTTCACCAGCTCATACGCCTGGTTGGCCAAGGAGGCGGGATCCATGCGTTCCGCCGCCTCGTTCAAGGCCGCCGGCAGTTGGTGCAGCAGCTTGATCACCGCCTTTTCCCCGGGTCCCAAGGATACCGCCGCGCCACGCTCCCGCTCCGCCGGACCTTCACCGTAGCCGGCCTTGCGGAGCAAGCTCCGGATCCGGGCATAGGTGTATTGGATGAACGGCCCGGTGTGGCCTTGCAGGTCGATGCTCGCCTTCGGATCGAAGAGCATCCGTTTCCTGGGGTCCACCTTCAGGAGGAAATACTTCAGCGCCGCCAGGCCGATCATGCGGAAGAGGTCTTCCTTCTCCCGGGCCGTGAAGTCGTCCAGCTTGCCCTGGGCCTGCGTGGCCCCGGCCGCGTCGGCGATCACCTCCGCGATCAGGTCGTCGGCATCCACCACCGTACCCTCGCGGCTCTTCATCTTACCGCTGGGCAGGTCCACCATGCCGTAGCTGAGGTGGTACAGCCCGTCCGCCCACGCATAGCCCAGCTTTTTCAGGATTCGGAAGAGCACCTTGAAGTGGTAGTCCTGCTCATTGCCCACGGTATAGATCAGTCGTTTCAGTCCGGGGAATTCCTCGAAGCGGCGGATGGCGGTGCCCACGTCCTGGGTGATGTACACGCTCGTTCCGTCGCCGCGCAGCAGCAGTTTCTCGTCCAGGCCGTCGGCCGTGAGGTCCACCCACACGGAACCGTCCGGCTTGCGGAAGAAGATGCCCTCGTCCATCCCGTCCAGCACGTCCTGCTTGCCGAGCAGGTAGGTCTCGCTCTCGTAATACAGCTTGTCGAAATCCACGCCCATGGCGGCGTAGGTGGCGTTGAAGCCATCGTATACCCAGCCGTTCATCGTGGCCCACAGGGCCCGTACATCGGGGTCGTTCGCCTCCCACTGCCGCAGCATCTCCTGCGCCTCCAGCATGATGGGGGCCTTCTTCCCGGCCTCCTCCGGGGACAGCCCCCCGGCGACCAGCCCCGCCACCTCCTCCTTGTACACCTTGTCGAAGGCCACGTAATACTTGCCCACCAGCTTGTCCCCCTTCAGGCCGCTGCTCATGGGGGTCTCCCCGTTCCCGTAGGCCCGCCAGGCCACCATGCTCTTGCAGATGTGGATGCCCCTGTCGTTGATGATCTGCACGCGTACCACCTCATGGCCCACGGCCTGCAGGATGCGGCTCATGGAAAAGCCCAGGAAGATGTTGCGCAGGTGGCCCAGGTGCAGCGGCTTGTTGGTGTTGGGCGATGAATACTCCACCATCACCTGGTCGCCGGTGGCGGGGAAGCGCAGGATGTCCTTCGTGCGGGCCACGTCCAGGAATTCCAACCAGTATCCGTCGGCCACGACGATGTTGAGGAAGCCCTTCACCACATTGAAGCGGTCCACCACGGGGAGGTGGGCCTTCAGGTGTTCGCCCAGGGCGGTGGCCGTTTGCTCCGGTCCCTTGGCGCTGAGCTTCAGGAAAGGGAATACGTTAATGGTGACATCGCCCTCAAACTCCGGCCGGGTGGCTTGGAATGTAATGGCCTTGGCCTCCGGCGCTTGGCCGAACAGCTCTTGGAATGCGGCCTGAAGTGCGGGCAGCAATTGTGCTTGGAGACGGTCTTGGAACATGGCGTGTGGCGCAGCTGGGGCTTAGGGCCGCAAAGGAAGAAAGTTCTCGGCGAGCATGCACCGGATGCTGCCGCCGCCCACGGCCTCGATGGTGGGGACGGCCACCGGCACCGGCTCACCGTAGCGGCCCAGGCGGTGGATCTGTGCGGCATCGAAGGCCTTGAAGGCGCGCTCGGACATGAAAATGAAGTTGCCTTTGCCACTTCGCAGCTGAAGGATGTTGGCGGCGAAATCCCGCATTTGCCCCATGCTGAGCTGCACCAGCTCCTTGCCGGAGGATGCCAGGCCCGCCGCCACGCGGTGGCGCTCGTTGAGGTCCGGGATGCAAGCGGCGCACAGCACGGCAAATCCCCCGCCGATGGTCATCAGCACGTTGGTGTGGTAGATGCGTTGGCCGTCGGCCTTGCCGTCCATGGTGGCGGTGAAGGTGAGCGGCTTGAAGCCCAGCTCATGGCACCAGGCCTCCACCGCTTCCTTGGTGGTGCGCGGCGATAGGGCGGCGTATGCGGTGCGCCTGGTGCGGTCCAGCACGAGGCTTCCCGTGCCTTCCAAGGCTTGTCCGTCCGCTTCCCAATGGGTGACGTCGAGCACATCCGTGCTGGCAAAGCCCATGTCCTTCAGCTTCCGGTGCAGGCCCAGGTCGCGCTCCCGGCGGCGGGAGGCGGTGGCCATGGGGTAGTACACCATGCGTCCTTCGCTGTCCGTGCTGAACCAGTTGTTGGGGAACACCGCATCGGGGGTGGCGGGATCCGCCGGGTCCAGCACGGTGGTCCCGATGCCACGGTCCTGCAAGGCCTTCACCAAGGCATCAAACTCCTTGCCGGCCTTTCGCACCAGATCGGGATCGGCCAGATCCCATTGGAACCCGTTGGAAGCGGCGGTCCCCGGGTCGAAGCCGAAGCCGGTGGGCCGCACGACGATCACGCGGGAGGCCACTTGTTCCAGCGGGGGCAGGTCCTCCGCCGTCGCGTCTCCTTGCATCACCGGGCGCGCAGGATGTGGAACAACGGCTCCAGGATGGTGAGCACGTTTTCGGCCATGGCGTTCCTGGTGTCCAGGGCCGGGTTGATCTCCACCACGTCCAAGGTCATCGTCCGGGGTTCCGCGCACAGGCCGGAAAGCAGGTCCTTGGCCTCGGGCAGGAAGAGCCCGTCGGCCACCGGGGTTCCGGTGCCCACGGAGATGGAGGGGTCGAGGCTGTCCACGTCGAAGCTGACGTGCAGCCGCTCGCATTCGCCCAGGTAGCCGAGCACCTCCTTCACGATGGCCTCCCCCCCCTTCTCGCGCACCTCCTTCACGGTGATCACCTTGATGTTGTGCTTCCTGATGATGGCGGCTTCCTCCGGCTCGTAGTCGCGCAGGCCGATGATCACCAGGTCGCGCGGCAGGAGCTTCGGTCCGTTGGGCCCGATCTTGCGGAGGCGGTCCCAGGCGTCCAACGTGAACATCTTCGGCCGGTTCCTTCCTTTCACCTCGATGTCCATCAACAAGGCCAAGGGCATGCCGTGCACGTTGCCGCTGGGGGTGGTGAAGGGGCTGTGCATGTCCGCATGCGCATCGATCCACACCACGCCCAAGCGTTCGTTGGGGAACGCCATCTTGGTGCCCGACACCGAGCCGATGGCGATGGAATGGTCGCCTCCCACCACGATGGGGAACACGCCGTTCTTCACGAACCGGTACACCTCGAAGGCCAGGTCCGATTCAAACCGGAGCAATCCTTCGATGTGGTGCGCATTGGGCGACTGCTTGTCGTCCTCATAGAGCACGTCGTTCTCGTCGCGCAGGATGCTTTCCTCGGCATGGCCGAACAGTTCGCTGCCGTTCTTCCATGCGGCCACGCGCAAGGCGCACATGCCCATGCTGGTGCCGCGTGTGCCCGCCCCTATCTCCGAGGCGGCTTCGATCAATCTCACTTCCATGCTGGCGGGCTTTTCTGCAGGGGCCGCAAAGGTAAGGCCGCGCCGGAAGCACCATTTTCACGGCACGTGCGTCCCGGAGAACGGCAGTGTGGCAGCTTGCGGCATCCACGGATCCCGTGGCGTGGGCCCGCACCCGATGCCGCCGAGGCTCTGGAAGCCCATGCCCCCGTCCACTCCGCGTGCCGCAAGGGTTCGGTATCCGCGTGTCCCGGTTTCCGGCCGCAACCAGGCGGTAGCGGTTCAACGGCTTCCGGCAAGCTTCACCTTGCCACGCGCCGGCAATGCGGCATGCAGCCATATCGTGCCGATGATGCCCGCGACCGTGGAGGCGAAGAGGATGGCCGTCTTGGAGGCCACCACCACCTCGGGGTCATCGAAGGCCAGCAACGTGATGAAGATGGACATGGTGAAGCCGATGCCGGCCAATGCGCCCGCCCCCATCAGTTGGACCCATTTGATGCCCGTGGGCAGCGCGGAGATCCCCAGGGAGATGGCCGCGAAACAGAAGAGGGTGATCCCCAACGGCTTGCCCACCACCAGGCCCAGGGTGATGCCCCAACCGTTGGAGGTGAACAGGTGGCCGAACCAGTCGTGCTCGAGGATGATGCCGGTGTTCGCCAGGGCGAAAAGGGGCAGGATGCCGAAGGAAACGGGTTTCTCCAGGGCATGCTCCAACCGCATGGAGTTGGAGTCGTGGCCCGCCCCGAAGGGAATGGCAAAGGCCGTGAGCACACCGGCCACCGTGGAGTGTACGCCCGAATGCAGCATGCAATACCACATCACCACGCCCAGGCCCAGGTATGGGGCAAGGTGCTTGACCTTCGCCTTGTTGATCACCAGCATGAGGGCAAGGATGCCCAGCGCCGCGCCCAGGTAGCCCCAGTGGATGTCCGTGGAATAAAAGATGGCGATGGTGAAGATGGCGCCCAGGTCGTCGATCACGGCCAAGGCGGTGAGGAAGACCTTCAGCGGTATGGGCACGCGGTCGCCCAGCAGGGCCATGATGCCCACGGCAAAGGCGATATCGGTGGCCATGGGGATGCCGGCCCCGGAATGGAAATGCGTGCCGTGGTTGAGCAGCATGTGGATGCCGGCCGGCACGATCATGCCCCCGAAGGCGGCGATCACCGGAAGGATGGCCTTCTTCCGCTCGGACAGCTCCCCCACATGGATCTCCCGTTTCAGCTCCAACCCCACCATCAGGAAGAAGATGGCCATCAGGCCATCGTTGATCCAGAATTCCACGTTTTGTCCCGCCAAGGGATGGTGCCACAAGCCGAGATAGAGGTGCTGGATCCCTGAGTTGGCCAGCAGCAGCGAGATCACCGTGCACAGGACCAGCACCACGCCAGCCGTGCGTTCGTTCTCCAGCAACTGGTGGTACAATTGGATCACTTTCAGGGAAGCGGGCATGCGATGGGGATAAGAAGCGGGTGCAAGATTAAGGAACGGGGCGCGGGCGGTCGGAGCGGCCAGGGTCGGCAGGCCAGTTGGCCGCGGCCTATGGCCCAATCGGCGTAGGCGGTCGTGCACATGCCTACTTTGGCCGCATGGTTGCGGGCCGGGGAAACAGGAGAATGCAGGCGTGGGTGCTGGCCGTCGGCGTGCTGCTGATGCTGGTGAAGTTCGTCACTTGGCGGATCACGCGCAGCAATGCGGTGCTGAGCGATGCCCTGGAAAGCATCGTCAACGTGGTGGCCGCCGGCTTTGCCTTGTACAGCTTGACGTTGGCCGCCAAGCCCAAGGACCGCGAGCACCCTTATGGCCACGGCAAGGTGGAATTCATCAGCGCGCTGTTGGAGGGCAGCCTGGTGGCCGCGGCCGGGGTGATCATCATCTACCGGGCCACGGAGGCCCTGTTCACCGGCGTGGAGGTGCACAACATCGGCGTTGGCCTGGTGCTGGTGGCCGCCACCGGCGGGGTGAACCTGGTGATGGGGCTGATGTTGCGGAAGCAAGGCCGTCGCAGCCACTCGCTGACCATGGAGGCGGGCGGCGTGCACCTGCTGGCCGATGCCTGGACCACGGCGGCCCTTGTCGCCGGCCTGCTGGCCATCCGCATCACCGGCCTGCACTGGCTGGACAGCATGCTGGCGCTGGGCTTCGCGGTGCTCATCATTTGGCAGGGCGTGCGCATGGTGCGCCGCAGCGTGGGCGGCATCATGGACGAGACCGACATGGCCGTGGCGGCCGAGCTGGTGAAGATCATCGATGCGCACCGCAAGCCCGAGTGGATCGACATGCACAACTTCCGCGTGATCAAGTTCGGCAGCACCCTCCACATCGACTGCCATGTCACCGTGCCCTGGTATTTCACCGTGGAGGCGGGCCACCAGGAGATCTCCGAGCTGGCCGCGCTGGTGAAAAAGCACTCCGGCCGCGAGGTGGAGTTCTTCATCCACATCGACCCCTGCATTCCCCGCTCCTGCACGGTGTGCCAGCTCTACGACTGTCCCGTGCGGCAGAAACCCTTTGTGAGGCGCATGCCCTGGACGCTGGAAAGCGTGCTGGCGGACAGGAAACATGGAGTGGAATGACCGAGGCGGGCTCCTTGGAAGGCTGATCCCAAGGTGATGTGCGATTCCCCGGACCGGGCCGCGGCGCTGGCCTGCCGCAAGGAATCCCGGCCCGTGGCACAGGAATGTCCGTGCACTGGGCAATGCGTCCCGTGCCCGGCTACGCCGGCACTACCGGGGCCCTGCTTTACCTTGACCCCGGACCGGTCATGCGGCCCGGTCAAGTTCCAGGCGTCCACATGGGCATGCGCTTCTTTCTGTACGTTCTGTCGGGCTTGCTGGCCCTCGCTGTGTTTGGCGTGCTGTTCAAGTTGTTGCAGAATGAACGGGCCTACCAGGGAACGCTGGGCAAGGTCAGCCGGAACTATGTCCGCAGCGGCGGCTGGGACGATTATGTGATCAAGCAGGAATCCGTCCCCTACGTGGCGCTGACCAATGAGAGCATCCTGTCCTGGGATGCGCCCATCTATCAATGCCTGAGCAAGGGCATGTACCGCCTGGAAAACGGCTGCTACAGCAACGTCCGCTCCGCGTTCTTTCCCTTGTTTCCCCTGCTCTGGAAGGTGACCCATGCCACGCCGATCGGCATGGCCTTGCTCAATTACTTCATCTTCCTGCTCTCCGTCTCCCTGCTGGCGATCCATTTGATGCCGGGACATGGCCTTGACCGCACCCTGGCATTCGCCCTGTTGGTCACCGTCCCCTCCACGATCATCTACCACATACCGTACAGCGAGGCGCTGTTCCTGCTCACCATGACCATCGCTGTTGTCGGCCTTATCAAGGGCCGGTATTGGATCTTCTTCCTCGGGGCTTTCCTGACGGCCATGGTCAGGCCCGCCACGGCATTCATCCTCATCGCCTTCCTGGCGGCCGACGCGATCGCCCTGCTGCGAGGTTCGGGCTTCCGCCCATTCATCAGGAATGCACTCCTCCACGGTCTTCCGTTCCTCGCGGGCTACATCACCGTCTTCCTCATCCAGTACCTGTACTCAGGGTCGTGGGACATCATGCGGGAAGCACAGCAATACTGGGCCGGCGGCCCCCGGCGCTTCACCTCCATTTCCGATTGGTCGGTGGAGGGGTTCGGCATGAATTCGTTCGCGATCTTCTTCATCGCGCTGCCTGCGGCCGCATTCACGCTCTTTTCCCTGGTCCGGCCAAGGCGCGGGCAGGCGGAAGCCCGGGAGCGTCCGATGGAAGATTACCTGCTGCTCGTTTCGGCCATCTACATGGCAGGCCTGCTGCTGTTCACCGTACTCACCTCCGGCGGGAACCTCCATGGTTTTTTCCGGTTCACCATGGCCACGCCGCTATTCTACATCGGTGCGTTCATCCTTTTGGGCCGTTCCCGGGAGGTCCGCCCGGCCGCCATCGCCATCGTCCTTGGTATTCTGTCCACGCTCTTGTTCTCCTTCCTGCAGGTGGTTGAATACGGCGGCGACCGGTCACAATTCGCCTTCCTGGGGCTTTATCTGCTTGTGGCCTCCTTCCTTTTTCTCGGTCTTGGCCACAAGCTGCCGCGCCCGGCCAAACTTCCCATTTGCCTGATGATCGTGTCCGGCAACATTTTGTGGAACACTTACCTGTTCAACATCTTCCTCAGCAACGGTTGGATCTTCACGTAACCGTCCGGGCTGAAGCTGGCGTTCCCGTGGGATCATGCCGGCCGGCAGCCGCGATGCGGCCGGACCCCGCATCCAACAAAAAAGCCCCTCACGGGGCTTCTTGTTTCCTGGGTGGGAGATCGGGCTCGAACCGACGACCTTCGGAACCACAATCCGACGCTCTAACCAACTGAGCTACACCCACCATTTCGTCCGGCACGGATGCCAAACGGGCCGCAAATATAATCCCGGTGGCCTGCCCACGTTACTTTGCGCTTGCATGCACATCCTCGTCCTGCCCAAATGGTATCCGGGGCTGCCGGACCCGCAGCTGGGCGACTTCATCCGCAAGCAGATGTTGGCCGTGGCCTTGCAACACCAGGTGAGCGTGGTGCATGTCTGCGCGGTGGACGGCCTGGGGGAGGCGCGCCGCCAAGAGCTCGACACGGGGTCCGGCGCCTGGGAGCTGCATGCGTATTACCGGCACAACCGCTCCCCCTGGGCCCCCCTGCGCAAGGCGATCAACCTCCGGCGCTACCGCAAGGCCACTGCCGCGGCGCTGGAAAGGTTGATCCAGGAACGCGGGCGGCCGGACCTGGTCCATGCGCACATCCTCACACGGCCGGCCTTCACCGCATGGCTGCGGGCGCGCACGTGGGGCATCCCCTTCATCATCAGCGAACAGGGCAGCACACACTTGAGAGGCACCTGGCAGCGCAAACACCCCCTGGCCAAATACATCGACCGTTTCCTGTGCCGCCAGGCAGCGGCCGTAACGGCCGTAAGCCCGCACCTGGCGGCGGCCTTGGAGAAGGCCGGGCTGGGCCGCCACCATGCCGTGGTGCCCAACGTGGTCCCCGGCATGGACCTGCCGCTCCCTCCTGCCGGACCGGCCAACCACTTCATGGTGGTGGCCGACCTGGTGGACGATGTGAAGAACGTGAGCGGCGTGCTGAACGCCTTGGCCTTGGCGCGTTCCATGGGCCATGACCTCCGGCTGGAGGTGATCGGCGGCGGGGCCGATGCAGAAAAGCTCCGCAGCCATGCGCGATCATTGGGCCTGGAGGACCATGTGCGCTGGCGCGGGCGCCTGGCCCAATCCGAAGTGCGGCCGTTGATGGCCCGCACGGGCACGGTGGTCGTGAACAGCCGTTTCGAGACCTTCAGCGTGGTGACCGGCGAGGCGTTGGCCTGCGGCAAACCGGTGATCGCCACGCGCTGCGGCGGGCCGGAGGCTTTCATCACCCCGGTGAATGGGGTCCTGATCCCCGTGGGTGATGACCAGGCCCTCTGCGCCGCGCTGGTGCAAATGGCGGGTGAACACCGGCGCTACACGCCGGAAGCCATCCGCTCCAGCGTGGGCTCCCGCTTCAGCCCCGAGGCCGTGGCCCGGGGTTTCGACGAGGTGTACCAAAAGGCCGTTGGCCGTGGACGGTGATGCTGAAGGCGATCTCGGGCACGATCATCACGCGCATCATCACCACGGTGATGGGGCTGCTGGTATCGGTGATCGCGGGCCACCAATTGGGTGCGGAAGGGCTGGGCACCATCGGCCTGATCGTGCTGGGCATCACCTTGGTGCGCCTGGGCATGGACCTGGTGGGGGGCAGCGCCTTGGTGTACTTGGTGCCCCGGGTCTCCTTGGCGCGCCTGTTGCCGCCCTGTTACGGTTGGGCGGTGGTGGCTGCTGTTGCGGGCTGGGGCATCATCGAACTGTTCCACCTTGTGCCGGCGGGCTATGGCGGGCATGTGGCCATGCTGGCCTTGTTGCAGGGCATCAGCGCCATCCACCTGAGCGTGCTGCTGGGCCAGCAGCGCATCCGTGGCAACAACTGGATCGCCGTGGCACAGTCCGTTGTGCTGGTGGTGGTGTTCGCCGCGCTGGCGCGCAGGGCGGGGAGTGATGCCCACGCCTTCGTGGATGCCGCGTATGCCTCGGCCACCACGGCACTGGTGCTGGGGACCTGGGCCATCCGGCGTCGGGTACCGGTGGTGCGGCACACGCCGGTGGACGTACTGCGCATCCTCTTCCGGCAAGGCTTGTACATCCAGCTGGCCAATGGCACGCAATTGCTCAACTACCGCCTTTCGTACTGGCTCATCGAGAAATTCCGGGACACGGCGCAACTGGGCATCTACACCGTGGCCAACCAACTGGCCGAAGGGGCTTGGCTGGTGCCGAAAAGCCTGGCGATGGTCTTGTACAGCAAGATCAGCAACCTGCGGCAGATGGAGGTGCAGCGCAACCTCACCCTCTCTTTCCTGAAGCTGTCCATGGCGTGCGCCCTGGCCATCGTGCTGGTCCTGGTGCTGCTGCCGCCCGGGGTGTTCCAGTGGGTGTTCGGCCCCGAGGTCACGGGCATCACGCCCTTGGTCATGCTGCTGGTGCCGGGCATCCTGGGGATGGCGGCCTCCCAAGCCTACAGCCACTTCTTCAGCGGCACCGCGCGCAACGTGCACAACGTCATCGGCTCGGGGCTGGGCCTGGTGGCGACGGTGGGCCTGGGCCTGTGGCTCATTCCCCTCCACGGCCTTTCCGGCGCGGCCATCACCGCCACCTCGGCGTACTGCCTCAATGCCGTGTACCAGACCGTGGCCTTCATGCGCATCACCGGTGCGCGCTTCCGCGACCTGTGGCCCAACCGTGCGGATGGTCATCGGCTTCGCGAACTGTTGCGCGCAGGCTCCAGGCCCGACCGTGGGCGATGAAGGACCACCGCCCGCGCGGCGCACGCAGCCACCTCACTCCTGCCCGAAGCTGTATGTGAGCCCGGCCAGAAAGCGATCGCGGTTGGGCACCATGGCGGCACCCATGTCGTTGACCAATGCATGCTGCCAGGCCAGCTGCAGGCCCAGTTGCCGCCACCACACCTGCATGCCCAAGCTGCTGAACAACGTGTTGCCCCCGGTCGTGGGATCCGGCACGCCGTGCATCTCGTCCTCCAGCATGGTCTCCCCGTATACGCCTGCCGATGGCAACAGGCTGACAGGCTTGATGGGGATGATGCGGAAGACCTCAGCCGTGAAGGTGCCCGCGTGGCCCATGCGGTGCCCGTCCGCCGCTTCGGTGTTGTAGCGCCCCACGGCACTGAGGCTTCCGCCCCAAGCCGTACTCCGTACCACATACTCCAGGCTCACCATGGGGTCCCAGGTGCCGGTGCCGGGCTGCAGGTCGTAGTCGAGCCGTTCGCCATGCTGCACCACGTCCGTGCGGCCCAAGGGTAGGCTTACGCCCAGGCCCACGGTGAAGCGGTGGCGGAGGCGCACCGTGTCCAACCCCGTGGTGGACGCAAACAACGCGTAGCGCGCGAGCAGTACGGGATCGCCCACGGCATAGAGGTCGGCGTGGGCCGCCCCGTTCACGGCTTGCAGGTTCTTCAGCAGGGGGATGCTGGCGGAAAGGCTGGCCCGGTCATTGATCCACACTTGTCCGCGCGCCTCCAGCACGGAATAGACCTCCACATATTCGGCCTGGGTCAGTTCGGGCGCACCGTGGCTGTGCCCGCCATGCTTGAGGATCCGTGTCTCCTCCACCGGCACCAGCAGGTCACCCCGGAGGTAGCGCATGCGGTATTGCAGGCCGAAATTGTTGGCGTGGTCCTTGGGCTGCACGCCGAGCAGCAGGCCGCAACTGCACTGGTCGCAGGCCACGGAGGGCAGCGCAAAAAGCACGAGCGCGCCCATCACGAAAAGACTCTTCATGGTTATTGAATGAAAGGTGGGACAAACGATGCAAAAGCCGTCCTGATGGACGTGGTTGCATTCAGCACCAAGGCACCGTCGTCACCGGCCACGGATAACCCGCCAAGATGGAACCCGCCATTTCCACGCCAAGCTGCGTCGGCCCGCTTTCCGGCACGGACAGCGCCAACGGCTCCTCAACGGGCAGTGTGTCGCCGATCCTCAATGACCGGATCTGGTCCGGCAGGTTGTGCTCCTGCGCCTTGGAGGTGGCCAACCGCTTGGCCAGTTGGCATTCCCCATGGCAGGTACGTTGCCCGTCCGGCACCATGCGTTGCACGCATAACTCGCGTTCCACGCGGCTGCGTTCCATCATGAAATCGGCCACGATCCAACCGGGCGCGAATGTCACCGCCATGAAATGGACCAGGAGAAAAACAGCCAAGCCACGCATCGGATCACCTTCCCAACAACACGCAGGTCAGCGCGAGGTTCATTTGCAGGGGCCCGCCATGGCCCTACTGCTTGGATGCCCGGACCGTTTTCCGGTTACGATCCATCCGGTGGCCCGGCCCTGTTGCCAAAGGTCGCATGGCGGACGCTAAGTTTGCACACGATGCGGATGAGCCGAGCGCGCCTGACGGCCTTTTGGCTGCTGCTGCTGCCCATGGCCTTGGTGGTGGTGCCGCGCCAAGCGATGCACCATTGCGTGGTGGAAGCACAGGCGGAAGCCAATGGGCCTGCACCGGCCCAAGGCCATCACCACGGGGATGATGGCGGAACGACGGACGGCGCCCAGGTGCAGGCAGCTTGTGCGATCTGTCAATTGCATGTGATCCCGGCCGTGGCACCCGCACCGTCCATGCCCGGCCATGTGGAAGGCCTGGCCTGCCCCTTGCCGGTACTGGACATTGCCCATCCCCTGACGGCCCCGCGCCATTTGTTGGCCAACCGGGGCCCGCCAGCACGGGCCTGATCCCGGCCGCAATGGCCGGGCCGCACCGCTTCCGGTGCCTGCCTTGCCTGCAAGGCCCGTTTCCATTTTTCTTCCCAGGAATTGCTTCCCGATGCGCGTTAAAGCCATCCCTGTTTCCCTGTCCTGCCTTTTGCCCCTGGCGTTATGCGCTCAAACGCCCTGCAACCTCACTTTGCACGGCCGGGTGGTGGATGAGCACGACGGCAGCCCGCTGGATTTTACCAGTGTGGTCATCCCTGGCACCGCACATGCCGCCACCGCCGACGACCAGGGCCGGTTCACTTTGGAAGGGCTGTGCCCGCGATCGTACACCTTGCGGTTCAGCCACATCGGCTGCCTGCCACGTGAACAGCGCGTGCAGTTGCCCCATGCCGATACGCTGGTCCTTTACCTGGAACACCACGCGCTGGAACTGGCTGATGTGGAGGTGGTGGCCAAGCGGCCGGATGACCACGTCGGTCAATCGCACACCACCCTGGACCGGGCAGCTATGGAGCTGCAGGACGGCACGGGGCTCGCGGGTTTGATCGGGGACATCCCCGGGGTACAGGTGCTGCGCACGGGGCCCACCATCGGCAAGCCGATGATCCACGGCCTGGGCGGCAACCGGGTGCTGGTGCTCAACCAAGGCGTGCGGCAGGAGGACCAGCAATGGGGCAGCGAGCATGCGCCCAACCTGGACCCGCTGAGCAGCGACCGCATCACCGTGGTGAAGGGTGCGGCAGGCGTGCAATACGGCGCGGATGCCATCGGCGGGGTGGTGATCACCGAGCCGGTTGAACTTCCCGTGTCGCCGGGCCTGCGCGGCGAGGTACAGCTGCAAGGTTCATCAAACGGGCGCGGCGGCGGTGCCGGCGGCCTGTTGGAAGGCGGCGTGAAAGGCGTGGACGGACTGGGCTGGCGCGTACAGGGCAGCGGCCTTCTGCTGGGCGACCAGCAGTCACCGGAATATGTATTGAGCAACACCGGCACCCGCGACGGCGGCGGCTCCGCGGCCATCGGATGGCGCACCCCGCGCCAAGGCATCCAGCTCTATTACAGCCTTTACCTCCGCGAACTCGGCATCCTGCGCGCCGCGCACATCGGCAACGTGGACGACCTGCAACGGGCCATCGCGACGGGAGAGCCATGGTACACCGCCCCATTCACCCATGCCATCGAAGCGCCCCGGCAAACCGTGTCCCACCAGCTTGGTAAAGCCAAGGCCTACCGTTTCCTGGGCGGGCGAAACCGCTTGGAGGCCACCTATGCCTTCCAGCTGGATGAGCGGCGGGAATACGACGTACGCCGCGGGGGCCGCAGTGACATACCCGCACTGGACCTGCACCTGGCCACCCACACGGGCGAGGGTGTCTTCAAGCATTTCATCGGCGAACGCCTCCACGGCAAGGCGGGCATCAACGCCCTGTACCAGGAAAACCTGAACGTGCCCGGCACGGGGGTGCGGCCGCTCATCCCCAACTACCGGAAACGGAACGGTGGCGTGTTCGCCGTGGAACACCTGGACCTGGGCGCCAACCTGGAACTGGAGGCCGGTGCCCGCCTGGAAGCCACCCGGTTGGAGGTGTACAAGTACACCCTGGCGGGCGGCTTCATCACCCCGGTGCATGCCTACACCGACCATGCGCTCAGCTTCGGGCTGAACTGGGGTATCCGCGACAGCCTTCGCCTGCGTGCCAACATCGGCACGGCCTTCCGCCCCCCGCAGGTAAGCGAGTTGTACAGTGAAGGACTCCACCACGGCACGGCGGCCATCGAGGTGGGCGATCCCGGCCTGGGCAGCGAGCATGCCGTGAAAGCCTCCGCCGAATTGGAGGCATACGCCCTGCATGGCCGATTGCGGTTGAACCTCAGCGGTCATGGCTCGCGCCTAGGCGGGTTCATCCAACTGCAACCCGACGGCTTCCAGCTCACCATCCGCGGTGCATTCCCGGTGTTCCGCTACACGGCCACCGATGCCTGGATCTACGGGCTGGACGGCGAGGCCGAGTGGAACTTCCTTCCGCATTGGGCACTGCGGCCCCGGCTCAGCCTGGTGCGTGGCCGCGACCTTCAAGCCCATGCATGGCTTTATCAAATGCCCGCTGACCGGCTCGCCAACAGCCTGATCTTCCGCATCCCGGAAGCGGGCCGCTGGCATGCCTTGGAGTGCAGCCTCACCGCCACCGTCGTGTTCCATCAATCGCGTGCACCCATGGGCATCGACTTCATGGAGCCACCGCGCGGTTATCACCTCCTGGGCCTTTCCACGGGCGTGGGACGATCCTTGGGCCACGGCGAATTGCGGCTGGGGCTGGAAGGTTCCAACCTGCTCAATGCGGCCTACCGGGACTACCTCGATGCCTTCCGCTACTATGCCGATGCGCGCGGCACGGACGTTTCCGTGTGGGTGCGCTACTCCTTCGGCGGAAAAGCACGACCGCCGCACGGCGAATGACCCAACAAGAACACGAACCACGGACCTTTCACAAGACAGCATGCCAATGACCAAACCGAACCTGTTCCTGCCCGTCCTTTTGGGCGCCGCCATGCTCGCAGGGTGCAACAAGGACAAGGAGGACGAACTGACCTCGCCCGCGCCGGTGAACGAGGAGGAATTGATCACCGATGCCTACATCCATTTCATGGATGGCGCAGGCAATACCTTCCAGTGGCATGCCCATGCCGTGGGCGGCCTGGAGGGAAGCAGCGGCCTGCAGATCGAAGCTGACACCTTGCCCGCCAACACGCAATTGCAGGCGGAGGTCATCCTGTTGAACCGCAGCGTAAGCCCGGTGGACACGGTAAGCCAGGAGGTGCTGGAGGAAGGGACGGCACACCAGTTCTTCTTCGTGCCCAACCAAGTGCCCATCACCGTGGGCTATGCGGACCAGGACGCCAACGGGTTCCCGATCGGCCTGCACAGCGTATGGCAGATCGGTGCGCCGGCCACCGGCGAGGTGGCTGTGCTACTGCGCCACCAGCCGATCAAGGACGCGGCCGGTGTGAGCGACGGCGACATCACCAATGCCGGCGGCAGCAACGACCTGGAGGTACACTTCCCCGCTGTGGTGCAGTAGCGTGGGGCATCTACGTGCATGGGCTTCAGGAAACCGCGAGGCACCCCGATCGGATGCTCAGGCGATCATCCTTGGAACCGGCCAAGGTGCAATGAAAGAGTGCTTCCCCAAAGCAAGTGGCCCGGGAGCGACCGGCACGGGCGGGGACGGCAACGCTTCCCAGCAAGGGCTGCAATGCATGCTATTGGCTCCGGAGGCGAAGTGCTTCTGGATAGGCTTCAAAAACTGAAACGCATGCCCGCATAGCCCGTGATGCCCTGTTGCGGCGTATAGTTGTACTCGGTGTCGAAAACCAGCCCTCCCAGTACGTCCGACCGGTCGTTGAACGGATCACCCAGGTTCACCAACAGGTGCTCCGGCACATAGTTGAACAGGTTCTTCACGCCACCATACACCTCGATGCCGTTTTTGGCATGGTAGGTCACTTGTGCATTCACTTTCGTGAACCAGGGCGAGTACCCGGGCCTGGGGTCGTCCTCCGTACCGACCACATTGCCTTCCAGGTCATACACGTTCATTTCACCTTGTACCGGCAGGCGCATCGGGCCACGCCAGTCCCCAGTAACATCCCAGGTGAACGCCTTTCCCAGGTCATGGCCCAGCGCAAACACACCGGACCAGCGTGGCGCGTATTCAAAGTCGGAGCGCTCGATGCGGTTTC
Organism: Flavobacteriales bacterium; assembly: GCA_024103275.1. GTDB lineage: Bacteria > Bacteroidota > Bacteroidia > Flavobacteriales_F > PHOS-HE28 > PHOS-HE28. The sequence continues at coordinate 59,506 of JAGFIV010000095.1, forward strand.
CCTCCAAGGCCCCGGTCCCGGGGTCGCGCGGCAGCTCGAACAACTGTGCCTGGTTGTAGGAGATGCCTGCATTGATGCGCAGGGGGAAGATGAACGTAAAGGCCATATCGAGTGCACCGCCCATGTTGCGGGCGTGCTCCTTTCCGGTGACGTTGTAATAGGTCAGTGTGCGCTCGGCATCGTTTCTCGTGGGATAGATTTTGTTGAGGAAATGCGTGTAGTATGCACTGATGTTGTAGTTGACGCTCATGTGCTCAGTCACCAGCTTCACCTCGTAGTCCAAGGTCGTGCTGATGGACTTTTCAGGCTTCAGGTCTTCGCCGAAACGCGCTTGGTACTGGCCGCTGAGCGCGCGGTGGTCCTCGCTGAAGATATTGACAACACGGTAGCCGGTGCCCAAGCTGGCCCGAAAGGTGTGCCACGGATCCCCCGCGTACTTCAGGGCCACGCGCGGCGAGTGCACCACATTCTCATGTGAACCTGACTGCGACCGTGTCCCGTCGTGGTCCACCCGGTAGCCCAGCAGCAGGCTGGCCTTGGCGCCCAAGGTCCACAGGTCCTGCACGAACAGACCCGGCATGCGGGTGGAGAATGGGTTCTTGCCGTTGTTGGAAGCGATGGTATTATCGGTAAAGTGGATCAGGCGGTAGGTGGCCCCGGTCAGCAGGTCATGTTGGCCCACCTTCCGGTTCCAGTACACTTGTGCGAAGCCGGTCTGCTGGAGGGCCATGAACAACTCGGTCCCGTATGCCGAGTTCTGGTCATGCCGGTTGTAGGAGGCTTGGATGGTAAGGTTCTCCATGAACGGCAGTTGCCATTGGCCCACGGCTTCAAGCCGGTTGGTGAAGATGGATTCGCGGTACTTCATGTCCCTGGCGATGGCCGCGCCGGGGTCGGCGTGGTGCACGGCATCGGACCACGCATCGCGGTCGGCTTCGCTGGCGAACCAGCGTGGCATGCGGAAACCGGTGGCGTATGCTTGGTTGAAGATGGTGTAACCGTTGGGCAGCACGTAGTCCGCATTAAAGCCCGGTGAGGCGTGATCGTTGTCGTATGGCACGAAGTCCACGACTCCGCGGTCTCCCGCGTTCCATCCCGCCTCCCCGCCATTACGATCCTCGTGGTAATACCGCAGCGAGATGCCGGCAGCCCGCCCCCCTCGCTGCTTGATGTCCCATTTGTTGAACACGGACCAGCGTTTTTGCAGGGTCTTGTCGATGAAGCCGTCGCGGTCCTGGTCATGTTCCACGTCGAAGTGGTAACCGTCCAAGCTGAACAGCGTGGACACCTTGTCGCCCACCTTCTGGCCGAAGCCCATATTGCCGGTCATCTCTCCCCAAGTGGAAGCATTCATGTCCATGAAGAAGCTCGGTGCCATGGTTCCGCTCTTGGTAATCACGTTGATCACCCCGCCGATGGCCTCGGAGCCATAGAGGGATGAGGCCGGTCCCTTCACGATCTCCACATGGTCGATGATGCCGTTGGGGATGCCGTTTAGCCCATAAACCGATGAAAGTGCACTGACGATGGGCATGCCGTCAATGAGGATCATGGTGTAGGGGCCGGGCATGCCGTTGATGCCGATGTCGGCTGTGTTGCAGGCATTGCAGTTCACCTGGGGATTGATGCCGTTCACCGCGTATAGCGCATCCAGGATATTGGATGTCGGGTTGCGCTCAAAGGTCTTGGCGGACAACAGTGTAATGGGTACCGGGCTGTCCGCCATACGCATGCCTTTCAACGTGCCTGTCACCACCACTTCGTCCAGCTCCCGGCTGGCCTCCTGCAAGCGCAAGCGCCCCAGGTCCAGCTGCTGGCCCGGCAATAGATCAAACCGTTTTTCAAGTTCATTGAAACCCATCGCCGAGACCATGAGCACCTGTCGGCCTGCAGGCACGCCCGGCAGGAAAAAGCGCCCTTGCCCATCGGAAGTGGCCCCTTGGGCCCAGCCCTTGATCGCCACACTGGCAAACGGCACCGCTTCGTTGCCACTGGTCAACGTGCCCAATATACTTCCGGTTTGCGCGGCAGCGGCAATGGATGCGCAGCATGCCACAAGCAAGGCCGTGCGCCCAGATTTTAGTTTATTTGAATACATGGTGCGTCAAATGTACTATTCTTATTTTAGTTTTATCTAATTCTACAACCCTGCCAAGACAACCGTTTACTCACCGTTTAGCAGCTCCGCCAAGGCATTTCGTAACATCGCACCATGCTCAAGCCTGATCGCGGGCGCATGCCATGGCTCGCCTTGCTGCCGCTGTTGTCGATGGCACAACCCTTGGCCGCGCAACCGCCGATGGCCACGTTGACGGGGCAGGTGGTGGACAGCCGCAGCCTTGAACCGGTGCCCGGCGCGGCCGTGCTGCTGATCCCCGGGAACGTCTCGCTGGCCGCCACCAGCGACAGCACGGGGAATTTCCGGATCGCGGCCATTCCCGTGGGGCATTACGCACTGCGGGTGGCGGCCATCGGATACGACACCCTGGAAGTGCCGGAGCTTTGGCTGCGCGCGGGCAAGCAAACGGTGCAGCGGCTGGAGCTGGCCCCCGGCAGCCATGAGCTGGGGGCCGTGACGGTGAACCCGATGGCGGTGGAGCGGCTGGCCCCGCTGGGCGTAAACCCGTTCACGGTGGAGCAGAGCCTCCGCTGGGCGGCCACGTTCTTCGATCCCGGGCGGGTCGTAGGGGCCTTCCCGGGCGTGGCCGTGGTGAACGATGAGGCCAACCACCTCAGCGTGCGCGGCAATTCACCCAACGCCAACATCTGGATGCTGGAGGGTGCCGAGATCGTGAATCCCAACCATACGGGCAACGCGGCCACGCCCAGCGACCTGCCTACCCTGAGCGGTGGTGGGGTAACCTTGCTGAGCGCCCAGATGTTGGGCACCTCCCAGCTGCTCGACGGGGTTCTCCCCATGGCCTATGACAATGCCTTGGGCGGCATCCTGGACATGCGCCTGCGCGATGGCAGCCACGAACGCCAGGAATGGACCGTGCAAGCAGGGTTGTTGGGACTGGATCTTTCCACCGAAGGACCCTTGGGCCGCGACAAGCGGGCGAGCTTCTTGGCCAACTACCGCTATTCCACCGTGGGCCTGCTGAGCAAATTGGGCGTGGACCTGGGCGATGAGGACATCACGTACCAGGACCTGAGCTTCAACGTGGCCTTGCCGCTGGGCAAACGTGGCAACCTGCACCTGTTCGGCGTTGGCGGCAGCAGCCGCAACCACTTCGAGGCGGTGCATGATGCCGCTGCATGGGAGGTGGACAAGGACAGCCGCAACATCGACTACACCTCCCGGATCGGCGTGATGGGGCTGCGCTTGGCGGTGCCCTTGGGCAAGGGCAGCAGCCTGCGGGGCGTGGTGGCCTGGTCAGGCTCGGACCAGGAGCGGACGGAAGAACGCCTGCGGGATGATTTCCGGACCGGCTATTCCACGGCGGCGGAATTGGCGGAGCGCAAATTGTCGGGGCTGGTGGAGGTGCGCGGCCGCGTGAACGGCCGCATGCGCTACGCCGCGGGCGTGAACGTGTTGTTGCGGTCGCTCTCGGCAACCTGGAGCGAGAACGAGCAGGTTCCCGCCATCATGCCCGGTTCACGTTGGCGGCAAGGGGATGACACCTGGACGGTGCGGCCCTGGGTGAATACGCGCTGGAGCCTGACCGAACAATTGGAAGCCTCGATCGGTGCCGGCCTGGGCCTGACCGGGTTCTCCGGCCAGGCGATCGGCGAACCCCGCGCACAATTGCAATGGCGGATGCCCAAGGGCCGGACCTTGGCACTGGCCGCGGGCATCCGGTCGCAACTGCCGCAATGGCAAGCCATGCAGGCCCAGCGGATACGATCGCAGGACGTGGTATTGGGCTACGATCACCCGTTCAATGAACACACCGTCCTTCACGTGGAGACCTACGTGCAGCACATGAAGCGCGTGCCGGTGGCGGGTCCGCACGTCCTGGTCCACGACCTGTCGCGCTTCAGCATGGTGAACGTTTGGGACGAGGCCATTATGCCGGGGCTTGACCCCGCGGGAACAGCGGACAACATGGGCGTGGAGGCCAGCGTGCAACGCCACCTCGCACGCGGCTACTTCTGGCAGGCCAATGCCTCCGTGTTCCAAAGCACCTATGGCACCCCTGGCCACCGGGACATGCCCACACGATGGGACAACCGGTACATCGTCAATGCGTTCGGCGGCAAGGAATTCAGGAAGGAAAAGGAGGACCGCGTGAGGACCTGGGGCATCAGTGCGCGGTTGTATGCCATGGGCGGCCTGCGCGAACAGCCTTTGGTGACGGGCACGCCCGGCACCTTGGCCATGGACGTATTGAACCAACCCTGGAGCAGGGAGCTGGCCCCGTTCCAACGCGTGGACCTGCGCGTATACCTGCGCAAGGACCGCAAACGGCACACCGGCCTCTGGGCATTGGACATCCAGAATGTACTGGACCGCAAGAACGAGGCCTTTCATTATTTCGACACCCGCAAGGGCGAGGTGACGACCAAGTACCAGCTTGGGCTCATTCCGAACCTGAGCTACCGCATCGAATTCTGAAACCGATGAAAGCCCTCTGCATTTTCCTGGCACTGGTGTTCGTAGCCTTTGCGCTCCTGCAATTGAACGACCCGGACCCCATCCATTGGACCTTGGGTTATTTGGCGGTGGCGGTATCGTGCGGCCTGGCTGCTTCGGGCCGTTTCCCCAAATGGTGGCTGTGGGGCGTCACGGCGGTCATGGGGCTTTGGACGCTTTCCGCCACGCCAGGCATCGTGCATTGGGCGCAGGCAGGTTTCCCCGACATCACGGAGCACATGCAGGCGGGCAATCCCCTGATAGAGGAGACGCGCGAGTTCCTTGGCCTGTTGATGGCCACTGGCACCATGCTTTTCCTGAGCTCGGTCAAGCCCCGACGGTGACCACGCTCACCCCACGGTCCATGTGGGGCAGGTACCTTCGTGGCGATAACGAACCAACCACCCCAACATGGCAAAGCGCATTGCAAGGTCCAATTCCGGAAAAACGGCCCAGACCAAGAAAAAAACACAGATGAAGCCACAACGCTGGGCCGGCAGTGAAGGCAAGCGACTGGCCGATTCGTTGAACACATTGCTGGCGGCGTACCAGGTTCATTACCAAAAGCTGCACAACTACCATTGGAACGTGGAGGGCGGCGAATTCTTCGAACTGCACGCGCTCACGGAGGAGCAATACGGCCTGGCGCACGCGGACATCGACGAGATCGCCGAACGGATCCGGGTGTTCCAACAACGCCCGCTGAGCACCTTCGCCGAATACCTCGCGGCCTCACCCATCACGGAGGACCGTCAGGTGCCCCCGGCAACCAAGATGGCGGCCAACCTGCTGGCCGATCACGAAGCCCTGCTGCGGCTCATGTACGCCACGGCGGACCTGGCGGATGACGTGGACGACCTGGCCACTGAAAGCATGATGATCAAATTCATCGCGCGGTTCGAGAAGCAACAGTGGATGCTGCGGGCATTCACCAGGGGATAGGCCCGGCGTGGCGGAGGGCGTTCAGCCCCGGTCCCTGATTTACATGAAAGATGTCGGCATGAAAGCACGTGTTTCCTTATCGATCCTCGCAGCGGTCCTGTGCGCCTCGGCAGCTTCGGCGCAGAACACCATATACGGCTATGCCATCGGCAATTGGCGCAACGGGCCGGTGGTGCAGATCTCACCCCTGTTCGAGACCACCGAGATGTTCACCACCCCGCAATTGATCAAGTGGGTGCGGGGCCAGTGGCCGGAGCAATTCACGGACACCACGGACATCGATGTACAACGGTTCGCCACCATCGACGAGGGTGCCCTGAGCCGCACTACGCTGGAAGGCAAGTACGGCGTACGCAAGCTGCCGGTCAACATGATGGAAGCCGAACCGATGCCGAAAACACCCCCACGGCCTGAAGGGATCCGCGCTACCGGCCCAGGACGATGAGCGGGGCCTGGGCCACCACCCTGCCGTCCAGCATAAGGCGCACCAAATAGGTGCCTGCATCCAGGGAAGTGAACCGAAGGCGGACCGTTGCGCGGCCGCCCGACACTTCCGACACCGCCAGGCGGCCGGCCAGGTCGCGTACCTCCACCACACCGTCACGTGCATCCGTCGGCAACCCGATGGAGGCCTCGCCGTTGGCGGGGTTCGGGTAAATGGTCAATGCCGGGGGGATGCCCGCGGCTTCCGGCACGCCCACATGAAGGCCGCATGGGTCGTAGCTCCCATCCATGGACTTGACGCCGGTTCCTTGCGGGTCCAGGAAGTTCTTCAACCGCAAGTTGGCCGGGGAAGGATTGCTCTGCCAGTGGTAGCTCATCTTGCCGTAATAGTCCACACCCGTGCCGCTGGTGGGCGTGAGGCACTGGGAATTGCCGCCTGTCAAGGTGCCGATGATGCGCTTGGACGAATTGAACAGCGGCGAGCCCGAGGATCCCTCTTCCGTGACCCCATGGCCATTGGCGGTGGCCGCCCAGCTCACCCGCCAATGGGTGCCTGAAGGCCCATACCAGTTATCGCTTTGCGTGGCGGAGGCGTAGGTGCTGATCTTCTTGCGATCCCCCTGTGGGTGATGGATGCCCACCCCGCCTGTGCTGCCGGTGCCCGTGGCATCCCAGCCCGCCCAATAAGGGTTGTACGATGACGGTATCGCGGTCTTGCCCTCCACCAACAGAAAGTCCGATCCGGAGTTTCCCCCACCGTCCTCGCTGGCGCCCCGCTTGTAGCACCCGGTGGTCATGCGGTTGGACGGCGAACTGCCCGAGCCGCAATTGGACTTTTCGTAATTGAAGTAGAACTTCCATTGGTTCAGGTCGGACTGGCTGTTGCCTTCATAACAATGCTGCGCGGTGAGGAAGTATGGCTTGCAATCCTCCGCGAGGTTGTTCACCAGCGCACCGGAGCACCAATACAGGTAGCCACCGTCCTTGATGCTGATGCGGACCACGGCATCGCGCTGCGGATGCCAGTTGTTGCCCTCGCTGCAATTGACATCCACTTCGCAATCCCCCGCGCGTGACCCTTCATCCACGAAGCGGTAGGCATGGCCCACGCCTTCCACCCGTAAGCGGCCCTCGCCGGCCGCTGCGGCCGGTTCAAAATACTCCAGGAAGCATCCTTGGCCGGGGATCAGGCTGGTGGTGAAGTCCTCGGCCTCACTGTTGTTGTAGGCCGTGAATCCGCCCAGGACCATCTTGCCGTCCTCGCCATACACATGGAGGGACGCATTGTCAGGCATGTGGAACTGGTTGAAATACAATTCCGTCGCCAAGGCACCTTCGCTCACCACATGTAGCCGCCATAGCCGGTCGCCGCCGGGCAATTCCATCCATTGGCCGGAGTTCCACAAGTCCGCGCCCAACGGCAGGATGCGCGCATAGGCCGGGACCTTGCCCAACGCTGCACGCTGCGCATCCTCCGCAGCTACCGAGGCAGCATCGAAGGAAGCCGAACGAACGACGGGCACATCCCGCAATGACAGGCCATGCTGCATGCTGTACGGCTGGCTCCCCGTGGAAACCTGGGCCTGGAGTATCGATGAGAGGGCGATACATGCCGCAATGTGCAATGTTCTCAATTCCATGGGCGCTTGATGTGGATCTGCGTTGGTTCAATAATGGTGTCCAGGCAAAAATAGCGAAGCCCCTTTGCAACGTCGGGGTTCATTCGTGGTGGCCCACGGGGATGGCCCACGGGGACCGCCTTCCCGGAATCAGCGGACACCAGGCCGACCGCCACAGGCGTTCCATCTTTGTCCTCCCCCACATGGCCACCACTACCCGGGCCCAGGCCCCACGACCATGGATGGCGGTCCATCGCTGGAAGCTGATCCCAAGCTTGGGCTTGCTGCTGATCCTGTACGCTTGGGCACGCTGGTGGCCGATGGCGCCCTTGTTCAATGCGCCCACGTCCACGATCCTGCTGGACCGGCAGGGCGCCCTGCTGGGGGCCTCCGTGGCCACGGACGGCCAATGGCGCTTTCCGCCCGGGCCGGAAGTGCCGCCGCGCTTCGCCACGTGCGTGGAACAGTTCGAGGACCGGCGGTTCCGCCAGCACCGGGGGGTGCGGCCCGGTTCGCTGGCACGGGCCTGGTTGCAGAACCGCAAGGCGGGGCGCGTGGTGAGCGGCGGCAGTACGCTCACCATGCAGGTGGCCCGTATGGTACGCGGCAATCGGCCGCGCAACTACCGGGAGAAAGTGATGGAGATGTTGCTGGCGCTGCGCATCGAGCTTCGTTTCAGCAAGGACGAGATCATGGCCTTATATGCAGCCAACGCCCCGTTCGGCGGCAATGTGGTGGGGCTGGAGGCCGCCTCCTGGCGGTATTTCGGCTGTCCTCCGTCCGCACTGGGCTGGGGCGGAAGCGCCACCTTGGCGGTATTGCCGAACGCGCCATCAGCCATCTATCCCGGCAAAGGGCATGCGGCCCTGCGTGCCAAGCGCGACCGGCTGCTGGACCGGCTGCTGGCGGTGCGTGCCATCGACAGTTTGGAATGCTCGCTGGCCAAGGAAGAGCCGCTGCCTGCGGGGCCGCAAGCCTTGCCCCGGCGTGCGCCGCACCTGCTGAACACGCTGAAAAGCCAAGGCGGCCGGGGCCGGCGGTTGGTGAGCACCCTGGACGGCCATTTGCAGGACCGCGCGGTGGCCGCCGCCGACCGCTACGCACCCGCGTTGAACGCCAATGAGGTACACAACGCCGCGGCCCTGATCCTGGAGGTGCCCACCGGGGCCGTGCTGGCCTACGTCGGCAACTTGGGGAATGCGGGGCGGGGCCACGCGGGCGACGTGGACATCGTGCGGGCACGGCGCAGCACGGGCAGCACCCTCAAGCCATTCCTGTACGCGGACATGCTCCAGGCCGGCGAGCTGACGCCCGACATGCTGTTGGCCGATGTACCCACGCGCATCAGCGATTTCACCCCGCGCAACTACGACGAGCAATACAGCGGGGCCGTGCCTGCCTCCGAAGCGTTGTCGCGCTCGCTCAACGTACCGATGGTGCGGGCCCTGCGCATCCACGGGGTGGAGCGCACCTTGCGCGTATTGCGCGCCATGGGGCTGCACAGCGCGGACCGCAGCGCCTCCGACTACGGGCTTTCGCTGGTGGTGGGCGGCGCGGAATCGACGCTATGGGAGCTGGCCGGCGCCTACGCCAGCATGGGGCGCGTCCTGGACCACTACGGCCGGCTGGGCCTGGCCTACCGTGAAGGCGACATCCACCCCCCGGTCGCGCTCCTTGCGCAGGAGGCCGCGGAAGGCACTCCGGTGGCCCTGGACGGCCCGCCGGTGCTGCATGCGGCCGCGATCCACTTCACGCTGAAGGCACTGCGCGGCGTGGCACGGCCCGTGGGCGAACAAGGATGGAACCAGTTCACCGGCCAGCACCACATCGCCTGGAAGACCGGCACCAGCCATGGGCATCGCGATGCCTGGGCGATCGGGCTGACAAGCCGCTATTGCGTGGCCGTGTGGACCGGCAATGCCAGCGGTGAAGGGCGGCCCGGCCTGACGGGCACCTTGGCCGCCGCCCCGCTCCTCTTCGATCTCTTCCACCTCTTGCCGCCCGGCCCGCCCTTCGACGTGCCCCACGACGAGCTGGTGCGCGCGGCGACATGCAGGGACAGCGGCCACCGCGCAGGCTTGGATTGCCCGGCGGTGGATACCGTGGCCATCCAGCAAGCGGGCATGCGTGCCCCCACCTGCCCGTACCACCGCCTGGTATCCGTGGATGCTGCGGGCCGGTGGCGCGTCCCGCAGGGGGAAGGGCATCCGGAACCCTGGTTCGTGTTGCCGCCCGGCATGGAGCATTATTACGCGCGGCAGCATCCCACCTACCGTCCGCTGCCGCCGTGGGGGCCGGGAAGCGGCGGGCGCGACATGCCCATGGAGATCCTCTATCCCGAGGCGCGCGCCACGGTGCTCATTCCCGTGGAGCTTGACGGGAGCCGCGGCAGCATGGTGGTGGAGATGGCCCACCGCGATGCGTCCGCTTCCGTTTTCTGGGACCTGGACGGAGTCTTCCTGGGCACCACACAAGGCGACCACCGCATGGCCCTTTCCCCGCCGGAAGGGCAGCACCGGCTAACTTTGACCGATGGCGAAGGCCACGTCCTGCACCGCACCTTTACCGTGGTGGCAGGCAACACCAAAACGGCACGGCTGCATGCTCCGTAGGATCCTCCCCTTCCTTTTGCTCCTTCCTTGCCTGCATCTCCGGGCACAACCGGATTCCCTGTACATCACGGAGAAGGGGGCGACGGTGGCGTATGCCATCCGGTACGACACGATGCCAGACCTCGAGCGCTTCCGCCGGACGGGCCACTACGCCTTCGACACCAGCCGTGTGGCGGTCCAGATCGATTACAAGCGGGGCAAGCCGAGCGGCATTTACCGCGCCTTCTACCCCGATGGGAAGCAGCTTCTCTTCGCCGTCTATGGCTGGGGCAGCCTGCATGGCGACTGGACGGAATACGACCCCACGGGGCGCATTACCGTGAAGGGCCAATACCGCATGGGCAAGCGCAGCGGCACCTGGGCCTTCCGTGATCAAGGCATCGTGGGCCACTACAAGGATGGCCTGAAACATGGTGCCTGGAAGTACTATGAAAACGGCAAGTTGGTACGCAAGGAAAAATGGCGCAAGGGCAACCTGAAGCCGGGCGGCACATTCCTGTTCGGGCTGTGATGGCCCTGCACCGGCGGTCACAGTTAACAGGGCTTAACCACGCCTCAAAACCCGCTCAGCGTCCGCAACGTTAAATTCGTGCTGCGCCGTTGCCCATGATGGCTCGCCCAAACAGCCATCCGGCGCGCTTTCGCGATCCCGCATGAAAAAGCTAATCATCGCACTTGGCATCCTGGTCGCCTTTCCGGCCTGGGCGCAACCCAGTCCGGCGGCCACCAAGTTGCAGGCCCTGCTCTACCAGATCGACAACATGTATGTCGACAGCGTGGATGACAACAAGTTGGTGGAAAAGGCCATCGTAAGCATGCTGGCCGAGCTGGACCCGCACAGCGTGTACATCCCCAAGGAGGACCTGGAGCAGGTGAACGAACCGCTGAAGGGCAACTTCGAGGGCGTGGGCATCCAGTTCAACATCGTGCGGGACACCATATACGTGGTGGATGCCATTGCGGGCGGGCCCAGTGAGCGGGTGGGGATCCGGGCCGGGGACCGCGTGGTGAGCGTGAACGGGGAAACGGTGGCCGGCACGGGCGTGAAGAATGCCGACGTGATGAAGCTGTTGCGCGGCCCCAAGGGGACCAAGGTGAACGTGGGCATCCACCGGCCGGGCGAAGCAGGGCAACTGGACTTCACCATCACGCGGGACAAGATCCCGATCTACAGCGTGGAGGCTTCCTACATGGCGGCCCCGGGCGTGGGCTACATCAAGGTGAACCGGTTCGGCGCCACCACCTCGAAGGAGTTCGGCGACAAGCTGGATGACCTGCGCAAGCAGGGCATGAAGGACCTGATCCTGGACCTGCAAGGCAATGGTGGCGGCTACCTGCGCTCCGCCATCGAGATGGCCGACCAGTTCCTGGGCGACCGCCGGTTGATCGTGTACACCGAAGGGCGTACCACCCCGCGCGAGGACACCTACGCCACCAAGGGCGGCAAATTCGAGAAGGGTCGCCTGGTGGTGATGATCGACGAAGGGAGCGCCTCGGCCAGCGAGATCGTCACCGGGGCCATCCAGGACTGGGACCGCGGGGTGGTGGTGGGCCGCCGGAGCTTCGGCAAGGGGCTGGTGCAGCGCCCGGTGATGCTTCCCGACGGTTCGGCCGTGCGGCTGACCGTGTCTCGTTACTACACGCCCAGCGGCCGCTGCATCCAGAAATCGTACGCGGACGGCGTGGAGGCCTACCGGCATGAACGGCTGGACCGGCTCAAAGAGGGTGAGCTGACCAACGCGGACAGCATCCACTTCCTGGATACGCTGAAGTACTTCACCAACAACAAACGCATCGTGTACGGCGGCGGAGGCATCATGCCGGACGTGTTCGTGCCGATCGATACCACGCTGAATTCGCCGTGGTTCGGGCAATTGGTGCGGAAGGGGATCACCAACACCACGGCGATCAACTATGTCGACCGCCATCGCGGCGACCTGTTGCGGCAATACAAGGATGTGAACGACTTCCGTGCGCGTTTCAAGGGCGGCCCAGAGCTGGACAATGAGTTGCTCAGGCTTGCGGAGGAAGCGAAGATCGAACCCGACAGCGCGGGGATGGCACGCAGCAAGCCGTTGGTGGACCTTCGGCTCAAGGCCCTGATCGCAAGGGACCTTTGGAACACCACCGCCTATTGGCAAGTGATCAACCCGGACAACCCCGTGGACCGGAGCTTTGACGAAGCGCTGAAGGTGATCTCAAACCCGGAAGAATTACGGAATAAACTGGCGGAGCGATAGGGTCCGTGGACCGGGCTGCGATCCATTGCGGAAGATCGATACGGCTCCCCACCACGGACCCAGGGCGATGATCACGGACGGTCCCGGTCGCAGCGGGATTGCGGGCACCCGTGGCTTGCCTAATTTTGACCGGCTAAACCAAACCGTTACCCATGAAGGAGAATATCAAGATCGCGTTGTTGGCCGTGATCGCTGCGGGCGTTGTTTTCATGGCCATCAGCGAACGCGGTGAAAACAACGGCCCCACGACCTTTCAGCCGCTGCCCCCCGCGCGCACGGCGGCCACCGCATCGCCGGTGACCACGGCACCCAAGAGCACATTCGATCCCTTGACCCCGCCCGCCGCACCTCCGGAAACCAGCGGGCCGAGCACGACCGTATCGTTCGCGACCATGACCCACGACTTCGGGAAGGTGATGCAGGACAGCGAGAACACCTATCGGTTCAAGTTCACCAACACCGGGAAGGAACCCTTGGTGATCAGCAACGTGCAGGCCTCATGCGGCTGCACCGCGCCGAATTACCCGAAGCATCCCATCAAGCCGGGTGAGAGTGATGAGATCCTGGTGGAATACCGGCCCGGCAAGCAGGAGGGCCAACAGAACAAAACGGTGACGGTGACGGCGAACACGGAGCCGTCACAGACCATCCTGAACATTACGGCCAACGTGCAGAAGTCCATGTAAGATCCCCGTGCACGGCATTCCAAGCCCCTCCCTGCCCGTCGGCGCGGAGGGGCTTGTTGCATGCGGGCGGCTATCCCACCAGGGCATCGATGGCCCGCGCCAATTCCCGGTCCTTTGCGGTGACCACGTCCCCCGCATCATGGGTGCTGAGCCTGATGGCCACCTTGTTGTACACGTTGCACCAATCGGGATGATGGCCCATCCGCTCGGCGATGAGCGCCACACGCGCCATGAACGCAAAGGCCTCGCTGAAGTCCTTGAAGGTGAACGTGCGATGCAGCTTGTTGTCTTCTTCCTGCCACATGGTAGTTGGCCTTTTTGATCGTCATCGGTTTCCACGGGCCATCGCGCATGCTTGGGTCCGCTCCTGTCGTACAAGGGGAACACGCCGGCAACCCATTTGTGCTGGGTATTTCCCTCCTACCGGTGCAGCGGCAGGTCGATCATGGGCATGGGGTCCGGCGCGGACACCAGCTCCATTTCATCGATCAGGCGGGAAGCCCCCAGGTACTTGTCGAGGATGAAGAGCACGTAGCGGATGTCCACGGAGATGTTGCGGCACTTCGCAGGGTCGAACAGGATATCGCTCATCGTGCTTTCCCACATGCGGTCGAAGTTGAGGCCGATGAGCTCGCCGCGCCCGTTGAGGATGGGACTTCCACTGTTGCCGCCCGTGGTATGGAGCGATGAAAGGAAGCACACCGGCATTTCCCCGTCGGCGCCATACGGCCCATAATCCTTGGCCTGGTATAGGTCGATCAGCTTCTGCGGCACCTCGAAGTCGGGCTCCGAGGGGTCCATTTTCTCCATCACCCCTTCCAGCGTGGTGAAAGGCCGGTACACGATGCCGTCGCGTGGCTCGGCCCCCTCCACCTTACCATAGCTCAGGCGGAGCGTGCTATTGGCATCGGGCCACCAGGTCTTTTCCGGGAACAGCTCCATCAGGCCGCGCGACCAGGTGCGCATGGCCCCTTCGATGTCGTCGCTGAGCAGGCCATGGCGGGGCCTCACCTGTTCCATGAAGTTGGTGGTGAACGCGCGCATCAAGGTGTAGGCCGGGTCATTGGCCATTTGCCTGGCCACTTTGGGCGAGAAGCGGTCCAGGGCCCTGTACAGGCGGGTGCTGTCCGTGAAAAGGCTCTTGGAGAAAATGGCCTGCACATACCGGTCCGTGCTGCCGCCGTACCGGGTATCGATCACGTTGAGCTCAGCCGGGGACAGCCCAGGGGCGGCGTGTTTCCGGTAGATGGGCAACAGGGCCCCGAACACATCCTGGTCCACCTGGGAAACATAGTTGTTGAAGAAGCCGTGGGCGGCGGTGCGAAGCTTGGCCAACTCCGCCTCCAGCTGTCCGTCCTCCCTCAACCTCCCGTGCTGTTCGATCAACTTGCGGTGGCCATCGGCAAAGCGCAGGAACTCCGGTCCCATGTACACCATCTCCACGAACAGCTCACGCGCCACGGCATAGGGCAGGTACTCCTTGTACAGCCCTGCCAGCGTCCCCAGGACCTCCGCATATTCCGGCCTCCCAGCCGCACGTTTGGTGAACTCCTCCTCAAGCGATGTCTTCAGGCCCACGGCATCCAGGGCCTTCAGCCCCTGCACCTCCCCTTGCCACTTCTTCCACCCGTTGCTGATGCGGCTTTGCTTGCCGGCATATTGCAGCTTGACCCTTTCGCTGCCCAGCATGGCGGCATTGATCACGTTCAGGCTGGCCGTCCGCATCCCGATCCGCAGGGGATCGATCACATCCACCACCTGCTCCACGGCAAAGCTGGGGAGGTAGCGCTGGGTGCTTCCCGGGAAGCCGAAGATCATGGCGAAGTCGCCTTCCTTCACCCCTCCCACGTTGATGGGCAAACTGTGTCGCGGTTTGAGGGGCGCATTTTCAGCGGAATAGTCGGCCGGGACGTTGCCTGGCCCGGCATAGATTCGAAAGACGCTGAAATCGCCGGTGTGGCGGGGCCAGACCCAGTTGTCGGTGTCGCCGCCGAACTTGCCGATGGCGCTGGGCGGCGTGGCGACCAGGCGCACGTCGGTGAAGGTCTCGCTGACGATGAGGTACCAGCTATTCCCGAAGTTGAACGGCCGCACCACGGCCTTGTGGCCGGTGCCCGCCACGGCCCCGGTGGCAAGGGCCTCCCCGGCGGTGCGGGCGGCGGCATCACGCTCCTCCTCCGTCATGCCTGCCTTGAAGGCTTCCTGCATCCGGGCGGTCACATCCTCCATGCGCACGATGAAGGTGGCCGTGAGCCCGGGGCTGGGGATCTCATCGGCCAAGGTGGCCGCCCGGAAGCCGTCGCGCAGGTAATTGTGCTCCAGCGTGCTGTGCCGCTGGATGGTGCCGTAGCCGCAATGGTGGTTGGTGAGTATCAGTCCTTGGTTGCTGATCACTTCGGCCGTGCAGCCGCCGCCGAAGAGCACCACGGCATCTTTCAGTGAGCCGTGGTTGATGCTGTAAATGTCCTCGGCCGTGAGCTGCAACCCTTCGCTCTGCATATCCCCCTCAATGGCTTTCAGCAAGGTGGGCAGCCACATGCCCTCATGGGCCCGGAGCACCGCCGGGCAGATTGTCGTGATCACCAGGAAAATGAACAGGTGGAAGGGACGGGAACCGTGCAGTTTCATCAGGGTCGGGTTGCTTCCAGCGGGCCATCTGCCACGCGGACGGGCAAGTTTACCATTTCCCGCCCATGCAAGCCTTCCGTTCGTATCGGTCCATGGCGCGGCGGACGCCATCCGTATCTTCACCACATGGACACGCGCTTCTATCGACTTCAGCGGATGTTGCGCCTGCGGAACCCGCCGTTCCGGAACCGGGAACCCCTGATCTTGCGCGACCACCTGGCCTTGGAACGCACACGGCTGTCCAACGAACGGACCTTGCTCAGCTACGTCAGGTCGTCGCTCTACCTGCTGGTGGGCGGGGTCGCGATGATCCAGGTGGAAGGTTTCGGCAACCTCCATTATGCCGGTTATTTGGCGCTCCTCCTTTCAGCTTTGTCCTTGTTGGTGGGCCTTTTCAGGTTCCACCGGTTGCGGGACCAGCTGGATCAGTATTACCAACGGCCCGCGGGCAAGGATAGCGCCGACGGCAGTTCCGGGGATGCCGCACCCATCGACAACGGAAGAGGCTTGGTGAGTTAAAAGGCGCGGTTCCGCGACGGGCAGATGGAACCGGGAACCCTCCATCCGCGTATCAGGCGGCCGTATGGACCGCTCCCACATCCATGCCGGTACTTGGTCCAGCCAATCCCGCATGACCCATTCCGGGTTCCTGCGGCCCTTGTTGGCGGCCTTAGGATTCACCTGTGCACTGCTGGGATCGAACACGGCCACGGCCCAGGTGCCCGACGGATGGGACTGGGCGATGCATCTCGTCACCTCCAAGGATGAATATGCATACGCCAATGCGGTCGACTCCACGAACCGGATGGTCTATACCGCAGGTGGCGCCGTGGATGGGTACCACAGCCTGACAGGGGGCATCTGGGACGTGATCTTCGGGGCCAATACGCAGGCAGACGGCTACTTGTGCAAGCAGGACCTGGACGGCACCAATAAATGGCAGTTCGTTATCGGCGGGGCGGGCGACGATGCCATCAGCGGCGTGTGCGTGGATGCGGCGGGGAACGTGTACATCACGGGGTGGTTCACGGGTACCAACGCTTCATTCAAGGGCGTGAGCGGCAGCGACCAGTGGATGAGCTCGGCCGGTGGCAAGGACGTGTTCGTTGCCTGCTACTCCCCTTCCGGAGTGTTGCAATGGAAAATGCGGGCCGGCGGAAGTGAGGATGATTTCGGCACGGACATTTGTCATGCGGGAGGAAAGGTTTTCGTCACCGGGCGATATGAGAGCGTTCCGGACGCGTCCATGACACCGGTGACGGCGGATGGCTCGGCATTTCTGTTCGCACTGGATGCCGTCAACGGCAACGTATTGTGGCGCGTGTTTGCCAGCGACAACGATGATGCCTCATTCAATGCCGTGGCCGCCGATGGCGGGCAGGTATACGCCATCGGCACATTCGAGGGATCGGACCACACTTACTTCGGCACCACGTTCGCCCCAACGCCTTTGGGGGTGTCCTCCCCGGAAAGGGGCACGAACATCCTGGCCCTGGGCCATGGCGGTGATTTCCGTTGGGCACGGGCGATCACCAATGACGGGGACGACGAGGTGAAGGCATCCGGGATCGCCGTTTCCGAAAAGGGTCTATACATCTCCGGCAACACGCACAACAACAGCATCTTCCCCGGCGGCCTGGTGGTGGGCGATGCAAATGGGTCGCATGACCACGGCTATTTGGCGCGGTTGGACAAGGCCACGGGCGGTACGCAATGGGTGCGCACGTTCAGCGGCACGGTCGCGCACGCGCAAGTGGGCATTGACTTGGCCGTGGACAGCCACGGCGATGTGCTGATGAGCGGCACGTACAACGGCAGCACCACGTTGGCCCCAGGGCTTTCCGTGGCCACCTCCACCGGGACGAAGATCTTCCTGGCCAAGTTTGATGCCACCGGGAAGGCCAAATGGGCCATGGCCCCCACGGGTTCCGGCACGCACATCCCCTATGGCGTTGCCACCGATCGTGCCGGGAAAGTATGCCTGGCCGGGAGCTACACCAATTCCCTCACGATCAAGGACCCCTGGTCTGACGGGAATTCCAAGAGCCTGTTCATGGCGACGCTGACCGACCTGGACCATGAGGTGCAGGCCTTCCACGACCCTTCCACCTTCCATCCATTCGGTCCGCTCTGCGAAGGCGATGCCGCCATCGACCTGACCACCCTGCTGATCCCCCGGAAGGCCGGGCCGGGCGCTGCCGTGGTATCTTCCAGCGGGATCGGCAGCGGGGGCATATATAGCCCCACCGGCGCGCTGGGCATCGGTGCGGGCGGTGCCGCCTTGTTCGACAACCCGAACGATCAGCTGGTGATCGACCTGGGGGACACCATTCCCGCCGGGGAACAACTGATCCTGCGCTGGAGGAAGGTCACCAGCGGAACGGCCGCCCTGAACGTGCAGGGATCATTGGATCCCGCAACGGGATATGTGGACCATGGCACGTGGTCCAATACATCCAGTTCCTATGTGCTCACGGGCATCGCGGCGGCCGCACCGATGCGCTATGTCAAGCTCACGCGCGGTGCCGGGGCACAATGCGCGGTGGATGCCGTTTTCCACTGCTTCGGCAGCGACCTGGACGGCACGTGGTCCGGCGCCGGTGTAACCGGCCACAATTTCAGCCCCGGCGGCCTGTCGGGCGCGGTGGCCGTTACCTACACCGCCCAAGGCCAAAGCACCACGCATTTGATCACGGTGGACCATTTCCCGATGGGAGGCAGCCCTACCGTGGCCGGAATGGTTTGTCCGGGTTCCGATGCCACCATTATCCTGGGCGGTGCAAGCGGCCAAGTGACCAGCTGGCATTGGAAAGCCGACAATGCTTCCGCATGGCATGAGGAAGCTTCGGGCACCGACACTTACACCTTGGAAAACGTGACCCTCCCGACGCAGGTCTTCGCGAAGGTGGGCAATGGCGCATGTCCGGAATTTTCGAGCGATACCGTCACCGTGACGCCCCAAGACCCCGATCCACCGGTTTTCACCAGGTGTACCGGGGATACGACCGTTTATGTGCCGGCCACGGCCTGCGACGTCACCGTGGTCTACGACCCGCCCGAGGCCACGGACAACTGCAGTGTCCCCACCGTGACCGTGGACGATGCCGCGCATCAGCCCGGCCAATCGTTTCCCGTGGGCACCACCACCGTCCGCTATACCGCGACCGATGCCAGCGGGAATTCGGAGACCTGTGAATTCACCATCACGGTGCTGGACACCATTGTCCCGTCCATCATCTGCCCCGCATCCATCACCACCGGCACCAACGTGGGATGCATGGCGGCCGGCATCGACCTGGGGGCGCCCGTGGCCAGTGACAATTGCGCCCTGTTCACGGTGACCAATGCAATCCCGTCCAGTTATCCGCAGGGCACGCATCCCGTGATCTGGACGGTGGTGGATGCCGTAGGCAACAGCACGTCCTGCACGCAAACGGTCACCGTCGTCGATGATGTGGCCCCGTCCATCACCTGCCCCGGCAACGTGCAGGCCTGGACCGATGCCGGATGCGAGGCTACCAACGTAGTCCTGGGAATCCCCACGACGGCGGACAACTGCACGGTTGGGAACATCGCGAACGACGCACCCGCCATCTTCCCCATTGATACCAGTTTTGTCCAGTGGATCGTCAACGATGCCGCCGGCAACCAAGCCTCGTGCATGCAACGTGTGGTGGTGATCGACAACCAACCGCCCGGCATCACCTGCCCCGACCCGGTGACCGTTTCCACCAATTCGGGTTGTGCCGCCTCGGGGGTGGCACTGGGCATACCCGTGACCAACGACAACTGCTGGGTCAATCAGGTGGTGAACACGGCACCTGCCCTGTTCAACCCGGGCATTACCAACGTGGTATGGACCGTGACCGATCGGGCTGGCCTCTCGGCCTCATGCACCCAGACCGTCACCGTGGTTGATGATGTTTCACCCGCGATCACCTGCCCCAATGATATCCAGGTCTTTGCGGGCGCGGCCTGCAACGCCATCAACGTCCCCTTGGGCCTCCCCACGGCCACCGACAATTGCGGGGTATCATCCGTGACAAGCAATGCACCGGCGGTATTTCCCCATCATGAAACCATCGTAACCTGGACGGTGACGGACAACAGGGGTAACACCAATACCTGCCAACAGGTGGTGAACGTGATCGATGCCATGCCCCCGACCATCACTTGTCCGGACCCGGTCATGGTCCCCTCAAACGCAGGTTGTACGGCCATCAATGTGGATCTGGGCACGCCAGTGGCCCTTGATGCCTGCGATACGCCGACCTTGTCCAACAATGCGCCCTTGGCATATCCCGTAGGCCAGACCTTGGTGACCTGGACGGCAACGGATGCCACCGACAACATCAGCACGTGCACCCAGCAGGTCACGGTGATCGACGACACGCCGCCCCTGGCCCAATGCAAGCCGGCCACCATCATCCTTGATGCCGACGGCGCGGCCACCGTGACGGCCGCCTTGGTGGACGACGGCAGCAGCGACAACTGCACCATCACCTCCATCAGCCTTTCCACCACCGTCTATCACGCCGTGGGCACCTACACCGACACGCTCGTCGTCACCGATGCGGCCGGCCACAGCGACACCTGTTTCGCCCAGATCACCGTGGTGGACCATAGCGCGCCCGTCGCCATCTGCAACGACCTCACCCTCCATCTCGATGCGGACGGAAACGCCGGTCTCACCGCCGCCGACCTCGACGGTGGCAGCCATGACAACGGCGAGATCGTCGCCATGGCCGCCTCGCACACCGCCTTCTCCTGTGCCGACATCGGCAGCAACAACGTCACCCTCACCGTGACCGACGACGGTGGCAACGCCGCCTCCTGCACCGCCATCATCACGGTGCTGGACACCATTATGCCCCTCATCAACTGCCCGGCGGACACCACGTTATCGGCAGGGACCGATTGCTCCGTGGCCGATCCGATGATGGGTACGCCGGTGGTGGTGGACAACTGCGGCGGCCTCCATGTGTCCAATGATGCACCGCCGAGCTTGCCGATGGGCCCGGGCACCATCACTTGGACGGTGACCGATGCCGGGATGAACAGCGCAAGCTGCACCCAGCAGGTCACGGTGATCGACGACACGCCGCCCCTGGCCCAATGCAGGCCCGCCACCGTTGCCCTCGACAACGACGGCGCGGCCACCGTGACGGCCGCCCAGGTGGACGACGGCAGCAGCGACAACTGCACCATCACCTCCACCAGCCTTTCCACCACCGTCTATCACGCCGTCGGCACTTACACTGACACGCTTGTCGTCACCGATGCGGCGGGCAACAGCGACACCTGTTTCGCCCAGATCACCGTGGTGGACCATAGCGCGCCCGTCGCCGTCTGCAGCAACCTTACCCTCTACCTCGATGCGGACGGCAACGCAGCCATCACCGCAGCCGACCTCGACGGCGGCAGCCATGACAACGGCGAGATCGTTGCCATGGCCGCCTCGCACACCGCCTTCTCCTGTGCCGACATCGGCAGCAACAACGTCACCCTCACCGTGACCGACAACGGTGGCAACACCGCCTCCTGCACCGCCATCGTCACGGTGCTGGACACCATTACACCCAATACGGAAGGCCACGCCACGGCCGGGTTCTGCATGGACGCCTCCCTGCAAGACCTGTCCGCCCTCATCACGGAGAACCTCAGCCCCAGCGGCTCCTGGACAGCCCCTGGCGGCATCGCCTCCGACGGTTGGTTCGATCCCGCCACGGGAGGATCGGGCCAGTATATCTACAGCGCCCCCAGCCTGGCGGGTTGCGGCACCGACACGTTCCGGGTGAATGTGGACGTGTATCCCCTGCCCTTCGCCGGGAACGACACCAGCATAGTCCTGTGCAGCAGTGAACCAGCCATTGGACTGATCAACTTGCTCCCTGGGGCCGATCCCGGTGGAAGCTGGAGCATCGGAACCGGGACCTACGACCCTGCGGCCATGGGATCCGGTACCGTGGCATACATCGCGATGGGAGACCATGGTTGCACCCCGGACACGGCGTTCGTGGAGGTGACCGTTGTGCCGATGCCCCATGCGGGCATCGGAACCTCGCTCAACATCTGTGCGGATGCCGGGGTGGTGGACCTCTTCACGCTACTGGTCGGCACACCTGATGCTGGGGGCTGGTGGACCGATCCCGATGGTAACCCCTTCAATGGAGTATTCGATCCGGCGCAACACGGGGGCGGTGAATACCTGTACACCGTGGAGGGCATCTCCCCCTGTGCCGCGTCCAGCGCCGTGATCGGCATCACGCGCCTGGAAGTGCCATCTGCTGCATGGACCCCACCCGCTCCGATCTGTGGAGGCGCGGGCCCCGTGGACCTTTCCTCATTCGTAAACGGCGAGCCGGGCGGCACATGGACCGGCCAGGGCATCATCAACGGGCATTACTTCGACCCCCAAAGCATCGCCATCGACGGGGCCTCTTCCACGGTGGAACTGGCCTACTCGGTCACCGTGGCAGGCTGTAACGCCAGCGCCCAGGGAAACATCACCGTGGATGCCATGCCGCTTGCCGATGCCGGCAACGATGCCTCCATCTGCGGCCTGACGCACACGCTTTCCGCAGCCCCCACCTTCGGCACGGGTACCTGGGCCACACAGGGCACGGCCGGCATCGCCGACCCCGGATCAGCGAACACCACCATCACCGTCGAGACACCCGGCAGCCATGTCTTCCTATGGACCGTGGTGAACGGCGCATGCAGCGCCACGGATAGTGTGCTGGTCGATTTCCATTTGGCGGAAGAGCTGTCCCTGGTGGATGCCGGGGAGGACCGGACACAGGACGTCAGCACGGCCATGGAACTGCACGGCCAGGTGGAAGGAGCCACCGAAAGCTCGTGGGGCGTGGCCAGTGGGCAAGGCGTGTTCGATGATGCCCATGCACCGGTCACCCAGGTGTGGGGACTGGCCATTGGCGACAACGTACTGGTGCTTTCGGCACGCGTGGGCGACTGTCCGGTGGAACGCGATACCGTTGTCATTACCGTGCGCGGCCTGTTGATCCCCACCGGTTTTTCACCCAACGGCGATGGCGTGAACGACCGCTACGAGATCCGCGGCCTGGAGGAACTGCCCCCGGCCTCCTTGCAGGTGCATGACCGATGGGGCAACCTGGTATTCCACACCGGCCACTACCGGAATGAATGGGATGGGCATGGCGACAACGGCCAACCCCTGATGGACGGCACCTACTTCGGCATCCTCACCATTGCGGGGCAAGAGCCGTGGAAAGGAAACATTACCCTGAAGCGATGAACACGAGGCACCTCCTGCTTGGCCTGGGGGCCGTGATCGGCCTGGCGCCGTGTTCCGCGCAGCACACGCCGATCACCACGCAATACCTGTTCAACGGCCTGTTGATCAACCCCGCCTATGCGGGCAGCCGCGGGGCCTTGACGGCCAACCTCACCTGCCGGCAGCAATGGGCGGGATTCGAGGGCGCACCGCAAACGGGCCTGGTCAGCATCCATTCACCCGTGCCATCCACCCAGCTTTCGCTGGGCCTGATGGTGGCCGCCGACCGCATCGGTGTAAGCGATCAGACCGCCATCATGTCCAGCTATGCGTACCGCGTGAGGTTGGGCAGCGGCAAGCTGGCATTTGGGCTGGGCGCCGGTCTGAAGATGCAGCACCATGCCTGGACCAAGGTGATCACCACCGACCCCGGCGACGAGCAGTTCCTGGCCGACAGCCCGCGGGAAGTCAGCCCGGAGTTCAGCGGTGGGCTGTACTGGGCCGACAAGCAGTACTTCGTGGGCCTGTCCCTGCCCGTGCTCCCGCGCACCATCGCCCCATCGGACAGCCTGGGCACCCGGGGCCGCCTATTGGCCGGCAGCCAGCCCATGCTCGCCGCGGGCACGGTGCTGGCGGCCGGCGAAGGCATCAAGCTGAAGCCCTCCTTCCTGCTGCGCAAGGCCAGCGGCGCACCGGTGCAAGGCGACCTGAACCTGAACGTGATCTGGCGCGACCGCTTCTGGACGGGCGTGAGCTGGCGGTCCAACGATGCCCTCTGCCTGCTGCTGGAATTCCTGCCCACGCCGCAATTGCGGCTCGGCTATTCCTACGACATGGGCATGGGTCCCTTGGCACGTTTCCACCACGGCTCCCACGAGGTGATGATCCAATACGAATTCGGCTTCCGCGTGAAGGCCCAAGATCCACGGTACTTCTGATGCGTGCGCTACTGATCCCGATCGCGTGGCTTGCCTGGGGCCCATTGGCCACGGCCCAATCGGCGTGGAAGGTGGAGCCCGTGGACATCCGCCCCCTGGGCGACGACTTCGCACCGGCGCTGCAGGACAGCAACCTGGTGTTCTCCTCTGTACGTCCACGGGCCCAGGTAGTGGCCTACACGGATGCCGCCAGCGGCATGCCGCTGGCCGATCTGTACCGGGTGCACCTGCACAACGGCATACCTGGCCGCCCGCAACTGATGGATAACCGGTTGAACACCTTGCTGAACGACGGGCCAGCCAGCTTCAGCCCGGGCGGCGACACCATCTGCATCACCCGGAACCTGACACCCAAAGGGCGGAAAAGGCAGGGCCAACAGCTCGGGCTGTTCTTCTCCATCAGGCAGCGGGGAACGTGGTCTGAACCCTTTCCCTTCGAACACAACGGCGCTGATTGGTCCGTGATGCACGGCAGTTTCAGCCCCGATGGCCGGATGTTGCTTTTCGCGAGCAACCGCCCGGGCGGCAACGGTGGCGCCGACCTGTACCTGTCGCGCCGTGAAGGCAACGGCTGGGGCACGCCGCAAAACCTGGGGCCGACGGTCAATACCGCGGCCAACGAGCTCTTCCCCAACATGAATGCCTTGGGCGAACTGCATTTCGCCTCCGACCGCGAAGGCGGCCCAGGTGCGTTGGACATTTACAACAGCCGGATGGATCATGACCGGTTCACGCCGCCCGAGGTCTTGCCGGAACCCATCAATTCCCCCGCCAACGACTTCGGCTGGGCCCCGTACGCCGATGGCCTCAGCGGTTTCTTCAGCACGGAACGGGACGGTAAGGGAAAGCTCTTCCGTTTCCACCGGCAACCGATCCCTTTCCAGGACTGCATGGAACAGAAGCCCACCGAGCTGTGCTACCATTTCGAGGACGAGGGTTCTTTCCACGCCGACACCCTGCCGCTGCGCTACGAATGGGACTTCGGGGATGGGCACCGCCAACGGGGCTTGGCAACCGAACACTGCTTTGCGGGCCCCGGCATCTACACGGTGAGGTTGAACATCATCGACACCCTGTCGGAAAGCATTTTTTTCAATGAGACCACCTACGAGCTGGAAGCGTTGGCCGACGTGCAGGCCGTGATCGGACTATCGGCGGCACCCGCCATCGGCATTCCGGTAACCTTCGATGCCGCACAAAGCAACCTGCCGGGGTTCACGGCCCGCGAGGTGCATTGGGACCTCGGCGGGGGCACCGTCCTGGTTGGCGACACGGTGGAGCATGTCTTCGTTGAAGCCGGTGGACAACGGGTGCGCATGGACCTCATCGGCGGTCCGGACGGGAAGGGCGGTTTTGAGCACCATTGCGTGTACCGCGACCTGTTGGTGACCACGGATGCCATGGTGCCTGTCACGCCCGTAGCCAGCCGGGTGGCGGAAAAGCCTGCACCCGATGATTTCGCCTACCGGTATGTGGAGCTTCCGAACGATCTGTTCAACGTGGGAGAGACGGATGTCAGCGATGTCCTGTACAGTGTCCAGCTGGTTTCATCCACGGAGCGGATCGCGATGGATGACGCGCGGTTCATCCCCATCCGCAAGCGATACGCCATCACCGAGCGGTTCCAGCCCAAACAGCAACGGTACACTTACTCCATTGGGCAGAACACGACGCCGGCCGCGCTCTACCGCGCCTTCAGCTTTGCCCGCCAGAACGGCTTCATGGGCTCCATCGTGGAGGTGATGCCGCAGGATAAACCTGTCTCCATGGAAGAGGCCGAAGTACTTTCCCTTTCGGAGCTGGACCAGCGCGTGATCAGCGTGAGCAGGGTGCTGTTTGAAAGCGGCAAGAGCGACCTGGACCCGGGTTTCACCGGTGCCTTGGACCATGTACTTCGCGTAGTGCGGAAATACCCGCAGCTGGAACTGGTGATCGAGGCGCATACCGACAACGTGGGCACGGATGCCAGCAACTTGGAGCTAAGCAAGGCCCGTGCCCGGGAAGTGGTGGACTACTTCATCGGGGCCGGTATCGAGCCTGCACGGCTGCGCCCCATCGGTTTCGGCGCGGCACGGCCCGTGGCCGACAACCGCACCGAGGCTGGCCGCGCAGAGAACCGCCGGGTGGACTTCCGGCTGAACGTAACCGAACCTGAACCCTTGGCCCGGCCATGATGCGATCCCTCACCCTTCTCCCGCTGGCCGCATGGCTGAACGTCGCCTTCCTGCACGCCCAACCCGTGCCGGCGGTGGAGGAGAACATACCGTTCCTGGTGACCTTCGGCGGCAACAGCGAGACCAGTTGGGGTGATGACGACTTCTGCCAAACCTTCTTCTTCGTGGTGCCCAAAGGGACCACGGTGCCAGTCTACCTGCGCGTGTTCGACCCCGAATGCAGCGGCACGTTGGACGAAGCCAAGGGCGATTTCAACACGGTGACCAACTTCAGCGTCTACGGCGGGAAGGGCTGCATCAGCGAAGCCGACGCCCGCAACACTGACCCGACGGGCAAATACCGGAGCGGCAACCTGTTGGCCTCAAAGGATTTCGGCAACGACCCGAACTACGACGGCCAGTGGTACACCTTCGGCCCGTTCGACCCCAATTCCGGGGAGGATGCGGCGGAATATGGGGGCCTGGTCTTCAAAATGGTGGCCCAAGGCAAGCGCGGCGATGACGGCAACCTATACCGCTTCTTCATGAGTTCACAGGCCAACGCCAACGTGCCCATCGAGGGTGGCAATGCGTTCACCTTCGAGTATAGTTTCCGGCTTCATGACGATCCCAAGGAAGTGTCGCACATCTACCCGTATGTGGACGACCGGGTGATCAGTGTGAAGCAAAGCAACTTCGACTGGGACGGCGACGGGATCATCCGCTTGGTGAGCGTGGCCAAGCGTGGGGAGGCCATGGCCTTGAGCGGTGACGACAATTGGGCCTCCAGCGAGCACAAGATCGTGAAGGAAGAACTCAACACGTCCCTGGACATCCGCTTCATCAAGCGCCCGGATGGCGCCGTGCGCAACAACAACGTGGTGTTCTTCGTGCGCAACCAGTACGGGGAGCTCCTGCCCTTCTACACGGTCCCCATCGGCGGGATCCCGCAATACCGGCCCACCATCGCCGTGACACGCACCCGATGAGGACAACGGCATGTTGGACATTGGCCTTGTTGCAGGCGATCGGCATCACGGCCGCGCAGGCACAGGTCTACCGCCTGCACCCCGTTGGCCCTCCGGAGGGGCTCACCAACCACTTCGTGCATCACATGGCCCAGGACGATGCGGGCTTCCTGTGGATCGGGACCGGCGAAGGCGCGGGCCGTTTCGACGGCCGGAAGGTGGTGATGTTCACCACGAAGGACGGCCTGGCGGAAGACTTCGTCTCCGCGATCCTGCCCGCCACGGACGGCAACATCTGGTTCGGGCACAACGCAGGCGGCATCAGTGTGCTGCGCCACGGCCATGTGCGGGCCTTGCCCGGCGACAGCACGGTAAGCAGCACCATCAATGCCATGGCGGAGGATGGTCACGGCGGCATCTGGGCGGCGGCCCAGAACGAAGGCATCGTACATGTGGATTCCACCGGTGCGCGCCGTACGGTGGTGGCCGCACACGGCGTGCTATGGTACAGCCTGCTGGCGGTGGACGGCAAATTCCTGCTGGCGGGCACCGATGAAGGGTTGCGCCTGTACCGCGCGATGCCCGGCGGGGCATTGGCCTTCATCCCCGAATTCGGGCCATTGGCACATGCGCCTGTCCGCTCATTGCTGCATGCCAAGGAGATCGGTTTGATCCTGGCAGGCACGGACGGCCACGGCGTGCTGCGGTTCGCCTTGGGTGCACAAGGGCGTGCCATACAACCCAGGACGCTGGGCACCCGGTTCGGCCTGGGGTCCTTGGTGGTGTATGACATGGCCCTGGGCGACGACGGCACATTGGTGATCGGCACGTTCGGGCAAGGAGCTTTCGAGGTCCATCCAGGGGCGGACGGCCAGATCACCGACCTGCAGCACTACCACGCCGGGAACGGACTGGGTTCGGACAACGTCAGCGCGGTATGCACGGACCATGAAAACGGGCTTTGGTTCGCGCGTTTCGGGCTGGGCCCGGCGCGCCTGCTCAACCGTGACCTGGTTTACATCCAAGCTGCCGAAGGGCAGGTGCAGGACGCACAGGCCGTGGCCACGCGCGGCAATGACGTTTGGATCGGGGGGCAGGCCATGGTGCTGCACACACGCACCAACGATCTCCGCGTGCCGGATACGCTGGGCACGCGCCAGGGACTTCCGGACGATGCCATCACCGCGTTGGCCGCCGGACCGGATTCATTGCTCTGGGCCGGCAGCGCATCAAACGGGTTATACCGCCAGGTGCCCGACGGATCTTTCCGGAAGGTTCCGCTGGGGCCTGACCTGCTGAGCCAGCAGGTACACGCCTTGTGGGAGCAGGGCGGCACGGTTTGGGCGGGTACCAGCAACGGCGTCTATGTCATCGGGCCAGGTGGCCTGCGGCACCTCACCACCGAGAACGGCCTGATGCATAACCGCGTCAATGCCATCATGGGCGACCGGGACGGCCAAGTTTGGATGGCCTGCAACAACGGGGGCGTGGGGGTGGTGCGCGGCGATGAGATCCACAGCTTTCCCTTGGCCGAAGGCAGCAACGCCTTCCACGTCACCGGCATCGCCCAGGACAGTACGGGCCGGATCTGGTTCAGCACGTACGGCAACGGGATCCGCTACCTGGAAGGTGACCAAGTGCTGGGGATCGGCCAGGCACAGGGGCTTCGTTCGGACTATTGCCATTCGATCGCGCTGGACGGGAGCAACCGCATTTGGGCCAGCCATCGCGGGGGCCTCACGTGCATCGATGCCGCCCGCCGCACGGTGATACAGGTCTATGACAGACAATTCGGCATCGAGCCCGACCGGCGGATCAACACCCTGGTGGTGGACGCGAACCGGAACCTCTGGTTCGGTACGGACAGGGGCGTGCTTCGCTTCAATGCCGAGCGGCATGCGCCACGTCCTCCCGCTCCCCAGGTCCATTTCACCTCCGTCAAGGTTTCGGGAAGCGACATGGACTTCAGCTCCCCACTGGTGCTGGGCCCCGGCGATCATCGCCTGCAGTTCGATTTCCTCGGCATCAGCCTGGGCTCGCCCGATGATGTCCGCTACCGGTACATGCTGCAAGGACGCGACCCCGAATGGACCGAGGGCACGCAGGGATCCGTGCAATACATGCACCTGCAGGATGGCCGCTACGTGTTCCGCGTACAGGCGGCGATCGGCAACGGGGAATTCGGCCCTTCGGAGACCAGCATCGCCCTGCTGATCAAGGCCCCCGTGTGGAAGCGCCCCTGGTTCATCGCCGTCTCCATTTTGGCGCTCCTGGTGGCCACCTTGGGCATCATTTGGCTGCGCGAGCGCAACCAGCGGCGCGCCAAGCAGCTGCTCCAGCTCCAATTGGAACGGCGTACGCGCGAACTGGTGCTGAAGAACGAGGAGATCGCGATGAAGAACAAGGACATCACCGACAGCATCAACTACGCACAGCGGATCCAGCAGGCCATCCTGCCGGGGGAATCCTCGCTCACCGCCCATTTGCCCAAGGCGTTCGTCATCAACCGGCCACGCGATATCGTCAGCGGCGACTTCCACTGGTCCAAGCGGGTGGACGACAAGCTGACCATTGTGTGCGCCGACTGCACCGGCCATGGGGTGCCCGGCGCCTTCATGAGCATGATCGGCAGCATGCTGCTGCGGGAGATCAGCGCCGAACGCCGGGACCACGCCCCCAATGCCCTGCTGGGCCGCCTGGACGGTGAGCTGCGCAGCGTGTTGCATCACCAAGGCAATGGCCAGGCTGGCACCGACGGCATGGACATCAGCATCTGCGAGATCGACCTGGCCAGCGGCAAGCTGCGCAGCGCCAGCGCCATGCACGATGTGATCCTGGTACAGGATGGACGTGCGACCCGCCAACGCGGCGACAGGCGGAGCATCGGCGGCGCCCTGGCCCTGGACGGCAAGAACAGCCTGAGCCTGCATGAGGCCGCACTGCGCCCTGGCGACCGCATCTATCTGTTCAGCGACGGGGTCCCCGACCAATTCGGCGGGCCGCACGGCAAGAAGCTCAAGGTTTCCGGGCTGATGCGCTGGATCGAGGCCTTGCACCGGGTGCCCATGCACGAGCAATCCCGGTGGCTGCACCACCGCATCGCCGAATGGATGGGCGTGCAGGAACAGGTGGACGACATGCTGCTCATCGGCATCGAGCTGTAACCCGGCCCCGGCGGTACGCAATAGGCGCACTCCCGGCGCAATGGTTACCTTGGTGCGTCGCTACGCCCATGCACCGGTCCCGACCGTTTTCCTTCCTTCCGCTGCTGCTCGCGATCGGCGGCCAGGCCCAGCCGGGCAACCACTTCGTGGAGAACCGGGGCCAATGGCCCGAAGCGGTGGTCTTCCGCGCCTCGCTGCCGGAAGCCAACGTGTGGTGCGAACGGGGCTCCATCCTGATCGATCGCTTCGATGCGAAGGCCATCGCCAAGCTGCATGCGGGCCATCCCGACGTATTCGACCCGGAGGCCCCGCGCACGATCCGGCACCACGCCGTGCGCCTGCGGTTCCCCGGCGCAACGGGACCATCCAACACCGCGGGCCAAGGGCTCCAACCGGGCACCCACAACTTCTTCCTGGGGAACGACCCGGGCCGATGGGCCTCCGGGGCGAGGGCCTATGCCACGGTGGTGCAGCACCAACTATATCCCGGCATCGACCTGCGGCTGCATACGGGCGGCGGCGCACTAAAGTATGACCTGGTGCTCGCCCCCGGCGCCGATCCACGGACGATCCGCATGGTATATGAGGGTGCCGACCACCTCCGCTTGCTTGGCAACCGGTTGGTGATCGGCACCGCCTTGGGCGACCTGGCCGAAGAGATCCCCCTGGCCTTCCAGGTGAAGAACGGGATCCGCCAGCCCGTGGCCTGCCGATACACCATCAAGGGAGGTCAGGCCGGTTTTGCGCTGGGCACGTATGACCCGTCGCGGGAACTGGTGATCGATCCGGTCCTTTCATTCAGCAGCTATTCGGGATCCTCAGCGGACAATTTCGGGTACAGCGCTGCCTTCGACGACCTGGGCTTCCTCTATTCGGGCAGCAGCGTGTTCGGCCAAGGCTATCCGGTCACCACAGGCGCCTTTGATGCCACTTGGAACGGAGGCGTGGGCAACATGAACGTGGGCACCGACATAGCCCTGTCGAAGTGGGACACCTCGGGATCGTTCCTGGTGTGGAGCACCTATTTGGGCGGCAACGGGGATGACCTGCCCCACAGCCTGATCGTGAACGCCGACGACGAACTGATCGTCATGGGCACCACGGGATCGGCCAACTTCCCCACCACGGCAGGAGCATTCCAGCCGCAGTTCAATGGTGGAGAGACCTATACACCATGGGGCATCGGCACGCGCTATCCCAACGGCACGGACATGGTGCTGGCGCGGCTCAGCGCCGACGGTTCGCAATTGCTGGCGAGCACCTACATCGGCGGCAGCAGCAACGACGGCATCAACAACGCCGCCACTTTGCACTATAACTATGCCGACGACATGCGGGGCGAGGTGGACCTTTCCCCCGCCGGCAACATCCTGGTGGCCAGCTGCACCGAGAGCTTGGACTTCCCCACCACGCCGGGGGCGTACCGCACCTTCCATTCCGGAGGTTCGCATGATGCCGTCGTCTTTGAGTTCGACCCCGGCCTCACCACCCTCAACTGGAGCACCTTCTTCGGCGGTACGCAGGTGGATGCCGCCTATTCCTTGGAAACGGACAGCCAGGGGAACGTGTTCATCGCCGGGGGGACCACCTCGATCAACCTGCCGGTGACGGCCGGGGCGATCAACACCTTCAACAATGGCGGAACGGACGGCTTCGTGGCCAAATTCAACCCGGACGGCAGCGTCTTGCTGGCCTCCACCTACTACGGCAGCACGGCCTATGACCAATTCTATTTCATCGGCCTGGACGGCGACGACCAGGTGTACCTCCTGGGGCAGACCAGTGCACCGGCCGGCATCCTCATCCTAACGGCCTCCTACTTCCAGAGCACGGGGGGGCAACTGCTGACCAAATTTTCCGGCGACCTGCAGACCGTCATCTGGAGCAGCCGTACCGGGGCCACCAGCGGGAGCGGCGTGGGCGTGCCCAACATCTCGCCCACGGCGTTCATGGTGGATGTCTGCGACAAGATCTACATCAGCGGGTGGGGCAGCCCCATCGGGGGCACGCTCACCACCGCCGGCCTTCCCGTGACCCCCGATGCCTACCAGGCCACCACCGACGGCATGGATTTCTACCTGGCGGTGTTCGACGTGGACATGACCGGGCTGTCTTATGCCACCTTCTTCGGCGGGCCGCAGAGTGCGGAGCACGTGGACGGCGGCACCAGCCGTTTCGACCGGCGCGGCCACGTGTATGAGGCGGTGTGCGCGGGTTGCGGCAACCACGATGATTTCCCTTCCACGCCGGGCGCCTGGAGCAGCACGAACAACTCCGACAATTGCAACCTGGGCGTGTTCAAGTTCAACTTCCAGCCGCCCATGGTGATCGCCGCGATCGGCGCCACGCCCCCATGGTGCGCGGAAGCACCGGTGCAGTTCAACGATATGGGCAGCTTGGCCACCGGTTGGCACTGGGATTTCGGCGATGGCGCTACATCAACGGAACAGTCCCCGGCCCACACCTACGCCGCGCCCGGCACATACACGGTGCAACTCACCGCCTTCAACCCCGATGCATGCAACGGGCTGGATTCGGCCTCCATCCAGGTGCAGGTGCGGCCCGCCGCCCCGGTGCTGCTTCCCCTGGCGGACATCACCTTGTGCGGCCCCACGGACAGCCTCCAACTGGTGGCGGCCTCGCAAGGAACGGCCACTTCCTGGCTGTGGTCCTCTTCGCCGATGTTCCAGGACACACTGAACCTTTCACCTGCGGACAGCACCCTCACCTTGTCGCCGGTAATACCCGGCACCTACTACGTGCAAGCCGCGGCGGATACGGGCTGCACCGCAACAGCGCAGGTGGTGGTGGCAGGCTCCCTGTTGCAGGCCGGCATCTCCCCCAACACCAGCATCTGTGCCGATGACACGGTGGCGATCGGTGTTTCGGGCATCGACGCCGGTTCTTCGGTCGTGTGGTCACCAGGGCCGTTGATCCTGGACGGCCAAGGCACGGCGCAAGTGCTTGTGAACCCGCCGCAAGCCACCCTGTTCACCGCCACGGTGACCAGCCCGACGGGTTGCACCTGGACGGACAGCGTGCTTGTCGATGTATCGTTGATGGGGGCCAACAGCGTGACGGCCACCGCGGACCCCGGCGAAGTGTTGCCCGGCACGACGGTGCAGCTGCAGGCCACGCCGCCCACGGGGGTCTCCTACAGCTGGCAGCCCGCAGGCTCGGTGAGCGATCCCGGCATCGCCGATCCCACGGCCACGGTATCGGCCACCACCACCTTCACGGTAACGGTGAGCGACGGCATCTGCACGGCACTGGCCTCCGTGACGGTGAACGTGCACGAACTGGTCTGTGGCGACCCGGACATTTTCGTGCCCGATGCCTTCACGCCCAATGGTGACGGCAACAACGACCAGCTGTTCGTGCGGGGGCGCCACATTACGGCGATGGATTTCCGGGTGTTTGACCGCTGGGGCGAGGTGGTGTTCGCCACGAAAGACCAAGGCGAAGGATGGGACGGGCGCTACAAGGGCAAGCCCGTTGACCCCGCTGTGTATGTGTACTGGCTGACGGCGCAATGTGCGGACGGACAGGAGTATTTCGCGAAGGGGAACGTGACAGTGATCAAATGAGAAACCGGAAGCTGGAAGTTGAAAGCTGAACCACGAAACGGGAAATGGCGGGTGCGCCACGACGTGTGCGGGTTTGGTAAGGGAGGTAAGGGAGGTAAGGGAGGTAAGGGAAGTTAGGAAGGTGATGGAGGCAAGGGGAGCAATGGCAGCACTTGATGTACGGGGATCCATCCGGGTACCCCGGGCTTCCCTGGCCTGGCCCTCCACCTCCACCGAACGCCCCACACGTTCCTCTTTCACCCCGCACTTCCTTCCGGCTTCACCCTCCTTTCCCACATCGCCCACCTCTCCCACATCACCCACCTCACGTCTCTTCGCACTTCTTGCCCTCCTTCTCGGCATCAGCCTTCACGCGCAGGACATCCATTTCTCGCAGTTCTTCAACGCACCCTACGCCCAGTCACCGGCCAATATCGGGCAGTTCGACGGGCAGTACCGGCTGGGGGCCATCTACCGCCAGCAATGGCGGAGCGTGACGGTGCCTTACAGCACCTTCGGCATGGGCGGCGATGCGGCCGGCGTGGCCGGCGTTGAGGGCCTGGGCGTTGGGGCCTGGTTGTACAACGACCGGGCGGGCACCTCGCGGCTGAACACGTTCCACGCGGACCTGGGCGCCAGCTGGGGCCTTGCGCTGGATGCCGGCAAGACCGACCGGATCATCCTCGGTGTGCAGGCCGGGTACA
This sequence comes from Flavobacteriales bacterium, assembly GCA_024103275.1. Classification (GTDB taxonomy): domain Bacteria; phylum Bacteroidota; class Bacteroidia; order Flavobacteriales_F; family PHOS-HE28; genus PHOS-HE28. The sequence continues at coordinate 94,001 of JAGFIV010000095.1, forward strand.
GCCATGCGGCCATCGATTACGGTGCGTTGCGCTTCGACGCGCAGTACAACGGGTTCAGCTACGACCCCATGCTCGGCACCGGCGAGGAATTCCCGCGCACCTCGCGCTCGCGTGCCGACCTGCACGCCGGCATCGGGTTCCGCCATGCGCCCGCGAAACGCCGGAACTTCACCGCGGGACTGGCACTCTTCAACCTGACCACGCCCGACGTTTCCCTGTTCGAGGGTGAGCCCTCTCCCTTGGACATGCGGGGCGTGGTACACGCGGGCGGCCAATTCCCCGTGGGCGAAAGGGTGGACCTGATGCCGCGGCTGCAAGGGCAGTCCCAAGGCAAATTCCGCGAACTGGACCTGGGGATGGTACTGCGCTACATCATGCTCGACCAATGGGGGCTTGTGCGGGCCCTGCAGGGCGGGCTCTTCATGCGGGCCAAGGATGCGGGCTACCTGTATGCCGGCCTCGAGCATGATGATTGGACCATCGGCATCAGCTACGACATCAACTTGAGCCGCCTGGAGCCCGCGAGCCGGAACCGCGGCGGCATCGAGGTGACGGCCATCCGTGTATTCCGCAAGCGGCCGCCCGTGCCGGTGCGCTACAAAGCCTGCCCGGACCAGCTATGAAGAAACCCCGAATGCGGACCCTGCGGATACCGATGCTGGTGCTGGCCCTGGTGGCCGTGTCAAGCGGCATGGCCCAGGGCGCGGCGCAGTTCATCACCTGGGGCGACCGCGCCATGGCAATGGGCGAGCACTACGGTGCATCGCGCTATTACGGCGAGGCGCTGAAGGAGCAACCGGGGATCATGGACACGCAGTGGAAGTACGCCGAGGCGTGCCGCCTGAGCAACCAGTATGGAGAGGCCGCGCGCTTCTACGACAAGGTACAAGGCAAGGACCACGGCCGGCGCTATCCGGAAGCCCCGCGCTGGCTGGCGGAAATGCAGATGTGCAGCGGCCACTACGATGATGCCGCCCGGACCTGGGCCAAGGTGAAACAGAAGGAACGCGACAAACATTCGGTGACGGCGCGGCGCGCGGAGAACGGCATCGCCGGTTGCCGTTTGGCGGAGGAGGCGGAGCATGACAGCCTCGTGGTGCTTGAGCACCTGCCGATGCCGGCGAACAGCTTCGACAGCGAATTCGGTGCGCGCAGGGGGCCGGACAGCCTGCTGTACTTCACCTCGTTGCGCGGGGAGTTGAACGCCGATGACGAGGTAAAGGACACCGTGAATTACCGGGCAAGGATCTTCAGGGTGAAGGAGGCGGGCGGCAAATGGCCCGAACCCGAGGTGCTGCCGGCCAACGTGAACAACGGCCGCAACAACGCCAACAGCACCTGGAGCTTGGACGGGCGTTGGTATTTCTTCAGCCGCGAGGAAGCCCCGGGCGAATTCGCCATCCATGCGCTGGACCTGCAACACATGGACGATACGGGCACCGCGGTGCTGCGCGTGCCGGGCAGCACAGCAACCCAGCCCATGGTGGCCGCCTTCGAAGGTGCGGAAATGCTCTTCTTCGCCAGCAACATGCCGGGCGGGCAAGGCGGCATGGACATCTGGCACGGCCTGCTCCTCGGCAACAAGCTGGTCGATATGAAACCGTTCGGCGCTGCGGTGAACACGCCCGGCAATGAGGTGACGCCCTATTTCGATGCCACCGACAACACGCTCTACTTCAGCAGCGATTTCCTGCCCGGGCTGGGCGGCTACGACATTTTCAAGAGCTTCATCGCCGATGACGGGCCCGGCCTCGCGATCAATTTGGGGCCACCCTTCAACAGCCCGGCCAACGACCTCTACCCGGTGGTGAGCTCCGTTTCCATGTCCGGCTGGCTCACCAGCAACCGCGATGGATCGTTCGCGGAGAAGGGCAGCACGTGTTGCAACGACCTGTACCGGTACAGGTATCCCGGCCAAGCCAAGGAGCCTCCACCGATCATTGCCGAGGACACCGTGAAGGCCGTCGCGGCGGCCAAGCGCATCACCTCGCTGCGCGAGAAGCTCCCCATCCGCCTGTACTTCCACAACGACGAGCCCAACCCGCGCAGTTGGGACACCACCACCACACTGGACTATGCCGAGACCTTCCGCAGCTACCAGGCCCTGAAGCCGACCTACGATTCGGCCTGGAGCAGCATCGCGGGCGGTAGTGCGGCATTCGATGCCTTCTTCGCCGACCGTGTGGAAGCGGGCTACGCGCAGCTCAACGACTTCATGGCGTTGCTGGCCGAGGCTTTGGATGAAGGGCAACAGATCACCTTGGTGATCCGCGGTTACGCCAGTCCATTGGCCAAGAGCGATTACAACAAGAACCTTTCCCTAAGGCGCATTGAAAGCCTGGTGAATTACCTGCGCCGGGCGGAAGGGGCCGAGCTCCTGCCCTACCTGGAAGGCACGGCGGCCAACGGCGGGCGGCTCATCCTGGTGCGCAAGCCCTATGGCAAGAGCACCGCCGACGCCTCCGTAAGCGACCGGCTGGACGACCTGCGCCACAGCGTGTACAGCGTGGGCGCGGCGAAGGAGCGGCGCATCGAGATCGAGCAGGTGCTGGGGACACCGTAAGGGACCGGACGCAGCCGCTATGCAAAAACCCACCGGTAACCCGGGTTCCACCCACCGTCCACCAAGCCATGAAACCAACCGGCACCACCGTCGAAGAGATCCTCGCCAACATCCCTGCGGAGCGGGCCGCGGCCTTCCACAAGCTGCACGCGACCATCGTAAGGAACCTGCCCAAGGGATTTGAGGCGGCCATCAGCTATGGCGGGTTGGGCTACGTGGTGCCGCATGCCTTGTACCCCGCAGGCTACCATTGCAAGCCCAGCGAGCCCCTGCCCTTCGCCGGCATCGCCTCGCAGAAGCAGTCCATCAACTTTTACCACATGGGCATGTATGCGGACAAGGCCTTGATGGATTGGTTCACCGGCGAATACCCCAAGCACTGCAAGCAGAAGCTGGACATGGGCAAGAGCTGCATCCGCTTCAGGAAGATGGACGACATCCCCTATGCGCTCATCGGCCATTTGATGCGGAAGATGAGCGTGAAGGATTGGATCGGCCTTTACGAGCGCAGCTTCCTGGCCGGGCCGCGCAGGAATTAGGTCGGGCCATGGCCGCGCCGCTGTCCTCAACCGGGCCCGTTCGCGGCCGGGGCGGCTTCCGCGGATGCCGGGCGGTCCAGCCGGTGCTTCTCGAACACGCGCCGCGAATTGAACCAGTAGATCAGCAAGGCCGCCAAGGCCAGCAGGCCGGTGCCGATGTACATGTGCGCAAAGCCATACTGGTCGGCCACCCAGGCCCCGGCGAGCATGCCCGTGCCGATGCCCAGGTCGAAGCCGGTGAGGTAGGTGGAATTGGCCGTGCCGCGCTGGGAGGCAGGCGCCATGTTGACGTAGATGGTCTGGAGCGCGGGGAACAGGGTGCCGTATCCCAGCCCGATGAGCCCGGCGGAGAAGCAGAACCAGCGGATGTCCCGGAAGAGGCCGAAGGCAAGAAACCCGGCGGTGATGGCCGCCATGGCCGCCACCATGAGGACGTGCAGATGGCCCCTGTCCACCAACCGGCCCGAGGTGACGCGCGAGAGGACGACACCGCCGGCGAGGAACAGGAAGAAGATTCCGGGATTGTGGATGCCGATCTCCCCGGCGTACAGGACGGCGAAGGCCACCAAGGTGCCCCATCCGAAGGCCACGAAGAGCTGGTTGAACAGGATCGGCAGGGCCTTCACCAGGATGAAGCGGTCCAGCGAGATGGGGGCATGCTCCACCGGGCATGGGCGTTCGGGCACGCGGATGAAGAGGATGGCGGCCACCGAAAGCAGGCCCATGGCCAGGGCCGCGGTCACCAGGATGTGGAAGCCATGTGCATCGTAGATGGTCACGCCCAAATAGGGGGCCAGGGCCATGGCCAGGTTCATGCTCACGCCGAAATAGCCGATCCCCTCGGCGCGGCGGGCCGGCGGGATGATGTCGATGGCCACCGTGTTGGACGATACGGTGGAAAGGCCCCAGAACAGCCCGTGGACGAAGCGGAGGAGGATGAAGAACGCAACGGTGATGGCGAAGTAGTAGCCGATGAAGGCCAGCACGAACAACAGGGTGGCCAGCAACAGCATGCGCTTGCGCGGGAAGGTGTCCACCAAGTAGCCGCTGAAGGGGCGGACGAGCAACAGGGCCAGCACGTAAGAGGAAAGGACCACGCCGATGCGCGTGGGCTCCACCCCCAGTTCCTTGGACAGGAAGATGGGGATGGTGGGCATCAGCAGGCTGAAGGCGCAGGCCACCAGGAAGTAGCTGAGGCTGGCCACGATGAAATTCCGGTTCCAAAGCTTGCCTTCCACCGCCATCCGCCCCTGTTTCAGGGTGCAAAGAAACCATACGCGATGATGCGGCCTGGGCATCCCTGAAGGTTGTTGCCCGTTCGCGCGCTGATTACCTTGCCGCCCGTTCCGTGGCCATGCGCTTGCTGCTATTGTCCAATTCCACCATGCCGGGCGGCCCTTTCCTGGGCTGGCCGCAGGAGCATTTGGAACGGTTCCTGGGCACCGGCAAGCGGGTCGCTTTCGTGCCCTTTGCCGCCATCACCGTCAGCTACGATGACTATGCCGAGCGGGTGCGTGCCGTGCTGGCCCCGATGGGGCACGAGCTCTTCAGCCTGCATGCCGAGGAAGACAAGGTGAAGGCGCTGAAGAACGCGGATGCGGTGATGGTGGGCGGCGGCAACACCTTCCAGCTGGTGCGCATGCTTTACAACACCGAGCTGATGCGGGCCATCCGCGTGCGCGTGATGGGCGGCCTGCCGTACGTGGGATGGAGCGCGGGCGGCAACGTGGCCGGCCCCACGATGATGACCACCAACGACATGCCGGTCACCGAAGTGCCCACCATGCGCACGCTGGGCCTGGTCACGTTCCAGATCAACCCCCACTATACCGATGCCACCTTGGAAGGGCATGGCGGCGAGACGCGCGACCAGCGCTTGGCGGAATACTTGGCGCTGAACCCGAAGAGCGTCGTGGCGGCACTGCGCGAGGGCACCCTGCTGGACGTGGACGGCGACCGGGTGACCGTGGAAGGACGGGGCATGCGCGTATTCCGCCACGGGCAAGGGCCCAAGGAGATCGCCGGAGGGGTGGTGCTGCGGGCTTCGCTGGGGGATGCGTGAGGGGGGAGTTCGGAGTTCGTAGTTTATAGTTCGCGGGAGGGCCACGCAGCCATGGCTCACAGGCGGAGCTGTCATCCGCGGCCGTGGATTTCAAGTTTCCGGTTTCCTGTTTCAAGTTTTTTCTCTTCACCCGGGATCGTTGATCGCTTTCCGTCCACCCCGGATTTCCCGGTGCAGCACCCTTTTATGTTCGCGTTGCAAACGGTGGCATGGAGCAGGGCAGCAGCAAGATCGGCCAGTTGATGCACGGCTTGGGGATGGACCTCCTGCTGGTGCTGAAGATCGTCGCGATCCTCTTCGCGGCCTGGTTCGTGGAACGCTTGATCCACCTGGCCTTGAGGCGCGGCTATGCGAAGGCTAAGGCACAGGGGCGTGAGGAGATGACGCGCTACCGCTTCTTCCGCAACGCGGTGCGCACGCTGATGGTGATCCTGGCGCTGATCGCCATCGTCTACGTCATTCCTTCCCTGCGGTCGTTGGCGTTCACGCTGTTCGCCGGGGCCGGCATCCTCGCGGTGGTCATCGGCTTCGCCGCGCAGAAGGCCCTCAGCGACATCATCAGCGGCGTGTTCATCGTGGCCTTCAAGCCCTTCCGCGTCGGCGACCTCATCCAGGCGGGCGAGGTGGGCGTGTTCGGCCAGGTGGAGGACATCAACCTGCGGCACACCACCATCCTCACCTTCGAGAACCGCAGGCTGGTGATCCCCAATTCCATCCTCAGCGAGGACCGCATCGTCAACAGCAGCATCCGCGACGAGCGGACCTGCGAGTTCATCGAGTTCGACCTCGCCCTGCACGCCGATATCAACCTGGCCATGGCGCTCATGCAACACCGGGCCTTGCTTCACCCTTCGCGCATCGTCAGCCCCGATGTGGCCACCTCCATGGAAAACCCCGAGGAACCCATCACCGTGCGGCTGGTCAAGATCCACGAAGGGGCCATCACGCTGCGCATGTACGTATGGGCCAAGGACCCCGTGGATGCCCGGCGCATGCACTATGACCTGAACCAGGCCGTGCTGGAGGATTTCCTGGAGCAGGGCATCCCGTTCGCCCTGCCCATCCGGCGGTCCCTGCAAGGCGATTCCACACGCCCCGTCGTCCCCGCACATGGCCAAGCTGCGCAGTGAAAAGACCGGCCTGCCCCCGGGTGCCCTGGTGCCCGTGAGCGAAGAGCCTGCGGTGCCCACCACCATCCGCGTGTTCGTGTACGACGGTGACCGCTGCACGGAGCGGGACGGCGTGGCGCCCGGCGCGATCGAGGTGGGCGATCCGGCCGCCACGGTCACTTGGATCGACGTGGCCGGCCTGGCCGACCTGGGTGCGCTGAGGACCATCGGCGAGCGCTTCAGCCTGCACCAACTGCTGCTGGAGGATGTGCTGAACGCCGACCACCGGCCCACCATCGACGAGTTCCAGGACCAGCTTTTCGTGGTGATGAAGATGCTGGGACGGCCCGAGGACGAAGAAGACGGTGACGCGGACGACATCCTCATGGACCAGATCAGCTTTGTGCTGGCCAAGGGGCTGGTGATCAGTTTCCAGGGTGAGCCCGGCGACGTGCTGGACCCGGTGCGCGAGCGCCTGCGCAACAACGTGGGCCGCCTGCGCAAAAAGGGCGCGGATTTCCTGCTGTACTCCCTGTTGGACGTGATCGTGGACAACTACTTCAGCATCGTGGAGGAGCTGGGCAACCAGATCGAGGAGATGGAGGAGCGCATCAGCCACCGCCCGCGGCCGGAACACCTCACTGCCATGCAGGACCTGCGCCGCAAGCTCATCCTGGTCAGCCGCCAGGTGACCCCCACGCGCGAGCTGGCGGGGCGCATGAACATCATCGCCAGCACGCTGATCGACAAGAACACGCGGCGGTACATCAACGACTTGCAGGACCACACGGTGTACCTGGCCGAAAGCATCGCCATGTTCCGCGACCAACTGGCCAACCTGGAGAACACGTACCACGCGGGCATCAACATGCGCATGGGCCAGGTGATGAAGCTCCTCACCGTGATCAGCACCATCTTCATCCCGCTCACCTTCATCGTGGGCATCTACGGCATGAACTTCGCGTATATGCCCGAGCTGCAATGGAGGTACGGCTATGCGGCGGTCATGTGCCTGATGCTGGCCATCACGCTGGCCATGGTATGGTGGTTCCGGCGGAAGGAGTGGATCTAGCGGGGCTGCCGTACGCCCTTCGGGGCCCGGTCCCGCCGGGTCCGGCAAAAGAGGCGAAGCCCTTGCACCCATCGCTTCCCGCGTTATTACTTTGCGACCCCGAAGGACATGTCGTTCAGCACCCGCATCGGCTACAGCGCACCCGTTGCCCGGGCCGTCCCCGGATCAATACGGGTCATGGTCTCCTTTGGCGCCCTCATCCCCTTCCGTTGATGGTCCCGCGCGTGCATCCAGGCCCCGGGCCCTCCGTGTCCGGACACGCGCACCCCATCGGTCACCGATCGTACACCACGCCCAGGCAGCGGATCGCGGCGTGATCGGCCGCGCCCTGCGCATGCATCCACAACCTTCCACACCCCCCGCCGCTTTCCACGAAGCATGAAGACCCGCTACATCGACCTGATCGAACAGACCTTCGACTTCCCGCAGCGGGAGTTCGGGTTCGACAAGGACACGTTGACCTGGAACGGCCTCCCCTTGATGGACATCATCAAGAAGCACGGCACGCCGCTGCGGATCATGTACCTGCCTAAGATCGGCGAGAAGGTGGACCTGGCGCGGGGGTATTTCGCCACGGCCTTCAAGGAGCACGGCTACCAGGGCACCTACGACTACTTCTACTGCACCAAGAGCAACCAGTTCAGCTACGTGATCCGCGAAGTGCTGAAGAAGGGCGTGAGCCTGGAGACCAGCAGCGCCTACGACGTGGACATCATCGAGCAGCTGATGGCCAGCGGCGAAATGCCGCGAAACGCGATCATCCTGTGCAACGGGTACAAGGACGAGCGGTACATCCGCAACATCGGGCGGCTGGCCAACAGCGGGGTGAACGTGGTGCCCATCATCGACAACATGAACGAGCTGTGGGCACTGGACGGGGTGATCGAGGGGCCGTGCGACATCGGCATCCGCATCGCCGCCGAGGAGGCCCCGAAGTTCGAGTTCTACACCAGCCGCCTGGGCATCGGCTACAAGGACATCATCCCCTTCTACATCCGCAACGTGGGCAAGCAGCGCAAGTTCCGGCTCAAGTTGATGCACTTCTTCATCAATACCGGCATCAGCGACAGCGCCTACTATTGGAACGAACTCACCAAGTGCGTGAACGTATACTGCGACCTGAAGAAGCTGTGCCCCACGCTGGACACCCTGGACATCGGGGGCGGCCTGCCGATCGACAACCGGCTGGACCGCCATTTCGACGTGGAATACATGATCGGCGAGATCGTGGGCCGCATCAAGGACATCTGCGACGAGAACGACGTGGACGAACCCAACCTGTACAGCGAATTCGGCAGCTACACCGTGGGTGACAGCGGGGCCACCATCTTCAGCATCCTCAACCAGAAGAAGCAGAACGAAAAGGAACGGTGGAACATGATCGACGGCAGCTTCATGACCACCTTGCCGGACTCCTGGGCCATCAACCGGCGCTTCATCATGCTGCCCATCAACAACTGGCAGGACGAATACGAGCGCGTCTTCCTGGGCGGGATGACCTGCGACAGCGACGACTACTACAACAGCGAGCAGCACGTGAACGCCATCTACATGCCGCGCTACCGGGAGGACCGCCCGCAATACCTCGGCTTCTTCAACACCGGTGCCTACCAGGACACGCTGGGCGGCTACGGCGGCATCCAACACTGCCTGATCCCCAAGCCCAAGTACGTATTGATCGACCGCCTGCCCGACGGCACCCTCACGGACCGCGTGTTCAGCGAGATCCAAAGCTCCGGGCAGATGCTGGGGCTGCTGGGTTACACCAAGATGGAGGAGCCCGCGCTGCAGAACCGGGAACGCTGACCACCCCTTTGGCCCATCGTCCCGGGCCGCCATCCGCGATACCGGGCACGCCCATAACTTTCGCCCCGAACCAAAAACGATCGCCCCAGTACATACGCCATGAGCAACAACCGTCCGATCTCGGACTTCATCGAGAAACACTTCCTCCATTTCAACGCCGCCACCTTGGTCGACGCGGCCAAGGCCTACAAGGCGCACAAGGCCGGCGGCAAGAAAATGCTGATCTCCTTGGCCGGTGCCATGAGCACGGCGGAACTGGGCAAGAGCCTGGCCGAGATGATCCGCAAAGGCATGGTGGACATCATCAGCTGCACCGGCGCCAACCTGGAGGAGGACGTGATGAACCTGGTGGCACATGACCACTACGAGCGGGTGCCGCATTACCGCGACCTGGGCCCCCAGGACGAGCGCGACCTGGCCGACCGCGGCATGAACCGGGTGACCGACACGTGCATCCCCGAGGAAGAAGCCTTCCGCCGCCTGGAGGAACACGCCGTGAAACTGTGGAAGGCCGGGCAAGCCACGGGCAAGCGCCGCTTCCCGCACGAGCTTTTCTATGAGATGCTCAATAGCGGTGTGCTGAAGCCGTATTACCAGATCGACCCCAAGGACAGCTGGATGCTGGCCGCCGCCGAGCGGAACCTCCCCATTGTGTGCCCGGGCTGGGAGGACAGCACCATGGGCAACATCTTTGCGGCCCACTGCATCCTGGGCGAATGCGAGCCCCGCATCATGAAGAGCGGCATCGAATACATGATCTTCCTGGCCGACTGGTACACCGCCAACGCCGGCACCGAGGGCGTGGGCTTCTTCCAGATCGGCGGCGGCATCGCCGGGGACTTCCCCATTTGCGCGGTGCCCATGATGGCGCAGGACCTGCAGCGGCCCACCCCCTTCTGGAGCTACTTCTGCCAGATCAGCGACAGCACCACCAGCTACGGCAGTTACAGCGGGGCCGTGCCCAACGAAAAGATCACCTGGGGAAAACTGGATGTGGACACCCCGAAGTTCGTGATCGAAAGTGATGCTACTATTGTGGCCCCGCTGATCTTCGCATACCTCCTCGACCAGTGACACCTCCCATGGAACGCCGCATACGCTCCTTTGAGACCCTGACGGACGAACTGCGTGAAAAACTTCAAGAGCAGTATCCCGATGGCATTGAGAACCACCACATCCGCACGGTGAGCACCCCCAAGGGTGAAAACCTGCGCGTGATCGAACTGCGCACGGCCGATGTGCTGTACCTCATCAAACTAACCCCCGAAAGCCGCCAGGAAATGGACGAGTTCCTGGAGCAGGATGGGGACGACAGCGGGTCCTCCGAAGACATGGAGGGCAGCGACGACCTGGAGGGTGCCGAGGAGGAGGAAGAAGAAGAGGAGGCCGATGCGCCCCCGGCCGACGACGAGGACGACGACGAGGAGTGACGACCGGGCGGATGGGGAATCGGGAAGAATCAGAAGATCAGAAAATCAGATAATCAGATAGTTGGGAGCATGCAGCAAATGCCGGTTCCACCCCGACTTTCCGAACACCCCCGTTGCCTTAGCCGTCGGATCATCCGATCATTTAACTTTCCGATCGTGCGATCATCTCTTTTTCTGATCATCCGATCCCCCTCACCCCAAGCCCCCTCACCATGCTACAAGGCCGCTTCCACCTCGCCTTTGCCACCACGGACATCAAGCGGGCCAAGGCCTTCTACGGGGGGCTGTTGGGGTGCGCGGAGGGTCGCAGCGCCGACACGTGGGTGGACTATGATTTCTTCGGCCACCAACTGACCATCCAGCAGGTGCCCATGCTCACCCGCACGGTGCGCACCTACAATCCGCAAAGCCATGTGCCCAGCGACCACTGGGGCGTTGTGCTCGAATTGGCCGATTGGCGCAAGATGCGCGACAAGTGCAAGAAGGTGGGCGTACGCTTCTTCATCGAGCCGCAGGTGGTGATGAAGGGTGAACCCGGAGAGCAACACAGCTTCTTCATCGAGGATCCGGACGGCAACGCCATCGAGTTCAAGGCCTTCGAGGACCCGGAGAGGCTGTTCCGCAAGGGCTGACCGGCAAGCCTGGCACCGGCCACGGCAGCCCCTCGCGTCCTATTGACCCCTTGGCAAATTGCCCCTTTGGCGAATTGCCCCGTTTGCAAATTGCCCTTTGGCAAATTGGCGAATTGGCAAATTGGCGAATTGGCAAATTGGCAAATTGACACCCGAGCCCCTGAGCCCATCCCCCACCCGACCCCCACCCGACCCCCAAGATCCCACAAATCCCATGACTTATCCACGTTCACCGGGGGAGCACACGTCGACGGGATACCTTCGCGCCACCTCCAGTCCGAAAGCTTGCTCATGACCACGATCCAAGAGGCCGAGGCCCGCCAAGCCTCCATCCAGAAGCTTCGTTCCATCGCCAGCCAAGTGCGCCGCGACATCGTGCGCATGGTGCATGCCGTGCAAAGCGGCCACCCCGGCGGCTCACTGGGCTGCACCGATTTCCTGGTAGCCCTGTACTTCCACGCGATGCGCCACGATCCGGAGAACTTCACCATGGACGGCATCGGCGAGGACCTTTTCTTCCTGAGCAACGGCCACATCAGCCCGGTTTTCTACAGTGTGCTGGCACGCAGCGGCTACTTCCCCGTGGACGAGCTGAAGACCTTCCGGCGCTTGAATTCCCGGCTGCAAGGGCACCCCACCACGCACGAGGGCCTGCCCGGTGTACGCGTGGCCAGCGGCTCCCTGGGCCAGGGGCTCAGCGTCGCCGTCGGCGCGGCGCTGGCCAAGAAGCTCAACGGCGACCCCACGCTGGTGTATACCCTGCACGGCGACGGCGAGCTGCAGGAAGGCCAGATCTGGGAGGCCGCCATGGCCGCGGCCGCCAAGAAGGTGGACAACCTGATCTCCACCATCGATTACAACGGCCGCCAGATCGATGGCGACGTGGATGACGTGATGCCCTTGGGGGACCTGCGCGCCAAGTGGGTCGCCTTCGGCTGGGACGTGATGGAGATGCCCGGCAACGACATGCCCGGCGTGCTCAACGGCCTGGAGGAGGCCAAGCGGCGCACCGGCCACGGCAAGCCCGTGATGATCCTGATGCGCACCGAAATGGGCAAGGGCGTGGATTTCATGGAAGGCTCCCACAAATGGCACGGCATCGCGCCGAGCGACGAGCAGCTCAACCTGGCCTTGAAGCAGCTGCCGGAGACCTTGGGCGATTACTGACCATACGCAGGAGGCCATGGAAAAGCGGCACGGTTTTGCGTCCCCCCGCGTTATCACCCTGCGGAAACCATGATCGCCGTTCGTCCCCTCCTCCCGTTGCCGGTGCTGGCGGCCGTGCTGGCGGCATCCCTGGCCATGCCGAAGCCGTCGTTCGGCCAGCAGGCACAGCAAGGGAAACCGCAGCTCACGCGGATCCTCTTCGTGCTGGACGCCAGCAACAGCATGAACGCATTTTGGGGCAACGAGCCGCGGATCACCGTGGCCCGGCGCGTGCTCACCGAGTCGCTCAAATCCTTGGAGCCGCTGGCCAACGTGGAGCTGGCCCTGCGCGTGTACGGCCACCAGACGCGCATCGAGCCGGGCAAGCAGGACTGCGACGACACCAAGCTGGAGGTGCCCTTCGGCAAGAACACGGCACAGGCCATCCGCAACAAGATGAACGAGGTGCGCTGCCTGGGCACCACCCCGATCGCCCGTTCGCTGGAGAAGGCGGCGGGTGATTTCCCGGACAGCAAGTCGCGCAACGTCATCATCCTGATCACGGACGGCATCGAGGCGTGCGACGAGGACCCCTGCGCGGTGAGCCGCGCGCTGCAGGCCAAGGGCATCATCCTCAAGCCCTTCGTCATCGGCATCGGCATCGATGAGGCCAGCCAGTACAACCTGAAGTGCGTGGGCAACTACTTCGATGCCGACACGCCGGAGAACTTCGACCGCGCCATGCGCGTGGTGGTGGAACAGGCATTGAGCAACACCACCACCCAGCTGTTGCTGCTCACCGACGACAGCAAGCCCACCGAGACCGACGTGCCCGTGACCTTCTACGACCAGCGCACCGGCACGGCGCGGTACAATTTCGTGCACACGATGAACCTGCGCGGCGTTCCCGACACGTTGAACATCGACCCGGTGTACACCTACCGCATCGTGGCGCACACGGTGCCGCCCAGCGTGAAGGAGAACGTCGCCATCGAGCCGGGACGCAACAACATCATCGCCCTGGTGGCGGGGCAAGGCACCTTGGAGCTGCGCACAGAGGGCGCCGTGACGGCGGAGATCCCCGCCATCTGCATCGTGCGCCGGAAGGGAGAGGGCACCACACTGAACGCCCAGCCCATGAATACCAGCCAGCTGTACCGCACCGGCACCTACGACCTGGAGGTGCTCACCCTGCCCCGGGTCCTGGTGCCCGACGTGGTGATCCGCCAGGGCCAGACCACGCCGGTGGGGATCCCCCGCAGCGGGGTGGTGAACATCATCGCCGCCAAGGCCGGTCCGGGGGGCATCTTCCTGAAGAGGGGCAACGAGCTGGAATGGGTGGTGGACCTGGACCCGCGCCAGCCACGCAACCAGTTCAAGCTGCAACCGGGTGACTACCGCGTGATCCAGCGCCCTGCCGATGCCCGCGAAACAGCCTTCTCCGTCGTCAAGGACTTCACCGTCATTGGCGGCAGAATGACCAACATCGACCTCTGACACCCCAACCGTTTCCACATTCAGCTTTCAACTTTCAGCTTTCAGCTTTCAAATGACCTCCTACCCCGTACTCGACAAAAAGGACACCCGCAGCGGCTTCGGCGAAGGCTTGCTGGAGATTGGCAAGGCCGATGACCGCGTGGTGGCGCTGTGCGCCGACCTCACCGGCTCGCTGAAGATGGACGCCTTCGCCAAGGCCTTTCCGGAACGCTTCTTCCAAGTGGGCATCGCCGAGGCCAACATGATGGGCATGGCGGCGGGGATGACCATCGGCGGCAAGATCCCCTACACCGGCACCTTCGCCAACTTCAGCACGGCGCGCGTGTACGACCAGGTGCGGCAGAGCATCGCCTACTCCGGCAAGAACGTGAAGATCTGCGCCAGCCATGCGGGCCTCACCTTGGGCGAGGACGGCGCCACCCACCAATCGCTGGAGGACATCGGCCTGATGAAGATGCTGCCGGGCATGGCGGTGATCGTACCTTGTGACTTCAACCAGACCAAGCAGGCCACCATCGCCGTGGCCGACCACGAGGGGCCGGTGTACTTGCGCTTCGGTCGCCCGAAGTGGCCGGTGTTCATCCCGGCGGACATGCCCTTCGAGATCGGCAAGGCCCAGGTGCTGAGCGAAGGCACCGACGTGAGCCTCTTCGCCTGCGGGCACCTGGTGTGGAAAGCCTTGCAGGCCGCTGCCGAGCTGGAGAAGGAAGGCATCAGTGCCGAGGTGGTGAACGTGCACACCATTAAACCCTTGGACGAGGAGGCCGTCCTTCGTTCCGTAAGCAAGACGCGATGCGCGGTGAGCTGCGAGGAACACAACCGGTACGGCGGCCTGGGCGACAGCATCGCGCAATTGCTGGCGCGCGTGAAGCCCACACCGCAGGAATACGTGGCGGTGAACGACAGCTTCGGGGAGAGCGGCACACCGGACGAGCTGTTGACCAAGTACGGCCTGGACACCCCGGACGTGGTGAAGGCCGCCAAGCGGGCCATCGCACGGAAATAGCCCCCTTCACCGTTCATGGCCGGCCCCCAGCACATGAACACGCTTGACGACGGGGAACTGTTGGCGCTCTTCCGCAAGGAGGAAAGCCGCCACTACGCCTTCAACCAGATCGTGCGGCTGCACCAACGCCGGCTCTACGCCTTCATCCGCCGCATGGTCACCGACCCGGCGGAGACCGAGGACATCCTGCAGGATGTGTTCCTCAAGGCCTGGACGGGGCTGGAAAACTTCCGGGGCGAGGCCCGGCTGGACACCTGGCTCTTCCGCGTGGCCCACAACGAAAGCATCTCCCACCTGCGAAGGCTGAAGCGCCGTTCCCTGTTCAACGAGCGCAGGCTGGCGCGGCAACTGACCGTCACGCTCGCCTCGGAGGAACACTTCAGCGGTGATGCCGTCCAGCAGAAGCTCCAGCGCGCGGTGATGAACCTGCCGCCCAAGCAACGAGCCGTGTTCACCATGAAATACTTCGACGGCATGAAATACAGCGAGATGAGCCGCGTGACGGGCACCAGTGAAGGCGCGCTGAAGGCCAGCTTCCACATCGCCGTGAAGAAGATCGAGCAGGAGCTCACCGCATCCGATCAAACCATTGCACGCCCCAAGCATCAAACCTCTGCCTGACCATGGAACCCCTGGACCACAACGAGGAACTGCAACAGCACGCACCGCGGTTGCACGCGCTGGGCAAGGTGGACCCGTTCAAGGTGCCCGAAGGCTACTTTGAGCACCTGCCGCACCGCATCACCGAGCGGGCGAGTGCCGGCACCGGTACGGGACGCACATTCACTTCCCGGGAACGGGCCGGTTCCTTCCGGCCTGCCAAGGCCCTGTGGGCCCTGCCCGCCTTGGCCGTGGTGGCCGCGGCCGTCTGGTGGCTGGCGCGGCCGCCGGTGCAACTGCACCAACCCGCGGAAGTGCCCGTGCTCAGCGAAACGGAGTTCGAGGCCTACGCCCCGTTCGCCAATCTGGACGACCTCGACCTGTCCTCCGCGGAATGGGACAGCATCCACGTCCACCTCACCGAGGAAGAAGCCTTGGCCTACATCGACCAAGAAGAGATCGACCTCCACGAACTGCTCGACTACATGCAACTCCAATGAAACGAAACATCCTGCTCCCCTTCGCCCTGGGCGTCGCACTGATCGCCAGTGCCCAAAACGAGGACATCCAAGGCCCGCCCCCTGAGCGCATGGCCGAGATCAAGGCCCAGAAAGTCGCCTTCATCACCCAGCGCCTGCAGCTCACACCCGCGGAAGCCCAGGTGTTCTGGCCCATCTACAACGAGTACGAGGCGGAGATGAAGGCGATCCGCGGATCCATCGGCGAAAGCCGCCGCCAACGGCCGGACATGGCCACCCTGACGGACGAACAAGCCGCGCCCATGCTGGCCGAGGAAATGGAAAAGCGACGGAAGGAGACCGAGACCTGGACCAAATACATGGGCCGGCTGCGCGATGCCGTGGGCGCCAAGAAGACCTTGTTCCTGGGCCGTGCCGAACGGGATTTCACGCGTGAGGTCTTCCGCCACATCCGCGACGAGCGCAAGGACCGGCGGCCCGGCGGTCCCGGCCGACCGGAATGATGACGGCTTGGACAGCGCGGGTGCGACCGCGACCTTTGCCGCATGGCCGACCTGAAGACCGCCGGTGAGGCCTGGCGTGACCTGGGCTACTACTCGCACACCACTTTCACCACGCCCAGGCTGCGGTCCTTGGCCAGCACCTCCACGAGGTAGAGTCCGTTGGGCAGGCCGCGGCGTTCCAGCACGAACGACGGCCCCAGCCGCCCTACCGGGTCCCGCCGCAACACCTGGCCCAGCACGTTGCGCCAAACCACCTCTTGCGGGCGGGCCGCCCGATCAATCTCCAGCACGGCCCGATTGCCCATCGGGTTGGGGTACACGCCGGCCACGGCGGGCCGGGGGAGGTCCCCAAGCCCCGTGGACAGCCGCTCATCGTGGTACCGCTTGCTCGGCGCGGGAAAACCCGCAGGTGCCCTTGGAACAATGAGATCAGGCAGCGCGGTACCAACATCCACCGGACCGCCCACCTGAAATCCCCATAAGCCGACCCCCAGCATGGAGTCAAGAACTCCGTCCAGCATCCTGTACAACACATACCCCTCCCCCAGATCATAATGTTGAGGGTACACATGGCCCAGGGGGGCGCAGGCCAAGGTTGGCCCGTACAGGTTGTCATACATCGGGTAGGGGTAGTACCCCCCAGTACCACTAATCAGGCAGCTGGCTGAACCGGCCACGCTATCGGAGAGGGCCTCCAGATCAAATTTCACGAGCCAGCTGCTCCGATCGGAACCCAGCGAATCGCTCAAGCCCACGTACATGTACCGGCCGCTTGGTTCAAAATCCACCCCCCGGAAGAACGGCTGGTTCAGCACGTGGGCCGGGGAGCAGTAGGCGGGTACAGGCGGTCCGGCAAGGAAACGCCCTTCCACCCCGGTCCAATGGGTAACGCCTCCCGTTGCCCGGTTGAAATGGAACAGCTCCAGCCGCGTACTGTCCATCGCCGCGTTGTTCACGATCGTTGCCAGCAGGTCACCTTGGAAATTGAAGTTCATCATGCCCCGCCGAAAGAAATTGTACCGGATGCTGTCCGTGGCCGTGTACACCACCGTGTCCGCGGCCACATATACCGGTCCGGCATGCGAGACCACCCCCGAAGGCGATAGCCCCTCCGGCCCCAGGTGAAAGGCATGGAACGCATCGTCGTCCTCGGCATGGTGCAACACCCAGTATCCTTCGTCATCAGCATCGGTGGTGGCCGCCAGCTTGGCCGTGCCCCCCTGCATGTACCATTGCGTAACGCCCACAACGGTGCCCGCGCCCCCATTGGCCGTCATGTCCACCTCCACCATCCCTGCCCGGGCGTTGGGCGGCAGCTCGTTGATGAACACCCCATAGTGCCCCGGATTCCCCGGCAACGGCAGCACCAGGTAGTTGCCTGCGGGAACGCTCCAGTCCAGCTCTGCCACCGTGCCACCCGCCACGGGATCGAGCAGCGCATTGCGGATGCCGTGGTCGTCGGCCACCAGCACGAACTGCCCCGTGGTGTCGCTGATGCTGGCGCTGCGCGCCGAGACCGGCGGCATGTCCAATACCATCAGCGCCTTCAGGCTGTCCGGCGTGAAATGCAACCAGATCCCCGAGCCGTACACCCAGTTGAAGTTGCGCTTCTGGGCCTGCACGGGGAGGG
>JAGFIV010000073.1 GCA_024103275.1 Flavobacteriales bacterium
GCCGGCAGGTTCAGCACGGTGCTGAAGCGCTCCCCGCTGTTGCCGAACGCCTGGCCGTACACCTGCTGGCCGTAGATGTCCTTGACGTCAACGGTGATCTGCTGCGTGGCCGCCTCGATGCCGTCGATGTTCAGGTACACCTGCCCGTCGCGTGCCGGGTTCGGCCACAGCGTGGCTTCGCCGGACACCTGCACCAGGCTGTTCTGCAGGATCTGCTGGTCGTTGTTGATCGTGATCGAGCACGTGCCGCAGTAGCTGCCCCAGGTGTCGCTCACCCTGGCCCGCACCTGCACCTGGTAGCTGAAGCCGTCCTGGAGCGGGTTGGCAAAGCCGTTCAGCTCCAGGATGTACGTGTTGCGCACGTAGGTCTCGTCGTAGCCCTCACCCGTGTTGAAGATCCGGAACTCGTACTGCGTGGCGCCGAACACCGGTTGCGCATAGATGAAGCTGCTGGGGCCGTAGCGGCGCACCTCGTTGCAGGAGTGCCCGTACGTGGGGGCCTCGATCAGCTGCGTGCAGTTCACCGTGGTGCCCAGGCCCATCTCGCAGCCCGCGCCCCAGTGGGCATCGGCCACCGGGCCCGCCTTGTCCGTGCGCACCCGCGTGAAGTAGTGCTTGCCGCCCTTCAGCGGGCCGGGGTTCAGCTCGCTGAACACCACGTAGTTCCGCGGCTTCTTGATCCGGCGGACGTACCCCGAGTCCGGGTCGGAGAACTCGAACTGGTAGTTCAGCGTCCCGCCTTGGTAGTTGGTGCCCGCCACCTTGTTGGCGAACACCTTGTTGTCCGAACGGTTGTCGAACACGCCGCACTCCGCCGGGTGTACGTCCGGCGCCGCCAGGGGCAGGCAGAAGCTGTGGCTGCTGCCGTAGCTGGGGCTTTGTGCCGGGTTGGCGGGCGAAGCGCTTCCACCGTTGAAGCTGTCGCGCAGGATCACCTTGCCGTTCGTGGTGCGCAGTTCCCATCCGCCGTTCACGATGCCGTCACCGAAGCTGTCCATCAACTGGAAGCCGTAGCAGCTTCCGGCCAGGAACACCGTTTCATTCACCGTGGTGTTGGCTTGGGCTGCGGCAGGTCCACCGGAGGCCACCACCAAGCTGGTCTCATTGGTGATCTGCCAAGTGATCTGGTCGGGGTTGCCATCGGTGGTGATGCTGATCACCGCCATGTTTCCGCCCACACACTCGCAGTCGCTGCTGATGCGGCCCGTGGCGAACCCGGGGCCGGCATCGCACACATCACCCACCACGCCAGGCATGAAGGGGCAGTTGTCCGCGCAGTCGGGGATTCCGTCCTCATCGCTGTCGGGCGAGTTGGAGATCTCGTTGTACCCCACGGTGAAGTTGTAGCCGGAGTTGTACCCGTCGGCGATCACGTAGTAGGTCTCGCCGATGTCCACCTTGATCTTGGGCGTTTCATTTACCCAGTTCCAGACCTCGGGATCATCGTTGAACCACTCGTACTGGAAACAGGCTCCGCTGGCTACATAAGCGTAATAGCCGGGGTCATCGGCCGGTGGGAAGACCACGGCGTTGTCCGAAGCCCGGATGATCTGCAGGGCCACGTAGTTGGCGGGCTCGTTGGCAGGCAGGCAAAGGTTCACCACGGCGCTGTCGGCACAATCCGATGCGGTGAATGAGGACCAGCTGTCATTGCCCCAGAAGGAGCCGTTCAAACTGCTGTACCCGTTCGTTGCGGAGGTGTTGCCGGCAACGGCGATGCCATCGGTCAGCGGAATGGCGTTGGAGGCTCCGTTGCCACCAATGCTGAAGGTCCAGGTCGTGGGGCAGGAGGCCGTGCCGAAGCTGTTCGTGGGTACCACGTGCCAGCTCAAGGTTGAGCCCAGGTCCACGCCGGGCCAATTGAGCATGTTGGCCGTATTGTAGGAGCCATCGGTGATGCTGGTGCCGGGGTAATTGGCCACCACCAAGCTGCCGTTGAAGTACACGTCATAACCGGTTGCACCGAAGGCGGCCGGCCAGCTGAAGGCGATGGGCGTGGTGTTCACCGCCAGGGTGGTGCCGTTGGCCGGGAAGGTGGGGGCGGGCACGCACGGCGGGATACCGGGGCACATCAGGGTGAAGGGCCGTTTGTGCACCCCGTAGTTCGCATCGCTCATGATGTAGTAGTCACCCGGCGTGGATACGGTGAAGTTCAACAAGCCACCGGCGTTGGCCGCCGGCTTGCCGATGCAGGTGAATGCGCTGGCGGCGCAACCATCCTCCACGGGTGCCATCACGAACTTGATGGTGCTGGCTCCGCCCATGTCGGAGGTTCCGGCTTGAATGGCGTAGGTGCCTGCCTGTGTGGCGGTGAAGCGGTAAAGGCGCTCGGGTCCGTTACCCTCTGCGGCGGAGCCGCTGAAGCAGGTGACGGCATTGGTGTACTTGTCGCCGTCGTAGGCGGACACGCCCATGGTGTATGCTTCGGGGGCATTGGCGTCATCCACGTATTCGCCGCAGGCAAGCACTTGGGCGGTGCTGCAGTCCATGCTGGTAGTGAAGCGTGCGAAGAAGCTGTTGGCCGAGTAGCTGGGCCCGGAACACACTTGGCGGATCCTCACCTCATAGGTGGTGGTGGGGTTCAGGCCGGTGATGGTGTAGGGCGAGGTGGCGCTGGTGCTGGCCACGGTGCCGGCGCCGGCGGTGGCACCGGTGCCCGGGATGAATCCGGCGGGGCCGTATTCGATCACGCAGGGCTCCGAGGTGTTGCCCCAGCTCACGGTGGCATTGCTGCTGCCCACGGCGGAGAAGCTCACGGCATTCGGCGTGCTGCAGGCCGGTGCCGGCGCGCAGGTCACGGAGCCGAGCACAGGCTTGTTGTAGTAGGTGTCGATCTGCACCGAACGGAACCTCACGGTAAGGCAGCCGCTGGCATGCGAGCTGGTGAACGGTGCCGGCAGGTTATTGATGTTGCCGTTGGAGGGCGGATAGTACAGGTACGTGCTTCCGTAGTAGCCTCCGGCGGGGATGCTGTTGGCGCCGCTGGTGTATCCGGTCAGGCCGGAATTGAACATCTCGGCATTCACATCCGGTCCGTTGTACACGAACAGTGCGGTGCCTTGGTATAGGCTTCCCAAATTGAGCCCGTTCACGGTATAGGTGACCACGTCACCCGCATTGTCCGGGCAGATCGTCATCACGGAATCGAAGGGGGCCACGTTGCCGCTGGGGCGGTAGAAGATGTTGTACGGCCCACCGCAACCTACTTGGGTACGGAAGTTCAAGCCCGGGTCGCTCCACGCGCTGGGGTCGTCACCAGTGCCTTGGTCGTCGCAAAGGCCGCGGAAGAAGGCCGAGTATTGCGTGTTGGCGGTGAGCCCAGTGGCCGTGGCCGTGCCGGTGGTGGAGGTGCCGGTGGCCAGCACGGGGCTCGCGGGCGTGCCGCCGTTGGCCACCACGATCCACTCCACATTGGGCGAGGCACCCGCGTTCCACGTGAAGGTGGCACCATGTACCTGGGTGGAGGTGACCGTACGGTCGGTGGGCGCAAAGC
>JAGFIV010000011.1 GCA_024103275.1 Flavobacteriales bacterium
CAGGTTGGAGGGGAGCGCGTTGATCTTCAGCAAGAGGTCTGCCGTGGACATGCAACGAAGTTAATGCCGGGCATGGCCTCCCTGCAAGCCGTGGATGGCAGCGGTGCGTGGCCGGTCACTCCTCCCCAAAGAAGTCGCTGTCACTGCGCTTGACGGTGTAGGTGCGCTGGGTGGTGACGCCGAGGTCGTGATCGGTCATCAGTCGGACTTGTCACTTCACTTCGAACAGGATCACCCATATTTTGCAGCCCAGTGGGGAAAGCCATAGACATCGAATACCGACATGCAGAAATATTCCGTCAATCAGCACTTGGTCGAAACCGTCCTTGCCTGGGTGACCTCGGGGGAAATCGCCATTCCGGAGATCCAACGCCCGTTCGTGTGGAGCAGTTCCAAGGTGCGCGACCTGATGGACAGTCTATATCAAGGCTTTCCCATCGGATACATCATCGCGTGGCGCAATCCGAATGTCCGTTTGAAGGACGGCAGAATCAGCGAGGGGAAGAAGGTCCTGATCGATGGGCAGCAACGTATCACCGCACTTTCCGCGGCCATCCTGGGACAATACGTGGTGGACAAGGATTACCGGCGCATAAAGATCAAAATTGCGTTCCATCCGGTGGAGGAGCGCTTCGAGGTGCAGAACCCCGCCATCCTGAAAGACAAGGTCTGGCTGCACGATATATCGGATGCGCTTTCGGGGAAGGTGGGACTGATAAAGCTGGTACGGGACTATTCAGCATTGAATCCCGAGGTGGAGGAAAGCCAGGTGGAGAAGGCCTTCACGAGGCTCATGAGCATCACGAAGAAGCCGATCGGCATGATTGAACTTGTGCCGGAACTGGACATTGAAACGGTGACGGAGATCTTCATCCGCATCAACTCGCAGGGCGTGGTACTCAGTCAGGCGGACTTTGCCATGAGCAAGATCGCGGCGGACACTGCAAACAACGGCAACATGCTGCGCAAGGCGATCGACTATTTCAGCCATTTGGCGGTGGCTCCGGAGTTCTATGAGAATATCGTCGATCACGATCCCGAGTTTGCCAAGACCGACTTTGCCCGGAACATGGCCTGGCTCCGGAACGAGAATGAGGACCTGTACAATCCTTCCTATAGCGACCTGATCAGGGTAGCCTTCACTTCGAGGTTCAATCGGGGTAGGCTCTCCGACCTGGTGAGCCTCTTGTCCGGAAGGAACTTTGAGACCCGGTCGTACGAAGAGTCCATTGTCACGGAGTCTTTCAATCAATTGCGGGAAGGTGTGCAAGGATTCATCAACGAGACGAACTTCAAGCGCTTCCTGATGATCATCAAGTCGGCGGGTTTCATTTCGCCGAAGCTGATCCGTTCCATGAACGCGCTCAACTTTGCCTACATCGTATACCTCAAGCTCCGCGAACAAGGAGTGAATACCGTGGAGATCGAGAAATACGTTCGGCGCTGGTTCGTGTATTCGGTGCTTACTGGGCGTTATTCCGGTTCCCCTGAAAGCACCTTCGACATTGACATCCGGCAGATTTCACAGCGATCGATCGGTGAGTACCTGAGCGAGAAGGAGGAAGGCGAGCTGTCCGATGCGTTCTGGAATGCCTCATTGCTTCAAAGCTTGGATACCTCGGTGGCGAGCAGCCCATACTTCCACGTTTTCCTGGCCGCCCAAGTCAAGGCCAACGACAAGGGCTTTTTGTCCAGCGACGTGCAAGTCGGTGACCTGATTGAACTTCGAGGAGATATTCATCACCTTTTCCCACGGGATTACTTGAAGAAGAACGGTATGGGGCGCGGTCAATACAACCAGATCGCCAACTACGTGTACATGCAGTCGGAGGTGAACATTAAAGTGGGCAACAAGCCACCGAAGGAATACTTTGCCATTATTCGGGAACAGATCGCGAGCAACGGGCGTTTGGTAAGTGGCATCGATTCGGAGGAAGAACTTCTTAAGAATTTGGAGGCCAATTGCGTTCCCGCTTCGATCATGGAGATGGAGGTCAATGATTACAATGACTTCCTAATGGAACGAAGGAAATTGATGGCACAAAAGATCAAGCGGTATTACCGCTCCTTGTAATTGTCAATCAGTGGTGTCCGGGGAAAGATATGAAGGCATGAAAAAGTTGAAGGGGGCTCGCGCCCCCTTCGGTGTGTAGGTTCGAGGTGTCTTACGCCAAGAGCCGAACACATGAGCCAAGGTAGCCTGTT